>NZ_JAQQWS010000004.1:0-222732 GCF_028610675.1 Alkalihalobacillus pseudalcaliphilus
AATGGAACCGCCGTATACGGAACCGTACGTACGGTGGTGTGGGGGGTGGAGGTTAGTCGCCTCCTTCTATCCCGATTGCATTTATAGGTGGTCGTACTTACATGTACTGTATTTAAAGATGTTTTATTAACGACTCTACTAAACGGTTTTTGTCTTTTTGCTAATAATGGTTGTAATCACAAATCCTACTACAGCACCAAAAAACGTTGGAATTAACCAACCCATTCCTGTTTCAAAGAGTGGCAATTTCCGTAAAAATGGAAAAGCGTCACTAACGGGAATATTTGCCGCTTCGAGTCCGTCAATAAAACTAAATATGGAAGTTATCAGGATACTTGTAATAAAAACGGGCCTTTTTAATTTGAAATAATCATCAATTAAGGTTAAAACAATTAATACTATCGCGATAGGGTAGAGAAAAATAAGCACCGGTAAAGAAATCGATATTAATTGATTAAGACCTAGGTTGGCCATTAAAAAGCTAGAGAAGGTTAAGATAAAAACAAATATTGAGTATTTTACTTGAGGAAATCTTTTGGCAAAAAATTCACTACAAGCTGATACTAATCCAATCGCAGTCGTTAAACAAGCAACTAAAATAACGACAGCTAATAAGATGAGACCAAAATATTGGTACATATGAAAAGATAGCTCTGATAAAATTTGCCCTCCATTATCAAGCCGACCAATGATAGGAACACTGATAGTCCCAAGAAGTGCCAAACTTATATAAACAAAAGAAAGCCCAGCTCCAGCTATCAATCCTGAATGAATCGTATATTTACGCATAAGCTTTTGGTCATGTATACCCAAATCCTTCAATCGATCCATAATGACGATACCGAATACGAGAGCGGCAATCGTATCCATTGTCAGGTAACCTTCGATGAAACCAGAAGAAAATGGATTTTGAACATATGTACCTAATGCAGGAGTAACCAAATCAAAAGAATAAAGGAAAAAAGTTGAAATCGTCATAAATCCAATTAACCCAAGTAAAATCGGCATCATCCGTTTTCCAATTGAATCAATAAGTTTTAAAGGATTCAAAGCTAACCAAAATGTGAGTCCGAAAAATACAAAGGTTGAAATGAAAAGGGCAATCTCATGATTGAAGTGACTTGGCAAAAATGGTGCGACGGCAATTTCATGTGTAACCGTACTCGTTCTTGGAATACCGAAAAATGGTCCGAGTGCTAAATAAACAGCATAAGCAAAAAAGGTTGAAAAGATAGGATGAACCCGTTTCGCCATTTCAAACATATTACCTTTTGTTAGGGATATGGCCATAATTGCGAGTAAGGGCAGGCCAACAGCCGTTAATAAAAAACCTAAAGTAGCAAGAAGGATTGAACTCCCCGCGTCTTGACCTAACTGAGGAGGGAAAATTAAATTACCAGCTCCTAAAAAAAGTGCCAGCATAAGTAATCCTAATGCGAATTGATTCTTTATAGATAGTTGTTCTTGCATATTAATCCTCCAATTGTATTTTAACGCTTTTCATCTATTGCCAGATTTCCTCAGTAAAGGAAAAAGAAAAAAAGAAATAGTGTGAAAATTGAATAGAAAAGACAAATTTCGACAACGAGATTTATCTTAACATATACTAAATAAGAATGGAAGTAAGACTAGCGAATGAGCTTTTGTAATAAGTTGCAAATAAGAGAGAAAGCCCGAGCGAACGAGAAATCGAAGGGGTACGAGCCTAAAAAAGGGAGAAAGCCTGAGCAAAGTTGGAATCGCAGGGTTATGAGCGAAAAAAGAGGAAGTCACGAGAGTGCGGTCGAAAAAAATCGTTTACAACTTCATCACCAACAAAGGTGAAAGTGGTGATTAGCCTTAACAACTCAGCTTTTCATACAAAAGCCTCATGTCGGAGCCAAAACCGCTCCAACACCAACAAAGATGAAAGTGTGGTTTTGCTCTTTAACTGGTGGCTTTTCATTCATAAACGGTTTTGAGGATTCTCAAACTTTGCCGTAGCCCCGCCACTTTTTAGGAAAGAGCTCGCAAGAGCTTTCCTAAAAAGATTCAGCGCACCGCACAACCAGCCACCACCAACCAAAAATTGTGTAGTATTCTATCAGGATTAGTATCTAAAATCGAAGTGTTTTTGGACCGTTAGCCAAGCTTGCTTGGCTACTTCACGCATTTGCGTGAAGTTTTGAAAATCGAAATGAACCTTTAGACGAATTCATTCGTCTGTGAGGTCATTTCGATTTTCAAAAACGGTCCAAAAACAAAGATCGAAATGTCAATAACATGAGAAATGAGCAACACCCATATAACTTTCATACAAAAAATATTGTTATTCCACATTTTTATGCTAAGATATAGTGATGCAAACTTTTATATCTGGAAAGAGGAGTTAGCCTTTTTATGATTTACTTCGATAACAGTGCTACAACTAAACCATTAGAAGAAGTCGTTCAGACCTATTTAAAAGTATCAACCAATTATTTTGGAAATCCATCGTCACTACATACGTTAGGAATGGATTCTCAAATTTTAATAGAAAAAGCAAGAAAACAAATAGCAGAGCTATTAAAAATTAAGCCAAAAGAAATCATCTTTACTTCTGGGGGAACAGAGGGTAATAATTTGGCCATAAAAGGGACCGCACAGGCAAGAAGAAATCGCGGAAAACACCTGATCACAACCATGGTTGAACATGCCTCAAGTTATGAAGTATTTCAAAGCTTAGAAAAGGAAGGCTTTGAAGTAACGTATTTAAACGTGAATAAAGAAGGTCATATTTCGGTTGATGAATTAATAGAGGCGATTAGGCAGGACACTATTTTAATATCAGTTATTCATGTAAATAATGAAACAGGGGCCATACAGCCGATAGAAGAAATATCTAGGCGCTTAGTTGATTATCCACATGTTCGTTTTCATGTTGACCATGTTCAAGGTGTTCATAAAGTTCCTTTACATTTTAACGATGTACGTATCGACTTTTGTACGATGTCAGCTCATAAATTCCATGGATTGAAGGGGAATGGTCTATTATATGTTCGTGAAGGGAATCGACTTTCTTCCTTATTACACGGTGGTGAACAGGAATTCAAGCTGCGAGCAGGAACTGAAAATGTAGCAGGGATTGTTGCGATGGCTAAGGCGTTTCGGTTAGGAAGTGAGCATAGCCGTCAAGGTAATCAACACCTCGAAACATTAAAAACAACATTTATTGCTGGGATAAAAAAAATAGACAAGGTCGTTATTCATACACCAGTGAAAGGTTCCGCTCCCCATATTGTTAATTTTTCTATTGGCCATATGAAACCGGAAGTTTTAATTCAGTCACTTTCCAAAGTTGGTGTTTATGTATCAACGAAATCGGCATGTTCTTCGAAGCTTAATGAGCCGAGTAGAATATTACTTGCACAAGGTATTGATGATAAAAAGGCAAGTAGTGCAATAAGAGTTAGCTTTTCTTATCTGAATACAGAAGATGAAGTTAAACGAGTATTGAACGATTTAGAAACAATGATTCCTGAATTACTACAAGTACAAGGGTAACGGGAATGAGGAGGTTTTAAGGTTGATGGAATATAATCATATATTAATTCGCTACGGTGAGCTTGCTTTAAAGGGGAAGAATCGTACGTATTTTGAAAAACAGTTACAACAAAATATGAAATATGCATTAAAGGCTCATCCAAGTGCAAAAGTGAGACGAACTTTTGGACGAATGATTGTTGAATTAAATGGAGAAGCATACGAACCAATTATTGAGAAGCTTCAAAATGTATTTGGTATTCACTCAATGAGTTTGGCTGTAAAAGTAGAGAATGATTTAGAGAAAATGAAGGTAGCGGCCCTTCACTTATTTCAAGAAAGCCGCAAGGAAAAAGCGATTCATACGTTTAAAATCTCAGCACGGAGAGCGTATAAACCTTTTCCAATTTCTTCTCAGGAATTAAATCACCACTTAGGTGGGTATGTATTAACAAATACAGAAGATTTAAAAGTGGATGTGCATCATCCAGACTTAGACATTCGTGTTGAAGTTCGCGAAACAGCTACCTATATCACTTCAGGTGTTTTTGAAGGGGCTGGTGGTTTACCGGTTGGAACGAGTGGGAAAGTGCTGTTAATGTTATCGGGTGGGATTGACAGCCCTGTGGCCGGTTATTTAATCCAAAAACGAGGTGCCATGTTAGAAGCTATACATTTTCATAGTCCACCTTATACAAACGAACGTGCAAAGCAAAAAGTCATTGATTTAGCAACAACATTAACCAAATATGGGGCTAGCATTAAACTTCATTTAGTTCCATTTACGGAAATTCAAACTTATTTGCATAAAGAGGCCCCAAGTAATTTCCAAATGACTCTTATGCGAAGAATGATGCTTCGAATTAGTGAGTGCATTGCCAAAGAACGCGGAATACTTGCTTTAGCATCAGGAGAAAGCTTAGGACAGGTAGCAAGTCAAACACTACACAGTATGAATACGATTAATGAGGTAACGAATTTACCTATAATTCGTCCGCTCGTGACAATGGACAAGCTAGAAGTCATTCAAATTGCTCATAAGATTGATACGTATGAAACATCCATTTTACCATATGAGGATTGCTGTACGATTTTTTTACCTTCTGATTCAAAAACAAGACCAAGACGTGACCAAGCACAAAAGTATGAAAGCTACCTAGATATCGAACCTATTTTGGAGAAAGCAATAGCCGATACAGAAATAATTACAATCTCTTCAAAAGAAAAAGTGAATCAGCAAATAGACGATTTATTTTAAAACATAAACTTTTTAAAAACCTTGAGTATTTGAACTCAAGGTTTTTTACTGTCTGACAAGGTTAATCTCGCTCAAAAAAACATAAATATTACCATTTTAAATATTGTATGTTTCGAACTTCTTTCGCACATTCTATAGTTACAGAAGGAGGTGAAAGAGAAATGGCAAACAACAGTTCAAACCAACTTGTCGTACCTGGTGTACAACAAGCTCTTGACCAAATGAAATACGAAATCGCTTCTGAATTTGGAGTTCAATTAGGACCTGATTCAACATCTCGTGCAAACGGTTCTGTAGGTGGCGAGATTACAAAACGCTTAGTTCAAATGGCTGAGCAACAATTAGGTGGATATCAAAAATAATTAATTTAATTAAAATGGCTTGAAGGAGAGAGTAGGAAACTACTCTCTTTATTTAGTTTCACGAAAAAGTTACAATATATTCAAGAATGAAATGAATGGTAACTAGGAGTGAATGCAATGGGAAAATTATGGTTTCATGCTACCTTTTATACAATGAACAAAGAAAATGAATATGTAGAAGCTCTCTATACAGAAGGGGGACTGATTCGAGATACCGGTACGGAAGCAGAGCTCGTTGAAAAATATTCAGAAAAAATAGAAGAAACGATCGATTTAGATGGAGCATTTGCTTATCCTGGATTTGTTGATAGCCACTTACATATGATTGGACATGGTGAACGATTAATGCGCTTAGATTTATCACATGTATCCTCTTCAGTCGAGATGCTTCAACTTTTGCTTGAGCAAAAAGAGAAAGCCGATCAATGGATTATTGGTGAAGGTTGGAATGAAAACAACTTTATTGATAGAAAAATATTTCACAGGATGGAATTAGATGAAATTTCAGATGACAAACCGATGTTTTTGACAAGGATATGTCGTCATGCGGCTTTAGTCAATTCCAAAGCTCTTGAAATGGCAGGAATAACAAAAGATACGATAAACCCAGAAGGTGGGGTTATCGTTAAAGATGCAGAAGGTGAACCCACTGGTTTATTGTTAGATGAAGCAGTAGAGCTCGTAAAAGAGGTTATGCCAGGTGTTTCGGATCGTTATATAAAAAAAGCCTTAATGGTTTCAATTAAAGATTTATACAAAAAGGGTTTAGTCGGTGGACATACGGAGGACTTAGCCTATTATCGCGATCCTCTTGAGACGATTAAAGCTTTTGATGAGTTAGTAGAGGAAGGAGAATTACCACTTCGGGCTCATTTGCTTGTCAATCATAAGGCATTTGAAAAAGTTCCCTATGAACAATTACATCGTTCAGGTGCATTTGTCGAAACTGGAGCAATGAAGATATTTGCTGATGGTGCATTAGGTGGAAGAACAGCTCTTTTATCAGAACCTTATGCGGATGACCCGAGTACAAGTGGAGTCGCTATACACAATCAGATGCAATTAGATCAATTAGTGGTGGATGCGAGAAATAAAGGGATGGATGTGGCGATTCATGTCATTGGCGATAAAGCCTTAGAGATGGCCCTTACAGCAATTGAGAGAGCTCCACGTGCCCCTGGTCGGGATAGACTTATCCATGTGCAGGTAGCTAGAAAGGATCTAAGAGAAAGAATGAAAAAGTTACCGGTGATTTTAGATATTCAGCCACGCTTTGTCGCTTCTGATTTTCCGTGGGTCCAAGAACGATTAGGTCTCTCGAGAATGGAAGAATCATTCGCTTGGAAGACTCTTTTAGATGAAGGCTTAATCTGTGCAGGTGGCTCTGATGCTCCTATTGAACCAGTTGATCCTTTATTAGGAATTCATGCTGCTGTCACAAGAAAAAAGCCGACAGAAAACCATCAAGGCTATCAACCTGAACAAAAATTAAGTATGTATGAGGCTATTCAATTGTTTACGACAGCTAGTGCTTATGCCATTCAAAAAGAACATGTCGCAGGAAAGCTCAGTAAAGGTTTTTATGCCGATATGACTATTCTTTCCAATGACCTATTTAAAATGGAACCTGATCAAATATTAGATACGGAGATATTAGGGGTTGTTATAGCGGAGCAAAGGAAGTAACCTACATGATTAGGAAAGCCAATGACTTAATAAACCATTGGCTTTTTCTTTATAAAAATTTTCTTTGAACTCGATTCCAAAAAGAGTTGTTTTTAAGCTTTAATACTTGAATTTGTCGATTGGCTAATTGTAATTGTACTTGTTTTACTTGAGGGAAGGATAACGCTTCATTATCTACGGCAATAACCGGAAATTCATTACCGGTTTGAACAATTTTTAAGGTTAATTGTCGGTCTGACCCTAAGACAAATGATGTTCCTAATGTTCGATATTCACTATTATTTAATGAAGATATTTCATTAACTTGCATGGACGGAAGCTTTGGATCAATGACCGCACCGCCTGCTGATTTATTATAAGCTGTACTTCCAGTAGGTGTGGCAATAATCATACCGTCTCCACGAAACGTTTCAAAATAGTGCGAGTCAATGCAGACGTCCATCACAAATGTTTTAATCGTGCTTGAGCGGATCGTGCATTCATTTAAACAATAGAATGGAGCCTTTTGATCAATTCTCGCTTCAATTATTGGATATTTCCGAACTTCTAATGTGGATTCTTGCATGGATTGAATCAATAAATCTAATTGATCAACAGTGAAATCCGTATAAAATCCAATATCATCCGTATTAATCCCGATATAAATACAGTCAGAACGAAATCCCGTTTTACGAACGGTTTGCAGAAAACTGTTATCGCCTCCGAGGCTAATAATAAAAGTCGCTTCGTTAAACGTTGGTGCTTGTTTAAATGCAGCTTGTTCTAATTTTTTGATCAAAGGTAAGGATGTTTGCTTCATTTTTTCAGTTTGTTTAAAGAATAAATAATACTGATTCTGTGAGGTCATAAAGATCAACTCATCCCTTCTATATGTGACTAGCTATGGCTTAATCATATCATAACCCAAAGTGTGGAAATAGAAACCCGCAGTAATTGCCTTTAAACGTTCAAGAACATCGATAACAAATCATCATATAGAAAAAATTGGATAAAAATTAGTAGTTAGGATAATCTATAAAATGAAATTTCATGAAAAAGGAGATAACTATGATCTGGTGGATATTACTATCGTTATTTGGCATCATCATGTTTTTTACGATCATCTACCTAGCTAAAGTGACAATCGATTGTCATTATCAACATAAAATTGATGATGATTTGTTAACGGTCCAATTTTTTCTTTGGCATATTCATATCTATACATTTACTTCACCGTTGCTAAAGTTCGATCCCGCTTCGATGAGTTTTACAATGGAAGAAAAGAAACAATCACCATTAGGTCAGAAAAAAGAAACAGCATCGTTTGGATTAAGTTGGTTAAAGACAAAGCTTCGAGAATCAGAAAAGTTTCTTGCTCATGTAACGGGATTTTATAAAATTCTGCGTGTGTTTTTGAAAAAAATTCAAGTGAAAAAGTTGGAGTGGCATTCACAGTTAGGTGTTAGTGATGCGGTGTTAACAGCTTATTTAGTCGGTGCCTGTTGGAGCTTAAAGGGAATGGTTGTTGGTATCCTTTCAAATTTCTTCCGATTAAAAGCCTACCCAAAAATTCAAATAGATCCTATTTATCAAGGGACGATAACAAAAACCAATTTTTCATGCATGATCTCTTTTCGGATCGGGCATGCTATCAGTGCAGGAATAATGATTTTGCTTCATTGGCAAAAAATAAAAAGAACGAATCAAAACCAATCAAATGTTATGAATTCATCCATGTAAAGAAAGAGGAGGGATATACATGTCTGACCATCCAATTCAAGGGCTTATGAAAACAGCGATGGAAAATATTAAAGAAATGGTTGATGTGAATACAATAATAGGAGACCCTGTTGAAACACCCGATGGCAGTGTCATTATGCCTGTATCTAAAGTAGGTTTCGGTTTCGCGGCAGGTGGTAGTGAATTTGCCGTTGATGGACATCACGATGATACCCAAAGTCATCCTTTTGGTGGAGGAAGTGGTGGGGGAGTCTCCATTACTCCTATGGCCTTTCTCATCGTAAATAGTCATGGTGTAAAAATGGTACATCTTGATAATAGTACACATCTGTATGAACGATTATTAGATTTTGCTCCTCAAGTAATTGAGAAGATACAAGAAATGTTACATCTAGATAAAAGAGAGCACCATCGCGATGAGCACGACCGCCATGATCATCACTCTTATCGCCAGCAACCCCCTATTTAATAATCAGAAATACGAGAGGCAACTTGTAGAGTTGTCTCTTTTTGGTATAAAAGTTGCTTGGGCGCTATAAGTATCTTTCATACAAAACACGACTACTTGCCATGCACCATCATTCGGTGCTACGATTAAGAACAGTGTTTTAATATAAAAAAAGCTGTCTAGACCTACATATAAATGCACATCATAAACAGAATTTTATTGGAGGAGAACCTATGCAAGACAAACAATTAGAGCAATTATTTCATTTATTAGACCGAAGTGCAGAGCTCATCAGTGAAGAACAAGAACTTCCTTATTTAGATGCACTTGCACTAGCTGGTGATAAGCTTTCTGCTGGGGAATTCATTGAAACCAAAAATGAGATAGAAAAGAAAAAGCTCAAGCAAATCGTAGAAGACATCTATTTAGATGAACTTCCAAAAGAAGTGATACGAAAATCCTTTCAACTAACTGTACTCAAAGGTATGAAAGGAGCTACTCAACCACATCACTCATTAACACCGGATGCAGTAAGTCTATTTATAAGCTATTTAGTTAATAAAATCTCCTCTGACTTAAAAAGTGAATATTTAGTTGCTGATTTTGCATTAGGAAGTGGAAATTTATTATCAGCTGTATTAAATCAATCGACTAAACCGGCACGAGCTGTTGGTTTTGAAGCTGATGAGACATTATTGCATATTGCTTTTGTCAGCTCGAATCTACAACGAAATGAAGTAGAATTATTTCATCAAGACAGTATTCAAAACCTACCCTTACTTAAGGCAGACGTCGTTGTAACGGACCTACCGGTTGGATATTATCCGAATGATATCATTGCTAATGATTATGAACTAAAAGCAGAGTCTGGCCACTCCTATGTACATCATTTAATGATTGAACAAGCTATTCAGCAAACGCGTGAAGGTGGCTATTTATATTTCTTAATTCCTAACTTCCTCTTTGAAAGTGATCAATCAGAGAAGTTACATCGTTATTTAAAAGAAAAAACGCATATATTGGCTTTGTTGCAGCTCCCTAAATCAATGTTTCATTCTGAACAACAAGCAAAAAGTATTTTAATGCTACAGAAAAAAGGGACAGAGGTGCAACCTATTCAACAAGCACTTATGGCAGAATTACCTTCTTTCTCTAAACCGACAGCTTTGGCCGATATGATCAAACAAATTGATGGTTGGTTCAAGCAAGAATTAGGAAAGTAAAATGAATGTAGGCAAACCCATTTCACTAAGGTGATGGGTTTGTTTTTGTTATAAAGAGCTAGTTTTAAAGAGGAACATCTCAGAATTATAAAGCGTTTTCAGTAAGCGTTATCAAATCAGAAAATAAAGAATTCATGAGTTTGATGGAGATATAAGTCGATTTCCCTTGATAAATGAAAGAACGAGTGCTTAAATGGTAATGGACATATTGTTATGTATTTAAGTAAAAACTCTAATGTAGAGTCTAACTCTTATTGTATAAAAGCTATAAAGGAGCTGTTTTAATATGGCAAAAATCATTGCGATTAATGCTGGTAGTTCATCTTTGAAGTTTCAACTTTTAAATATGCCGGAGGAAACGGTAGTAACAAAAGGTCTTGTTGAAAGAATCGGTATGAAAGATTCTATTTTTACGATCGAAGTGAACGGAGAAAAAGATAAGGAAATTACAGATATTCCTGATCATGATGTTGCTGTTAAGATTTTATTAGACAAGTTAACTGGAACAGGTATAATCTCTTCGTTAGATGAAATTGAAGGAATCGGTCACCGCGTTGTTCATGGCGGAGAGAAATTCAATGATTCTGTTTTAATTAGTGACGAGGTGTTAGCGGGAATTGAAGAGGTTTCTGAGCTTGCCCCATTACACAATCCAGCAAACATTGTTGGTATTAAAGCATTTAGAAGTGTATTACCAAATGTACCAGCAGTTGCTGTATTCGATACGGCTTTCCACCAATCGATGCCTGAAAGCTCTTACCTATATAGCTTGCCATATGATTATTATGAAAAATATGGTATTCGTAAATATGGTTTCCACGGAACTTCTCATAAATATGTATCGGAGAGAGCGGCCGAATTATTAGATCGTCCTCTAAAAGATTTACGTTTAATCTCTTGTCACCTAGGAAATGGTGCAAGTATTGCTGCTATTGAAGGAGGAGAATCGATTGATACATCAATGGGATTCACTCCTTTAGCTGGTGTTACAATGGGAACTCGTTCTGGTGATATCGATCCTGCCTTAATTCCGTATATTATGGAGAAGACAGGTAAAGATGCCAATGAGGTTATCAACGTATTAAATAAAGAGAGTGGTATGTTAGGTGTTACAGGTTTTTCTAGTGACCTTCGTGATATCGAAACAGAAGCAGAAGCTGGTAATGAACGTGCTGAATTAGCTTTAGAAGTTTTTACATCTCGTATTCATAAGTATATTGGTTCTTATGCTGCAAGTATGAAAGGCGTAGATGCCATTATCTTTACAGCTGGTATTGGTGAAAACAGTGATGTTATTCGCGAACGTGTATTAGAAGGTTTAGAATACATGGGTGTTTATTGGGACCCATCTCTAAATAAAGTCCGTGGAAAAGAAGCGTTCTTAAACTATCCACATTCTCCAGTTAAAGTAATTATCATTCCTACAAATGAAGAAGTGATGATTGCACGCGATACGATCCGATTAGGTCAATAATTTTCTAACGATAAAAACGTGGTGAGTAGCTTTTACTCATCGCGTTTTTTGTATGAAAGTGGACTTGGGTTGTGCTCATTTCTCGAAATAACTTGACCTTTCGGTCTTTGTTTTTGGACCGTTTTTGAAAATCGAAAACACCTTATCAGATGAATGAATTCATCTGAATGGTGTTTCGATTTTCAAAACTTCACGCGAATGCGTGAAGTAGCAAAGCAAGCTTTGCTAACGGTCCAAAAACACTTGGATTTTAGTTGCTAATCCTGATGGGTTATTACTCTCTCTTTTTTTATTGTTGGTGGCTGGTTGTGCGGTGCACTGAATCTTTTTAGGAAAGCTCTTGCGAGATCCTTCCTAAAAAGTGGCGGGGCTACGGCAAAGTGTGAGAATGCTCAAAACCGTTATTGAATGAAAAGCCACCAGTTAAAGATCAAAACCACACTTTCATCTTTGTTGGTGGCGGTCTCTTGGCTTTAATATGTCGATTTTGTATGTTGATGAATGAAAAGTACGCACATTTCCGTTATGATGAACTTAGATACCTTTGCATATAATAGAGCAAGTTTAGCTATAGGGAGTCGATGAAACATGAGTACATGGCAAGAGTTAAAAGAAGGCGAAAAAATAACAGGTTTCTTTTTTGTGAGAGAGAAAGAGATGAAGCAGGCGATTAATGGCAGTGATTATGGTTCTTTTTTGTTAGAGCGCCATTTAGAAAGAATACCAGCAAAAATGTGGGATATCGGTGAAGAGTTACAAAAAAATGTACAAAAAAAAACGCTTGTTAAAGTCGAAGGCGTTATTTCAAGCTATCGAAACAAAAAAGAATTGACGATACAAAAGATGCGTTTGGCAAAAGATGATGATAAAGTTAATGTCACAGAGTTACTAACAAAAAAAGGACTTTCGCGAGAAGTTTTGTGGCTAGAACTACGTACATGTATGGATGATATTCAAAATGAATCATTAAAAAAGCTTGTTATGACTGTATATGGACAACGTTATATACGAGAGAAAATAACTACTTTACCAGCGTCTAAGCAACGGCATCATGCATATTATGCAGGGGAACTCGAACATATTGTAGAATTATGCCAAACGGCTACGCAATTATTCCCTCTGTATCAACACGTAAACCGTGATATCGTGTTAGCTGCATGCACCTTGCATAATATTGGAATTGTACGAGTCTTAGATGATCCCTTTGCCCCAAGCTATACAAATGAAGGGAAGCTATTAGGTCAGATCCTTTTAACTTTTGAGATCATTCACGAGGCCATATTTGAAGCAGGAATCGACAAGTCTAACCAAGAACTATTACATATGAAGCATTGTATCGCAAGTCAGTATGGCCCAATAGATAATGCTTGGGGAAGTGCAGTCAATCCATCTACACCAGAGGCGATATTTTTCCATCATATTAAAGAGTTAAATGCCAAAGTTCACACAAACTCCACTGAATCTAATGAATAAGCCATAAACCTAAAGAGAAGTAAGAGAAATAAAACGACTAGCAACAAAAAAGGCGGACATCGTGAGAGCCTAAAAGTGCGGTTTGGAACTTTGTTTAATGAAGGTCTGGTTATATGAGTAGAGTTGCAATTGCCTGATGACTTCATGTAATTGGTTCTTGTAATGAATGTTGTAAGAATTTGAATAAAAGATACTTTGATAGCTAGCGGTAATTAGAACTTCGCACGTGAGCATGAGCCTTAACTTTCAAAACCCGCATGGCAAAGTTGAATTCACTTTACCACCAACAAAGATGAAAGTGGTTTTTGGCACTTTGCCTGTTGGCACTTTATTTAATTTGATTTTATTCTTTTTCATTTTAAATGTATGGTGTTAGATTGTGTTGTGAACTAGAGAATTAGCAGAAACCTAGCGGACGAAAACATGGACGTAGTGGCAGAGCTGAGATCGAGCGGCGAAGTCGATTAGCTCAGCGACACGTGATTGTCTCGGAGCATAATTTTCGGTAGCGGGTGAGCAAAAATCCGCACATGAGCATCAACTTTATACAAAAGAATTCAAAATATATCATTTAAAGAGTAGGTGAATAGGAAGATGGAACAATTTAAAAGAGAGCAAAGTCGCTTAAATGAAATTTTACAATGGGAACAAGATTATTTGCAATTTCATCACGAACAATTCCTTAAACGGGCAGATAAAGTCGCTCCTGCCCTCAAAGAATGGAAGCTACCAATCGATCAAAAAGTAGTGAATCAGTTAGATTCAATCTTTATACAATTACAATCCTTCATCCAAAATAACAAAAATGACCAAGAACTAAAAGAAAAGGTATTTCGATACGCAAGGCTGTTTAATCCTCAAATAGAAAATGTAGAAGACATGAAAACATTATCAATTGACCAGTTACATTACTTATCCGAACAATTTATGGCCAAACAGCGCCTGCTAGCCGTAGGACAAGGAAGTGTAACAGGATTAGGTGGTTTTTTATTACTAGCCATTGACCTACCCGTTCTCGCTTCCATTCATCTAAGAACGATTCAACAACTAGCAATGGTATATGGTTATGATACAAAAAAACCACTTGAACAAGTCATAGCCTTAAAGCTATATTATTTAGCGACATTGCCAAAAGCGAATCAATATGAAGCGTGGGATGATTTATTTGATGAGATTTCATACTATGAGCAAGAGCATATTTTTTATGAAGGTGAAGACCAAGTCTTTGATTCTGCTTGGTTTGGTCAGCTGGTTAAACAAATAGGAAAAAATATGCTTATATCCGTATTGCGGAGAAAGTCCATTCAAGGTGTCCCTTTATTAGGAATTGCTATTGGTGCAGGCATGAACTATCAACTAACAAAGCAAGTAACAAATGTAGTTGAACATTTTTATCAAAAACGATTGCTGCTAGAACGTTTAGGAGAAGTATAAAAAAGAGAACAATAATTTTATAAAACTTTATAAATACCTATTGCCAAAATTCATGTTCATTGTTAAAGTAATGTATATTAATAAGATTGAATTTAGGTTTTATACAATCAGTTGAAGAGCTTAAAAGGCTCTTTTCTTTCGAATATTAATGTATAAAAATAATTATACAAGTATGATTATTCAGTGGAGGGAACAAATCATGACAAAAAAGAAAGTAGTATTAGCGTATTCTGGGGGATTAGATACATCAGTAGCCATTAAGTGGCTTTCTGATCAAGGTTATGATGTTATTGCAGTAGGATTAGATGTTGGTGAAGGGAAAGATCTAGATTTTGTAAAACAAAAAGCATTGGACGTAGGTGCTATTGAATCATACTCAATCGATGCAAAAAAAGAGTTTGCTGAGGATTTTGTTTTACCTGCTCTACAAGCACATACGATGTATGAAGATAAATACCCATTGGTTTCAGCTTTATCTCGTCCGTTAATTTCTAAAAAGTTAGTTGAAATTGCGGAGCAGACGGGTGCATCAGCCGTTGCTCATGGATGTACAGGTAAAGGGAATGACCAAGTACGTTTTGAAGTATCCATTCAAGCACTAAATCCAAATTTAGAAGTGCTGGCACCGGTTCGTGAGTGGGCATGGTCTCGTGATGAAGAAATTGCTTATGCAAAAAAGAATCATATTCCGATTCCAATTGACCTTGATAACCCTTATTCAGTTGACCAAAACCTTTGGGGGCGTGCCAATGAATGTGGGATTTTAGAAGACCCTTGGGCTACACCTCCAGAAGGGGCTTATGAGTTAACAACAGCCTTAGAGCATACACCGGATACGGCAGATATCATTGAGATTGAATTTGAACAAGGTGTACCAGTAGCTATTAATGGGGTCAAATATCAATTAGATCAGTTAATTCTTTATTTGAATGATCTTGCAGGCAAACATGGGGTTGGACGTATTGACCATGTAGAAAACCGCTTAGTTGGAATTAAATCACGTGAAGTTTACGAGTGCCCTGGTGCGATGACATTGATTAAGGCACATAAAGAGTTAGAGGATATTACATTATCTAAAGAAGTAGCACATTTCAAACCAGTTATCTCAAAGAAACTTACAGAGCTTATTTATGATGGCTTATGGTTCTCGCCATTACAACCTGCTTTGTTAGCTTTCTTAAAAGAAACACAAAAGTCCGTAACTGGAGTTGTACGTGTAAAATTATTTAAAGGTCATGCGATTGTGGAAGGTCGTAAATCTCCTTATTCTTTATATGATGAAAAATTAGCTACGTACTCGACAGATGATGAGTTTGACCACAGTGCAGCCGTTGGTTTTATTTCTCTTTGGGGCTTAACTACAAAAGTACACAGCATGGTGAACAAGGAGAAAAAGGAGGTTACACTGTGACAAAGCTTTGGGGAGGACGCTTCACAAAAACAGCAGAGGAGTGGGTTGACGCGTTTGGAGCGTCAATCGGCTTCGACCAGAAGTTAGTGGATGAAGATATTGAAGGCAGTCTTGCTCATGTCACGATGCTTGGTAAGTGCGAAATCTTATCGAGCGAAGAGGTTGAGCTAATTAAAGGTGGATTAAATATCCTTCGTGAAAAAGCGAAAAAAGGTGAGTTAGAGTTTTCCGTTCACAATGAAGATATTCATTTAAATTTGGAGAAGTTTTTGATCGATGAAATCGGTCCCGTAGGTGGTAAACTTCATACAGGAAGAAGTAGAAATGACCAAGTGGCGACCGATATGCATTTATATCTACGTAATCAAACAGAAGAAATTATGAGTGCGGTTAAGAAACTCCAAGAGGCTATTGTATGTCAAGCCAATGATCATATTGAAACGTTAATTCCAGGTTATACGCATTTGCAGAGAGCACAGCCTGTTTCGTTTTCACATCATTTATTAGCTTATTTTTGGATGCTTGAGCGCGATTATAGCAGACTTTCAGATAGTCTTAAACGTGTAAATATCTCACCTTTAGGTGCTGGAGCCTTGGCAGGGACGACTTTTCCAATTGACCGAGAATATTCTGCTCAATTATTAGAGTTTGAAGGCATTTATGAAAATAGTCTTGATGCGGTTAGTGATCGAGATTTTATTGTCGAGTTTCTTGCAGCTTCTTCAACGTTAATGATGCATTTATCTCGTTTTGCAGAGGAGCTCATTTTATGGTCTTCCCAAGAGTTTCAATTCATAGAAATGGATGATACCTTTGCTACTGGTAGTAGTATTATGCCTCAGAAAAAGAACCCAGATATGGCTGAATTGATTCGTGGTAAAACAGGAAGAGTATACGGCAATCTGTTTTCCCTTTTAACAACCTTAAAAGGGTTGCCTCTGGCCTACAATAAGGACATGCAAGAGGATAAAGAGGGGATGTTTGATACCGTTGAGACTGTAAAAGGATCCTTACTTATCTTTGCAGGTATGATTGAGACGATGAAAGTCAAAGCTGAAGTGATGAATGAGGCGGTTCACCAAGACTTTTCAAACGCAACCGAATTGGCTGATTACCTTGCAACAAAAGGAATGCCATTCCGCGAAGCACATGAGGTTGTTGGTAAACTGGTTCTTACTGCCATCAATAAAGGTGTATTTTTATTAGAACTTCCATTTAGTGACTATAAAGATGCAAGTGACTTATTTGAAGAAGATATTTATGAGGTATTGCAGCCTAAGACAGTCGTTGCTAGAAGGAATAGTGCAGGTGGGACAGGGTTTGAACAAGTGAAAAAGGCATTAGCTAAAGCCCAATCGCTTTTATAAAATGTATAGGTAAATCAAGATATATTTGTACCGTTGACATTCTAGTGAGAAATGTCGACGGTTTTGTTTTGTGTATAAGTTACTTGGGTGATGTGCGAACATCGTACATTGCTACTGATACTCATACGACAAATGTGGCAGAGTTATATAAATAAGATTAATGACAACAACTCACCAAATATGATGCATCCAAGTTGTAGATAATCGTGATTCATGACAATTATAAGTGTTGTTTTGCGGTTACCAGACACTCCCTCTTATGTTTAAGCACATATGCCACATACTAAAAACTAAATTCTTTAAACAACCGTTTAAAAACGAATAAGAATGTATATGTCATTTTGAATTAAACTGTCTAGCCTTGTTCCATTTGATTTCTTTACATCTGAGAATGGTTTTGCGGCTAGTAGGCAATAAGTTCGTTCGTACGGCATTTAAGTATAAAATGGAGGAATTGACAATGAAAGAACACAAAACAACTCATTTTACTTATGTAGAAGAAGGAGAAAAAGAGGTTCATGAGCAGGTGATGGATATTTACCGTCAATGTGAAGGTGAACAAATGCCAAGTAAATCAGAATCTGGGGATGAGAATTCATTTCTATAAGTAAAGACGCAGAAGCCTTCTAAACATTAGCCATATATTTTTACAATTCCCAAAGTAAATAGTATGCTCATAATAAAGACAATAAATGGTTTGGGAGGCTCAATTTATGCGGCGTCATGCTTTTATTACAGCAGGAACAAAAGGACTTGGATTTCAAGTTTCTCGTGCTCTCTTATATAGAGGCTATTCTTTAACAATTACATATCATAAAGATATGGAAGCTGTTGAAAAGTTTAAGCAAGGTTGGCCAAATGATTTAGAGAGAATTCAATTTGTTCAAGCGGATGTCACGAAAAAACAAGATTTACACAATGCCATCAAAGAAGCATATGATCAGTTTGGAAGAATTGATATTCTAATCAATAATGCCGGACCATATATTTTTGAGCGGAAAAAGCTTGTTGATTACGAGGAAGAAGAATGGTATAGCATGATGGAAGGTAATTTAAGTGCTGTTTTTCACCTACTTCGTTCTGTAATTCCTATCATGAGAGAGCAAAAATTTGGTCGTATTGTTACGTATGGTTTTCAAGAGGCTAATTATGCACCAGGTTGGAAATATCGTTCTGCTTATGCAGCTGCAAAAGTAGGTGTGGTCTCATTAATGAAAACCGTCTCGATTGAGGAAGCTGAAAATGGCATTACCATCAACATGGTGAACCCAGGGAATATATTAGGCGAAATGAAAGAAGCCTCCATTGAACAAGCAAGAGAAAAACAAATGGAAGGTAATACCCCGATAGGACGTTCAGCGACAGGAGAAGATATCGCAAGAACCATATTATTTCTATGTGAAGACAATTCGGATATGATTACCGGTAGCGTTGTGGATGTAACGGGTGCAGTTGATGTTATTAATCGTGAACGTAAATGAATAGTTTAGAGATCTTTGTGTCACTTTAATCATTAGAGGTGGTACGAATGATTCAAGGACTAGTATTTCATCTTATTGTCACCATGACCTTATGTGGCGTATGTATTCATCCAGGGACCACGCTTGCAGCGACTCAACCATCGAAACCGACGAAAGTAGAAATTGAAATTAAAGCTGATGGTCAACATAAAGAATGGATATATGAGAACCCAATGAGGTATGTATTTGTTCATCGAACAGATCGAACGGAAGGCAAGAAGGCGAAAAAAGAAGTAGATGCTATGGTTCGATTTCTTCACCTTCATGAAAAGGCAAAGATGGAAGAAATGATTCCTTTATTAAGTAAAAAATATGCTCATTTAGAAAAGGTATCCATTCGTCTTATTTCTGAGAAGAATCAATTATATACGTGGACATGGGATTCTCAATTGAAAAAGGAGCTGAACAAAAATGAAAATCGGTATACCGAAGGAAATTAAAAATAATGAAAACCGAGTGGCTATGACTCCAGCAGGTGTTTTTGCCTTAAAACAAGCCGGCCATGAAGTATATGTAGAAAGGACAGCTGGGGAAGGTAGCGGTTTTTTGGATGCCGAATATGCTCAAGCGGGTGCGACCATCGTTCATACAGCTAAAGAAGCGTGGTCTTTTGAAATGGTCATGAAAGTAAAAGAGCCGATTGCTGAGGAATACCCATATTTTCGTGAGGGGTTAATTTTGTTTACGTATTTGCATTTAGCACCAGAGGTTGAGTTAACCAAAGCCCTTGTTGAAAAGAAAGTAATTGGTATTGCATATGAAACGGTTCAATTGCCTAATGGCAGTCTGCCGCTCTTAACACCAATGAGTGAAGTTGCAGGACGTATGGCTTCACAGATTGGGGCACAATTTTTAGAAAAATCTAAAGGTGGTAAAGGTGTTTTATTATCTGGAATACCTGGAGTTGAGCGTGCAAAGGTGACGGTTGTTGGTGGCGGGGTAGTTGGTACAAATGCAGCAAAGATTGCGATGGGATTAGGTGCAGATGTTACTTTGTTAGATCTTAATCCAGAGAGGTTACGACAGCTTGATGATTTATTTGGCAATCAATTGCACACGCTTATGTCAAATCCTTTTAATATTGACGAAGCGATCCGACGTTCTGATTTAGTGATTGGGGCCGTATTAATTCCAGGTGCTAAAGCTCCACGGTTAGTAAAAGAAGAAACAGTTAGAAATATGGAGCCGGGTTCAGTAATAGTTGATGTCGCCATTGACCAAGGTGGTATTTTTGAAACGGTTGATCGCGTAACAACTCATGATAACCCAACTTATGAAAAGCATGGAGTCGTTCATTATGCAGTTGCAAATATGCCAGGTGCTGTTCCTAGAACCTCTACAATGGGCTTAACGAATGTTACAATTCCATACGCTTTGCAACTCGCAAATAAAGGGTACCAAAAAGCTTGCTTGGACAATCCAGCGTTGCTTAAAGGTGTTAATACGCTTAATGGATATGTGACTTACGAAGCCGTCGCAGAAGCTCAAAACCTCGAATATAAAGATGCAAAAACGTTATTAAGTTAAAAAAGGTCAAAAAGCTATTCCACCGATGAGTATGTCACGGTGAGATAGCTTTTTTGTCTTATTTAATTATTTGCAGTTCCTTTGGAAATTGAGTTAAGCAAGTTGGTCCAGTTTGATCAATAAACATATCATCCTCAATTCGTACACCGCCTATGTTTGGTACATAAATACCTGGCTCAATGGTATAACACATTCCCGGCTTTAGAAGCATGGAATTTGTCGCATTAAGTGATGGCCATTCGTGAACATCTGTACCAAGTCCATGTCCGATACGATGAGGAAAATAAGAGCCATAGCCCTTTTCTTCAATCGTGGTTCGTGCTGCCTGATCGATACTTCCTAGCGTATTTCCGATCTTAGATGCCTCGATGGCAGCTAATTGTGCTGATAAAACCGTTTCGTAAATCTCGTGCTGTTTTTCTGAGACAGATTGAAAGGCAACGGTTCGAGTAATATCGGAACAATAACCTTCATATACAACACCGAGATCAAAAAGAACAAAGTCACCTGGTTGAACAGCATTTAATCCAGGCTTGCCATGTGGGTTAGCAGAATTGGCACCTGTTAATACGAGTGTATCAAAAGACATTTCTCTGATTCCTTTTTGTTTAAGCTCATATTCAATAGTTGCAATTAGCGCTAATTCTGTAGCACCTTTTTTAATGGCTTGAACCCCGACTTCTACCCCAAAATCAGCAAGCTTGGCTGCTTCTTGTAAGATGGCTCTTTCTTCTTGTGATTTTATTAATCTTGTTTGCAATAACACTTCCTCAAAATCTATGAGTTCATTATTTTGCTCTTCTAGCTCTTGGAGCGCTAAAGCTCTTTGGTAGGTAAGAATGCTAGCTTCTATTCCAATCCGTTCAGTACCAATTTGATTTGATTTTAAGTATGTATGAATCAATGACCATGGGTTATCGGTATCACTGTAACCTATTATTTCAGATTGCCAACCTACTTCTTTAATTAAATTTAGTTCCATGTTTGGAGCAATAACGACGGGAGCTCCATCTGCAGGGATGATCAATGCGACGAGGCGTTCATGAGGTTCGCAACGAAATCCCGTTAAATAAAATAGATTAGACTTTCCTTGGATAAATCCAAAATCGAGGTTTTGACTTTTTAAGGCTGTTTGGATATGTTGAATGCGTGATACGTTCATGTAGGTCATCCTTTCTATTGTGTTCCAAAAATTCTTTATCTTTAATCTATCATGAATTAGAAATGACTTAAAGTTTAGATTCGTTTAAAATGGGAATGTAGGGGAAAATAACGATTTCTATTTTAAGGAGCTGAAATGGTATGAAAGTTAGTTATCACGGACATTCAGTTGTCTTGATTGAAACGAAGGGTAAAAAAATTATCATTGATCCTTTTATTACAGGTAATGGCAATACAGATTTAAAAGCAGACGAAGTAGAAGTAGATGTCATCTTACTATCGCACGGGCATAATGATCATGTCGGTGATACGGTTGAATTGGCTAAGAAGCATGATGCGTTAGTAGTAGCTCCATTTGAACTAGCGACTTACTTAGAATGGCAAGGAGTCAAAACACATCCGTTGCATATTGGTGGTGCTTATCAGTTTGATTTTGGAAAAGTAAAATTAACTCAAGCTTTCCACGGCTCGTCTTACGAGATATCTGAAACGAAAGAAATTATATATACAGGTATGCCTGCAGGAATTTTATTTTCGGCTGAAGATAAAACCATTTATCACGCAGGCGATACCGGGTTATTTAGTGACATGAAGCTAATCGGTGAAAGAAATACGATAGATATTGCCTTTTTACCAATTGGTGATAACTTTACAATGGGGCCGGAAGATGCAGCGACAGCGGCAGACTGGGTACGTGCTAAAAAGGTTGTTCCGATGCATTACAATACATTTCCAGTCATCGAACAAGACGGACAAGCCTTTGCAGAATCACTATCAGGTGGACAGGGTCTATATTTAGAAGTCGGAGCAAGTGTTGAACTCTAAACGTTACTAAAGCGTTTCTTGAGCAATTAGATTTTTTTCTTGACTTAGGGTGTTTGATTAATTTTATTATACTTTGAATTCATTCTCGTGAATGTTAAAAGTATGGTATTAAGTGTTCGTTCATACCCAAGAGGACGAGTCATGCGGAGACTACGACACATATTGTCGTAAAGGGAGAGCAAGGACATTTTCGCCCTATTCAATTCAAAAAAGCTTTTCCAGAATGGTTTCATAAATATGAAGAAATCAAAAGAAAATAAGGATATTCACTCTCATAAATAGACCTGAGTAAAAAGCTTGGTCTATTTTTTTTGATCGTTCATAAGTTGGATAAAAAGGGGGAATGACGATGAAACAAAGATATTTTATATCTATATTGTTAGCCTCAATCCTACTCATTTATAGCTTTGACTATTTTTCTCTACAAGCAACAGGTCTTGAATTTTACTTTTTTTGTGCATGGATTGTTTTTGCAAGCCTTGTGATTGTTGGCAATGCTATTGGTCTGTTATATAAGAAAAATCTAACTGTACCTACTAGGGAAGTAGCTAAAGAACATTATCGTAGTAAGAGTTTACGAGAATATGGAAGATAGGGTTGATACACCACTCTAACAGAAGTATAATGTCATTAATACAGTTAAGTGAAGATGACGAAGAAGAAAGAGTGGTGGCTCTTTTTGCCAACAAAACATGAACAAATACTGACATTTATTTCAGAATTACCTGTAGGTTCGAAAATTTCCGTTCGTTTGATTGCGAAAGAGTTACAAGTTAGTGAAGGAACAGCTTATCGTGCCATTAAAGAAGCTGAAAACCGGGGACTCGTTAGTACAATTGAGCGGGTTGGAACGATTCGAATAGAAAAAAAGAAAAAAGAAAATATCGAGAAGTTGACTTATGCAGAAATTGTTAAAATCGTTGATGGACAAGTCTTAGGTGGTCGAGAGGGTTTACATAAGACATTAAATCGGTTTGTCATAGGGGCAATGAAATTAGATGCTATGATGCGTTATGTGGATGCGGGTAACTTACTAATAGTTGGTAACCGTTATAATGGTCATCAATTAGCATTAGAAGCAGGGGCAGCAGTACTCATTACAGGAGGATTTGATACAAGTGATGAGGTGATTGCTTTAGCAGATGAGCTTCAATTGCCAATTATCTCAACGAGTTATGATACGTTTACGGTTGCCGCTATGATCAATCGAGCGATCTATGATCAATTGATTAAGAAAGATATCGTTTTAGTGGATGATATACTCATTCAATTGCATGAGACATTTTATCTTTCAATTTCCGATCCCATTGAGAAATGGCGGGAATTTAATGTGAAAACGGGGCATTCTCGTTACCCGGTTATCGACGATCGAATGCGTGTTCAAGGAATGGTAACAGCTAAGGATGTCGTCGGTGTTGATAAGGATACCTTAGTTGGCAAAGTGATGACACCTCATCCAATTACCGTTGGCGAAGGGACATCAGTAGCGTCAGTTGCTCATATTATGGTGTGGGAAGGCATTGAACTACTTCCTGTCATAGATGCAGAGAAACGCTTTATCGGGATTGTAAGTAGACAGGACGTCTTAAAGGCTTTACAAATGGCACAAAGACAACCGCATGTTGGAGAAACGATTGAGGATATCGTAACAAGTCGTTTTAGTGAAATTAAGGGCGAAGAGATTTATTCATGTGAAGTTACTCCACAAATGACCAATCAACTTGGGACGATTTCACATGGGGTGATGACGACATTAGTGACAGAAGCGGGTCGTCGTGTTTTAAGGAAATATAAACGAGGAAACCTAGTTTTAGAAAATCTAACCTTATACTTCCTAAAGCCTGTTCAAATTGATAGTGTCATCAAAATTAAACCTAAAATTTTAGAAATCGGACGCAAGCATGGGAAAATAGATGTTGAAATGTATGACGGTGATGACTTAGTGAGTAAAGCCTTACTCATGGCACAAATTATTGATTAAAAGAGCTTCGATTTCATCGAACATTTTTTATACATAAGATAAGCCATGGCTATAAAAGCCACGGCTTTACTTAATTTTGTTCAAGTTGTGGGATATAATGTAGATAGGCTTTATATCCATGGTAAGCGTTATAGGCACCAATAATCGTGAAAATAATACCAATAAATAGTTCAAGAATACTTCTATATCCAACGATAAAGTTCAAACCAAAAGCGGCCATAAACATTCCTAAAGAAAGGCTTGCTTTCGATTGATAAATTCGATTCACTAATGGTTCCTTTGCCCGTAATTGTTTTACTTTGTTAAATAAAAAGAAAACGAAGGCAATGACGATAATGATCATAAAAATTTTAGTTAATGAGTCAGCCATAGAAAACGGCTCCTTCCTAATTCAAGCTTTCATAATTACACTTCATATTGTAACGGTTTCACTAACAAAATGCTAGCATCGCCTCATGTCAATATCGTGAACCATCTTAACATAGACAATAGGCAAAGTCTGAATGAAAAGAAACGAGGAATGAAAAATGTTAAATCAGATTATCGAGAAAATAGAAGTGGCAGAAACGATTATTATTCACAGGCATGTCAGGCCAGATCCGGATGCATTAGGTTCGCAAATCGGACTAAAGAAACTTTTAACCAATGTATATCCAGCTAAAAAAGTATATGCAGTAGGTGAAGTGGAGGAGTCTTTGCTATTTATTGGCGAGATGGATCAAGTTGAAGACGAGGTTTATCAAAATGCTTTAGTGCTTATTTTAGATACCGCCAATCAAGAGCGTATCAGTGATGAACGTTACAAATTAGCCAAATCGGTCATCAAGATTGATCACCATCCAGCAGAAGACCAGTACGGGGATATTAATTGGGTCGATACGTATGCAAGTTCAACGAGTGAGATGATTGTGTCTTTAATTGAAAGCAGTGAGAAGTATGATTCCAAATTGGATTCAGAGGTTGCTTTTCCTCTTTACGCAGGGATAGTTGGAGATACGGGGCGTTTTATGTATAATAATACAACTCAAACCACACATGAACGTGCTGGTAAACTGATTGCAGCGGGGGTAGACCAGCCAAGCTTTTATTCACAGCTCCACAAGAAATCATTGACGACATCAAGACTCGAAGGTTATGTTCTTCAACATTTTATCTTCCATGAGAATGAGGGGGTTGGAGAAATGAGAATTACAGCGGATACTTTACAATCATTTGGAGTAACTGCCAATGAATCTTCACAATTGGTTAATGTTTTTTCACAGGTTGAAGGGATGAAGGCCTGGGTGTTTTTTGTAGAGGATGAGGACAAGATTAGAGTTCGTCTACGTTCAAAGGGGCCAGTAATTAATACGTTAGCCCAAAAGTTTAATGGTGGTGGTCACCCGATGGCTTCTGGTGCAACGGTTTATAGCTTTGAAGAAGCAGATGCATTAATCAAGCAATTAAAGGAATTATGCGGGCAAAACTAAAAAGATAAAGAGCCTACCTTTAGCTATTAGAGGTGGGCTCTATATGGATTTCTATCGTGAAATGGAGCGTTGTTGAAAATGAGTCACCGATTATCCTGAAGCGGTAATTCCGTTCATTAACTACATAGGTCTTATTTTCGATCGTTCGATAAATAAGTTCTCTTGCTTGGAAGACAGATTCAATGCTATTGCCTTTGACGTCACTAATTTGGTCAAGGGCTTGATGCCGTAAATCATGAATCGTTAGTTGACTAAGTTTTAATGCTTTATCATTAGAAAAGTTAATTTCAATTTCTTGTACGGTTAGTTTATTTTTATTGTCTTCATTCTGTTTAACCTGGTCGTTTTTCAATTGTTCTATATCTTCTTGTAAGTGGATAATTTCATCTTCCTGTGTTTTAATTTTGACAATCATGTGATCATATACTTTTCCGTAATGATTAAGAAAAAAAGCCCAACCAATTAATACACCGATGGTAATTCCTGCAAAAAAGCGTTGCCAGCCAGGTCGTAAATAATATGGCGGAACCCGCATTAGTGCTCACCGCCAACAATCCATAAGATAATAACCGTACCTGCTTGAGCACCACCAAAGGCAGTGAATAACATCATAAATGTTCTGAATATATCTTCATGTAATCCTGCAAAGAGACCGCGTTCAATGCTTGTAATGGCATCAAATGAACCACCAATTGCTGCAACGATCGCCCATATTTTTAAAGAACTAGCCAGGTTTTTCATCTCATCTAATGGCGCCTTTCCTACTAAAAAAGCTCCAAGACTGCCAATGATAGCACCACCAATAATGACTCCAAAAGCGACAAAGAAAACATCAACAAGGGTTGAAAGTAATTCACGAGTCATAATTCTCATCCTTCCAAAACATCTAAATAGCTTGTTTCTATCAATATATGGTCAGGGAGTGGACAAATATGCAAAGACTTTTTCATTACCCGAAAAAAGGATTATAATAGACCTGCGAAATAAACGTATTTGAATAAGACCATCCGTAGTAATGAATCGCCCATAACTAACTTTCATAATAAAAGAGAGGAGGATTTACATGCAGCTACTTCATACAAATGTTTATAGCGAATACAGTTTAATGCAGTCAACGAACCGAATGAACGAATTAGTAAAACGTGCTAAGCAATTAGGTTATGAAGCAATTGCATTAACTGACCATCATCACATGTATGGTGTAATCCCATTCTATCAAGCTTGTCTCAAGCAAAATATACAACCAATTATCGGTCTGGAAATTACCGTAAAATCTAATGACCAAGCGATTCCTTTTCTTTTAAGACTATTGGCCAAATCGTTTAAAGGTTACCAATCATTAGTCAAGCTCGCGACAATCTTAGGATTAAAAGATAAAAAAGACAGTTACATAATGATGCCTGACCTGTACCGCTATGTGGAGGAATGTTTTGTGATTATCCCGTATTATGATGGGCCTCTTGGTTCATTGCATGAAAACGAAGACCGTCATGTAGCTGTGCAATGGCTCAAGACGAATTTACCTTCATCTTTTATACAAGAAGAAAACATTTTATTAGAGATCAGTGGGCAGACCGAACAAGATCGGCTTCTGCACGAGCGAATCATCTCGTTGGAGCAACTAGGGAAGTGGCGAGCTATAGTGGGATGGCCTGTACGATTTTTACACCAAGATGACGTATCAGGAGCGATTGTACTAAAAGGGATTGATGCGGGCACACCTTTCCAGCGCATTGAAACTCCTCGTTATTTCAAGCACGCCTACTTACCGGAGCTTGATCAGTTTCATCAACAAGTCCCATACTTAGCAGCTTATGAAGTAATGGCGGAAGTTATTTCACAATGCCAGATTCATTTGCCATTAGAAGAAACGAAAATGCCTAAATATCCATTAAAGGAAGACGAAGCTCCACACACCTTTTTAACTCAGCTTTGTGAAGAAGGCTTGAAAAAGAGGTATATAAACCCTTCAGTTGAAGCAAATGAGAGATTAGCTTATGAATTATCTGTCATCCATAAGATGGGCTTTACTGATTATTTTCTAGTTGTTTGGGATTTTATTCGTTATGCGAAAGAGCAAGGCATTATGGTCGGTCCGGGTCGAGGATCAGCAGCAAGTTCGATTGTTGCTTATACGCTCTCTATTACAGAGATAGACCCGTTAAAGTATGAGTTATTATTTGAACGGTTTTTAAATCCGCAAAGACAATCATTTCCCGATATTGATGTCGACTTTCCTGATCACCGCCGGGATGAAGTGATTGAATATGTACAAAAAAAATACGGCAAAAACCATGTAGCTCAAATTTTGACATTTGGTACGTTTGCAGCTAGGGCAGCTCTACGTGATGTTGGAAAAGTGTTAGGTATTCATGCTTTTGAAATCGATCGAGCAGCCAAAATGGTTCCTTCCCGACCAGGTATTACAATAACGAAGGCACTTGAACAATCAACGGATTTACACGATTTGTTCCAGCAATCCGACAAACATAAACAGTGGTTATATTTAGTTGAGAAGATTGAAGGCTTGCCAAGACATACTTCAACCCACGCTGCAGGAGTTATTATTAGCCAACAAAGATTAACCGAACTGATTCCCTTACAAGCGGGGCAACAAGATATCTATTTAGCTCAAGCAACCATGAATGTGTTAGAAGAGAGTGGTTTTGTTAAATTCGACTTTTTAGGGTTACGTAATTTAACGATGTTAGAACGAATTGTGAAGGCTATTAAAGTTTTTGAAGGTAAGAACATTGATTTATTACAATTACCATTAGATGATACAGACGTTTTTAAAGGGCTAGCAGCAGGGAAGACGACAGGTGTTTTCCAATTAGAATCAGATGGAATGAGACAAGTTCTTACACAGCTTCAGCCAAATCGCTTCGAGGATATCGTTGCAGTTAATGCCTTATATCGGCCTGGTCCGATGGATTTTATTCCAACTTATATTAAGGGAAAGCATCACCCCAATGAAAAAATCGACTATCTTCATCCTGACTTAGAACCGATATTAGCTCCAACATATGGGGTTATTGTTTATCAGGAGCAGATTATTCAAATTGCCGTACAGCTGGCCGGTTACAGCTACGCAGAGGCCGATATTTTAAGAAGGGCCATTAGCAAAAAGAAAAAAGAGACGATGCTTGCTGAAAAGCAACACTTTATTGAAGGTGCGTTGGAGTCGGGCTATGAGGTTCAGGTGGCCAAAGCAATCTTTGATTTAATTGAACGCTTTGCCAATTACGGATTTCCAAAAAGTCACGCAGTCGCCTATAGTATGATAAGTTACCAGCTTAGTTATTTAAAAGTTCACTATCGATCTGCTTTTTATGCTGCTTTATTTTCCGGTTCTACCCATCATAAGGAGAAATTAGCCGAATATATTCAAGAGGCCAAAAGAGAGGGTGTTGAGATTTACCCACCTTCTTTAAAAAAGGGCTCTGTTCTCTTTTCGCTTGAGAAAGCAGGAATTCGAATTGGCTTACTATCGATTGAACATGTTGGTTATCAAGCGGCCAAGTATCTGGTTGAGCTTGATGACAAATCAAATATTCGAGATTTATTTGATTTAGTCGTAAAAGTTGACCATAAAATAATCAATAAAAAAGTTGTCGAGGGTCTCATAAAAACGGGAGCTCTAGATGAGTTTCAAAAAGATCGTGCCATCTTATTAGCGAATGTGGATCATGCTTTTGATTATGGAAGTAAGGTGCAAGATTTTGAAGCGGAAATGGAAGGTTTATTTACCTTATCACTTGAAAAACCAGACTACTTCATGCAGGAACCACTTACACCTATAGAGAAATTAGAATATGAGCAAGAGGCATTAGGATTTTATTTATCTGGACACCCTGTTCTCCAATATGAAGAGCATTTTCACCATTATCGCCGTCTCACCATTGAAGAGATGAAAAAGGCTAGTAATTCGGTATGTAGGCTTGCCGTACTCATCATGAGTGTTAAGCAAATAAAAACAAAAAAAGGAGAACCTATGGCATTTGTAGAGGTAAGTGATGAATCTAACCAAATTTCTGCTGTTGTTTTTCCTTCTATTTGGAAGCAACATTATGAATTGATTCAACCAGGTAATTTAATATTTGTTGAGGGTAAGCGTGATCAATCAAGGCAAAATGAGCAGTTCATTATGAACAAGGTAATGATGCTTGAAAGTTTACAGAAATCTTGAATGGAATAAAAAAATTGATCCTCGATGAGGAAGTCTTATAATTGCGTCATGAAAGGATTTCTTTTATTGAGAAACCATTTTTGTTCATTAAAAAACCACCTGCTTTAAGAAGAAGGGGTTGGCTAATTACTATACAATCATTTATAATGATTATGTTTTAGTGGTCAGACCAGTGCGGAAGTTCCATCAAATGGTACAAAATGCAGGAGAAAATAAGGAGAGTGACCGTTGTGTCCACATTAAAAGAAGAAGCATTACACATACACCGTATTAATCAGGGGAAACTCGAATCGAAATCCAAAGTTCCAGTTAAGAATGCCAATGATTTAAGCTTAGCGTATTCTCCTGGGGTGGCTGAGCCATGTAAAGAAATATTTGAAGACGTTGAATCTGTTTATGAATATACAATGAAAGGTAATATGGTTGCCGTTGTAAGTAATGGTACGGCCGTATTAGGTTTGGGTAATATTGGACCAGAAGCATCTTTACCTGTTATGGAAGGGAAGGCTGTGTTATTTAAGTCTTTTGCTGGGGTTGATGCATTTCCGATTTGCTTACGTTCAACGGATGTTGATCAGATCGTTGAAACCGTCAAATTATTAGAACCAACTTTTGGTGGTGTTAACCTTGAGGATATCGCTGCACCAAGTTGTTTTATTATTGAAGAACGTTTAAAGAAAGAAGCGAATATTCCTGTGTTTCATGATGACCAACACGGAACAGCGATTGTGACACTTGCCGGATTAATCAATGCTTTAAAGATTACAGGTAAGAAAATGTCGGAAATTAAGGTTGTTGCTAATGGCGCGGGTGCTGCAGGTATTGCTATTATAAAATTATTACGTAATATGGGCGTCCGAGATATTATTATGTGTGATTCAAAAGGTGCTATTTTTGAAAATCGACCTTATGGTATGAACGATGTTAAAGCAGAAGTTGCCAAATATACGAACATGAATCAAAAAGAAGGCTCTTTGGGTGATGTAATAGAAGGTGCTGATGTATTCATTGGTGTTTCAGTTGCTGGTGCATTAACAAAAGAAATGATTGAAACGATGAATGCTGATCCGATTATATTTGCGATGGCTAATCCAGACCCTGAGATTATGCCAGCTGACGCAAAAGCAGCAGGTGCAAGCGTGATTGGCACAGGGCGTTCCGATTTTCCTAATCAGGTAAACAATGTCCTTGCTTTCCCTGGAATTTTCCGTGGTGCCTTAGATGTTCGTGCCACACATATTAATGAAGAGATGAAGGTAGCGGCTGTTCATGCGATTGCTGAACTAGTTACTGACGCTGAATTATCGACTGATTATGTTATCCCGGCACCATTTGATCCACGAGTGGCACCAGCTGTGGCAGCGGCAGTTGCGAAGGCTGCAATGGAAACAGGTGTTGCGAGGAAAAAGTTGGACCCAGCTGCAGTGGCTGAAAAAACAAGAAAATTAGCGATCATTGGGAATGACGATCAATAAATGCAACGGAGACGTGAGTGGAAATGACGAACCAACCATCTAAACGCTTTATTGATGTGATCGAGCAGCTTCATCAGTTCATTTTAGATGAAGGTATAAGTAGTGGCGATAAGCTGCCATCTGAACGAGTGCTCAGTGAACGTTTAGGTGTTGGTCGTTCTTCTGTTCGTGAAGCCTTAAGAGCACTTGAACTTCTTGATTTAATTGAAACGAAACGAGGTGAGGGGACTTTCCTGAGTGCATCTGGAAGTCACCGCCTCGTTGATATTATATTGCTATATATGTTAAAAGATGACCAAGCTAGACAGGATTTGGGTGAGACGCGATTATTAATTGAATTAGATGCGGTTCGCTTAGCGGTGGATCGAATCTCTGAAGCTGATTTTTTCAAGTTAGAAGACATTTATCAACAGCAGTTCAAGAACCCCCATGAGACTGATTTGGATCATCATTTTCATAAGATTTTAGTTACAGCCTCTAATAATAAACTATTAATTAATATATGGAATTCTTTAGTGGATTTTCATCAAGCGTCTTTTTTTACAGGAAATTTAGTAGCAGATCCTAAAAAAAAGCTCGAAGATCATCGAATGATATTGACTTTATTACGTGAAAAGAACAAAAGTAATCTCCTTTCCTTACTAGAAGAACACTTAAAAAAAGACCATTTCTAAGAGTTAGTCACATCATATTTATTAAATAAAGCATGTTTTATATAGCTTGACCATATGATAGATTAAGAATTTCTGAAAGAGTTGGCGATATAAAAATGGTTAACGAATGAGGTGCAGCCATGAATATTAAAGGACTATTTACCAAAAAGAAACGCTATGCCACAATTCCATCTGAGCGAGCGAAACAAGAAGTTCCAGAAGGCTTAATGACAAAATGTCCTTCGTGTCGAACAATTATGTATACAAAGGAATTAAAAAAGAACTTACTTGTTTGTGCCTCTTGTGGACATCACCACCGCATGAGTGGTTATGAGCGATTGGAAAGTATATTCGATGAAGGTATATTTAAAGAGTTTGATCGTGGAATTACAAGTGTGAATCCACTGCAATTCCCTGATTATGAGAAGAAACTTGAAGCGGTTCAGAAAAAGACAGGCTTACAAGAAGGGGTTGTATCTGCTGAGGGATTAATCTGCGGATATCCAGCTATTGTAGCCGTAATGGATGCTAGATTTATTATGGGAAGTATGGGTTCAGCTGCCGGTGAGAAGCTAACAAGGGCAATTGAAGCAGCAATCGAACAAAAGAAACCAATCATTATCTTTTCTGCATCTGGTGGTGCGAGAATGCAAGAAGGTGTTTTGAGTTTAATGCAAATGGCTAAGACAAGTGCCGCTCTCGAGAAGTTAAACCGAGCCGGTGGTTTGTTTGTTTCAGTCATTACGCACCCGACAACAGGTGGGGTTTCTGCTAGCTTTGCATCATTAGGTGACTATAATTTTGCTGAACCTAAAGCTTTAATCGGCTTTGCTGGTCGTCGCATTATTGAACAAACCATTCGAGAAGAGCTTCCAGAAGACTTCCAAACGGCAGAATTTCTTTTAGAGCATGGTCAATTAGATCAAGTTATTCCTCGTCATAAGCTAAAAGAGACGTTAGGCACATTATTAGATATACATCAACCACAAGTATAATGAGGAGGTGCAATGGATGGCGGCAGAATTAAAGTTTGAGAAACCTATTATTGAACTTAAAAATAAAATTAATGAGTTACGTACGTTTACAGAAGAAAAGGAAATTGACCTTTCTGATGAAATTATGAAGCTCGAAAAAAGATTACATGAATTAGAGAAAGAGATTTATGGTAATTTACAGCCATGGGAACGGGTACAAATAGCTCGTCATACCGATCGTCCAACAACGCTCGATTATATCTCAAATATTTTTACTGACTTTCTTGAGATGCATGGTGATCGACTGTATGGAGACGACCCTGCTATTGTTGGTGGGATTGCGAAGTTTAAAGGAAAGGCTGTTACCGTTATCGGCCAGCAGCGTGGGAAAGATACGAAAGATAATATTTATCGTAATTTTAGCATGCCTCACCCGGAGGGTTATCGTAAGGCTTTACGTTTAATGAAGCAAGCGGATAAATTTAGGCGTCCTATCATTTGTTTTATTGATACGAAAGGTGCTTACCCTGGGAAAGAAGCAGAGGAACGTGGGCAAAGTGAAGCAATTGCTAGGAATTTATTAGAGATGGCCGGTTTACGCGTACCTGTCATTTGTATTGTAATCGGTGAAGGTGGTAGTGGTGGTGCTCTAGCATTAGGGGTAGGAAACCACATCCACATGTTGGAGAATTCAACGTATTCCGTCATTTCACCTGAGGGTGCGGCTGCCCTTCTTTGGAAGGATGCGAGTCTAGCTCAAAAAGCGGCAGCAACGATGAAGATTACGGCTCCTGATTTAAAAGAACTAGGAATTATCGATGAGATTATTAGAGAAGTTAAAGGTGGAGCACACCGAAATGTGGAAGAACAGGCGAAGTTAATCGGTGGAGTTATTGAAAAATCACTACATGAATTATCACTGTTTACCGAGGAACAATTACTTGAAAAACGGTACGAAAAGTTCAAAAACATCGGTGAATTTAATGATAATACCGAAGGAAATAACGTGCATTAATTGGGTACTTTCTATTCTTAGAGAGTACTTTTTATTTGTTAAAGGTACACTATATTTGGTGGCAAAAACCCGATTATATCAATATTTTAAGAAAATACGGCTTTTGTCATATTTTCTTGCCGATCCTTATTGTATTTATGATCAGGTAGTGGTATTTTTAGGGGGAAATTGAGGTATTTCTATTTAATATACTACACTAATAAAATGCTCTCAGAATGTTAAGAAACACTAGAAAAAAGTAACAGGTTTTGAGTGTTACTAGAGACGGGAAATATAAAAATGAGTTATTTATGTAGTAGGAGGTTATCGCTATGAAAAGAATAGGGGTATTAACAAGTGGAGGAGATTCTCCAGGTATGAACGCAGCCATTCGTGCAGTAGTCAGAAAGGCTATCTTTCATGGATTGGAAGTATACGGGGTTAAGTATGGCTATGCGGGATTAATCGCAGGAGATATTCATAAAATGGAGTTAGGCTCTGTTGGTGATATCATTCATCGAGGTGGGACGATGTTATATACCGCTCGATGTGAGGAGTTTAAAACACTTGAGGGTCAGCTAAAAGGAATAGAACAATTAAAGAAACACGGTATTGATGGTCTTGTCGTTATTGGAGGAGATGGTTCTTTCCAAGGTGCTAAAAAGTTAACAGAGCATGGTTTTCCAACGATTGGAGTGCCAGGAACCATTGATAATGATATACCAGGAACTGACTATACGATTGGCTTTGATACGGCTTTAAATACTATTATTGAAGCGATTGATAAAATTCGTGATACAGCGACTTCACATGAGCGCACGTATGTCATTGAAGTGATGGGAAGACATGCTGGAGACCTTGCTTTATGGGCTGGTTTAGCTGATGGTGCTGAAACTATTTTAATCCCAGAAGCAGATTATGACATGGATCAAATCGTCAATCGTTTAAAGCGAGGACAAGAGCGAGGTAAAAAACACAGTATTATTATCGTTGCTGAAGGTGTTGGCAATGGCTTTAGTTTCGGAAAGAAAATTAGTGATGCGATTAACATGGAAACACGTGTAACTGTATTAGGTCATATTCAACGAGGTGGTTCGCCAACAGCTTCTGACCGTGTATTAGCCAGTCGATTAGGTGCGATGGCGGTTGATTTATTATTAAAAGGCGAAGCTGGTGTAGCTGTAGGTATTCAAAAAAACCAACTTGTATATCATAGTATAGAGGAAATCTTAGCACAGAAACATGAAATTGACTTAGATATGTACAAGCTATCACAGGAACTATCTATTTAAAAGTAAAGAAAGAGCATCTACCGAAGGGTGTTAATTACTAGCTACATCGAATAAAAGTGTAGTTTTGCTCTTTAACGGGTGGCTTTTCATGCATAAACGGTTTTGAGGATTCTCACACTTTGCCGTAGCCCCGCCACTTTTTAGGAAAGAGCTTGCAAGAGCTTTCCTAAAAAGATTCAGTGCACCGCACAACCAGCCACCACCAACCAAAAAAATGAGTACTACCCATGTAACTTTTATATAAAAGAGGTTTAAAATTTTTAGGAGGCTATATTATGCGTAAGACAAAGATCGTATGTACTATAGGACCAGCAAGTGAAACGGTTGAACAACTTGTGTCATTAATGGAAGCAGGAATGAATGTCGCGAGACTTAATTTTTCACATGGAGACTTTGCTGAGCACGGTGCAAGGATTGAAAATATTCGTGAAGCAAGTAAAAGAACAGGTAAAAATGTGGCGATTTTATTAGACACAAAAGGTCCTGAAATTCGTACACAAACCTTAGAAAATGGTGTAGCTGAATTAAGAGCTGGACAAAAGCTCATTGTTTCTATGAATGAAATAGTCGGAAATAGCGAAAGGATTTCGATTACGTATCCAGAGCTTGTAAATGATGTACACATAGGTTCTACTATTTTACTCGATGATGGATTAATTGAGCTAGAAGTGGTAGAAGTTCGAGCAGATGAGTTAGTAACCGAAGTGAAAAACAGTGGAATTCTTAAAAATAAAAAAGGTGTAAACGTTCCTAATGTAAGTGTGAATTTACCTGGAATTACAGATAAAGACGCAGCTGATATTTTATTTGGAGTTGAGCAAGGCGTTGACTTTGTAGCGGCATCTTTTGTTCGTCGAGCTTCTGATGTATTAGAAATTCGTGAACTTCTTGAAAACAACGGAGGAGAGACGATCAAGATCATTCCTAAGATTGAAAACCAAGAGGGAGTGGATAACATTGACGAAATCCTTCAAGTTTCTGATGGGCTGATGGTAGCACGCGGTGACTTAGGAGTGGAAATCCCTGTTGAAGAAGTTCCCCTTGTACAAAAGCAATTAATTAAAAAATGTAATGCGGAAGCTAAACCGGTAATTACAGCAACACAAATGCTAGATTCTATGCAACGCAACCCACGTCCAACAAGAGCAGAAGCAAGTGATGTCGCAAATGCAATTTTTGATGGAACAGATGCCATCATGCTTTCTGGTGAAACAGCTGCAGGAGATTACCCTGTCGAGGCTGTAAAGACGATGAATAAAATTGCAGCTCGAGCGGAACAAGGTCTAAACTATAAAGCATTGCTTAATAAAATTGCAAAAGCAGAGGATGCAATGACAACGACAAGTGCGATTGGACAATCTGTTGTTCATACGTCATTTAACCTCAAGACACCATATATTCTATCGGCGACAGAAAGTGGATATACAGCACAAATTGTTTCGAGATATCGTCCTAAGTCTGACATCATTGCTGTGACAAGTAATCCTAGTGTTTATCGTCAGTTAAGCTTAGTATGGGGTGTATTCCCTGTATTGGGTGAGAAAGCAAAGTCAACAGACCATATGCTAGAAATTACGGTGGATGCGGCTGTGAAATCAGGGATGATTAAGCAAGGTGAACGTGTAGTAATTACGGCAGGTGTTCCAGTTGGTGAATCAGGGACAACTAACTTAATTAAAGTTCATGTCATTGGAGAGGTCGTTGCAAAAGGCCAAGGTATTGGTAAAAGCTCTGTAACGGGTCAAGTCGTCGTTGCCACCAATGCACAAGAAGCGATTGAAAAGGTAAAAGCTAATTCGATTTTAGTAATGCAAAGCACAGATAAGGACATGATTCCTGCCTTTGAGAAAGCAGCAGCTGTCATTACAGAAGAAGGTGGGCTTACTTCTCATGCAGCCGTGGTTGGAATCAGCCTTAATACGCCAGTTATTGTAGGCGTTGAAGGTGCATTACGTTTATTTAATGAAGGTGAAGAAATAACTGTAGACAGTACCCGTGGAGACATTTACAGAGGACATGCAAGTGTTCTATAATGTAATGGAATAAAGGGCTGTCTTAGTAGTCTTAACAGATGAAAGGAATGAGAAGGAATATCCCCTTTTCATTCCTTTATTTATTGGAGGTAGAAGGATGCGTAAGTACCTGCTTTTCCTTATTTTTTTGTTACCCTTATTAGAAGTGATTGGTTTTATTATAGTGAGCCAATGGATTGGTGTCTGGCCAACAATATCGCTAATTATATTATCTAGTATATTAGGTGCTTGGTTAGCAAGACGGGAAGGCTTACAGACAATTCGCTTAGCGCAAATGCAAATGAACCAAGGACAGATGCCAAGTCAAGTGATGATAGATGGCCTTTGTATCCTATTAGGAGGTTTTCTCTTACTAATACCTGGATTTTTAACAGATATTTTTGGCTTACTTTTATTAATTCCAAAAACGAGAGCGATGTTCAAAGCACTACTAACGAAATGGCTTTCTAAGCTTATTCAGAACGGTCAAGTCATCGTCATGAATAGACGTCCTTTTTAATATTCTATTTACGTAAGCTAGTTGATATGTAGCAGAGAGAGGGACGATTACATGTCTCATGCAACCATTTTTATGTTGGTTTTATTAGTAATTGCGGTTATTGCTAAAAATCAATCTTTACTTATTGCGGTAATTTTTTTATTAATTGTTAAATGGACGGGGTTGGGAGAGAAGCTGTTTCCGTTAATCCAGTCTAAAGGAATTAATTGGGGTGTAACGATTATAACCATAGCCGTTTTAACCCCAATTGTAACAGGGGCGATTGGGTTTAAGGAGTTGCATGAAGCGGTTCGGTCGCCTTATGCATGGGTCGCTTTATTTTCTGGGATTTTAGTTGCAATAATCGCAGCAAATGGCCTTGATTTATTAAAAAATGATCCTCATATTACAGCTGCTTTAGTAATAGGAACAATACTCGCTGTCGCCCTTTTTAAAGGTGTTGCCGTTGGTCCATTAATTGGAGCGGGTATTGCTTATTTGACGATGCAGGTTATTCAATTCTTTAGCAGATTAGGTGGAGGCCCTTAAATGAGTGGAGAAAACTGTTCGATAGAAAATCGAGCAGTTTTTTACGTTTTCTATACGGTGTACAAGGGTAAGTGATTGATAAGGATCGTAATAGATATACATGGTAGCAACAATCCGTGGTTTACGTTTAAAGGCAAAACGAAGTCCAAGAGCAGAGGTGATAAAAAAGGGTTTAACGACAACAGGGAGGCAGATCATAGCTTGAGTAAAGTCACGAAAAGGCCTGAATATGACAGTTACTCAAGGGGACCAAGAGGTAACTAACTTCAAGGCACAAACTCTCGCACCTAAGTAACTTTCATACAGCGACGAGTAACGCTCTATGTTTGCACCAACTTTCATATAAACCCGCATGGTGAAGCCAAAACCACTCCACCACCAACAAACATGAAAGCGGTGTTGGGCTTTTTGACTGGTGGAACTTCATTCAATTGGTGCCAAGTGTTGTAGGGAAATTCATACAAAAGTTACTAATAGGTATAAGAGGTTTATATAACGGTTTTAAGGGGATTCATATTCATATGTAGACTAGGGCCATGGTTGAATGGCAGCTGGTGTTCCAAGTTAGTTTCACTTAGTTGGTGTTGAGTGTTACCGACAATTATCTCTGTTAAGAGGTAATCCATTTCGCATTAATAAAATGTAATTTTTGGTATATTAGAATTTGTTAAGGCGAAAACATTCACAAAAATAAAAAAAATGTTTATAATGGGATTTGGAGTTCCTTTCTACATATTGCATTTCTGGAATTAGATTTGGAAATGTAAGCATTTACTATATGCTTTGAGGGAAGATTTTATGGGAAAAAGGAGAGGTTATTGTGAGTGCAACTCGTGGATTAGAAGGTATCGTGGCAACAACTTCAAGTGTTAGTTCAATTATTGATAGCACGTTAACGTATCAAGGTTATGAAATTGATGACCTGGCAGAACATGCAAGTTTTGAAGAAGTTATCTTTTTACTTTGGAATGGTCGTTTGCCTAAAGAAAACGAACTGAACGAACTAAAAAGTCAATTAGCCGAGCACGCTGACATTCCAAAAGAGGTCATTGAGCAAATGAAAAGCTATCCATTAAAGGACATTCATCCTATGGCGGCTTTAAGAACAGCAATCTCAAGCTTAGGCCTTTATGATGAAGATGCAGATGTCATGGAAGAAGATAAAAACCGTCTTAAAGCTTTGAAAATTCAAGCAAAAATCCCAACAATCGTGACAGCGTTTTCGCGTTTACGTGAAGGAAAAGAACCTGTTGCACCAAAGAAAGATTTGAGTGTGGCTGCGAACTTTTTATATATGCTAAAGGGAGAAGACCCGGATGAAATCTCAGTAAATGCATTTAATAAGGCGCTTGTTCTTCACGCAGACCACGAACTAAATGCTTCAACATTTACTGCACGAGTGTGTGTAGCGACATTATCTGATGTTTATTCAGGTATTACTGCTGCTATAGGGGCGTTAAAAGGTCCATTACATGGCGGAGCAAATGAAGCAGTAATGAAAATGCTCAGCGAAATTGGTTCAGTGGAAAATGTAGAACCATACGTACGTAAAGCGATTGAAAATAAGGAAAAAGTCATGGGATTTGGACACCGTGTCTACAAAAATGGTGACCCGCGTGCGAAACATTTAAAAGAAATGTCTAAACGCTTAACGGAAATTACTGGTGAAACAAAGTGGTATGAAATGTCGATTAAAATTGACGAAATCTTCACTTCTGAAAAAGGAATTTTACCAAACGTTGATTTCTATTCAGCTAGTGTCTACCATAGCTTAGGTATTGATCATGACTTATTCACACCTATTTTTGCTGTAAGCCGTACATCTGGTTGGTTAGCTCATATTTTAGAGCAGTATAGCAACAATCGCCTTATTCGTCCGCGTGCAGAATATAACGGTCCGGATAAGCAGGTTTATGTTCCGTTAGAGAAACGATAAGTATTAGATACGGGTAGGTCGTTAATTCGACCTATTCCATAACATTGTTCGATCATTATAGATATTTAGTGACAATTTTCATGTATATTTGTTAAGCTAAGAATGTGAAGATTTTATATTGCGTAATTATTTCGAGGAGGTTTATGTAACATGTCAAACGGTGAAGTAATTAAGGTAAATAATGGAGTATTAGATGTACCAAATAACCCGATCATTCCTTTTATTGAAGGAGATGGAACAGGTCCAGATATTTGGGCAGCAGCTTCTAGAGTATTAGATGCAGCAGTTGAAAAAGCTTATAACGGTGAGAAGAAAATTGTTTGGAAAGAAATTTTAGCGGGTGAAAAGGCTTTTAATGAAACAGGAAGTTGGTTACCTGAAGAAACATTAGAAGCTATTGATAAATATATGATTGCTATTAAAGGACCATTAACGACACCAGTTGGAGGCGGAATTCGTTCATTAAACGTGGCACTTCGCCAAGAGCTTGATTTATACGTTTGTTTACGTCCAGTACGTTATTTCCAAGGAGTACCTTCTCCTGTTAAACGTCCAGAAGATACGGACATGGTTATCTTCCGTGAAAACTCTGAAGATATTTACGCTGGTATTGAGTATCAAGAGGGTTCTGAAGAAGTACAAAAATTAGTGAAGTTTTTACAAGAAGAATTAGGTGCTAAGAAAATTCGTTTCCCTGAAACTTCTGGTATCGGTGTAAAACCTGTATCTAAAGAAGGTACAGAGCGCTTAGTCCGTGCAACGATTCAATATGCACTTGACGAAGGCCGCAAGAGTGTAACGTTAGTTCACAAAGGAAACATCATGAAATTTACTGAAGGTGCTTTCAAGAACTGGGGTTATGAGCTTGCTGAGAAAGAATTTGGTGATCAAGTATTCACTTGGGCCCAGTACGATAATATTGTAGAAGCTGACGGTGTAGAGGCTGCCAATAAAGCACAAGATGAAGCTTTAGCTGCTGGTAAAATTCTAGTTAAAGACTCTATTGCTGATATCTTCTTACAACAAATTTTAACTCGTCCAAAAGAGTTTGATGTTGTAGCAACAATGAACTTAAATGGAGATTACATTTCTGATGCACTTGCTGCTCAAGTAGGTGGAATTGGTATTGCTCCAGGTGCTAATATTAACTATGTAACGGGACATGCTATTTTTGAAGCAACTCACGGTACAGCACCTAAATATGCGGGACAAGATAAAGTAAACCCTTCTTCTGTTCTACTCTCAGGTGAATTAATGCTTCGTCACCTTGGTTGGAATGAAGCAGCAGATTTAATTATGGGTTCTATGGATAAAACGATTGCTAGCAAAGTAGTAACATATGACTTCGCCCGCTTAATGGATGGTGCAACAGAAGTGAAATGTTCTGGATTTGCTGATGAGTTAATTAAAAACCTTTAATATTGATGACATGAGCGTATGTGAGTAAAATCCATACGCTTTCTTTCTAGGAATGATAGATTCACGTTTGAAATCAACAATCAGGAGTGATGGAAAATGGCAATTAAACGTAGAAAGATATCAGTCATTGGGGCGGGCTTTACTGGAGCAACAACGGCTCTAATGGTTGCACAAAAAGAGTTAGGGGATGTTGTGTTAGTTGATATTCCACAATTAGATGGACCGACTAAAGGTAAAGCACTAGATATGCTAGAATCAACACCTGTACAAGGCGTAGATGCTCATATTGTAGGTAGTTCTAATTACGAAGATACAAAGGATTCTGATATTGTTGTCATTACAGCTGGTATTGCTAGAAAGCCTGGAATGAGTCGTGACGATCTTGTTAGCACTAATGCAAATATTATGAAGGCAGTTACGCGTGAAGTGGTAAACTATTCACCAAATTGTTATATCATCGTGCTGACGAATCCAGCCGATGCAATGACTTATACGGTTTATAAAGAATCTGGATTTCCTAAAAATCGTGTAATCGGTCAATCAGGTGTTTTAGATACAGCTAGATTCCGTACCTTTATTGCTCAAGAATTAAACCTTTCTGTTGAAGATATCACAGGTTTTGTATTAGGTGGACATGGCGATGATATGGTTCCGCTTATTCGTTATTCTTTTGCAGGAGGCGTTCCTTTATCAAAACTTATTTCAGATGAGCGGTTAGAAGAAATTGTTGAACGTACTCGTAAAGGTGGAGGAGAAATCGTTGGACTTTTAGGGAATGGTAGTGCCTATTACGCTCCGGCAGCTTCACTAACTCAAATGGTTGAGGCAATTATTAAAGATAAGAAAAGAGTACTGCCAACCATTGCTTATTTAGAAGGAGAGTATGGCTATGAGGATTTATACTTAGGTGTACCCACGATTCTAGGTGGCGATGGTATTGAAAAAATTATTGAACTAGATCTACTAGAAGACGAAAAGGCTGCATTAGATCGTTCTGTTCAATCGGTCCGACATGTCATGGAAGCTCTACCAAGTAAATAATAAGTGAAACGGTGTAAGGATGATAAACATCTTTGCATCGTTTTTTATAAGCATTCAAAAAAAGAAGTCATTCAAAATACTTGATCAAAATGATATAACTATGTTAATAATCGAGCATTATTTGGTATACTAATGGTGAAAAATATAAAATCTATTGGGGAACCGTGAAAGATCTCATACATTGAGAAGAGCGGAGGAGACTTATATGTCACAAAGATTATTAGTAGTAGATGATGAGGAATCAATTGCAACATTACTTCAATTTAACTTACAGCAATCAGGTTATGAAGTAGATACTGTTCATGATGGTGGAGCTGCCTTTAGGAAAGCAGAAAGTGAAAAATATGACTTAATTGTTTTAGACTTGATGCTACCGGAGATGGATGGTTTAGAGGTTTGTAAACAATTACGACAAAATAAAGTCTTTACACCTATCTTGATGTTAACAGCCAAAGATGATGAATTTGATAAAGTTTTGGGTCTGGAGCTCGGAGCAGATGACTACATGACGAAGCCTTTTAGTCCACGTGAGGTGGTTGCAAGGGTTCGGGCAATTTTAAGAAGAGTTGCTCAACAAGCACCTGTAGAAACCGTAGAGGAAAAAGGAAATAATGGGAAAATGACGGTCGGGGAAGTCGTTATATATCCTGAAAACTATGAAGTATACTATCAAAACAAAGCCTTAGACGTTACGCCTAAGGAATTTGAACTTCTCCTCTATCTAATGAATCATAAAGGACGAGTATTAACGAGGGATCAGCTTTTAAATGCTGTTTGGAACTATGAGTTTGTTGGGGATACGAGGATTGTGGATGTACATATTAGTCATTTACGAGAGAAAATTGAACCCAATACGAAAAAACCTATTTATATTAAAACAATTAGGGGACTAGGCTATAAATTGGAGGAGCCCCAGTTATAATGTTTAAATTAAGATTTCGTTTGATTAGTATTGTTATGCTAACAATCTTATCCGTTTTAGCAGGCTTAGGAATCGCAATCGGTCAGTTATTTAAAGAGTTTCATTTAGATTATACAACAGAGAGGCTGCAGAACGATGCGGATCTAGTTTCGTATTTAATAGAAGAAGACCGCTTAATTGATCGTGATATCCAAAGCTTCACGAATGATGTAAGTCAGGAGTTAGACGTTAGAATTACGATCATTCTGATGGATGGAGAGGTAATTGGCGAATCAAGCACCGATCCTTCCTTAATGGAAAACCATCTAAAGCGTCCAGAAATTGCAGAGTTATTAGAAGGAAATACAAGTCGTGAAATCCGATATAGTGAAACGGTTGATAATGAACTGCTTTACTTAGCGGTACCAATTATGGATGGAGAAGAAATGGTCGGTATCGTAAGACTAGGGTTGCCTACTTCTGATATTCAAGAAATGAATAAGCAAATTTGGATGGTCTTGATTATTAGCTTCTCATTGGCAGCTGCTGTTATTTTCTTGGTTATTTATCGGGTAACCTCACAAATGATACGACCAATCGAAAGCGTGACTGATGTTGCAAACGAATTAGCAAAAGGTAATTTTAAAGCTAGAACGGTTGAAGGTGAGCAAGATGAAATTGGTCAGTTAACTAAATCAGTGAACGTTTTAGCAAGTAATCTTGAGCATATTACGAAGCGTCATCAGCTTCAAAAAGAACGGATGGAAACGTTAATTGAGAATATGGGTAGCGGTTTAATTTTAATTAACATGCGTGGAGACATTTCACTTATTAATAAAACATGCCGTGATATCTTCAATGAAAATACAGATAAATGGGATCATCAGCTGTACCATGATGTGATTGAAAATAAAGAAATTACGCAATTAATTCAATCGGTATTTATGTCAGAAGAAAAGGTTCAAAAGCAGCTTACATTTGAGGAGCATTTTGAATTGAAATACTACGATGTACATGGAGCCCCTGTTATTAGTCATAATGGAAGTTTTAAGGGTGTGGCCATCGTCATGCATGATATTACCGAATTGAAAAAGCTAGAGCAGGTTCGTAAGGATTTTGTTGCCAATGTATCACATGAATTAAAAACACCTGTAACTTCAATTAAGGGCTTTAGCGAAACGTTGTTAGACGGAGCGATGTATGATGAACAGTTTCGTGAGAAGTTCCTTCGTATCATTTTAAAAGAAAGTGAAAGATTACAGGGATTAATCCATGACCTGTTAGAGCTTTCAAAAATTGAACAGCAATTTTTCCGCTTAAATTTGTCTAGAATAAAGTTAGCAGAAGCAGTTGAAGAAGCTATGACGCTTTTGAAGGATAAAAGTGAAGAAAAATCGATAGAACTCCATTTACGTGTAACGGGAGATACAGTTGTTGATGGTGATTTCCAAAGAATAAAACAAATTGCGATCAATTTAATTAACAACGCCATTACCTACACGCCTGAACATGGAAGAATTGATGTGCTGGTAAAAGAAGAGCGAGATCAAGTCGTCTGGTCTGTCTCTGATACAGGAATTGGGATTACCGAACAAGAGCTTCACCGTATTTTTGAACGTTTTTACCGAGTGGATAGAGCAAGAAGTCGCAATTCGGGAGGGACTGGTTTAGGTTTAGCGATTGTGAAACACCTTGTTGAGGCACATCATGCAAAGATTGATGTGAAAAGTAAGGTGGGTGAAGGTACTACATTTACTCTAATTTTTGCGAAGAAGCAAAAAGAGGAATGGCAGCGTATTTTAGAAGAATAGAGGGAGAAAAGCTATCTTTCGGCAATGGAAGATAGTTTTTCTTCTTTTACAAATGTTTTACATTGGCTTTATGTTTAGTTAACTTACGGGAGCTATACTGATATAGAACGGTTCCCCTCAATGTTCGAATGATGGAAATGATTTCTTTCATCGCATTGAATTCCCTTTTTGACTATCCGCAGGTTAGTAATACTGATCTGTGGATGGTCTTTTTTGTGTGGAAGTTAGTTAGGGGCGATAGTTTGTGCCGTGAAGTTAGCTCGTCATCCATCTCGCGATAAATGAACTTAGCAGGAAAGTGCTCCCTGTTTGTTCAGGTCGACTCCTGTTGGTGATCGAGTTGTAAACGTGCCAACAGTTTGAACAGTTGCCACTACTTTCACCATCTTAACCATTCATAAAAGTTTGTGCAGATACTGACATCAAACCTTGGAGTAACTACACGAAAAAGGCTGAGTGTGACTGTTACTTGAAGGGAGAAGGTGAGTAACTACACGAAAAAGGCCGAACGAGACAGTTACTCGAATGAAGAAGGTGAGTAACTACAAGAAGAGGCGGTTAATGTGCAGTTACGGAGGCCAAACCTTGGAGTATCTGCACAAAGGCCACTCTTCATGGATAGTGACGACTTCTTAACCTGTGGATATGTTTATAACTAGTCCTCTCCGAATATATAAGTAGGGTTTCAATCTTTAACTGATGGCTCTTCATTCATAAAACGGTTTTGAGGATTCTCATACTTTGCCGTAGCCCCGCCACTTTTTAGGAATGAGCTCGCAAGAGCTTTCCTAAAAAGATTCAGTGCACCACACAATCAGCCACCACCAACCAAAAAAATGTGTAGTATTCCATCAGAATTAGTATCCAAAACAAAGACCGAAAGGTCAAGTTATCTCGAGAAATGAGCGCCGCCCAAGTAACTTTCATAAAAAATTTATCGGAAAATCCAATGAAAAAAATGAGGGAATCCCGCTTTTATATGTGATACGATAAGAAGTAGTGAAATTTTATGTAAATGGATTGAAACCTTTTGCATAATTATCTCGTATATAGAAAGTGAGAAATAGAGGGAGGGGAATTAAGAATGACAGTGAAACAATTAGTAATTGGCTTCTTTTCACTGATTGTTGTAGCGGTGCTTGGTCTATTTTTAGTCACAGGTTGGTACATAGTAGACGAATCAGAACAAGCAGCTGTAATAACATTTGGTAAAGTGGAAGAAACCGTCGTAGAGCCGGGATTAAAATTTAAGTTGCCATGGCCGATTCAACGTGTAGAAATATTATCGCGTGGTACGTATAACCTTCAAGTAGGGTACCAAGAAGAAGGTGGAGAAGTAGTAGAATTTACAAATGAAGCAAAGATGATAACGGGGGATGAATTTATCGTTTTTGCCGATTTAGCTGTTCAATGGAGAATTAGTGATCCTGAGCAATTCCTTTTTAGTACGAAAGAACCTGAAACCGTTCTATATAACGCGGCATCTGCTTCTTTAAGAGGGGTTATTGGTAGCTCGAATATCGATGATGCATTAACCGATCAAAGACCAGAAATTGAAGCAAGAGTTTTTGATACACTTGTGGAGTTAGTTGATATTTATCAAATAGGAATAAGTATTCAAGATGTAAAGCTTCAAGATGTTGAACTCCCTACACAGGAAGTACGTCGTGCATTTACAGAAGTAACCGATGCTCGTGAGGAGCGATTAACAAAAATTAATGAAGCTAGAAAATATGAGAATCAAAAAATGAATGAAGCAGAAGGGGAAAAGGATGCGATTATTTCCCGTGCAGAAGGTCAAAAAACTGAGCGAGTTCAACGTGCTCGAGGTGATGTTGCACAATTTGATGCTTTATATACAGAATATCAGGTTAATCCAAATGTAACGAGACAACGTCTATTGTTAGAAACACTAGAGCAAGTATTACCAAATACAGATATTTATATTATGGACAGTAATAATGATACGATTAACTATTTACCAATTCGTCCTCTTGATGGTGGAAATAGCTCGAGTTCATCAAACCCACCTCCATTAAATAATGATAACAACCAAGGAGAAGGAGGGGAAAATAGCGATGAGTGATGACCGTATCATTGATATTAATGAAAAAAGAACACCTGAGACATATCGTAAATATGTAAAGCTTGGGGCTACGGCAGTTATATTGATTGTTTTGTTATCTGTCGTGATTAGTAATCTATTTATTGTCGAGCAAGGTGAATATAAAGTTGTAAGGCAATTTGGGGAAGTTGTAAAAATAGAAGATGAACCAGGATTAAGTTATAAAATTCCATTTATCCAAACGGTGAGCACTCTTCCAAAGTATCAAATGGTCTATGATATTCCAACAGCGGAAATTAATACGAGTGATAAAAAACGAATGCTTGCTGATTATTACGCTGTCTGGAAAATTGAAAGCCCACAGCAAATGATTGCTAATGCAAGATCAATTGAAAATGCAGAAGCCATTATGGGAGAAATCATTTTCTCAGCTATACGTGCTGAACTAGGTCAATTAAATTTTGATTCGATTATTAACTCTGGTGAAGGTGAAGCTCGTGATGACATCGGAGAGCTCGTCCGTATCCGAGTTAATACATCTTTAGAGAACGGAAATTACGGGATCTCTTTAACGGATATTCGTATGAAGCGTGCCGACCTTCCAGAAGAAAATGAAGAAGCGGTATATCGTCGCATGATTTCTGAGCGTCAAACGACGGCACAGGATTATTTGTCTGAAGGGGATGCTGAAGCGAATAGAATTCGTGCCAATACAGATCGTGAAGTTCAAGAAATGATAGCAACCGCCAATGCCGATGCAGATGAGGTTATTTCAGAGGGTGAAGCAGAAGCCGCTCGAATTTATAATGACGCATTTGGCCAAGATGAAGAATTCTACCAACTTTACCGCACATTAGAATCTTATAAGAAAACCATTGATGGAGAAACCGTTCTTGTACTCCCAGCAAACTCTCCATATACACGTTTATTAATGGGTGATCTCGAATAATAATTAAATCATGAAAAGGTACTATCTTCATTCAAGAAATGAGGAGGTACCTTTTTTGTTTCGAACGTATGTGTGCTACAATGATAATAATAAAAAGCCGATAGAAGAATCTTTATGGTAATGATGAAAACAATCTATCTTCACAACATCCCAAAATAAATTTACATACAAAACGCACATGACGACCGATTCATTTCGCCACCAACAAATATAAAAGTAGGTTTAGTTTTTAACTGGTGGCTTTTCATTCGATTTGTTCTATTCTTATTCATTTTAATATTTGTTGTAAGAATGATTTTAAATTTGACAATGAGCAGTAACCCAGACTCCCGTGGGAAATAGTGGAAGAGCTGAGATCCAGCGGTGTAGCCGATTAGCTCAGCGCCACCCCACAGGATGCGGAGCATGATTTTGGGTAGCGGTAAGTAGAGTGCCGTATATGAGTATCAGCACTAACTTTCATATAAAAGGAGAAAAAAACCATGAAAAAACTAGTATTAATCGATGGAAATAGTATTGCCTATCGAGCTTTCTTCGCCTTACCTTTACTAAATAATGATAAAGGCGTTTATACCAACGCCGTTTTCGGTTTCACTACGATGTTGCTAAAAATTTTAGAGGAAGACCAACCGACTCATATGTTAGTTGCCTTTGATGCAGGTAAAACAACATTTAGACATAAAACTTACAGCGAATATAAAGGTGGTAGACAAAAGACACCACCAGAATTATCCGAGCAGTTCCCACTTGTTCGAGAGCTATTAGATGCTTTTCAAATTAAACGATTTGAAGCAGAGAACTATGAAGCGGATGATATCATTGGGACATTTGCTAAGGAAGCAGCAGATGAAGAATGGCAAGTTAAAGTTTATACCGGGGATAAGGATTTACTGCAGCTAGTAACCGATAATGTCACAGTCGTTTTAACGAAAAAAGGAATTACACAGGTTGACCCGTATACGCCTGCTGCTTTAGATGAAAAGTATGGACTAACAGCAAACCAAATCATTGATATGAAAGGTCTGATGGGTGATAGTTCCGATAATATCCCTGGGGTACCTGGAATTGGTGAGAAAACAGCGATCAAGCTATTAAAAGAATATGGTACTGTTGAAAAAGTATTAGAGTCCATTGAGCAAATATCAGGTAAAAAAATGAAGGAACGTCTTGAAGAAAATAAACAACAAGCACTCATGAGTAAAGAATTAGCAACGATTTTTAATGAAGTACCATTGGATTTGTCATTACAAGATTTACAGTTTGGTGCCTATGATACAACAAAGGTAGTCAAGCTATTTAAAGAATTAGAGTTTAAATCATTGTTAGAGAAATTTGATTCAGAGGCTGTAGAAGATGAAATAGAGACAAAAGATGAAATATCTTTTGAAATTGTGGATGAAATTAAGGAAGAACACTTACACACACCGGCAGCCTTGATTGTTGAGATATTAGATGATCATTATCATCAATCAGACATCGTAGGTATATCGGTCGTCCATGAAAAGGGAAAGTACTTTTTTGAGACAGAAAAAGCCCTACAGTCAAAAGTGTTTGTAAATTGGTTAGCAGATCAAAATCAAAAGAAGTGGCTTTTTGATGCAAAAAGAGCTACGGTACTCCTTGGATGGCAAGGAGTAGAGTTAAAAGGCGTAGAGTTTGATTTGTTGATGGCTTCCTATTTATTAGATCCTTCCCATTCTGCTCATGATATTGTCGATATCGCCCAGCGTAAGCAAGGTGGTTACGTACAAGCTGATGATACGGTTTATGGGAAAGGGGCAAAGAGGAAAACACCTGATGATATTCATGTGTTAGCGGAGCATTTAGTTCGTAAAGCACTTGTTACTTTTTCGTTAAAAGAGAAATTGGAGCAAGAATTAAAAAATAATCAACAGTTTGAGCTTTATTTCGATTTAGAAATGCCACTCTCTATTATCTTAGGAAAAATGGAGTTAACAGGTGTAAAGGTCGACATAAGTCAATTGGAGAAGATGGGCGAAGACCTAGAGGTTCGTTTAAAGAAATATGAAGAAGAAATTCATTCATTAGCAGGTCAAACTTTTAATATTAATTCACCGAAGCAGCTGGGAGAAATATTGTTTGAGAAGTTAGAGCTCCCACCGATTAAGAAAACCAAAACAGGGTACTCTACTTCAGCTGATGTGTTAGAGAAGCTTGCTGGTAAGCATGAAATTATTGAACATATCTTAAACTATCGTCAATTAGGGAAGCTTAATTCAACGTATATTGAAGGTTTATTAAAAGTCATTAAAAAAGATACGAGCAAGGTTCATACTAGATTCAATCAAGCTTTAACGCAAACAGGTCGCCTTAGCTCAACCGATCCTAACTTGCAAAATATCCCGATTCGATTAGAAGAAGGTAGGAAAATTAGAAAAGCATTTATTCCCTCTGAAAAGGGTTGGAAAATCATGGCTGCCGACTACTCCCAAATTGAGCTTCGTGTATTAGCTCATATATCAGAAGATAAAGGATTGATCGAGGCTTTTCAAAAGGATATGGATGTCCATACGAAAACAGCCATGGATGTTTTCCATGTGAAGGAAGAGGAAGTAACAAGCTTAATGAGAAGAAGTGCAAAGGCTGTTAACTTTGGAATTGTATATGGAATTAGTGACTATGGCTTGTCTCAGAATTTAGATATTACACGTAAAGAAGCGGCAGAGTTTATTGAACGGTATTTTGCTAGCTACCCAAAAGTCAAACAATACATGGATGAAATTGTCGAGCAAGCAAGAGAAGACGGGTATGTAGAAACGCTTTTACATCGCCGTCGTTATTTACCTGAGCTGACGAGCCGTAATTTTAACCTTAGAAGCTTTGCGGAGCGAACGGCTATGAATACACCGATACAAGGAACGGCTGCTGATATTATTAAGCAAGCTATGGTTAATATGGGTGAAGAGATTGAGAAGAATGGTTGGAAAACCCGAATGCTTTTACAAGTGCATGATGAATTAATTTTTGAAGTACCTGAGGATGAGGTGGAAACTTTTAAAGAAGTTATTTCAAAGGTGATGGAGAATGCAATTCAATTAAATGTACCGTTAAAAGTAGATGCTGAGGTCGGAGACAGTTGGTATGATGCGAAGTAAGGAGAGAGTGAAATGCCGGAGTTACCAGAGGTAGAAACAGTAAGAAGGACGTTAACTGAATTAGTTGTAGGGAAAACACTAAAAGAAATTGACATATTTTGGTCTAAAATTATAAAGCTACCTGATGATAGTCACGAGTTTAAAATGATGCTAGTTGGTCAAACGATTCAATCAATCGACAGGAGAGGGAAGTTCCTCCTTTTTCAATTAACGGATTATACGCTTGTTTCTCATCTAAGAATGGAAGGGCGATATGGTTTACATCAAAAAGGTGAAGAAAGAACCAAACATACGCATGTTATATTTCGTTTTGAAGACGATACAGAATTATGGTATCAAGACGTTCGTAAATTTGGAACGATGCACCTTTTCTTAAAAGGAGCAGAGGAACATAGTGAGCCTTTACTCGGGTTAGGTGTTGAGCCTTTCTCTGAATTATTTCAAATCGAAACACTTAAAATCGCCTTCTCTAGAACAGCACGAAAAGTCAAGGTCGTTCTTCTTGACCAAAAAGCGGTGGTAGGTTTAGGAAACATTTATGTGGATGAAGCGTTATTCCGTGCAGGTATTCATCCAGAGCGCTTAGCCAATACCATAGATGACCAAGAATTGATGGTCCTACACCTTAAGATTAAAGAAACATTACAAGAAGCCGTGGACCTAGGGGGAAGCTCGGTGAAGTCCTATGTGAACGGACAAGGGGATATGGGCATGTTTCAGCAGCACTTAGACGTTTATGGTCGTAAAGCTTTGCCGTGTAATCATTGTGGAACAGAAATTGAAAAAATAGTGGTAGGTGGCAGGGGCACACACTTCTGTCCTTCTTGCCAAAAATAATGTACGTCGGAATAGCTCCTTCCATATACTATCCTATTAGTAATGTAAGGAAGGAGTTAAAATTGTGGCATTATGGACATTATTAGCTTTAGCGTTTGCTGTAAGTTTGGATAGTTTTGGTGTAGGGTTAACATACGGCATGAGGAAGATGAAGTTACCTTTCAAATCACTAATATTTATTGCATCTTGTTCAGCACTTGTTATTCTAATAGCTATGGCCGTAGGCACGGTCATCTCACAATGGCTTTCGCCTGATATAGCAGGGATGGTAGGAGGATGTATCCTCATTTTAATTGGGATTTATGCATTAATCCAAGTATTTCGGACAGATTCAAGCCCTTCAAAAGTAAAAGAACCTGTTATATTAAATTTTGAAATTAAAATGTTAGGAGTCGTGGTGCGAATTCTAAGACAGCCGATGTCAGCAGACTTAGATGATTCAGGAACGATAAGCGGCAGAGAGGCCGTACTGTTAGGCTTAGCTCTTTCACTGGATGCATTTGGAGCGGGCCTTGGTGCTGCTTTGTTAGGGATATCTCCCCTTTTCCTAGCTCTTTCAGTCACGTTTATGAGCGGCTTCTTTTTAACGGTGGGCATGGGGATTGGACGTAAATTCTCTGCTTCTGCCTTTATGCAACGATTTTCCTTTATACCGGGATTACTTTTAATTATTCTAGGTGCTTCAAGTCTGTTCGGGTAAAAGTAAGAGGTGGAAATGTGGCTATCATAATAGGTTTAACTGGTGGAATTGCCAGCGGGAAATCGACGGTTTCAAATTTTTTACGTGAAAAAGGTATACCTATCGTGGATGCAGATAAGATTGCCAGAATGGTCGTAGAGCCTGGTGAGTATGCACTAGAAGAAATTGTTCGTACATTTGGCAAAGAGGTGCTGACGGCCGCAGGAGGGCTGAATCGAAAAAAACTTGGTCAGATTGTGTTTCAGGATCCAAATGCTAGGGAAAAGCTAAATAAGATTGTCCATCCAGCGGTTAGGCAGAGAATGGTCCACGAAAAAAATATATGGCTTCAAGAAGGTAATAAGATTATTGTTTTAGATATACCTTTATTGTATGAAAATGATTTATTTCATTTAATAAATAAGGTACTTTTAGTTTATGTTGATAAACAGACGCAATTACAACGATTAATGGCCAGAGATGGATCAACGGAAAAAGAAGCACAGCAACGAATTCAAGCACAATGGCCCCTAAAGGACAAACTTGATAGAGCCGATGCCGTTATTAATAATGGTGGTTCATTAAAAGAAACCGAAAAACAGCTTCAGCATATTTTAGAGCGATGGGATATTCAGACACCTTCTTAACACAGAGAGGGTGTCTTTGTTTGATACGGGGGATTGTTAAATAATGTGAAAGAAAATCACTTATAATCTTGTGTGATTAGGTTAGTCTAATCATTAAGAGCGATTAGACGAATAGAAGTGACAACTCTTTGTCGAAATCAGTAAAAAATGCAGCTTGAAATAAAAATTACCTGTTGCATTCATGTACTAAACCAAGTATACTGATTTTCGTGAACTTCAATTACAGCAAAATTGATATGTCTAGCTACAGAAAGGGTTAGGACCTCTCTGGACTAACTTTCCCCCGTGTAGTTGTACATATCTACATGCTTGAGAAGGCATGATAATTTATTTGAAAAGGGGGATTCAACTTATGGACACAATGGGTCGTCACGTTATCGCAGAATTATGGGGTTGTAATGTGGAGAAGTTGAATAATATGAAACTGATTGAGCAGGTATTTGTAGATGCAGCCTTAAAAGCTGGAGCGGAGGTAAGAGAAGTTGCCTTTCATAAGTTTGCTCCGCATGGTGTAAGTGGTGTGGTTATTATTTCAGAATCACATTTAACAATTCACAGTTTTCCTGAGCATGGCTATGCAAGTATCGACGTATATACATGTGGTGATCGCATCGATCCGAATGTAGCTTCAGACTTCATTGCAGAATCTTTGGATGCAAAAACATCAGAGGTAATCGAAGTACCTCGTGGAATGGGTCCTGTTAAAATTGAAAAGACAAAGGTACAAGCGCTATAATAAATTTTAAAGGGTTACCTACAGCTGTCTCTTTTACGACAGTTTGTGGTGGCCCTTTATTCGTCTTAATTTTGAGAAGAAGTTGCAAGGTAAGTTCACCCAAAATGGATGAGTATATGCTATAATAATGTTTATACATAATTTAGAGATGGGTGGTATTATGGGCTTTCGTGATGTGATTGAATTTATTGCAAGTAATCGAACGGAAACAAGAGAAGCACATCGTAATGAACAGTTAAAAACAAGGTATTATAAATCTCAAAAAGATAAGGTCATGGAAAACGTTGAAACGGTTCTGAAGAAGAATGGATTTCGCGTAAAACGTTCCGAATCTGAGCGAGGGGAAATTATTGCTCAAGAGAGCAAAGGTACCAAACAGCTAGTGATTGCGACGGTCATTACGGTTAAACCCTTTAAAACAGCGGTTGACTTCTCCATTTCCACAGAGTCATTATTACCTGGCGATTTTGGGAAAAGTAAAAAGCAAGTTTTAAAGTTATATGCAGATCTTGATAAAGAGTTAACTTTTATTGGAACAGGATTAGGCGATCAACTGTTGTAAGCTTGTCACATCGATATTAATTTTATAGAATAGAAAAAAGAATAATGACTATGATGAGATTAAGACATCCATTTGTCTATCTGATCGAAATAAAACAATACTGAATGATTCCGATGAAGGTGATGGTTATATGCGATGTCCAACTTGTCATCATAATGGAACAAGAGTGCTAGACTCTAGGCCAAGCCATGAAGGTCGTTCGATCAGAAGGCGAAGAGAGTGTGAAGTCTGCAATCAACGTTTTACTACTTTTGAAATGATTGAAGAGGTTCCATTAATTGTTGTAAAAAAAGATGGGACAAGACAGGAATTTAATCGAGATAAGATTTTGCGTGGACTAATAAGGGCCTGTGAAAAGCGCTCGGTCTCTTTAGAAACATTAGAGAATATTGTCAACTACGTTGAACGAGAACTAAGAAGTAAAGGAACCAATGAAGTACATAGTCGGGATGTTGGTGAGTTTGTCATGGAACAGCTGGCGACGATTGATGATGTTGCTTACGTTCGCTTTGCTTCAGTCTATAGACAGTTCAAAGACATTAACGTCTTTATTAAGGAATTAACAGATTTAATGAAAAAAAATCGATAAATACGAGTTTGAGAATATAATTCGTACACCCTTAAGAAGCTTAAGGCGCCTGTGTCGCTAAAGGCTTTTTTTTTGAAAAGGGAGACAGATTTCGTTTAGAATAAAGGACAAGATGAGAAGAGAGGGGATTATATGAGCTGGCATTGGAAGGAGCTAATACCTGTTGATCGATTTACAGTTAGATTAATGACACCATTAAGTGATACCGATCTTAATGTGATTACGTTACTTTATCAGCCGCTTATTGGGTCCCTCGCTAGCAGCTTATATATAACACTGTATCGGTTGTTGGAAAAGGATCAATATTGGTGTGAAGAATTAACGCACAGACAATTAATGGCACAGGTTGGACTGGATTTACAAACGATTTATGAAGAAAGGAAAAAGCTTGAAGGGACTGGGCTTTTAAAGACTTTTAAAAAAAGTGACCAGGGTTCCTCCTCCTATCTTTATCAACTAAAAGCACCGATGTCACCTGCTGACTTTTTTCAAAATGATGTCTATAGTGTTTTCTTATATAACCGTCTTGGTAAAAGCTCCTACTTGAAATTACGTGAGCGCTTTTCAGTGGAGAAGGTGGATTCTAGTGCGTATCAGGAATTAACGTACTCCTTCGGTGATGTTTTTACTTCTTTAAAGCATTCGGAGCTCTTTCAAACGTCAGAGACAAGGATAGATGTTAAGAAGCAATCAAATATGGAGTTTATTCAAACAGATCAGGGTGAACAACAGGATATCCTTCACCCAAGCTTTGACATGGAATTAATGAAGCGAGATTTGTCGTCGTTTATTGTTCCAGAAAATGCGATTACAGCTAGTATGGAAAAGCTTATCCTTCGATTAGCGTTTGTTTATCAAATTCAGCCTTTAGAAATGAGTCGAATCATTTCCCAAGCAATGGTGCATGATGAGGAAATTCATCCACAAGAATTAAGAAAACGAGCTCAAGAGTGGTACAAGATGGAAAATGGCAATGAGCCACCAGCTTTAGGGCTAAAAACACAACCTATACATGAACGCGTGATGACCAATAAAACACCCGTGACAGAGGAAGAGAAGGTTATTCACTTTTTTGAGACAACCGCACCGATGCAAGTGTTAGAAATGCTATCGGACGGGGCGAAACCAGCACCAGCTGATATGAAAATTGTTGAGGCTTTATTATTGGATCACGAGCTAAACCCTGGCGTTGTTAATGTTCTGATTGATTATGTGATGCGTCAAAATGATATGAAGCTTCCAAAAGCCCTTATTGAAAAAATAGCGGCTAATTGGAAGAGGCTCAAAATTTATACCGTTCCTGGTGCGATGAGTGCAGCTAAAAAAAGTGTCGCTGATTATAAGAATAAGGCAAGTCAAAGTATGAAAAGAACGGTAAAAAAAGGACAAAGACAAGAAAAATTACCGGATTGGTTGATTAAAGAGCGGAAATTAGAAGCGGAATCGGACCAAACAGAAAAGTCAAAGTCTGAAGACAAAAAAGAGAGTACGGATAATTCAGATGCGAAAAGACGTTTTGAAGCCGTGCTAAAGAAGTTACATGATGAATAGAAGGAGGTGTAGGTAATGCGTAAGATGCAAACACAGTTTGGGCAGTGGGGGAGTCAAGATCAGCTATTTGAGAAATTAGAAAATCAAAAACAAGTATTATTAAAAGACCCACTTATTCAAAAGGCTTTAAACAATCATGAACGAGTAACGACTGAGATGGTGGAGCAGGGGCTCATTCAACTTTTTGAGTATCAAAAAGAGCAGCATAACTGTGAAAAATGTCCTGGATTAGCAGCCTGTCCAAATATGATGCAAGGTTATCAGCCAGAGCTTACTACTAGACATGGTTATTTTGATTTGTCTTATCACCCGTGTCATTTGAAAGTCAAGGAAGTGGAAAGAGCGAAGCAACGTGAGCGAATGAAATCGTTATATATGCCAAGAGAGATTTTTGAGGCCTCGTTTGAATCGATAGAGTTTGATGAAAGCCGTGAAAATGGGATTGCTGCAGCAGCTGAGTTTGCAGCTTCCGTGAAACCTGGCCAAGATCCTATGGGGCTTTACTTATATGGTCCTTTTGGAGTCGGTAAGACGTATATTGTTGGAGCTATGGCTAACCTTTTGATGAAAAGAGAGATTGAAACCTATACCGTTTATGCTCCAGACTTTTTTACTGAAATGAAAAATTCAATTGGAAATGGTACGTTTCAAGAGAAATTAAATGATGTGAAAAATGCTAAAGTATTAATCTTAGATGATATTGGAGCAGAGACGATGTCACCTTGGATTCGTGATGAAGTATTAGGGTCGATTTTACAGCATCGAATGTTCGAGAAGCTACCTACCGTATTTACATCTAATTATCATTATGATGATTTAGAAAAGCATTTAATGTATTCCGATAAGAGCGGGATAGAGGAATTAAAGGCATTAAGAATTATGGAGCGGATTCGGTATTATACGAAACTCATTACCGTTGAAGGACGAAATCGCCGGAAAAACTCATAGAATCAAATGCTTAAGAAGGTTGGAATAGATTCCAACCTTCTTCGCTTTGCGAAAGAGTTATTTTGTGATACCATGAACATATTCCAGATTGATAGATGGGGGTAAATAAATCATGAGCATCGATGCTATTCTAAATCGTGCATTGGACGGTCAACGTATTTCAATGGATGATGCCGTGAAACTTTATGAAAGTGATGAAGTAGAAAAAATTGGTGACGTCGCCAATCAAATAATGAAAAAGTGGCACCCTGATCCAGTTACAACATTTGTAATTGGTAGAAATGTTAACTATACAAACTTTTGTGATACGTATTGTAGTTTTTGTGCCTTTTATCGTCCGCCAAATTCAAAAGAAGGTTATGTATTGGATAATGAAGTTATTTTTCAAAAAATCCAAGAAACTTTAGATGTTGGTGGTACTGAGATCTTAATGCAAGGTGGAACAAATCCCAATTTAAAGCTTGATTATTATACAAATTTGTTAAAAGAGATTAAAAAGCGTTTTCCGGACATATGGATGCATTCTTTTTCTCCTGCAGAAATTTGGAAGATTGCTGAAGTTTCAGAGTTGTCGATTGAAGAGGTACTTAGTGAACTTCATAAAGCTGGATTAGATAGTATGCCTGGTGGTGGAGCAGAGATTTTAACAGAAGAAACGAGATTAAGAGTAAGTCGTCTCAAGGTAACTTGGGAACAGTGGATCGATGCAATGAAAACCTCAAAAAAGGTTGGAATGCATGGAACGGCGACTATGGTTATCGGTTTTGGTGAATCGTTCGAAGAGCGTGCATTACATATGCAACGTGTACGAGATGCCCAAGATGAGACAGGATGTTTTACTGCTTATATTTCTTGGTTGCTGCAGCCGGATAATACGGCTTTGAGGAAATACAAAAAGTTAACACCTGAAGATTACTTAAAGAATGTAGCTATTTCTCGTATTTTCTTAGACAACATTAAAAACTTCCAGTCATCATGGGTGACAATGGGGCCAGAGGTTGGTAAGTTGTCTTTACAATATGGTTGTAATGATTTTGGTAGTACGATGATGGAAGAGAACGTAGTTTCTGCTGCGAATACAACGCATAAAGTAAATACGAATCAGACGCTTCAGTTGATTCGTGAGGCTGGTAAAATTCCGGCTCAACGTGATACGCGTTATAATATTTTGCGTGTATTTGAAGGTGATGAATCTGCAGAAAAGGATTTTATTATGCAGAACTGATGTAAATAATTGATTTGAATGCTATGGAAGGGATGTCATCCTTTCTGTAGCTTTTTTTGTATGAAAGTGTACTAAAGCTCATGTGCTCTTCTTCGAAGATCGCTGCGGGAATGGGGGGCACGCTTTCCGCAGGCGGGCGCTGAGCTAACTTGCTATCGCAAGTGGATCTCAGCCTGCCCACCCGCCTGCAGGAGTCGGCCTCCCCATTCCCTCCGCTCGGGTTAGTGCAGGCTTCATGGTTAGTGAGCTTCTCATACAAAAATAAATGAATGAAAAGTAACAAAAGCCACCAAGTAAAAATATTAAAAGCTAATTGAATAAGTTCCACCAGTCAAAGAACCAACACCACTTTCATTTTTGTTGGTGGCGAAGTGAATACTGGGCTTCGGCATGTACGTTTTGTATGAAAATTGAGGCTGATACTCATATGCGGAGTTCTAATTGCCGCTCCATTTCACACTAAGTTACATAAAAAACTGCCATGATGACTTGCCTTAGCAACTCATCACCAACAAGCATGAAAGTAGGATTTTGTCTTTTAATTGTAGGTTCTTCTTTCACTGGTGATATTATTATTTTCATTTTTAAAGAAGATTGTTTTTTGACCTTGAGATTTTAGAATAACCCAGCGGAGCATAATTTTCGGTAGTGACGAGTAGAACTCCGCATTCCAGCGTTAGCGAACTTTCATACAAAAATAAATGTAATGCCAATCGTTAATGCATTCGCATACTTTTATGTTTTATTATTGTGTGGTGGTGCGTCTATATATCACGTTTGCTAATGTCGATATACGTTTGGTTGGGTGCTTTACTTCAGCCTGTAACTCCGTGATTTCGGTTTTGTGCGGCTGTGAACTCACTTCCTATCTCACTCCCCCTCGTACCTCATTCGCCAAACTCATTTCAAGCTGTTTCTAGTCATCAGCTTCTTTTCTACTATTGTTAGTTACATTTCTTTTTATCTCTATCGCTTCCTAAAAATATTTAGGAACCTGTCATGTTTTATTTTGGACAACATAGGATGGAAGTAGGTGCATAGGAAATTGCAGGAAAGAAGAAATGAGAGTTCCTTTGGTTTAAACGAATAAGCAAGGCTATCTGCGGTTGGTGAGGCATGATTGCTCGATTCAGTTTAACCGATAGGGGAAGGAGGAATAGGGATTGATAGCTATTCACTTTGAGGAAGAGCAGCACTGCCGGCATTTATTTCAGCAATTAAAATCGTACATTCAAAAATTCTCTAATATCGGGTTGGAGGCAAAAGTGAGTTTAGAGGGAAGCGAAACGATTCATTTACATTATCATAATAAATATGTGAACTTTTATGATTCCTTTCATCCCTTTGTTACTTCGGTTTTAACAGATTATGTTATTCATTCAAAGGAAGAGGAATGGATACTTGATATTATTGAATCCGTGTTTTACTTTCATGATGAGGAAGAGCAACAGCAAATCTTAACGATTGCAAAATCGATACTAGAAGGAGATCGGGATGATTTGCCTGCCTTATTATCTTTCTTTGATCGACATGAGCATATTTATCAAGCCTTTGCTAAAAATTTATCTGAGGATACGGTTTTTTATTATGAACCGTTTTTGACCTTTCGATTAAAAAGCTATGGTGAAATGTTGATTGACTGTGTGGAAATGGCCATTGATGAATATATGCTTGAGCAGGAATATCAAAATATGATTGAAAGCTTCAGACAACATATTAAACAGCATAAGCCGAAATATGAAGAAATTTATGTCGTGCATGAGCAAGGGACCTTCACTTTTTACGATTCAACGTTCCGCAAAGTAACACAAGAAGAAATTATGTTTTATTTAGAGGTTGATTTGATTTTTGAGCAGGGGCTTCGGGTTGAGGAAATGGTTCTTAGTCCATTGGTGAGCTTAGTACCTAATGAGGTTAAGTTATTTACGAATCAACCATATGACGGCGTGATATTATCTTTGCAGGCTATTTTTCAAGAAAAGATGAAAGTATTTCGACTTTCTGATTTCACTCGAAAAAAGAAATAGAAATGATTTCATTAACTTCCCCTTGCATTTCGTCTTTGTAATCCCTATAATACTACATAACATCAAATACACAGTAGAGAAGTATTGATGAGGACATGAGTATTACGAAACGGGATTAAAGAGAGGAAGGCAAAAGGTGAAAGCCTCCATTTACGACGTAATTCTTACCACCTCTGAACTGCTCTTGCGAACCAAAATGATTTTTGTTGTAGCTTGAGCCGGATCACAACCGTTAACCTGTATGAGGAGTCAAAGGTTTGTTCATGGTGAATAAGCGTTTGAAAACAAGGGTGGAAACACGACGATTACTCGTCCCTTTTTTAGGGTCGAGTTTTTTTGCGTGAAAAAAGGGATTCATCAAGGTATCTCTACAAAATATATGTTGAATTGGAGTGAAAGTAAGTGGCAGATTTTATTGAAATTATTTTTCCAGATGGTTCGAAAAAGGAGTTTCATTCAGGTGTTACAACAGAAGATATCGCACAATCGATTAGTCCTGGGTTAAAGAAAAAAGCGTATGCTGGGAAATTAAACGGTGAGCTCATTGATTTACGTACACCTTTACATGAAGGTGGTGCTATTGAGATCATCACAGCAGGTAGTGAAGAGGCTTTAGAAACTATGCGCCATAGTTCCGCACACTTGATGGCACAAGCAATTAAACGTCTTTATCCGAATACTAAGTTTGGTGTAGGCCCTGTAATCGAAAATGGTTTTTATTACGATATAGATGCTGAGGTTAATTTAACACCAGAGGATTTACCGAAAATTGAAAAAGAAATGAAGAAAATCATCGGTGAAAACTTAGATATTGTTCGAATCGAAGTAAGTCGCGATGAGGCGATTGAACGTTTTAAGGAGATTGAGGATCCTTATAAATTGGAGTTAATTGAGGCGATACCAGCAGGTGAACAAGTAACGATTTATGAGCAAGGTGAGTTTTTTGATTTATGTAGAGGTGTTCATGTTCCTTCTACTAACAAAATTAAGGAATTTAAGCTTTTAAGTTTAGCTGGTGCTTATTGGCGTGGCGATAGCAAAAATAAAATGCTTCAGCGTGTGTATGGTACAGCTTTCTTTAGTAAAGAAGATTTAAAGAAGCATTTGCAGTTTTTAGCAGAAGCGAAAGAGCGTGATCATCGTAAGTTAGGGAAAGAGCTTGGCATTTTTGCCCTTTCACAAAAGGTTGGCCAAGGTTTGCCTTTATGGTTACCCAAAGGTGCAACAGTTCGACGTATTATTGAACGTTATATCGTCGATAAAGAAGAACGTCTAGGTTACCAACATGTGTATACACCGATCCTTGGTAGTTCTGAGCTATATAAAACGTCAGGGCATTGGGACCATTATCAAGATGATATGTTCCCAGTCATGGAGCGTGATAATGAGGAATTTGTTTTACGCCCGATGAACTGTCCACATCATATGATGGTCTATAAACAAGAGATGCGTAGTTATCGGCAGTTGCCATTAAGAATTGCCGAGCTAGGAATGATGCATCGTTACGAAATGTCTGGAGCCGTTTCAGGCTTACAACGAGTGCGTGGTATGACGCTGAATGATGCTCATATTTTCTGTCGCCCAGACCAAATTAAAGAAGAATTTCTACGTGTCGTTCATCTTGTTACAGAGGTTTATAAAGACTTCGGTATTGAGGACTATCAATTCCGTTTATCTTACCGTGATCCTGAAGATAAAGAAAAATACTTTGATGACGATGAAATGTGGAACAAAGCTCAAAGTATGTTAAAAGAAGCCATGGACGACTTTGGTGTTGAGTATTATGAAGCAGAAGGTGAAGCGGCATTTTATGGTCCTAAGTTAGATGTTCAGGTTCGGACAGCTTTAGGTAAGGATGAAACATTATCAACTGTTCAACTAGACTTTTTACTTCCTGAGCGATTCGATTTAACGTATGTAGGTGAAGATGGAGCCCAACATCGTCCAGTTGTTGTCCACCGCGGAGTGGTTTCAACAATGGAAAGATTTGTTGCTTTCTTACTAGAGGAGTATAAAGGTGCTTTCCCTACTTGGCTTGCACCGGTACAAGCACAAATCATTCCTGTTTCACCAGACGTTCATTTAGAATATGCGAAAAAAGTTCAGGAACAGCTACAAGCGATCGGAGCTCGTGTTGAAATTGATGAACGAGATGAGAAGTTAGGCTATAAAATACGTGAAGCTCAAATGCAGAAAACACCGTATATGCTCGTTCTAGGTGATAAAGAAGTAGAAGCAGACGCTGTGAATATTCGTAAATACGGTGAACAGAAATCAGATTCACTTTCTTTAGAATCATTTAAACAGCAATTAGAAGCAGAGATTAAAAAGTAAAGCGATGTTCTTGTGGATGGGTTGGTATTTCCAGCCCACATCATTTCTTTATTATAGTGTAAAATGAACTATTTTTTCCAATTTGCCCCTTTTTAAACATATAAATGAGGTTTTTTTAAGAAAATATTTATTTCCCATTGCATTTATGTGTAATATTCGTTAAAATAACTAAGTCGGTCATTTTCAGTTGACACTCTTCAATTGATTGTGATATAGTTAACTTCGAATTGAATGAGGAAACAAAGCAAGCAGAAGCGCCCGCTTCTCACCTGATTGACGCTGCTGTCAGTAGTTGCCAGGTATGATGGGATTCATGATTAGTGAATGTACAAGTGTGGGCGTATATCGTCTACACTTTTTTATTGCGTTCAGCAATAAAATGGTTAATTCCCTAACACATGGGAGTGCAATGCTTTGATCCGCTAAAATCTTTTGGAGGTGGCTGATTATTAGTAAAGACATGTTGGTCAATGAAGGAATTCGTGCTCGTGAAGTACGTTTAATTGGAGCTAATGGTGACCAAATCGGTGTGAAGTCTAAACATGAAGCACTTGAGATGGCCCAAAATGTTAATCTTGATTTAGTGTGTGTCGCTCCAAATGCGAAACCACCTGTATGTCGAATTATGGATTACGGAAAGTTCCGTTATGAGCAACAAAAGAAAGATAAAGAAGCGCGTAAAAAGCAAAAGGTTATCAATGTGAAAGAGGTTCGTTTGAGCCCAACCATTGAGGATCATGACTTTAATACAAAGCTTCGTAACGCACGCAAGTTTTTAGAAAAAGGAGATAAAGTAAAAGCGGCTATCCGTTTCCGCGGACGTGCTATTACTCACTCTCAAATTGGTAAAGATGTTTTAGAGCGTCTTGCCAAAGAATGTGAAGACATTGCGGTCGTTGAATCAAAGCCTAAGATGGAAGGTCGTAGTATGTTCCTAATCTTAGCACCAAAAACAGAGAAGTAACAGTTTAACTTGATAAAAGGAGGACTTCAGTTATGCCAAAAATGAAAACTCACAGAGGCGCTGCGAAGCGTTTCAAAAAGACTGGATCTGGAAAACTTAAGCGTGCTCACGCTTTTACAAGCCATATGTTTGGTAACAAGTCACAAAAGCAGAAGCGTAAATTAAGAAAATCTGCGATTGTGCATTCAGGGGATTTCAAACGTATTCGTCAGATGTTAACGTACAAAAAATAATAGATTCGTTCGAATTATAAAAGGAGGTAACTTCAATGCCAAGAGTAAAAGGTGGTTACGTCGCACGTCGTCGTCGTAAAAAGGTATTAAAGTTAGCAAAAGGTTACTACGGTTCTAAACATACATTATTTAAATCAGCACAAGGACAAGTAATGAAGTCCTTATTATATGCTTACCGTGATCGTCGTCAGAAAAAACGTGATTTCCGTAAATTATGGATCACACGTATTAACGCGGCAGCACGCATCAATGGTTTATCTTACAGCCGTTTAATGCACGGTTTAAAACTAGCTGAAATCAATGTTAACCGTAAAATCTTAGCTGACTTAGCGATTAATGATGAGAAAGCTTTTGCTGAATTAGCAGAAAAAGCAAAATCAAGCTTAAACGCTTAATAATAGGTATTCAAAAAGACGACAAGGTGATATCCTTAGTCGTCTTTTTTTAGAAAGAAAGGAGAAGATTCTATGTTACCAATTATATTCGCTTACCTTGTCATCATTAACTTCATTGGTTATACGATAATGGGTCAGGATAAAAGACGTGCCCAACGTAAAGAACGAAGGATTCCTGAGAAAGCATTGTTTTTCCTTGCATTTATAGGAGGAAGCTTCGGTATTTTTAATGCGATGAAGGTCTATCGCCATAAAACAAAACATAAAAGCTTCTCAGTTGGAATTCCACTAATATTAGTCGGGCAATTTATCTTGCTTCTTTTCATCTTCTTGTAGACAACTACATAGAATGAGTGAGAGGAGGCGATCAAGAATGAATGAGAAATTAGAGGCGGCTAGACAATTAATAGAAGCGAGTGGGTGGTTAGCACCACTCCTATATTTACTTCTTCACCTTGTACGTCCATTCTTATTTATTCCGGTGTTGTTAACATGCCTAGCAGGAGGATATATATTTGGTACTATTTATGGTTCCATCTATTCCATTATCGGTCTAACACTAACTAGTGTTTCCTTTTATGTGCTTATTCATTATTTTCCAAGCTTTGGTCGTCAATTATCACAACTCAAACGCAAAGTGATAAAAAGTAATCACGGAATGAGTACACCACAACTAATGGTCATTCGTCTCATGCCATTTGTACATTTTCATTTTGTTTCATTGTATCTTTTAGAGACAACGAAGAACTTTCGTGAATATACCATTCGTTCGATTTGGTTTGGGATTCCGCCTGCCATTATTTATACAGCATTTGGCGACATTATTCACGCATTACCTTTGACAGGTACGATTGTATTAATGAGCCTATTAATTGTATGTATCATGATTCTTCCGAAAAAAGAAGAAGTTATTACTTGGAGGGAGTTTTTTCGTCCGTCATCATCATGAAGAAATCGAAGAAAGCCAAGGTAAGGATTTGTCCTTTATCTTGGCTTTTGATTATTCTTCTTTCATTTCAGCTTCGTGTTGTTTCTTTGCTTGTTGTAAAAATTCTTTAATGGGGCTTTTCCAATTTAATTTGGCGTTAGGATATCGAAGCTTGATATCTTCCTCAATGAAGATAAAGTCATTATAGGAAAGGCCATGTAATCGATCTGTTTGCTTGGCCCATAAATATATAGCGACTATTTCAAATGATTTATCCGTCGTACCTAAATATTTTTCACCCTCAAACATAACACCTTTGTAGGTTACATGAAAGTTTTTGCGTACATTCTTCTCTTCATCTAAGAAGAAGAATTGTCTTTTTTCATGGGCTGCTTCAAGCTTGCGTCTTGGGTGGAATAGATATTTTAGAGCACTATAAGCAATGATAATGACTGATATTAATAGCAATAAACGGAATAGAATAACCATTATATTTCCCCCTCTTCTACTGGGTCCAACCTTAAAAATACCTTATTTATTATATTCTATACGAAGCAAAATGAAAATGGTTTCACTTTTTTTGAAAAAGATTTTGATTTTCTTCTTTCTAAAATTTGGTGCTGATTCGTAAATGAGTTCATATCATTAATTGTTATTCCATGTTAGAGCTTGATATATATACATGATTCCTTTTTGGGGTGGAAATTAAACGAGAAATTAGTTGGGTTTTGATAGCGAAAAAGGCATGTCTAAGAGAAAATCATTAGACATGCCTTTATTTTATTCGCGATGCTGTTCATAATAATATTCGCTAAAAACTTCCGCGAAAACAGCTGCGGAACGATTTAATTCGTCCATATGATTGTCGACGCCACCAAACTCAACAAGTAAAGCTCGTTCTGTTAAGTCTTGATTATAAATACCATTACCTTGATTATAGTTTTTACCAATGACGCCGCGACTAATTCCCTTTTGTTTGGACTCTAGACGGTTGTGCAAATCCTTGGCTAACTGCTCGTTCTCTGGGAATCCTGGATGTGATTCCCCCACAACAAAAAGAAGCCTGGCAAAGTCCTCGTCATTATAACTGTGTAAGGTAGTTTCAATCCTAGCTGCATCGCGGTGCAAGTCGATAATATAATCAATACTCTCATGTTCATTGATATAGTCTTGGACGATTTCTCGGGATAATTGATAGGCGTGTGCATGATTTTGACCACGGTCATATAAAGCGTTTGCCATGTTGGTCGTATCAATTAAAGCGTTTATTCCACGTTTTTCAAGCTCTTTTTGCAGGGTTTCACCAACATTAATAATATTTACTTCATTGTTATTAGCAAGATTTGGATCTGTGATGTCAGGTAAATGTGGTAAGAATGATTCATAACTATGAGTATGGTAAATTAATACCGTTGGCTTTTCCTGTAATGGTCGACCATTGTTCGGGCCATCTTCTTTGTCGTCCTCCATCCAATCTTTTACAACTCTACGCTCTTCTAATAACGTCTCAAGAGGTGGAGCTGATTCAGTCGGTAAAGAAGTAATATCCATCCCTTCACCTGCAACGATAATTCGATATTCATTAAATCGTAACCCTGGGATTTCCTGTCCCAGTAAGGAGTACGTTTCTCCTAATTCGATATTAGTTGCTAGTTGAAAAGTCATTTTAGCTAGAGATGGTGCGATATAGCTCTCAGGTAAACTTTGGCCAAAATAATGGTTCTCCTGCTTCATCATCGTTAGTAAAAATTCTGTGTCCATTTCTTTCATGGTTTCATACAAATGAGAGGAATAAAAATTTTTGTAAGAAACAAAGCTGATAGAAACAAACGCAATGGAGAAAGTAAAGATGACAAGGAAAATCATTGTGTGAAAGAGCGATAATTTTTTGAAATTCAAGGAATTCCTCCTTTCCTCTCCACATTTACTATATCCTTATGCAAAACTAGCGAAATTATTAATCGTTTTACTAGATTCTTAGATTTTTTCATAAAATAGGACGATATGGCTCAAACTAAAGAAAAAAGGAGAAATTTTATGAGAAAAATCATCATTTCTTTTTTATGTATAATGGGTAGTCTCATTTTTGTAAGTCCTGCTACTTTTCAAGCTGAGAGCGACTCAAGGTGTGACATGGAGGTAGCACAAGGGAAAGAGGAACTTTTAGTCACCTTAAAAGCCCACAAATTAATTAAACCATTTCATTATCGATTTGAAATTATAGATGCTGTGACAAAAGAGGTCGTGGAATCTGGAAAGACCTTGACGGCATTTCAAGAGTCTAAGCTAATGAGAGGATTTGAATTAAAGAAAGGAAGGTATATCTTGAAAGGTGAAATTGTTGATCAGAGTGGACAAACCTATACGTGTGAGGAAAAGAAATGGGACATAGAAAGCTAAGGAAGAATCTCAAAAAGAACTCTTCCTGTTAGCAGTCAATGCTTGTGCCCAATCTATAAGTGGTTGGGTAGCTATTTTCCAAAAGTTTGGGTTAGGGTCTGAACTATAGTAGAGGCTGGGTGCTTCTGGGTAATGTTTTTCCACATATAACTTCACGCAAAGTGTTATTTCTATTTCTGGTTCTAGTAATAAAGATATCCACCTATGTAGTTCCCCTTTAGTGGAAGAAAAAAGGAGTTGATAAAGCCAAGAAATCCTTTCTCCAGAACCTTTTGGACTGGTTTCGAAGCGGTTCCAATAGGTCTCTCTCTCATAGGGTGATTGTGGTGTTTTTAGCCCATAGGAGATAATAACCTTCTTTAACATTTCTGAATCATGCGACAGAAGCGACAAAAGTTCAGGCCTTGAAATGGATTGCTTGTCAATTTTGTTGGTTATTGAAATGGCCAGAAGTCGCTCTCGATTTTGAGTGATAGGAGCATCCTGTGAAGATACGGGATTGTTTCCTTGCTGTTTAAGCGACCGAATGGCATGTTCAACATGAATGAGCGGAACCTCAATGAAGGCTTCTAACTTTAACTGGTAACAAGAATTTGCTAAGTACGCTCGTATATCCAAGGGCGACAGTTTAGGATAAGTAGACAACAAGTTGGCAACTGCACCGGTAACGACAGTGGCTGCTCCACAGCTACCACCAAAGTAGGAAAATATGCGAGTCAAGGAATAATGTTCGCTTTCACAAAACGGCACAGGTAAATAGCTAAATGGTGCTAATAAATCTGGTCTGATATCGCCATCACCATTCTGCCCATAAACAGAGGCAGGGTGTGGCTTGTAGTTATCATAATTGGCACGCCCCTCGTCATTATAACCACCAATCGTGAAAAATTCCTTTGGGTGTAATTGATTATGGGTTTTAGAATTTCCATTGGCAGAAATGATAAGGATATGATGTTTGTATAAAGGTTGAAATGTTTTATAATAGATATCTTGATCGGTAGGCTCAGGTTGTTATGCATAGGTTTCTCCTTTTATAAGTGAAGGGTTAGTTAGAGGTTATCAAGGTAGAACAAGTGTAAATGTCTTCTTTTTGCACATAATAGTATAGATCTTTCAAAGACAGATACTTTGTAAAAAAAGAATTCATTTGAGTTCGGGATATTATTTGATTATACTAAAAAATGTGAACGATTAAATAGGAGGAGGGAATTTTGTGACAAAATTAGATGAAACATTAACAATGCTGAAAGATTTAACCGATGCCAATGGAATTCCTGGTCATGAAAAAGAAGCACGTGAGGTCATGACAAAATACATAGAGCCATTTGCAGACTCCATTGAAACAGATAATCTTGGCTCACTTATTGCTAAAAAAGTGGGTGATGAGCAAGGCCCCAAAATTATGATTGCTGGACATTTGGATGAGATTGGGTTTATGGTTACAAGTATTGATGAAAAAGGTTACTTGAGCTTCCAGCCTGTTGGTGGCTGGTGGGAGCAAGTGATGCTAGCCCAACGAGTAACGATAATGACAAAGGATGGATATGTACCGGGGGTTATCGGGTCCAAGCCTCCACATATTTTACCAGCAGAAGCTCGTAAGAAACCAGTAGAGAAAAAAGATATGTTTATCGATATTGGTGCTACAAGTAAAGAGGAAGCCATGGAATTTGGGGTACGTCCTGGTGATTCTGTTGTACCAGTCTGTGAATTTACTGTTATGAAAAATGAGAAACTTCTAATGGCAAAAGCATGGGATAACCGTATAGGGTGTGCGATTGCTATTGATGTGTTAAAGAATCTTCAAGGTGTAGATCATCCAAACACAGTCTATGGTGTTGGGACGATACAAGAAGAGGTAGGTTTACGCGGAGCAAGAACATCTGCTAATCAAATTCAACCTGATATTGGCTTTGGTGTAGACGTTGGGATCGCCGGCGATACACCTGGAGTGACAAAGAAGGATGCACTAGCTAAATTGGGTGATGGCCCACAAATTGTATTATATGATGCCTCAATGATTGGACATAAAGGTGTTCGAGATTTTGTTGTCAAAGTGGCAGAGGAGAATGAAATTCCATTCCAATATGATTTAATGCCTGGTGGAGGAACGGATTCTGGTGCGATACATTTAACCGCCAATGGAGTCCCTGCATTATCAATTACGATCCCTACACGTTATATTCATACACATGCAGGCATCTTGCACCGTGATGATTATGAGAATACAGTCAAACTCATTACAGAAGTCATCAAGAAATTAGATAAGGATGCTGTTCAAGCTATTACATTTGATTAATCGTGCAAAGCCCCTGTAACTTCAGGGGCTTTTTATGATGGCGCGATATCTGTACAACCTTCTTCTCATAAATGACCGAACCTATTGAAGCGTTTACTAACTTAGACGACGCTCTAAAACATATTAAAAAGAACTATATTTTTTCTCGGAATTATAAAGAAATAGTCTAAATTATATGTTAAATTAGTAGTAGGAATCATGGATTAGGGAGGGTTTTCTGTGAAGAAGGTCTTGCTTGTGACAAGTGCAATCATCTTTTTTATATTAATTAGTGTCATTTTTGTAGAGAAAAGCAACCATATTACATTAGACTCCGTGGTTGAATCTCAAGCTACTTTATTAGATAAAAGTGGCCATGTATCAAGTGTTGAAGTTTATAAGACAAGTGATGATGGAATTTCTTATATTTCCATTCTTGAACAAAAAGATGAAGTAGAAGAATTTTTGTCTTTATTTGACCAAACTAATCTTAGAAAAATATCTCCAATAGAAAATCCTGTGTCTGACAGTATGTTTACGTTTGTCCTTAATTATGAGATGGCAACCTCTCAAATGACCTCTGATGTTTCCTTTTTTTTCATCAATGAAGATTATATGTTTGCTGCACATAATCAAGATTATAAAGTGGTAAATAATAATTTATTATATGACTACCTTTCTGACCATCCCTTCAAGTGGGAGAGTGTGATTGAACATACCAGTAGTCAATTAATCAATGACTAATTTGTAATAATTCGTTAAAAATCTAAAAAAGTTGTAAAAAGATTGAAATATGATTAAAAAACAATCGTAAACTTCTTCATGTACGATAATAGAGAGTTAATTGGATTGTGTTATGTCGTGAAGGAGGGTGGCGTATGGTTACATTGGAATGGAGTATTGTAATCTTGTTCCTACTTCTTGTGGTTCTTAGTATTTTTTCTTATGCGAAAGTGTTAAGAAAAATTGATAAGGTTGAGGAGAAGAGTACCATTTTATCTAGTTCTTATAAATATGCGTATTTTACAATTGTGCTGATTTTGTTGCTGGTAATAGTTTATCAATTGATTTTTAATCAACAAGATATTTCCTATTTGTTTATTTGTATCATGACTGGCTTTATGGTAATACTGGTTCATATTTGGACAGTCATTGTAAAAGGTAATAAGATTAACTCGGGGTGTAAGGAACAAAATATATAAAGGAGGTTGCCGACGATTCGTTGGTGGCTTTTTTATATGGTTCAGTATAATGAAGGGAGGATGAAGATTAGCTGAAGGGCACCGTCAACACTGAGTCTCGGGGTTGCGAGCTGAAAAGTGTTTAGCACATGGTACAAACAGTTGCAAAACAAAAAGCGACGGCTTTTCGTCTCGTCGCTTAGCATGTTTATTGTAATCCTGCACTAATTTGTTGGCAGAGTTCGTCTTTTTGATGTTCGTTTGCTTGCTGCCAATACACTTCAAAAAGTACTCCTAAACCTGGTAGCATTTTTTCTTCCCCTTTTTGGATCGCATCTTGAATCGTTGCCTCGACATCAGCTTCTGAGCTTCCTTTAATATTTGCCATAATTGCACCACGTAAATTAAAACTCATCGTTTATCTCCTTTCCAAATCGTTTAATGAAACTGCATACATAGTTTAACCAAAGAAAGCTGGATTATGTCTTTAAAAATCGGTATGATGTGTAAAGAGAAACTAAAGGAGTTAAGTAAAATGAAACGAATTGAATCGGCAAAAAATCCACAAATTAAACAGTGGAAAAAGCTACAAACAAAGAAAGGTCGCGAACAAACAGGATTATTTATTATAGAAGGTGCTCATTTAGTCGAAGAAGCGGCTAAAGCACAAATGAAATTTGAAGCCCTTTTAATCACGGATGAGTCCCAGTTAGATAAGCGTTGGAATATGGATAAACGTCATGTATATATCGTAAACGGGACAGTTATAAAAGAATTAAGTGAGACAGATAGCCCTCAAGGTTTAGTGGCAATTGTACAAATGAGAGCTCTGTCTCAGAATATTGCTGCTAGGGGTCAGTGGCTTCTTATCGACCGTGTTCAAGATCCTGGAAATATCGGGACGATGATTAGGACGGCAGAAGCTTGTGGATTAACGGGGGTTATTTTAGGGCAAGGTAGTGTCGATTTATATAATGGAAAAGTGATTCGAGCAACGCAAGGAGCAGCTTTTCATATTCCTGTCATCAAAGCAGACTTACTACAAGTGATTGATGAATTCCAAGCTAATAATATACCTGTTTTCGGTACAGCCTTTGAAGACGCCACCTCTTTTCGTGACATTGAGGAACAAGCACAATTTGCTTTAGTTGTTGGTAATGAAGGACAAGGGGTAGCAAAGGATATTTTATCAAAATGTAAGCAAAACCTTTATATCCCGATTATTGGACAAGCCGAGTCCTTAAATGTAGCAGTGGCTTCTGGAATATTAATGTATGCTTTAAAACCAACTCGTCAATAATGATCGAGAAAGGCTTAAATTAGTCTTGCCAGGTATAAAAAGTTTCACTATAATAGAAATCAATTGAAAATAGCAAAATGTGTTGAAGGAGAGTAGTATGTAAACCACTGCCTTTAAGGGAAGGGATGTCATAGACTGAGAGCATGCCTAAGGTAAGAGATACTGAATTCACTCTGGAGCAGACACTGGAAGATAAGCTTAAGCTTATTAAGGTGTTTCGGATAAGTAATTCGTTAACGAAATGAAGTGTATAAGCGTATTAGAGGTGCTTATAAATAAGGGTGGTACCGCGAGCCATCGTCCCTTTCTTTTTGGGGGATGATGGCTTTTTTGTGTTGAAAAGTAACAAGCGGGTTCGAAAAAAACGAATATGTGCTATGAAGAGGTGTCGCGAATTTAGCGTCGAACAATAGTATTCGCTTTTGAACAAACGGACTACGCTTTATAACTAATCTAGCTACGTCCGTTAAAAGCTCGAGAAAAATCGAACAGCTTTCAGAAGATAAAAAGAATCTTCTGAAGCTGTCCTGTATTTTTTCTCGCTTTTGAACAAACGGACTACGCTTTATAACTAAAGGAGTGTTGAAAACATGCGTGAGCGTTTAGAAGAGCTACGTGAGGAAGCTTTGGCAAAAGTGGCTGAAGCGACAGACAAAAAGGCTTTACAAGATGTAAGAGTATCATATTTAGGGAAAAAAGGACCTATCACAGAAGTACTTAGGGGAATGGGGAAATTATCAGCAGAAGAAAGACCTGTTATCGGTCAAGTTGCGAATGAAGTACGTGATGCAATTAAAGAAGCGGTCAACCAAAAAGAAGAGTCATTCGATTTAGCTGAAGTAGAACAAAAGCTGGCAGCAGAAACTATAGATGTGACGTTACCAGGTCGTCCTATTTTAAAAGGGACTATGCATCCTCTGACTGCTGTTGTAGAAGAAGTTGAAGACGCATTTATTGGGTTAGGATTCTCTGTAGCAGAAGGACCAGAAGTTGAAGTAGACTATTACAATTTTGAGGCATTGAACTTACCGAAAAACCATCCAGCCCGAGACATGCAGGATTCTTTTTATTTTACAGATGAATTATTACTAAGAACTCACACGTCACCTGTTCAAGCAAGAACGATGGAAAAGCATGAGGGTAAAGGTCCAGTCAAAGTAATTTGCCCAGGTAAAGTATTCCGACGCGATGACGATGATGCAACGCACTCCCATCAATTTATGCAAATTGAAGGCCTTTATGTCGATGAAAATGTACGCATGAGTGACTTAAAAGGTGTCTTAGATTCGTTTGTTAAATCATTTTTTGGAAGTGACCGTGAAATTCGTTTAAGACCAAGCTACTTCCCATTTACAGAGCCATCAGTCGAGGTAGATGTATCTTGTGGTATGTGTAACGGTAAAGGCTGTCGTATATGTAAACATACTGGTTGGATCGAAGTACTCGGTGCTGGAATGGTGCATCCGCGTGTCCTTGAAATGAGTGGTTTTGATTCGAAAAAATATAGTGGCTTTGCCTTTGGTATGGGGGTTGAACGATTAGCGATGCTTAAGTATGACATCGATGATATCCGTCATTTTTACACAAATGACATGAGATTTTTAGCCCAATTCAAAGGTATATAAGGAGGAGAACAATGCTAGTATCATATAAATGGTTACAGGAATATGTGGATCTCTCCGAGCTAAAAGCTTCGGAAATTGCAGAAAAGATGACACGTGGTGGTATCGAAATTGATTTTATCCATGAATTAAATAAAGGTGTAAGTGGAATTGTTGTTGGGTATGTTCAAGAATGCAAACAACACCCCAATGCCGATAAATTAAATGTTTGTAAAGTAGATATAGGTGAAGAGATCGTACAAATTGTTTGTGGAGCACCAAATGTTGCGGCGGGTCAACATGTTATTGTCGCCAAGGTAGGGGCTGTATTACCTGGTAATTTTAAAATTAAAAAGGCAAAATTACGTGGTGAAGTCTCCATGGGCATGATTTGTTCCTTACAAGAGCTGGGTATCGATAGCAAACTTGTACAAAAGGAATACGCAGAAGGAATTTATACGTTTAGTGATGAGGTGCCGGTTGGATCAGATGCACTACCTCACTTGAATCTAGATGATCATGTTTTAGAGCTAGATTTAACACCGAATCGCTCCGATTGTTTAAATATGCTGGGAGTAGCTTATGAAGTCTCTTCTTTATACAGTTTGCCAATTCAACTACCACAAGTACAACTAGATGTAAAAGAGGTTCAAAATAAGTCAGAACATGTTTCCGTTCAAATTGAAGATGAAGTGGCCAACCCTTACTATGGAGCCATTGTGATTAAGGATGTTCAAGTAGCTCCTTCACCATTATGGTTACAAAATCGTTTGATGGCAGCGGGAATCCGTCCTATAAGTAATGTTGTTGATGTTACCAATTATGTATTACTTGAATACGGCCAGCCATTACATGCGTTTGATTATGAGCGTTTTGGATCAACATCAGTTGTAACACGTAAAGCCAAAAAAGGAGAAACGATGCTTTCATTAGATGGTGTTGAGAGAACATTAACTGAAGATCATCTTGTGATTACGAATGGTGAAGAACCGATGGCGATTGCTGGAGTCATGGGTGGGGAAAAATCTGAGGTTCAAGAAGATACGAAAAATATCTTATTAGAAGCAGCTTATTTTGACCCTAGCAATATTAGAAAAACATCTCGTGAATTAGGATTACGAAGTGATTCAAGTGCTCGTTTTGAAAAAGGAGTAGATGTAAAAAGAACCCGTGCAGCAGCGAAACGAGCGGCGGAACTTATTCAACAACTTGCTGGTGGAGAAATAGCGAACGAATTAGTTGAGGTCGATCATTTAATTATTGAAGAGCCGTCAATTCAATTAGAGCTAAATGAATTAAATAAGCGTTTAGGGTTAATGGTTACACAAGCAGAAGTTGTGAATATCTTCAAACAACTTCGATTTGAATTTGAATTACATGGTGATACCTTTATTGTTACTGGTCCGACGAGACGTCAAGATATCCAAATTGCGGAGGATTTGTATGAAGAGGTTGCTCGTATTTATGGATATGATAATATCCCTACGACTTTGCCAGAGGGAGCGACTATTCAAGGTCATTTAACGGATTATCAAATCAAACGCCGTAAAGTCCGTCGCTATTTACAAGGGGCGGGTTTAAATGAAGTTTTAACCTACTCCTTGACAAGCCCGGAAAAAGCCAAAGGTTTTGCTATGGATGTACCAATGCATCAAGTGCGACTCGCAATGCCTATGAGTGAAGAGCGTAGTACGATGAGAACAAGCTTAATCCCTCATTTATTTGATGTCATTCGTTATAATTTAAATCGAAAAAATGATCAGGTCGCTGTTTTTGAAATTGGTTCTGTATTCAATACCGATGAACAAGTATTATCGAAACAACCAACCGAGCAAGAGATGATCGCTTTTGCTATAACAGGCCTATGGGAAGAGCATAGCTGGCAAGGTGAGAAAAAAGCCGTTGATTTTTACGTGTTAAAAGGGATTGTTGAAGGTCTTTTGACAGAGTTGGGGTTAGCTGGTAGCTTAACTTTCAGCCAAGGAACAAAACCAGGAATGCATCCAGGCCGTACAGCTATTTTAGCTTTAAATGGTCAAGAAATAGGTTATGTTGGCCAAGTTCATCCTCAAACTGAAAAGGATGAGGATCTAAAAGCTACTTATTTAGGGCAATTGGATTTACTTCATTTATTATCAATAGCCGTTGAAAGTGTCACATATGAGCAGTTGCCAAGGTTCCCAGCCATGGTTCGTGATATTGCCTTAGTTGTGAATAAGGAAGTACCAGCGGGTCAATTAGAGCAAACGATCATTTCTACAGGTGGCGAGTTACTAAAGTCAGTCAGACTCTTTGATTTGTATGAAGGAGAGCATTTAGAGGAAGGGAAAAAATCATTAGCTTTCTCACTCACATATCTTGATCCGGAACGCACGTTAACCGATGAAGAAGTTACAAATCAACATGAACAAGTTCTAGCAGCACTTGCCGAACAAGGAGCAACTTTACGTTCGTAAAAGCTAACTATTAGTGCAGATGCAGTCGAAAACCGAGAGTAACGCCAAGGTGCGTTACTCTTTTTTTTGGAACCAATATACTAGTAGTAACGTAGTAATAAGGGGGAGTGGAGAAAGAATGAAAATATTTACATACTTATTTAAGCTACCACGAATTGTTCATATATTATTTATCATGTTGATATTCTGGTTTATAAGTAATGCTTTATATGCCATGGGGGAGTCAGGGCAAATGCTCTCATTCATATTTTATAATTTAATCCTCTTCCATTTTTTCTTTTTTCTTTTTTTATTGATGAGCGTTTCCCTTCTGTTAATAAATATCTATTACCTCATAACGAAAAAAGCCAACAAACCGGTTAAAATGATGTTAACTTCGATTCCTTTACTCCTTTTATTTAGTTTATTTACGATAGGTTTCTGGGGAGACGGCGTTGATGAAATAAAGGATGTTTTTCATTATGTCAAGGGAAATATGACGGAAGAACAGGCGACGGTTACTGATATTCAGCAATCTTCATCAAAGCTCAGGGGGAAATTTGATGAATATACATTAACGGATGGAACCATACTCTCTGCTTACAAAAGAGGTGTATATCAGGAGCAGGTCCAGATTGGCGAGGTGTTTATATTTCGATATTTACCAGAAACCAAAACTATTTTAAGTATGAAAAAAGTTGAATAATTGATTGAATGGTATAGAGAGCCACCCGTCATTCCTCATAAAACTTACGAAGAAAGTCATAAGAAATTGTAATCAACAACTTGATATTTTCTTTACGGTAGCTTCATGATATGATAGAAGTTAGTTTTGAAGAATTTATTTATTTTGACTAGAGTCGTTGAGACAGGAGGCATTGTGGTGGCAGATGAAAAAAAGAAACAACGGACAACGGTATCGATCTATGGTCAACCTTATACCGTTGTTGGTAACGAGCCGCCATCTCATGTAAAAGAAGTGGCTCAGCATGTCGATCAAAAGATGCGAGAAATTAAAAAGAGAAACCCTTATTTAGATACAACGAGACTAGCTGTATTAACTGCAGTGAATGTCGTTGATGAATATAAGAAATTGGAAAAAGAGCACAAAGCTTTACTGGAAAAGCAAAGTAATCAACACAGTGCTTTAGGAGAGGACTCAGATGCTTAGTTTTATTATCTTATTAATATTCTTAATGAGCTTTTTCATTGGACAGCGAAGAGGTTTTATTCTTCAGCTCATACATTTAGTCGGTTTTTTTGTTTCATTATTTGTAGCTTATACGTATTACGGAGAGCTTGCTAATTATATTCGATTATGGATTCCGTATCCACAAATTTCGACAGATAGCACGTTTGGATTAATCATATCTTCCTTTGATGCGGAAAGTGTCTATTATTCAGGTATTGCTTTTGCGATTTTATTCTTCGGTACAAAAATTGCCTTGCATATTATTGGATCGATGTTGGATTTTGTAGCACACCTACCTATATTAAGAATGCTTAATCGCTGGTTAGGAAGTGTACTTTGTATGGTTGAAGCGTATTTAATAATCTTTATCCTATTAAATGTGGGTGCGTTGTTACCGGTAGAGATTGTACAGGAGCAATTGCATACTTCTGCCGTTGCACAATACATGATTCACCATACACCATTCCTATCTGAGTGGCTGCGCGACTTATGGGTAAATAATCCACTTTAAATGATGAGTAGAACTACAATGGGGTTGTCCAAGACTATATGCTCTTAGGATAACCCCTTTTTTGTCATATCCGATAATGAAATTACCTTCACTTCAAACATGTAGATTCTCCTACTAGTTTGGTTAACCAAACTATTTATGTGAAACGCTAGTTTAAAAGTAACCCGATAGAAATGGGAACATGCGGACATGCTCTCAGGAAATTGCAATGAAATTCACTGGTCATCGAATCTGTTCATGAATTTAAGTACCGGCAAATAGTATTCCACACATGAGTTAGTATTAACTTTTATACAAAACCTCTATGGCCAGAACTACTTCGCCACCAACAAATATGAAAGTGGTGTTTTGCTCTTCAACTGTTGGCTTTTCGTTAATAAACGGTTTTGAGGATTCTCACGTTCGGCCGTAGCCCCGCCACTTTTTGAAAGATAGCTCGTAAGAGCTTTCCAAAAAGATTCAGCGCACCGCACAAACAGCCACAACCAACAAAAAAGAGAGAGTAGTAACCCATCAGGATAGCTTCTAATATCCAAGTGTTTTTGGACCGTTAGCCAAGCTCGCTTGGCTACTTCACGCTCGCGTGAAGTTTTGAAAATCGAAACCGCCATTCAGATGAATTCATTCATCTGATAAGGCGATTTCGATTTTCAAAAAACGGACCAAAAACAAAGACCGAAAGGTCAACATACTTGAGCATAAGCACTAACTTCCATACAAAACGCTGCAAACACAGCAGTTTCCTTGATTTTTATAGCCTGAAATCGGTATGATGAGAATGATGAAAGGGACGATAGTCATGAACAAAAAAGATGTCATAAAAATATTAGAAAAAATAGCAATCTATATGGAGATTAAAGGAGAGAACCCCTTTAAAACTTCGGCTTATCGTAAAGCCGCACAAGCATTAGAAACAGATGAACGCTCCTTAGATGAAATAGAAAAACCAGAAGAACTTAAAGGAATAGGTAAAGGCACAGCCGAAGTAATTAAGGAACTAAAAGAAAAAGGCAGCTCTGATTTACTTAACACATTAATGGAAGAAGTACCAAACGGATTAATACCCTTATTAAAAATTCAAGGTCTAGGCGGCAAAAAAATTGGAAAGCTTTATCAAGAACTACAAGTCGTCGATATCGAAACATTAAAGCAAGCCTGCGAAAATAAACAAGTACAAACACTAGCAGGCTTTGCAGCAAAGACGGAAGAAAAAATTCTTCAAGCCATAGAAGAAGTCTCAACCAGACCAGAACGTTTAGCATTACCTTTCGTTTTGCCTATAGCTGAGCAGATCCTGAATCACTTAGATACATTTGACGATGTAGAGCGTTTTTCGCAAGCAGGAAGTTTGCGAAGAATGAGAGAAGATGTGAAAGACCTTGACTTTATTATTGCGACAAACGAGCCAACAAAAGTAGGAGAGCAATTAGTTCAATTACCGAATGTGACGAAAGTGATTGCACAGGGAGAAACAAAAGTTTCGATTGAAATGACAGGTGAATATCCTATTTCTGTTGATTTCCGTTTAGTGACCAATGAGGAATTTCCAACTACTTTACACCACTTTACAGGCTCAAAGGATCATAATGTTGCTTTAAGACAGTTAGCGAAGTCGAGAAATGAGAAAATAAGTGAGTACGGTGTTGAAAATGTTGAGACAGGTGAAGTCACTACATTTGCGACAGAGAATGATTTCTTTGCTCATTTTGATTTACCTTTTATCCCACCACAGGCCAGAGAAAACCAAGGTGAGATAGAACATTTTATCAAACATCCTCAATTTTTACAGTTACAGGATATAAAAGCAGACTTGCACATGCACACAACAGCTAGTGATGGTGCACATACGTTAGTGGAGATGATCGAAGCCGCGAGAAAAAAGGGTTATCAATATATGGCGATTACCGATCACTCTAAGTTCTTAAGGGTTGCGAATGGTTTATCAGTAGAGCGCTTATTAAAGCAACATGAAGAAATAAGAATGCTCAATGAAAAATATGACGATATTGAAATTTTCACCGGTATAGAAATGGATATTTTACCAGATGGAACGCTCGATTATGATGATGATATTTTGAAAGATATTGATTTTGTCATAGCATCTATCCATTCTTCCTTCCAACAAACAGAAGATGTGATCTTAGAACGATTAAAGACAGCTTTATACAATCCACATGTTGACTTAATTGCCCATCCAACTGGAAGGGTGTTAGGTAGAAGAGACGGATATCGAGTCGATGTCGACCAATTGATTGAGCTAGCCAAAGAAACAGGAACAGCTTTAGAGTTAAACGCCAACCCACAACGGCTGGACTTAGCTGCCCATTGGGTTAAAAAAGCTCATCAGCTTGAAGTACCAATTGCTATTAATACGGATGCACATCGAATAGATATGCTAGAACATATGAAATACGGTGTTGGTATCGCTGTAAAAGGTTTAGCAAATCCCGATTTGATCGTCAATACGTGGACATTAGATCAATTTAAAACATTTATAAGACGCAATAAGTAGACTAGAATATGTAGAAAAAAGGGGTACGAATATGGAACGTGTACTACGTGTGCTTGAATATGAAAAAATGAAGCAGCAGCTTAGTGAGCATGTTTCCTCATCCTTAGGCAGAAAAAAAGTATCGGAGCTTAAGCCTTCTATTGAGAAAGAACAAATTCTCATTTGGCAAAAAGAAACAAGTGAAGGTGCAAACGTTTTGAGGTTTAAAGGTAGAATACCTTTTGGTGGCATCTATGATGTGAACGCCCATACAAAACGTGCCAAGATTGGTGGGGTATTAGCTGCAAACGAATTAATGGAAATAGCGAGTACTATTTATGGAGGTCGACAGTTAAAGAAATTTATCGTTGAGCTTGTTGAGGAGGAGGAAAGAGAACTACCTTACCTTTATGAACATGCAAAAACAATAGAACCTCTGACACATATTGAGAAGGCCATTAAGCAATGTATTGATGATAACGGCCATGTCTTAGATTCAGCAAGCCAAGCATTAAGAACGATTCGACATCAAGTGCGAAGCTATGAGGCGTCCGTTCGCTCCAAGCTGGAACAAATGACACGCTCATCTAGCAAAATGTTATCAGATTCGATTATTACGATTCGTAATGAACGCTTTGTTATTCCCGTCAAGCAAGAATACCGAGCCTCATTTGGTGGTATTGTTCACGATCAGTCTTCGTCTGGGCAAACATTATTTATTGAGCCTCAAGCTGTTGTGACGTTGAATAACCAATTAAGAGAAGCGAAAGTAAAAGAACAGCGAGAAATTGAGCGAATTTTAATGGATTTGTCTCAACAAGTGAGCGAAATAACGGATGAATTACTTGATAACTTACAGACATTAGCAGAGCTAGATTTAATTATTGCAAAGGCTCATTATGCAAAGGTATTAAAAGCAACCGCACCTATTGTGAATGAGCATGGCCATATTCAGCTTAAGCAAGCAAGACATCCCTTAATATCTGCAGATGAAATTGTACCGATTGATGTGGAGTTGGGAGGGGAGTTCCGTTCTCTTATTATTACGGGCCCTAATACAGGTGGTAAAACGGTCACCCTAAAAACAGTCGGTTTATTAACATTAATGATGCAATCTGGGTTACATGTTCCTGTCCAAGAAGAATCGACCATGTCTGTCTACCAGCAAATATTCGCTGATATTGGGGATGAACAATCGATTGAACAAAGCTTAAGTACGTTCTCCTCACATATGACTAATATTGTTCAAATTTTGGATAAAGTTGATTTCCAAAGCCTCGTCTTATTTGATGAGTTAGGAGCTGGAACAGACCCGACAGAAGGTGCAGCATTAGCTATTTCTATTTTGGACTATGTGTATGAGCGTGGAGCATCAGTTGTTGCGACTACCCACTATAGTGAACTGAAAGGTTATGCATATAACCGTGAAGGTGTTATGAATGCAAGTGTTGAATTCGATGTACAGTCATTAAGACCAACCTATCGCTTACTTGTTGGCGTGCCTGGGCGGAGTAATGCTTTTGCGATATCTCGCCGTTTAGGATTAAGTGAAGACATTATTAAAAAAGCTAATGAGCAAATTGATAGTGACTCCAATCAAGTTGAAAACATGATTGTGTCTTTAGAAGAGAGTAAAAAAACAGCTGACAAAGAACAGGAAGAAGCGCAACGAATCCGTAAAGATGCCCAAAGACTACATCGAGATTTAACGAAGCAAATGGAAGAGCTTCAAATAGAAAAAGAAAAAATCTTGCAGCAAGCAGAGCTTGAAGCAGAAAAAGCGGTTGCCAAAGCTCGAGAAGAAGCTGAATTGATTATTGATGAGCTAAGGGATATGCAAAAGAAAGGTTTAGCAGTTAAAGAGCATGAAATCATTGATGCGAAAAAACATTTAGAACAAGCAGCTCCTAAACTAACACCTAAGCAAAAGAAAATAAAGAAGCAAGCTCAGAAACAGAAGGAATTACGACTAGGAGACGAAGTGAAAGTATTAAGCTTTGGACAAAAAGGGTCGATTGTGGAGAAGGTTTCTGAACAAGAATATATTGTACAAATGGGTATTATGAAAATGAAAGTCGCTTTAGACGATTTACAGTACATTGAAAACAGCAAGCCGGTTGAAACGAAACCTTTGGCAACTGTGAGAGGAATGGAAAGTCACGTCAAGCACGAACTAGACCTAAGAGGAGAACGTTATGAGAGTGCGATGCTAAAGGTCGAAAAGTACATTGATGATGCATTGCTTGCAGGCTATCATTCAGTTTCAATCATTCATGGTAAAGGGACTGGTGCACTTCGTAAAGGCGTGAAAGAGCTTTTAAAAAGGCACCCACATGTGAAAACAGCTAGAGATGCGGCCATGAACGAGGGTGGCTTAGGAAATACGGTTGTTGAATTAAAATAATGAGGAGGTAACAGGATTTGGAAACACTTTTACAAAATGAGATTTTTATGACAGCAGCTTATTACAGTATAGCTATGTTAGCACTTCTCTTGTTTTTATCGATCTTTGAACTTGTTACCTCGTATAATAATTGGGAAGAGCTAAAAAAGGGCAATGTCGCTGTCGCTCTTTCTACAGCAGGAAAAATATTGGGTGTTGCTAATATCTTTAGACATTCTATTGAACAATCAGACTCGATGTTAATTATGTTAGGCTGGAGCGCCTTAGGATTTGTTTTAATGCTCTTAAGCTATTTTATCTTTGAATTTTTGAGTCCAAGCTTTAAAGTGGATGAAGAGCTAGCTAAAAATAATAAAGCAGTAGGTACCATTTCGTTTATTTTATCAGTAGGTATCTCTTACGTAGTAGGTGCTTGTATCGTTGCTCTATAAGATCATCAAAAGTGTTTAAGATTCTCACCCATTTAAGGAGCTAGAGTTTTGGAGAATTTAATTAAGATTTTAATTGGTTGTTGTGTACTATTCTTTATAGCAGGTTTTATTTATTTACTATTTATTGTGTAGCTTTGGATTTGAAACGACTTGTGCTAAAGAAAGCATAGGTCGTTTTTTGAAAAGGAGAACAGAGGAATTTGTTGATAATTGTCGAATTATGATATAGAACAGAATAGTCTGTCTATAATTGTCGAACGAAAATTCGGAAAATTTCTATAAAAATGTTCATTTTTGAAAGCGTTTGCAATAAAATGGAGTAGAAGAAACCTGTTTCAAGTTTTGAAAGGAGGACGAAATGCTTACGACTGATAAACGTTGGCTTGCTCATTATCCAAAAGAAGTACCCGCAACACTTGAGTATGATGATATTCCTTTACACGAGTGTTTGAAACGAACAGCAACGAAATACCCACATGTCGAAGCGATTCACTTTCTCGGCAAAAAACTTACTTTTGAAGAACTTTATGTACAAGCAAAAAAGTTCGCCAATCAATTAATGGGACTAGGAATTAAGAAAGGTGACAGGGTTGCAATTATGCTTGCAAATTGTCCTCAATCCATGATTAGTTACTACGGGGCATTAATGACGGGTGCGATCGTTGTTCAAACGAACCCTTTGTACGTTGAGAGGGAGCTTGAACACCAGATGAAAGATTCTGGCGCAAAAGTGATGATTTGTTTAGATTTAGTGTATCCAAGAGTTCAAAAGGTAAGACCAAGAACCTCCTTAGAATATGTCATCGTGACGAGTATCAAAGATTTTTTACCATTTCCGAAAAATGTATTGTATCCATTTGTTCAAAAGAAACAAAATCCGACATTAACAAGTGTTGAGTATGATCAAGAAACGATTGAGTTTTTACCATGGTTAAAGGCAGGAAGTACGGAGGAACCAGAAGTTCCATTTAATCCAAGTGAGGATTTGGCTTTACTTCAATATACGGGAGGTACAACAGGACTATCCAAAGGGGTCATGCTAACCCATCGTAATTTGTATGTAAATACTTATCAGTGTAAGAGTTGGATTTATAATATTGAAGAAGGGAAAGAAAAAATGCTAGCGGTATTACCATTTTTCCATGTATATGGTATGACGGTTGTCATGAATTTGGCTGTCATGAATGGGTTCACTAGTATCCTCTTACCAAAATTTGATGTGAAGGACGCTTTAAAGACTATTCATAAACAAAAGCCAACCCTGTTTCCGGGTGCACCAACTATGTATCGAGCCATGTTACATGAGCCTTCGAGAGAAAATTACGACTTATCGACAATTAAGGCTTGTATTAGCGGAGCGGCAGCTCTACCTTTGGATACGCAAGAAACGTTTGAAAATGTAACTGGCGGAAAATTAGTAGAAGGATACGGGTTAACAGAATCGGCACCTGTAGCAACGGCTAATTTAATTTGGGGTAAAAGAATACATGGAAGTATTGGCTTACCATGGCCAGATACGGAAGTGGCTATTGTGAAACCTGAAGGTGAGCAAGCTGAAGTGAAAGAGATAGGAGAAGTAGCTATCCGTGGACCGCAAGTAATGAAAGGCTATTGGAATCGTCCAGAGGAAACGGAAAAGACCTTCCTAGGTGATTGGCTTTTGACGGGTGACATGGGTTATATGGATGAAGATGGCTTCTTTTATATTGTTGACCGGAAGAAAGATATGATTATTGCAGGTGGTTTTAATATTTACCCAAGAGAGATTGAAGAAGTATTATTTGAACATGAAGCAGTGGCAGATGTAGCCATCATTGGGGTCGCAGATGAATACCGTGGTGAGACAGTGAAAGCATTCATTGTCAAAAAAGAAGGTAAAGAGGTGACGGAGAAGGAATTAGATGAATTTTGCCGTAAGCATTTAGCCGCCTATAAGGTTCCTCGTATTTATGAATTTAGAAAAGAGTTACCGAAGACGCTGATTGGAAAAGTATTAAGACGAGTTCTTGTGGAAGAAGAACAACAAAAATCAGCGAAGGCTAGTGAAACAGCTGATAAAGAAGCATAAAATCAAGGCAAACAAAACAGACAGGCAGGTTTGTCCGTGCTTGTCTGTTTTTTTATGGCTTGGACGATAAGTTAGAGAGCAGGGCCAAGAAAGAGTAACTGGTCGTGACTTTATTAGGAGGCTAAGGGTTGGGGGGGCTCGGAAGTCGTCATCACGCTTTGATGACAACATTAACGCCTCTCCACGCCATTTCCTTGTCCTCACCCCGCTTTGATGGCAACATAAAAGTCCCTTCACTCGATTTCGTTGTCGTCACTTTTTCTTTCCGACTTATTGTTACTTCCCGTCCTCGCTTTTCCTACAACATAGCTTCTCTTTTTGTCAGCTTCAAAGTGTACATGGTTATTTTATCGTTTTTGGGTATTCCTAGATTAGCCTTTATAGAGTACAAACGGGGAGCAGGGATACGAGCAAACGTGGAATCGCGGGGTTGCGAGCGGAAAAACTTAAAGAAACCCCGAGTAAAAGCGGAATCGCGGGGTTACGAGCGGAAAAACTAAGAGAAACCCCGAGTAAACGGAGAATCGCGGGGTTGCGAGCGGAAAAAGCGGGAGAAACCCCGAGTAAACGGAGAATCGCGGGGTTGCGAGCGGAAAACTAAGAGAAACCCCGAGTAAAAGCGGAATCGCGGGGTTGCGAGCGGAAAAAGCGGGAGAAACCCCGAGTAAAAGCGGAATCGCGGGGTTGCGAGCGGAAAAAGCGGGAGAAACCCCGAGCAAACGTGGAATCGCGGGGTTACGGGCGGAAAAAGCGGGAGAAAGCCCGAGCAAACGTGGAATCGCGGGGTTACGGGCGGAAAAAGCGGGAGAAAGCCCGAGCAAACGTTGAATCACGGGGTTACGGGCGGAAAAAGCGGGAGAAAGCCCGAGTAAAAGCAGAATCGCGGGGGTGCGGGAAGAAAAAGAGGAAGAAACCCGAGCAAACGCTGAATCTCAGGGTTACGGGTGAAAAAAGAGGGAGAATGCCCGTGCAAATGAAGAATCACGAGATTATGAACGGAAAAAGAGCTCGTAACCCCAAGGAAGTAAAGTGTATGGAGATACGAGGAAAAAAGCATATAAACGCAATCAAAATGGATATAATAAAACCCGAGCAATACATTCGCACACATTTTACGATAATGTTATAATAATGAATGTAAGAAGAAATTGTCTTTGATGAAGGAGGCTATTATCCAATGGCTATTGTTAATGTAACAGACCAAACATTTTCACAAGAAACAAGTGATGGTGTCGTTTTAGTTGACTTCTGGGCACCTTGGTGTGGTCCATGTAAAATGATTGCTCCAGTACTTGAAGAATTAGATGCTGACATGGGTGATAAAGCAAAGATTGTTAAAGTAAACGTTGATGAGAATCAAGGAACAGCTGGAAAGTTCAGTGTGATGAGTATTCCAACACTACTTGTACTTAAAGACGGTGAAGTTGTTGACCAAACAGTTGGTTTTCAACCGAAAGAAGCTTTAGCAGAACTCATTAATAAGCACCTTTAAGAGTATGAGAAAAAGCGAGTAGCCATGTAGCTACTCGCTTTTCTTTGACCCTGCTCTAGATACGTGCATCGTGTAATCCTTGAAAAGGCACTTCTGTCACTTTCATGGTAAAATAATAGTAATGGATAAAAAGGTGGGAGACATATGAGCCGTTTAAAAGAGAAGCTAGCGGTTTTACCAGATAAGCCAGGCTGCTATTTAATGAAGGATGAGCAGGGAACGATTATTTATGTGGGTAAAGCAAAAGTGTTAAAAAACCGTGTGCGTTCCTACTTTACAGGTTCTCATGATGGTAAAACACAAAGGTTAGTAAGTGAGATTGTAGACTTTGAATATATTGTAACCTCTTCTAATATAGAAGCACTTATATTAGAGCTCAATCTAATAAAAAAGCATGAACCTAAATATAATGTGATGCTCAGGGATGATAAATCATACCCTTATTTAAAAGTAACCAATGAAGAGCATCCACGTCTAATTACAACGAGGCAAGTAAAAAAAGATGGTGGGAAATATTTTGGACCTTATCCTAATGCAGGAGCGGCTAATGAAACCAAAAAATTATTGGATCGACTTTACCCGTTAAGAAAGTGTCGAACCTTACCTGATAAGGTCTGCTTGTATTATCATATCGGACAATGTTTGGCACCTTGTGTCAATGAAATTTCTAAAGAGACAAATCAAGAATTAGTAAGGGAAATCACAAAATTTCTACGTTCAGGACATGACGAAGTTAAACAACAGATTACAGATAAAATGATGCAAGCATCTGAAGAGTTAAATTTTGAGAGAGCCAAAGAGTTAAGAGATACGTTAACTTATATGGATACCGTTATGGAAAAACAAAAAATGTCGATTAATGACCGAATTGATCGGGATGTTTTTGGCTTTTCTTATGATAAAGGTTGGATGTGTGTACAAGTCTTTTTTGTTCGTCAAGGGAAATTAATTGAAAGAGATGTCTCGATTTTTCCTTTTTATAAAGAGGCCCAGGAGGATATTCTTACATTTATCGCCCAATTTTATAGTCAAAAAGAGCATATCAAACCAAAAGAAATTTTGATTCCAGAGATTGTCGATCAAGAATTGCTTGAATCTTTTCTTGAAGTAAGCGTGACAGTTCCAAAAAAGGGGAAAAAGAAAGAACTATTAGAACTCGCTAATGAAAATGCGAAAACGTCATTAATAGAAAAGTTCGCCTTAATTGAACGTGATGAAGAACGTACAGTCAAGGCTGTGGAACGATTAGGGGAAGCCTTACAAATCAAAGCCCCGTATCGAATTGAGGCTTTTGATAATTCCAATATTCAAGGTACGGACCCAGTATCGGCAATGGTTACTTTTATTGATGGAAAACCGAATCGCAAAGAGTATCGAAAATATAAAATTAAAACGGTAGAAGGTCCGGATGATTATGCCTCAATGCGAGAAGTAGTTAGAAGGCGTTATTTACGGATTTTGCGTGAGAAGCTACCGATGCCTGATTTGATTGTCATTGATGGTGGTAGAGGGCATATTGCAGCTGCTCAGGAGGTTTTAGAGGATGAATTAAACGTAACGATACCGATATGTGGATTAGCGAAGGACGAGAGGCATAAGACTTCTCAGTTACTGAAGGGAGAACCGCCTATTGTAATTCCTTTAAAAAGAGATAGCCATGAATTCTATCTATTACAACGAATTCAGGATGAGGTGCATCGTTTTGCGTTAAGTTTTCACAGGCAAACTCGCTCGAAATCATTTCTACAATCAGCCTTGGATCATGTTGCAGGTGTCGGAGAAAAAAGAAAAACAAAATTACTAAAGCACTTTGGTTCATTAAAGAAAATGAAAGAAGCAACAATTGATGAGTTAGCCTTAGATGGCATTCCATTACATGTAGCAAAAAGCATTTATGAAGCTTTACATGAGGAACAAGGTGAATAAAGTTTCAAGCAAATAAATCGAAAATTTTGCTTGCATAGGGGATAAGGTTTTGTTAAACTCTTAACTAATTGAATAAGCCATACTTCTTTTTTAGGGAGTGATGGTAGAGGAGCAAAAACGATTAGTAAGGCTTTGGAGGGGAATGAGCCCCATTGAAGATGCCTAAAAGGCGAATTTGCCGAAGTTTAGAAGGAACTCAGATCCTTTTATGCTGGACTTATGTTAAATAGGCATAAGGCTGTCACATAATCAACCCAGGGTTATGTGGAGAACTATCTCACGTGGATAAAGGGAGCTATGGAGCGGCTTAGTATGACAAGCAACGTGAAGGGATCTCCTTTTTCGTTGCTTTTTATTTTTGCCTTAACCATCGAGCTTTTCTTGTGGGATGAAAGTGGGAGCAAAAAGAGAGGATGAAGGAATTGGCTAGAATCGTACAAAAATATGGTGGAACCTCGGTTGGTACAGTAGAGAGAATTAAGCATGTAGCAAATCGAATTGCAGAATCCTTTACTCAAGGGAATGACCTAGTTATAGTCGTCTCTGCGATGGGAAAATCAACGGATACTTTAGTAGAAATGGCTCAAGCACTCACTGAAAACCCGAACAAAAGAGAAATGGATATGCTTTTAACAACGGGCGAACAAGTAACGATTGCTTTATTAACAATGGCTTTGCTGGAACGTGGCATAGATGCCATTTCATATACTGGCTGGCAGGCTGGAATTGAGACAGATACACAGCATGGAAATGCACAAATTCAAGATATAAATACAACTAAAATTGAGGCGGCTTTACATCAAAATCAAGTAGTTATTGTTGCTGGTTTTCAAGGAATTTCACAAGATAGTCAAATTACAACATTAGGTCGTGGTGGTTCCGATACAACGGCGGTTGCCTTAGCTGCTGCATTACAGGCAAAGCGATGTGAGATTTATACCGATGTTACAGGTGTATTCACAACGGACCCACGTTTTGTGAAGGCGGCTCGAAAGCTTCATTCGATTTCGTATGATGAAATGTTAGAGATGGCTCATTTAGGGGCGGGGGTTTTACATCCAAGAGCCGTCGAGTTTGCCAAAAATTATGATGTCCCACTTGTCGTAGCGTCAAGTATGGTTGAAGAAGAAGGAACGATCATTGAGGAGGTAGTCTCTGTGGAAAAAGGCTTAGTAGTAAGAGGAATTGCATTTGAAAATGATGTAACCAAGGTGTCAGTGGTAGGATTACCTAATGAAATGAATACGTTGGCAAGACTCTTTAGTACGCTTTCACGACATTTTATTAACGTTGATATCATCGTCCAAAATGAAACAGACTCAGAGCATGTAACCATTTCATTTACCGTTACACAATCGACTCTTACAGATACGATATCAGCTTTAGAGAAAGCACAGATGGAATTAAATTATGAAAACATCGAATACGAATCAGGGTTAGCCAAAGTGTCCATTGTTGGGTCGGGTATGGTATCTAATCCGGGTGTTGCTGCTCAAATGTTTGATGTCCTTGCAAATGAAGCCATTAGTATTAAGATGGTCAGTACTTCAGAAATTAAAGTGTCTACGGTCATTTCAGAGGATGATATGGTCATTGCTGTGGAAGCATTACATGAAGCTTTCCAGCTAGCAGAAGAAGTCGCCCACGAGGTGCTTTAAAAGAATAAGAGAATAGCCAGGGCTGAAACCTGTGGCTATTCTCATTCATCAATCCGTTATGAAACGGAATCATGTTTATCAGACTTAATATGAAAAACGACATATTTTCGTTTTATATCGTAAGTAGCTTCAGTCATTTGGTTTTGCATCTGTTCAATTTGTTGAGCCAAAAAGCCAGCTTCAAGTTGGTAGCAACGGGAGTCGTTTTTTCCCATCCAGTCACCACTGAGCTCTAATGTTTTTGAGGTTGCTTTATTTTTTTCTATTTCTAATGTACCCCATCCAGCATGTGCAAAAAAAGTAATGATTTCATCGAATGTATGTAAAGCATATTTGCGAGCTAGTGATTTTCCGCCCCAATATAAAATGTTTTCATGCTCTGTGCCTAATAATTCTTGTAACAAGTCATTACGAATTAAGTCATAATGAAATAAAGGAGGAGCCTGCTGCTCAACTTGTTCTTGCTCGATTTCTTCATTTTTTGTCTCTTGTTCCATAAAAACCACCCTCTCCGTCTTTTATTATACATAGATTCAAAGGAATTATCTCTATGATAACGAACACAAATTATGTAAAATTTAATAGCTTTCAGCAGAATATCAAAGACATGAGATGCTGTCGTACTTCTTGAGAGCGGTGGTCGACATGATCAGGGCGAAAAATAGCCTGGAACCTGTCGATGAAGGGCAGTGGTCGACATGATCAGGAGGAAAAAAAGCAAAGAACCTGTCGACGAGGAGCGGTGGTCGACATGCTCAGGAGGAAAAAAGGCTAAGAACCTGTCGATGAAGGGCAGTGGTCGACATGCTCAGGAGGAAAAATGGGCGAGAACCTGTCGATGAGGAGCGGTGGTCGACATGATCAGGATGAAAAAAGGCTGAGAACCTGTCGATGAAGGGCAGTGGTCGACATGATCAGGGCGAAAAAAAGCAGAGAACCTGTCGATGAGGAGCGGTGGTCGACATGATCAGGGCGAAAAATAGCCTGGACCCTGTCGATGAAGGGCAGTGGTCGACATGATCAGGATGAAAAAAGGCAGAGAACCTGTCGATGAAGGGCAGTGGTCGACATGATCAGGATGAAAAATGGGCGAGAACCTGTCGATGAGGAGCGGTGGTCGACATGATCAGGGCGAAAAATAGCCTGGACCCTTACCAATAAACATAAAATTGTACCTCTCCCCTTCACTTACTGGCACTTCATTCAATTTTATTTGTACTTTTTAACTGGTGGCATTTCGTTCAACTAGAATTTCTTCTTCACTTGCTTGGTGGATTTTCGTTTAATTAGATTTTGTTCTTATCAATTTAAATGAGTGTTGTAAGAATGATATTGAACTTGAGAATGAGCAGTACCCAGCGGATGAAAAATTATGTAGAATCCTGCGGCACGCGGTTGTCTCGGAGCATAATTTTCGGTAGCGACGAGCAACGCTCCATGTTCGCACTAACTTTCATACAAAACGTCCATGGCGAAGCGGGGATCATTTCGCCACCAACAAAGATGAAAGTGTGGTTTAGCTCTTTAGCTCTTTAACTGGTGGCTTTTCATTCAATAACGGTATTGAGGATTCTCATATTATGCGTAGCCACGCCACTTTTTGGGTGTTACCCGCAAGGGTTTTCCCAAAAAGATTCAGCGCACCGCACAACCAGCCACCACCAACAAAAAGAGAGAGTAGTAACCCATCAGGATTAGTATCAAAAATCTAAGTGTTTTTGGAGCGTTAGCCAAGCTTGCTTGGCAACTTCACGCCACTGCGTGAAGTTTTGAAAATCGAAAGCATCTTATCAGATGAATTTATTCATCTGATAAGATGCTTTCGATTTTCAAAACGGACCAAAAACAAAAACCGAATGGTCAAGTTATCTCGAAAAGTGAGCATGACTCATTGAACTTTCATACAAAAGCCTATTATATTTAAATACCATAAAAATATATTCGTAATTTTAAGTTTATTTATAGAATTGGAATAACTGTTATTATTAATAAGTGTTTCTTTATAAAAAAGTAATTTAACGCTTTCAAACAACAGAATTATTTGATAAGTTAGTAATGGAGATTTCCTATAAAATAACATAAAAAGTATGTATCCGTTTTCTTGACGACAAGATCTGATGGGAGTACAATAAATTTGTCGGATTTTTTTCACATAATCTTACCAAAAGATTCAAAAGTGGAACTGGTACAAAGTATGTTATGTCTCGGGGGAGGTACATATTTATACGAAAGAAAAATGTAGTTGAAACCATTTGGACAAACAGGATAGGAAACATTAATTTATGTGGGGGGAAAAGGCATGGCTGGTAATCAAGAGTATTTTAATCGTCGGTTACATTCCTTATTAGGGATTATTCCGATCGGTATCTTCTTAGTAATGCATTTAAGCATTAACTATTTTGCAACACGAGGAGCAGAGTCATTTAACCAAGCGGCACATTTTATGGAAAATTTACCATTCCGTTATGCAATGGAAATATTCATTATTTTCTTACCGATTTTATATCATGGCATTTATGGAATTTATATTGCTTTTACGGCAAAAAATAACATTCAACGTTATGGTACATTCAGAAACTGGATGTTTGCACTGCAACGTTTTACAGGTGTATTCTTATTAATTTTTATTACATGGCATGTATACGAAACTCGCTTTCAAGCGGCTTTAGGTAATGCTGAAGTAAATTATAATATGATGGCTGATATTTTAAGCTCGCCATTTATGTTAGTTTTTTATATTGTTGGTGTTATTTCTGCAACATTCCACTTAGCTAATGGACTTTGGTCTTTCTTAGTTTCTTGGGGAATTACCGTAACACCTCGTTCACAACGTATTGCTACATACGCGACCATTGCACTTTTCCTCGCATTAACATACGTTGGGCTTTCAGCAACATTTGCATTTATTAATCCAGAATTAGCAAACATGTAAGGAGAGGGTATAGATGAGTAAAGGCAAAATTATCGTTGTCGGTGGTGGACTAGCCGGTTTAATGGCAGCCATTAAAGCAGCAGAAAAAGGTGTACCTGTCGATCTATTTTCCCTTGTACCTGTTAAAAGATCGCACTCAGTCTGTGCACAGGGCGGTATCAATGGTGCGGTTAATACAAAGGGTGAAGGGGATTCACCATATGAGCATTTTGATGATACGGTGTATGGTGGTGACTTCTTAGCGAACCAACCTCCAGTAAAAGCAATGGCAGAAGCAGCTCCAGGGATTATCCATTTAATGGACCGTATGGGTGTTATGTTTAACCGTACACCAGAAGGTTTATTAGATTTCCGTCGTTTTGGTGGCACGCAACATCACAGAACGGCATTTGCTGGTGCAACTACAGGGCAACAATTATTATACGCTTTAGATGAGCAAGTGCGTCGCTATGAAGCGAGTGGTATTGTGACCAAATATGAAGGTTGGGAATTTACATCTGCGATTATTGATGATGAAGGTACCTGTCGTGGGATTACAGCGCAGAACCTACATTCCTCAGAAATCCGTCAATTTGTAGGTGACGCTGTCATTATGGCTACAGGTGGTCCAGGGATTATTTTTGGTAAATCAACGAACTCTGTTATCAATACGGGCTATGCAGCAGCCAAACTTTATGAGCAAGGTGTTGCTTACGCCAACGGCGAATTTATTCAAATCCATCCAACGGCGATTCCTGGTGATGACAAACTTCGTCTAATGAGTGAATCTGCTCGTGGTGAGGGTGGACGTGTTTGGACATATAAAGATGGTAAGCCGTGGTATTTCTTAGAAGAAAGATATCCAGCATACGGAAACTTAGTACCGCGTGATATTGCAACGCGTGAGATTTTCTCTGTCTGTGTGGATGACAAGCTTGGAATTAATGGTGAGAACATGGTTTATCTTGACCTTTCGCATAAAGACCCGAAAGAACTTGATATCAAACTTGGTGGAATTATTGAAATCTATGAAAAGTTCATGGGTGATGATCCACGTAAAGTGCCAATGAAGATCTTCCCAGCGGTTCACTATTCAATGGGTGGCATGTGGATTGATTATAACCAAATGACGAATATTCCGGGATTATTTGCAGCGGGGGAATGTGATTACTCTCAGCATGGAGCAAACCGTTTAGGAGCTAACTCATTATTATCAGCGATTTATGGCGGAATGGTGGCAGGCCCTAACGCTGTGGAATATATCAATGGTTTAGAAAAGTCGGCTGATTCTGTTGCTTCTTCTGTATTCGAGCGTGAGCTGAAGAAAGAACAAGATAAATTCGATAGTATTCTTTCGATGGATGGTACTGAAAATGCGTACAGCCTTCACAAGGAATTAGGTGAGTGGATGACTGATAACGTAACCGTTGTACGTTATAACGATAAGTTACAAAGTACAGACGAGAAAATTCAAGAGTTAATGGAACGTTACCAAAATATTAACATTAATGATACAGCAAGATGGAGTAACCAAGGTGCTTCATTCACGCGCCAATTAGAAGGAATGTTAAATCTTGCCCGAGTTATCACAATTGGTGCATTAAATCGTAATGAAAGCCGTGGAGCTCACTTTAAGCCAGACTTCCCAGAACGTAATGATGAGGAGTTCTTAAAAACAACAAAAGCGACGTATAACCCAACTACGAAGGCACCTGAATTTGAATATGAAGAAGTAGACACTTCATTAATTAAACCTCGTAAACGTGACTACTCGCAAAAGAAACAAGGAGCTGGTAAATCATGAGTGAAAAACAAGTTGTAATCAAAGTTCTTCGTCAAGATGATCAAACAAGTGAGCCTTATGAAGAAGAGTTTAAACTCGATTATCGTCCAAATATGAACATCATTTCAGCTTTAATGGAAATTCGTCGTAATCCTGTTAACTCTAAAGGAGAGAAGACAACGCCTATAGCATGGGATATGAACTGTTTGGAAGAGGTCTGTGGAGCTTGTTCAATGGTGATTAACGGAAAACCTCAACAATCTTGTACAGCACTTGTTGATAAGTTAACACAACCAATCCGTTTAGAACCTATGAAAACATTTCCGGTTGTACGTGACTTAGTCGTTGACCGTTCAAGAATGTTTGACTCGTTGAAGAAAGTGAAAGCTTGGATCCCGATCGATGGTACGTATGATTTAGGTCCTGGACCACGTATGGCTGAATCAAAACGCCAGTGGGCTTACGAACTTTCAAAATGTATGACATGTGGTGTTTGTTTAGAGGCTTGTCCGAATGTAAACAGTAAATCAGATTTTATCGGACCGGCGCCACTTTCACAAGTACGTCTCTTTAACGCACACCCAACAGGGGAAATGAACGCAGCTGAGCGTTTAGAGACAATTATGGGTGAAGGTGGATTAGCTAACTGTGGTAACTCACAAAACTGTGTGCAAGCATGTCCAAAAGGAATTCCTTTAACGACTTCAATTGCTGCACTTAACCGTTCAACTGCTTTACAATCATTCAAAAATTTCTTTGGATGAATCTAAAAATACGAGATAGAGAGAAACGATGGCGCATGATACCATTTGTTCTCAATCTCAATTATTTTTATCATAGAAGAGCCGACATGTGCATAAGCATATGTCGGCTCTTTTCATTTCTAGGTTCGTAAAAAAACATTCCCACAAAAAATAAGTGAGTGCTTTTAAATTTGTAATTCACCTAGTCTTATTAGTTCAATTACAGCTTGGGAGCGCCCCTTTACTCCCAACTTTTGCATTGTATTAGAAATATGGTTTCTTACGGTTTTCTCACTGATGAAGAGTTGTTGTGCAATTTCCTTCGTCGTTTTGTCCTGGACGAGTAGCTCAAATACTTCCCGCTCCCTTTTTGTAAGTAAAGGTTTAGGTCCGAATTCTGCTCCTTTCATGAGTTCACTCCTTCTTGCTCGGGCTAAGAGCGAATGTGGGTTACTCAAACTCCCATGGTGAAGGGTTTTAGTCATCATAGTATATGTGAAAAAGAAAAAACGTGTGCTATCAATTTGTAAAAGTTTTAAAAAAGGGAAATAACCTAATTTTGGATGTGGACTCAGTAAACAAAATTCTTGACGGAAAATCATGCTTTAGATAAGATTATGCAGAGATTAAAAAATCTTGTATATACATATTGGAGTTCGTGATTAACCGTGATATACTGAGGTTGAATTGGTAGGTTTTATAACTTAATATTTGGTCATTATTTGTAAATAGACTAATAAAATGAAGAGTATACCGTTAAGTTATGGGTGAATAGTAGACAAAATTGGTGTAATTCTTTGTTTGAAAGGGTAATGTAAGGATGTATATGTTATACAACCCTTTTGAAAAACTACTTATTCATGATCTTCACTATGGAAGGCAATAATCATCGATGCTATCATCGAGCTACTTATAATGAAATTTAATTAAAGAGAGGTTGATACAAATGGCAGAAAAAACATTTAAAATCACAGCTGAAACAGGAATTCATGCACGTCCAGCTACACAATTAGTGAACAAAGCAGGTCAATATTCTTCGGACATTACTTTAGAGTATAAAGGGAAATCAGTGAACTTAAAATCAATCATGGGTGTTATGTCTTTAGGTGTGGCTAAAGGAGCAGAAGTTACAATTAAAGCAGAAGGATCGGATGCAGAAGATGCATTAGCGGGGCTTGAAGCAATTATCAAGGAGGGTCTTGGAGAATAATGAGTACCGTCTTAACAGGGGTGGCAGCAGCTCCAGGAATTGCGATTGCTAAAGCCTTCTTGCATGAAGAACCCTCCTTTGATCTTCATGATACAAAGGTGGAGAATGTAGAAGATGAGTTACAACGATTCGATGAAGCTCTTGCCGTTTCAAAGCAAGAGCTTTCAGCAATTAAAGATGAAACTGAAAAAAAACTTGGGCCAGATAAAGCCGAAATTTTTGCCGCGCATTTATTAGTACTGTCAGATCCGGAGCTCGTTGATGCGGTAAAAGATCAAATTCGTACCGAGCAATTTAACGCTGCCTATGCACTAAATCAGGTAGCAACGATGTTTATTAATATGTTCGAAAATATGGATAACGAGTATATGAAAGAACGAGCTTCAGACATCTATGATGTAAAAACCAGAGTGCTCAGCCATTTATTCGGCTATGAAGCTACCTCACTCGCAACGATTACTGAGGAGACTATTGTTGTTGCACATGATTTAACACCATCTGATACGGCTCAAATGAATCCTGAATTTATAAAAGGTTTCGCAACCAATATTGGTGGTAGAACTTCACATTCAGCCATTATGTCTCGCTCATTAGAAATTCCTGCTGTCGTTGGAACAAAAGATATTACCGCTCAAATTGAAAATGGTATGATGATGATTGTGGACGGTATGGATGGAACAGTCATTCTTAATCCAACAGAAGCAGAAATTTCTAAGTATGAGGAAAAGAGATCTGAATACTTAAAGGAAAAAGAAATTTGGCAAAAACTTGTTTCTGAAAGGACGCTTACCGCAGATGGGACACATGTTGAGCTAGCTGCAAATATTGGAACGACAAAGGACTTGGAAGGTGTCATAAAAAATGGTGCTGAGGGCATCGGTCTGTTCCGTACAGAGTTTTTATATATGGGTCGTGACCAACTACCTTCTGAAGAAGAACAGTTTGAAGCGTATAAAACCGTCTTAGAAAAAATGGACGGTAAGCCTGTTGTTATTCGTACGCTAGACATTGGTGGCGATAAAGAACTTCCATATTTAGATTTACCAGAAGAAATGAACCCATTTTTAGGCTTAAGAGCTATTCGCTTATGTTTGGAAATGCCTGATATCTTTAGAGTTCAGCTCCGTGCGTTATTAAGAGCCAGCTCGTACGGTAATTTAAAAGTGATGTTCCCAATGATTGCTACGTTAGAAGAGTTAAGACAAGCAAAAGCTTTATTAGCAGAAGAAAAAGACAAGCTTATTGAAGAAGGCATTTCTGTATCTGACTCGATTGAAGTTGGGATAATGGTCGAGATCCCTTCTACAGCTGTGGCTGCCGATCGTTTTGTGAAGGAAGTTGATTTCTTTAGTATCGGTACAAATGACCTTATCCAATATACGCTTGCAGCCGACCGGATGAATGAACGCATCTCGTATTTATACCAACCGTATCACCCAGCCATTCTTCGACTCATTAAAAATGTAATCGAGGTAGCCCACAAGGGTGGAAAATGGGTCGGTATGTGTGGAGAGATGGCAGGAGATGAAGTTGCTATTCCTATTTTATTAGGGCTAGGCTTGGACGAGTTTAGTATGAGTGCAACGTCTATACTACCGGCAAGAAGCCAAATATTAAATCTCTCAAAAGAAGAACTCGGCACATGGGTCGAGCAATTATTTGCTTTAGACACATCTGAAGAGATTGAAGAACAAGTACGAAAACATTTATTATAAGCCAAATGGAAAAAAGCAGCCTGCTAGTGTAGGTTGCTTTTTTCATTTGAGTGAAATGAGGAGGAGAAGCCCGAGGAAAAGCGGAATCTAGGGGTTGGTGGCGGAAAAAGAGGGAGTAACCCCGAGCAAACGGTGAATCGCGGGGTTGTGAGCGGAAAAAGGGAGAGAAACCCCGAGCAAACGGTGAATCGCGGGGTTGCGGGCGTAAAAAGAAGGAGTAACCCCGGGCAAACGGTGAATCGCGGGTTGTGAGCGGAAAAAGGGAGAGAAACCCCGAGCAAACGGCGAATCGAGGGGTTGCGGGCGTAAAAAGAAGGAGTAACCCCGAGCAAACGGTGAATCGCGGGGTTACGGGCGTAAAAAGAAGGAGTAACCCCGAGCAAACGTCGAATCGCGGGGTTGTGAGCGGAAAAAGCGGGAGAAAGCCCGAGCAACTGATTTATAAAAGGGGAGTCGATGAAAGGATAGGTGTTAAAGGGCTCAAAGGCTTATGTCACTATTTTTACTCTTGATCTTTTATCGGAAAACAGGGAAAATGAAAGGAGATATCATCAATGAACTAATACATAGTACAAGCAAATAATCGACGCATATACAAAGTATTCGACAACAAACTAGGGAGGTGCGGTATTTGGAGGAGCAAAAGGTTTATGAAATCGAGCGTTCTTTACGAATGATTGCACAAATGATAAAACAAAAAGGGCGCGAGATTTTAAATCAATTTCCAATTACACCACCACAATTTATTGCTTTACAATGGTTAAGTGAAAAAGGCGATATGACAATTGGAGATTTATCTGGCAGAATGTATTTAGCATTTAGTACGACGACTGATTTAATCGATCGGATGGAGAAGAATGACCTCGTAGAGCGAGTCAGGGATCAGAATGATCGTCGGGTTGTCCGTATTCACCTGTTAGATAAAGGGAAAAAAATCATTGAAGAAGTGATTATTCAAAGACAAGAATACTTAAAAGACATTCTTTATATTTTCTCAGATGAAGATGTGGATTTTCTAGAAAAAAACCTTCACCACCTTTATGAAGAGATGAAGCGTAAGCGTGGTAAATAATAGACGTGGTAAGTCATCATAGAAATTGAGGGAAAGATATTGGTTAAACCAATTGGTGTCATTGATTCTGGTTTAGGTGGACTCACGGTTGCTAAAGAGTTACTTAGGCAATTACCAAAGGAAGAAATTATTTATATAGGTGATTCTGCAAGATGCCCGTATGGGCCAAGGTCTGTGGAAGAGGTTCGAACATATACATGGCAAATGATTAATCGCTTATTGGATGAGGGCATTAAAATGCTTGTTATTGCTTGTAATACAGCAGCGGCTGTTGTATTAGATGAAGTGAATGAAAAGCTCAGTATCCCGACAATTGGCGTTGTCCATCCAGGTGCAGTAAGTGCGTTAAAGGCAACAAAGAACGACCATATCGCTGTGATCGGAACAGAAGGTACGATCAGGAGTGAGGCCTATCTGAAAGAGCTTTTTGCGATTAATTCTGAAATAAAAGTAGAGAGCTTAGCGTGTCCACCATTTGTGCCACTTGTTGAAAGCGGAATTTTTCGCGGTCCTGAAGCATCCGCTGTTGTTCATGATACATTACAAACTTTAAAAAATAGGGATTTTGATACTTTAATTTTAGGGTGTACGCATTATCCACTACTGAGGGAACCAATCCAAGAAGCGTTAGGGGAACAGGTTGAACTGATCTCATCTGGTGATGAAACTGCTCGTGAGGTTAGTAGTCTTTTATATTATCAATCCATCCTGTACACTGGTGAAAGAACACCGCGGCATCGCTTCTACACGACTGGAGATGCCAAGCAATTTAAGCGCTTAGCTGATCAGTGGTTAGAAATGAACGTTGAGTGTGTTCAATCGATAAAATTATAGTTTTTGATGTAACCTTCAGCATCGTCTGAAGGTTTTTTGTATTTCGAATTAGTTGGATAAAAGCAAAGCGGCGACAGGTCGTTCAATCCAAACTGCCCCCGGATTTAAGGAGCCTATATAAGTCCTTTCTATTTTTTATGAAAAAGATTCATCGTAACTTGGTCTATTCTTTTTAGATAGCTCGTATACATAGTAGTACAAACTATCGAAGGAGGCATGACTGTTATGCGTAAAATTTTACGTAGAGGAGTACCCGTGCTTTTGTTTGTTGCCCTAACAGCAACAGCATGTTCAACTGGATCCGATGAAACTTCCAAACAAATGGATGCACCACCGGTTCAGTATGTAGATGATGAAGGAGAATTAGAGCTAGATGAAGACGGTAAGGAATCGTCTGAAGATGGGGAAGCAGCGGATGAAGAGGGAACTGATGAAGCTGTCGCAGAGTTAATTGAGCGTGAAGTATACTTATTTGACCAAAATGGCTTAGTCGTTCCACAAAAAATCATGGTTCCTAAGCAAGTAGGGGTATTACAGCAATCACTCGAGTTCCTAGTAGAAGGTGGTCCTGTTACAGACCAACTTCCAAGTGGATTTAAAGCGGTTTTACCAGCTGGTACAGAAATGAATGTAAATCTTAAAGACGGTGTAGCAACAGCCAATTTCACCGAGGAATTTAATGAGTATAACCCTGAAATGGAACGTGGTATTGTTGAGGCAATCACATGGACATTAACACAATTTGATACCGTCGAAAAAGTAAAAATCCAAATAAATGGTTTTGATCAAGAGGTTATGCCAAAAAATCAAACGCCGATTGGTGAAGGTATGAGTCGAAGTGACGGTATTAACCTTGAGACAGGCGGCCTGGTGAATCTAGTTGGTACAGAAAGTGTGACCTTATATTTCTTAGGGACTAATGGTGAATCGAATTATTATGTACCAGTTACAAGAAATGTGAAAAGTGGTTTAGATAATCCTTATCAAGTTGCATTAGAGCAGTTATTAATGGGGCCTCTTCCTGGCAAGAGTGGGTCGTTAGTTTCCGATATTCGTCATGGTGTGTCTGTCTTAGATGAGCCATTATTTGAGGATGGTCTTTTAACTGTAAACTTAAGTGAGGAAATCTTAAGTGAATTAGAGTCAACGGCCATTTCTTATGAGGCATTAAATATGATTGCCTTAACGTTAACAGAGCAAGAAGGAGTAAAAGAAATTGCGATTCATGTAGATGGCGAAAAAGAATTAATTTCTGAAGAGGGAGAAGCGATCGAAACCGTTTCTAGACCGACAGATATTAATACAGGGAAATACTAATCGCTAAAACGAATTGCCGACTTCCTGAAATTTCTTTATAATAAGTAAGAAACAAAAAGAGGTGCAACTGCATCCTCTTTTTCGTGTTTACTGATATGAGAATACGTATTTGTGTAAGATATAGGTTGTATAAACCTGATTTTGAGGAGGATATAATGAGAATTGATGGAAGACAAGCGGATCAAATTCGCCCAGTAAAGGTAGAACTAGATTACACCATGCATGCAGAAGGTTCGGTTCTTATTTCGATGGGGCAAACGAAGGTAATTTGCACAGCGAGTATTGAAGAACGTGTACCACCTTTTTTGAGAGGGCAAGGGAAAGGCTGGATTACAGCTGAATATTCCATGCTACCAAGAGCGACGGAGCAAAGGAATATGCGCGAGTCAACCAAAGGAAAAGTAACGGGAAGAACGATGGAAATTCAACGTCTCATTGGACGTGCTCTACGTTCTATCATTGATTTAGATAAATTAGGTGAACGAACGATCTGGATTGATTGCGATGTCATTCAAGCTGATGGAGGAACAAGAACAACATCCATAACAGGTGCATTTATTGCGTTAGCTATTGCTGTATCTAAGTTGAAAAATGCAGGGAAAATATCGATGTGGCCAATCCAAGACTATTTAGCAGCCATTTCTGTTGGGGTGGACACAGAATCTAGTCCTTTACTTGATCTATGTTATGTAGAAGACGCTAGTGCACAAGTTGATATGAATGTGATAATGACAGGTGCTCATCAATTTGTTGAGATTCAAGGAACAGGTGAAGAAGCAACTTTTTCTCGCGACGAAATGAATACGCTATTAGACTACGCTGAAAAAGGAATCGAAGAGCTTTTTGACATTCAAAAACAAGCGTTAGGTGAAGAAATTGATACGTGGATTGCTGGAGCCAAACCGAAAAAAAATGAGGCGAAATGATGGAAAATACATTGTTAATTGCTACGAAAAATCAAGGTAAAGCTAAGGAACTTATTTCAATTTTTGCTGAAGAAGGAATTTCAGTAAAAACCTTGTTGGATTATCCGGATATTCCAGATATCAAGGAGGACGGTCAGACATTTGCAGAGAATGCTTTTAAGAAAGCTCAGGAAATGGCTAACCACTTTCAAGTACCTGTGTTGGCCGATGACTCAGGATTAATGGTTGATGCCCTAGATGGCAAGCCAGGTGTCTACTCTGCGCGATATGCAGGCGAAGATAAAGATGATGAAGCAAATATTGATAAGGTGTTACGAGAGCTAAAAGATGTTCCAACTTCAGAAAGAACGGCAAGATTTCATTGTACATTGGCCTTTGTTTTTCCAAATGGTACAAGGCATCTCTTTACAGGTGAATGTGAAGGCATCATCACAGAGACTCGACAAGGTAATGAGGGCTTTGGCTATGACCCCATTTTTTATGTGGTTGATCTGAAAAAAACGATGGCGGAATTACAACCTGAACAAAAGAATAAAATCAGTCATCGTGCCCGTGCACTGGAACAATTAAAACAAAACAAGCATTTATTAAGTTGGTAAAGAGATAAAAAATAGGAGAGGAGGCGTTTGATGTGAAGAAAATATTGATTATGAGTGATAGTCACAGTTGGCAGGAAGAGCTAATGCCTGTGATTGAGCGACATCGTGAAGAAGTGGACTATATGCTCCATTGTGGTGATTCCGAACTTGCTAAGCACGACCAAGTACTTCAAGATTTCCTTGTCGTTCGTGGTAACTGTGATTACGGAGAGGATTTTCCTGAAGAGTTAACAAAGGAAATTGGTTCTGCCAAGCTATATGCGACCCATGGTCATTTATATAATGTAAAGCTAACATTGACGAACTTGTGCTATCGAGCGGAAGAGGTAGGTGCAGATATTGTCTGTTTTGGACATTCACATATTGCCTCAGCGTATGAAGAGAATGGCACGATATTTATTAACCCCGGAAGTATTCGATTACCATTCCGTCCAGCAAGAACGCAAACCTATGTCATTTGTGAAGTAGATGACCGCCGTATAAAAGTAATCTTCTATACGATTGATGGATCCGAATACCCCGAGTTATCGAAGGAATTTAATTGCAACTAATTAATTTTATAAATGGTAGGGGTGGTCGCGATTTGGATAAGGATGGCCACTTCTACCGACTAATAGTTTTAAGAAATAAAGAGACACCTATAGAATCCCGCATTGCCTTCGTGCGAGCAAACTTGTATAATACTTAATAAGCAATTAAAAAACAATAAAAATCAGATCACTATTTCAGACAAATAATTTATGAAAATGTGTTGACTAAAACTCGATTCTGATGTATATTTATATACGTCGCTAGTGATTGTTATCATATGCGGGTGTAGTTTAGTGGTAAAACCTCAGCCACGAGCGAAACATCTATGAAAAAGCAACGAGTTGTCTCGACGCATAAACCTTCGAAGCATTGCTGGAAGAGGAAGAGACATGACAGCAAGTGAAAAAGCAACAATCTAATATGCGGGTGTAGTTTAGTGGTAAAACCTCAGCCTTCCAAGCTGATGTCGTGAGTTCGATTCTCATCACCCGCTTATCCAATTTATTTATCCTTGTTTGTCCCAGTAGCTCAGCAGGATAGAGCAACGGCCTTCTAAGCCGTCGGTCGGGAGTTCGAATCTCTCCTGGGACGCCATTTGAATCTTACATATACATATACAAACTCTCGCCTTTGGTGGGAGTTTTTTGGTTTTTAAAGGAATAAGGGATAATTTGTCGAATGTATTTCCTACAAGTATTTAACTAGGGTGAGGAATTAAAATGATTTAAGAAGAGAGCTAAAACTTTAGTGCGAATGGTAGGTGAACATAAAATCCCTAGGGGATTCGCACCATATTTTTGCATTTCGAGTCCGAAAATTGTGTGTGTTTAACAGGATTTGTCTTCAAAAAGAGGTGGTATTGGTTAGAAATTAGAAAAAATAGTACTTTTTTGTTTAATAATTGAGAAATTCCGCTGTCGCACCTTACATAGGTGCGTGGATTGAAATGCCTTAGCCCGCGAATTTTCCGTCTGCTGTTCGTGTCGCACCTTACATAGGTGCGTGGATTGAAATTATTTGCACTAGTAATGGAAACATGACTATTTGTTGTCGCACCTAATTTGTGTGTCATGGATCTATGCTCTAAGTCGTTGGTTAGCAAAAGGCGAGTCTGCCTTTCAAGATCCATCACTAAACAAAATCTCAGGATTGTCAATGATTGTATTAGGCACTTGGTCGGTAACGGAAAAATCCGCTAAATAGAGGAATGAAATAAAAGGACATGAGAAGAGAGGACATAAAAAAGAGGTTTGGAATTGGAATACAACCTCTTTTTTATTATTCGCTACAACCATTTCTGACTACTGATAGACCAACATGAATGTGTAAGTGTAAGCTTTTATTCTCCTCTGAAGCAATCATTTCCGGTCAGGATACGGCTCGAATGATCCGAATCATGGCTTTCACAGCCGCGCTATGTCCAAACCCACTGCTCTGATTGACCGTTCCTGTGAAGAATAAGTCCCGTTCCACATTATAAAAGGCGAAAGCACCTGTCTGCCCCCAAAAACCAATGATTTCATTAATAGGCTTGAATGGTGAGTAGATGCGAGGCATCCATAACTTTTCTAAACCAATACCATAATAAAAAGCCCCTGGAAAAAAGATCAACTGCCATTGCTTTAATTCTTCTAGTTGTTCTTCCGGGAAAAAATAACCGCTTGAGAACGCTCGTAAAAACTGCATCGTTTCTTGCGCTGTCGAGACAATACCGCCTTCTGCACTGATTGATGACATGTAGTGGGGTAGACGGATGGTCCTCGACTTGTAGTGTAATGCGGCAGGCTTTTGGTCGTTCACGTCATCATAGACATACGTCTTTGTTAAGCCTAACTCATCAAAAATATAACGCTTGAACACTTCGTTGATACTCATGTTAGTTATGTTCTCAATGATCCTTCCTAATAGTTGATAGTTAGTATCAGAATAGTTGACTTTCCCTTTTTGCCCAGGTTTAAAAGTCGGTTTCATTTCTTTTGTTAACGTCAGCACTTTTTCTAAAGGCCAGCTTTTGTCTTCACCTTTAAAAAGCAGGTCGGCCACTGTCGTTCCATCATCTTGTTTGTAGGCAAAATAATCGGGAATTCCCGACGTATTGGAGATTAGGTGTTGAATGGTAATCTTTTCTGAATAATCGATGCCATCCAGAACATGAAGCCCAGAAATCACCTCTTCAGGTAGATACGTACTGATTGGTTCATCGAGTTGAAGTCTGCCTTCTCCTCTTAACATGAGTACAACGGCTGTTACATAAAGCTTCGTGACACTGGCAATAAAGTATTGATCATCAGCTTGCAAGTTCCCAGCTGCACCAACCCATTTCAAATCGCCATCGCCTTGTTCCACAGATAGAATCGCACCGAAGTTATGCCTCTTGTTTGTCATTTGTTGCACGGTTTTTTGAAGAAAAGTTTCATTAATTGTTTTACCCATCATATCCCTCTTTCTCCTTTTCGTAGTCGAGCAGCACTTACCACATCTTCAGCGGTGCTGTCCATGATTCGTATCATTTTTTCCATATCAAATGATGCCTCGGTCAATTCGTTTGCAACCATTATGGAGAAGCCAATCTGAAAGGTTCTCATTTTAAATAAAATGTCTTGAAGTTCTTCGTTCGAAAATCCTTGAAGGTCAGGGTCGGTTTTCATTTGTTCAATGAGAAGATCTCCCATTCCCTCATCATAATCGTGTAAATAATCGTTTTGATTCATCACGAAATCTTTAAAAAGGATTGGATACGTTTTCGCAAAGTGTAGACTCGCTACCCCAATATTAGCGAACGGAGAGCGGCTCGTTTCTTCAGCTAATAGTCGCTGACTTATCTCAACGATCTTTTGAATAACGGCTTGTTTTAACGCTTCAACATCAGTGAAATTCACGTATATTGGGGCAATGGAACTTCCTAACTGCTCCGCGACTTTACGGATAGTCACCCGATCAATTCCTTCGGTTTCAGCAATCGCAAAAGCTGCTTCAACAATCTGGTCTCTTGAAAATTTGTTTTTCGGTGGCATAGGATCCCCTCTTTTTTGAAAATGTTGATTATATATCATATGTTATATAACATATGATATTCGTTGTAAAGGTTTATTTTTATCCACCTTCATTTGATTATGCAGCTGAGAAAGAGGCAACTGAGTTTATTATGGATGTTACAGGAAAAGGAGTCGAGCATGCATTTGAAGCGGCTGGTAAACAGCCTACTTTTTCAAGTGCATTAGAAAGTGTTAGTCGAGGTGGAAGACTTAGAGTAGAAGCAGGTTTGGCCTCATTAGATTTAGAGTTAAATCTAGTGAGCCAAAAGTAGAATCACAGGGTTGCAAGCTTAAAAAGGAGAAGAAAGCCCGAGCAAACGCTGAATCTCGGGAGCGCGAACAAAAAACGAGCACTCGCGAAGTGCTCGTTCTCTGTCCCTATTAACAACTTCCATCCGTACAAGCATCGCCTTGCTTGATGACGTTTAAAGGCTGTTCTTTTTTCTCTTCTTCATGCACTTGATTGAGTACTTGTAAGAATGCTTCGGGTGGTTGAGCACCTGAGACCGCGTATTTACGGTTAAATACATAGAAAGGTACGCCTTGGACTTGGATTTGAGCAGCTTCAGCAATATCTTTTTGGACAGCCAGTTGATATTGATCACTATTTAGAACGTCCTTTACTTTCGCTTCCTCAAGTCCAATTTCACTTGCAAGTGTTGCTAATGTGTCGACATCCCCAACATGATTGCCATCGATAAAATAGGCCTGGAGTAATTTTTCTTTCATTTCGCCCATTTTTCCGTGTTCCTTCGCAAAATGTAGGAGGCGATGAGCTGTGGTTGTGTTAGTCATAATGGCTTGATCTAACTTATAGTCTAAATCTAATTCATTCGCTTGAGCGGTTACTTGCTTTTGCATTTGCTCCACTTGTGCCAAAGCCATTCCTTTTTTCTCAACAAGCATTTCATTCATTGATTGCTTAGAATCTTTTGGCGCTGTTGGGTCTAAAATGAAGCTCTTATAAATGATCTCTACATCTTCTTTACCTTCAAATTGTTCTAGCGCATTCTCAAATCTTCTTTTACCAATATAACAAAATGGACACGCGATATCAGACCAAATTTCTACTTTCATTTTTATTCATCTCCCTTTGGTATTTGTAATAATTGTTCAATGGCTTGAACGGTTTCATGTAAACGATTTGGATTGGTTTGTGAGCGTGTTAACACATTGACTCCCTGTAAGGCGGCTGTTAGAAAGCGAACAACGAGCTGGGTATCTAATGGGTTAGATATTGAGCCATCTTTTTTACCACGTTCAACTGCCGTAAGAAGCTGCTTCTCAACGTTTAAGAATTCGTCTTCAAGCAATTGTTGAAACTGCTTATCATTTGGGGCAAGCTCTATGGCCTCATTACAGGTCATACAGCCTTTTGCTTTTTCGTCACCCGTTGCTGATGTAATCAAGGTGAAAAAATCAATAATAGCATCAAGACCTTGTTTATCGGCATGTAAGATTGATTGTAATGTCTCCATTTGCTGGTTACAATACAGATGATAAGCCGTTAGGAAGAGTTCATGTTTATTACCAAAAGCTTGGTATAAGCTACTCTTGCTTAATCCTGTCACTGATAAAAGATCTTCTAAAGACGTATCGTTATATCCCTTTTCCCAAAAAACAAGCATGACTTTTTCTAACACTTCATCACGATTAAATTTTGTAGGACGAGCCATGTGACCACTCCTTCTAAGTAAAATGATAGCAGTTTTGGACTGGATAGTCCATAATATAGATTTTGGAAATTTCTAATGGGTTTGTTTATAAATTTCTTCAGCGACTTGAACAGAACATATACCAGCACCAATCACCATATACCGAATTTCGATAGAGTTTAAGTGGTTCTTTGGGTTTCAATCCCCATTGTACCGCTTTTATAAATTAATCTTTTTAAAGACAAAGTAGATACCCCATTTCGGATATCACGTTATCGGTTTCTATAATGACGTATTTTCGAATAAAATATGGTAAAGTTAATGTATAGTGTTTAGCAAATTGAATGAGGAGCGATGAAAATGAAACAATTAACTTCTATAGAAGAAATGAATGAATTTGTAAAGCAATCAGGTACTCATTTCCTTTTTAAACATAGTACAACATGTCCGATTAGTGCAAAGGCTTATGATGAGTTTCAAGCGTTTGTTTCTGATTCTGACACATCAGCATCTGTTGTTTATGTGATCGAGCATCGTATCGTATCAAATCAAATTGCCGATGACTTTGACATTAAGCATGAATCACCTCAAGTATTTTTACTCGAGGATGGACATGTAAAATGGCATACCTCTCATTGGAAAATCACCAAAAATGCTTTAGGGGAGGCTTTTTCTTCATGATTGAGAAAATGATTGTCTACTCAACAGTTGGCTGTGTAGAGTGTGGTTATGTCAAGAATTTGCTTGAGCAAGAAGAAGTAGCTTATGAAGTTCGTGATGTGATGGAAAGTGAGCAATACCAACAAGAAGTTGAAAAGTTTGGATTTATGGGTGTACCTGTGACTGTCTTTCGAGAGCAAGCGGTTAAAGGTTTTAATCCTGATTTAAGAGAACTGATTGAAGCGGCAAAAAAATAAAGGAAACAAACACCTCGGACAAATGAGGTGTTTTTTCTTATAAAACTTCTATGGCGAAGCCCAATTCACTTCGCCACCAACAAACATGAATGTGAATTTTGGGTCTTTGACTGATGGAACTTCAATTAATTTGAATTTGTTCTTTTTCATTTTGAAAGAATTGTGTTGAATTACTTTTTTGAATTAGTGAATTTACAGTAATCCAGCGCAGCATGATTTTCGGTAGCGGTAAGCAAAGCTCCGCACATGGGCATCAGCAATAACTTTCATATAAAAGCTGAGCTTCTTTGGAGTAAGAATTAGATGAATTTTGTTATAATAAGTAAACATTAGATAGGAGTGGAGGAGGAGATAGAATGTCCAATACAGGATTAGTACTTGAAGGTGGCGGCAGTCGTGGTGTCTTTACGGCAGGTGTTCTAAAAGAGTTAATGGAGCGTAACATGTATTTTCCTTATGTGATTGGTGTCTCGGCAGGGGCTTGTAATGGTTCCTCATATATTTCTAAACAAAAAGATAGGAATCGTTCGGTACATATGGATTTCCTTGATAATCCTGAATACTTATCATTTAGAAACTATGTAAAAAAACGAGAACTTTTTGGTATGGATTTTTTATTTGATAAGCTACCTAATGAGCTAATGCCCTATGATTTTGATACGTATAGAAAAGCAGAAGAAAATTTAGTAATCGGAACAACCGATTGTATGACAGGCGAAGCGATTTATTACGATCGTGTGGAAAGGCCGAGTGATTTATATACGGTGCTTAGGGCTTCTAGTTCATTACCATTTGTCGCACCAGTCGTCCCTTATCAACAGCGGATTTTGATGGATGGAGGGATTGCCGATCCGATTCCTATTAAGAAGTCGATAGAAGACGGGCATACAAAAAATATCGTGATTCTTACGCAAAATCGGGATTACGTGAAGAAGCCACAATCGCATGGATGGCTGTTAAGGCGTAAATATCGCCAATATCCAGGACTTATTCGAGCGGTGGAGCAAAGGCACCGGATTTATAATGAAACGTTACAATTTATACGAGATGAAGAAAAAAAGGGCCATCTATTTGTGATTAGTCCAAGCGAAAAGTTGGATGTTGGGCGTGTGGAGAGAAGCAAAGCAAAACTAGAAGCCCTGTATGAAAAAGGCCAAGCAGAGATGCAAAAGCAGATGGAAGCATTAGAAGAGTTTGTGCAATCGAATTAAATGATGGATGACCATTACAGAGCCGTACAAGTTCCAGAACTTGCACGGCTCATCTTTACAAGTTCAAAAGAATCGTGATAAGTGTTCCTGTTGCTGTAGCGATTGCCATAATAAACTGTGCAGGCAATTCGATATGTGTTTCGCGTTTACGACCTTTACCATCCTCCTTGTTAATATAAAATTTCATCGTTTATTCCTCCTTTCACATTAGAATCAACGGTGTCTTATTTGTAGTATTGCCAAACATAAGGTTGTCCTATGAAAAGTTTTGGCTCAAATATATCGACATAAATCTACACAAATGTTTAAAAAAGAGTGACAAGGGTGCTTCCTTATTGGTGGACTGTGCTTGGGCAACAAGCGGATATCCGGATTTAAGCAAGCTGTAACATGATGTGAAAACAAAGATGTGCAAAAAGATCGATTCATTTTGCACATCTTTTTTCTAGGAAATGAACATTATTTTTTGTAAGTAGAGTAGAATTGAGAGAGGAGTCGATTACGTAGGTATTATAGGAGGGATTTAGATTGGAAATGGGTCGAGTTACAGCAGTTAGTAAAAATGCTGAGCATTCTTTTAGCAAGCATATTCAAGAAGGTATTCAATTATTAAAAGGACTTGGTGTCAAAGGCGATGCTCATTGTGGTGAAACAGTCAAACATCGTTCGCGAATTGCCAAAAATCCTAATCAACCGAATTTACGACAAGTTCACCTTATTCATGAAGAGTTATTTCATGAGCTTAACAATCGTTTTCATATCAATCCAGGTGAACTAGGCGAGAATATCACAACAAAAGGAATCGAGTTATTAATGTTACCAGTGGATACGGTTTTGGAAATCGGTGAAAACGCAAAAGTACAGTTAACGGGTTTAAGGAATCCATGTAAACAAATTGATCATTATCAAGATGGACTAATGGAAGCCGTGTTAGATAAAGATGAATCTGGACATGTGATAAGAAAAGCTGGAGTGATGGGTATTGTTTTAGAAGGAGGCATGGTAAGTCCGGGTGATTCTATCAAAGTGGTTTTACCAGATGAACCTCATCTCAAATTAGATAAAATATAAAACAGCGAAAAGTGCTTCTTGTTTGCAAGCATTTTTCGCTGTTTGTTTACATTTCGGTTATTTGGAGCTGTGGTTGGAGTCTTGCTTCATTCATTAAATACTCCTCGCATTTCTTTGAGTCCACTATTTTGGTAGGGTCATAAAATTGGACATGCCACTTCTTTTTCTTGAGTTGCTTTATAATTCGTTTTTCTTTATCTTTCGTCGTCACCTCAATAAAAGCGATCCGATAAGGGACTAAAGCCATGTTAACCTGAACTCCACCAATATAAATTCGTGGAGATGGATAATAAAGTTGTGAATATAGCTTTTCGTACAATGTTTTCTCAGATTCGGTCCGACATTCTTTAAAGCGGTCCTTCACCAAGATGAGAGAAGCTCTATTTGCCGATCTCCTTTTAATGAATGGAAACTTCTTTATAAAATAAAATCTCCGTCTAGTTCTTTTTACGCTCATGACATCACCCAACCATAGTTTGTCCAATTCATGCCATTTTACTCATCATAGTTATGTAAAATGATCAAAAAATTGCAACGGAATGTGTAGGTATGTTGTGTGATGTTTTTTAGGAGAATGATAGCAAGGTGGAAAAAGTGACGCGAGCATTAAAGTAGGATGAGGGCAACGAAATGGTAGAGGAAAGAAGTTATGTATTCGTCAAAGGAGGATGAGGACAACAAAAAGGAGAGAGAAGGAAGTAAGTTGTCTTCATACAGTGTAATGATATACATTAGGGCTTAAACCATGAAAATGAAAGTTTTGATGAGTCAAATCTTTCTCTCATCACCATGTAAACGCATTCAAGTGTTACCGGTTATCTAAATTATCAAATTATTTTAATAAAAGTGGTTGACCATCAACAAGAATCAGCGTATCATTAATTTCAATAATAAAAAATGCAATCGGAAAAGACGATTGTCCTCTCAACAAGGATATTTTCTCGCTAATCTAAACAGAATTTTCTAAATAGTGAGTTTTAATCGTTGGTGAAATTCTAATTATTTCAATATAGAGAATGAGATAATTTTGAATTGAATAATATGAGAAAATGCAACAGATTGGGAGAGATAGTAATGAGAAGTAATATGATTAAAAAAGGTATTGACCGTGCTCCGCATCGAAGTTTACTTCGTGCAGCTGGGGTAGCTGAAGAAGATATGGATAAACCCTTTATCGGGGTTTGTAACTCTTATATCGACATTATTCCAGGACATATGCATTTAAATAAGTTTGCTGAAGTAGCTAAGGAAGCGATCCGAGAGGCTGGAGGTATTCCTTTTGAATTTAATACGATTGGTGTCGATGATGGTATCGCAATGGGTCATATTGGTATGCGCTATTCATTACCAAGTCGTGAAATTATTTGTGATGCTGCTGAAACAGTCATTAATGCTCACTGGTTTGATGGAGTTTTTTATATTCCGAACTGTGACAAGATTACACCGGGTATGCTCATGGCGGCTGTTCGAACGAATGTACCGGCCGTATTTGTTTCAGGTGGACCGATGGAAGCAGGTAAAACGAAAGATGGTAAGAGTCTGTCCTTAGTATCAGTCTTCGAGGGCGTAGGAGCTTTCTCGTCTGGAAAAATGACAAGAGAAGAGTTGCTTGAGATTGAACAGAGTGCCTGTCCTACTTGTGGATCCTGTTCAGGAATGTTTACGGCGAATTCAATGAACTCATTAATGGAAATGCTCGGTTTAGCTTTACCAGGTAATGGAACGATTGTTGCTACATCCAACGAGCGCCATAAATTAATTAAAGATGCCGCTAAACATTTAATGAATTTAATAGAGAAAGATATTCGACCTCGTGATATCGTCACTCAAGAAACAATCGATGATGCTTTTGCTTTAGATATGGCTATGGGAGGTTCGACCAATACAGTTCTCCACACTTTAGCGATAGCTCATGAAGCTGAAGTTGAATATGATTTAAATAGAATTAATGAAGTAGCTGAAAGAGTTCCATACCTTTCTAAAATTAGTCCGGCTTCAGATTATTCAATGGATGATGTCGAAAAAGCTGGTGGAGTAAGTGCTATTATTAAGGAGCTTTGCAGTATTGATGGAGCTGTACATCCTGAGCGAATTACAATTACAGGAAAAAGTTTATATGAAAATGTGAAACACGCAGAAATTACGAACGACGATGTTATTCGACGCAAGGATAATCCATACAGCCCTGTTGGTGGGTTATCAATTTTATATGGTAATCTTGCGCCAGATGGTGCTGTTATTAAAGTAGGTGCCGTTGACCCTTCTATTAAAGTTTTTGAAGGGGAGGCTATCGTTTATAATTCTCAAGAAGAAGCTCAAGAAGGTATTGATAATGGCGAAGTACGAGAAGGGCATGTAGTAGTTATCCGCTATGAAGGTCCTAAAGGTGGTCCTGGAATGCCAGAGATGCTTGCCCCAACTTCTAAAATTGCAGGAAAGGGCCTAAGCACAAAGGTAGCACTCATTACTGACGGACGTTTCTCAGGTGCTTCAAGAGGAATTTCGATTGGCCATATCTCACCTGAAGCAGCAGAAGGTGGACCTATTGCCTTTATCGAAAATGGTGATAGGATTCGAATAGATTTACCTAATCGAACGATTGAATGGCTAGTTACAACTGAAGAACATGCTAATCGTAAAGAGGGTTTTGTTGAACCAGAGCCAAAGGTCAAAAAAGGTTATTTAGCAAGGTATGCTAAATTAGTAACTTCTGCGAATACTGGTGGGGTTATGAAAATATAAATAGGAAACAAACGTTGAAGAGGTAAAGTAATTCTATGTCTGGACTTCTACAGAGAGCCGTGATTGCTGGAAAGCGGTGTTGTCACATAGAATGAAAGTCCCCTCTGAGTGTTGGTCTGAACGTAAACATTTATGTGTCTACTAGGATTGACCGGGTGTTCAAAGCACTCGTTACTAAAATGAGGTGAGCTATTTGCTCATCCCTGAGGTCAAGGAAACTTGATGAAAAAGGGTGGTACCGTGGAAAGTAAATCTTTTCACCCCTTCGTTACGTTGCGATTGCAATGTTCGTTGGAGTGGAAGGATTTTTTTTATCGAAAAAATCATGTACGAAAATCTAACAAAAATCACAACTTCATTCAATTTGGTTTTGAGGATGCTCATTTTTTTCCGTAGCCCCGCTACTTTTTGAAAGATAGCTACGCACGAGCTTTGCAAAAAGATTCAGCGCACCGCACAAACAGCCACAACCAACAAAAAAGAGAGAGTAATAACACATCAGGATAGCTTCTAATATCCAAGTGTTTTTGGACCGTTAGCCAAGCTCGCTTGGCTACTTCACGCTCGCGTGAAGTTTTGAAAATCGAAACCGCCATTCAGATGAATTCATTCATCTGATAAGGCGATTTCGATTTTCAAAAACGGACCAAAAACAAAGACCGAAAGGTCAACATACATGAGCATAAGCACTAACTTTCATATAAAGCAAAAATGATTAACTAAATAGATAGATTAAAAAGAGGAGGAAAATGAATGAAAACACAAGTGAAAAAAGAGGAGCAGCAAGAAAAAGTAGAAACAAATAAGATGTCAGGGTCTAGCATGCTCATTAAAGCTCTTGCACTTGAAGGAGTGGATATCATTTTTGGTTACCCTGGCGGTGCGATTCTACCAACATACGATGAGATTTACAAAACAGGAATCAGACATATTTTAGCAAGGCATGAGCAAGGGGCTGTTCACGCAGCAGAGGGTTATGCAAGAGTTTCTGGTAAGCCGGGTGTCTGTATTGTGACTTCTGGACCTGGTGCAACCAATGTGGTGACAGGAATTGCCGATGCGATGATGGATTCACTACCGTTAGTTGTGATTACTGGGCAAGTAGGTACGTCTGTTATCGGTACAGATGCCTTCCAAGAAGCAGATGTTATCGGAATTACGATGCCTATTACAAAACATAACTTCCAAGTTAGAAGTGTGGAGGAATTACCTGAAATTATCAAAAAAGCCTTTCACATTGCGAAGACAGGTCGTCCAGGACCAGTATTAATCGATTTGCCCAAGGATATTTCATTAACGGAAGGTGAATTCCGTTATGACAAACCGATTGAATTACCGGGTTATCAACCAACGGTTATCCCAAATAAATTACAAATTAAAAAAGTCGTAGAAGCTGTTACTGAAGCAAAAAAACCATTAATTTTAGCGGGTGCTGGCGTTCTTCATGCCCAAGCTGCAAATGATTTATTAACGTATGTAGAGCAACAACAAATTCCAGTTACTAATACACTTTTAGGCTTAGGTTCGTTTCCGGGAGAGCATGATTTATTTCTTGGAATGGCAGGTATGCACGGAACCTATACCGCCAATATATCCATTTATGAAACAGATCTCTTAATTAATATTGGTGCTAGGTTTGATGACCGTTTGACAGGTAACCTTGCCCACTTTGCTCCACATGCCAAAGTGGTTCATATTGATATTGACCCTGCCGAAATAGGTAAAAATGTTCATGTTGATATTCCGGTAGTTGGAGATGCCAAGCAAGCTCTCCAATTATTAATTGATGCGAATGGCGAGAAGAGTAAAAGTGCGATTTGGCGCTCTGATTTAGAACAGCTAAAAGAGGATTACCCACTTTGGTATAAAGAAGATGGCGAAGTGATAAAGCCGCAAAAGTTGATTCAGTTGATTCATGAGGTGACAGAGGGAGAAGCGGTAGTAACAACGGATGTTGGTCAGCATCAAATGTGGTCGGCACAATATTATAAATTTAATCAACCTAATCGTTGGGTAACCTCTGGAGGATTAGGAACGATGGGTTTTGGTTTCCCAGCAGCTATTGGGGCCCAATTTGCGGAACCGAACTTGCCAGTTGTAGCGGTTATTGGCGATGCTGGATTTCAAATGACTGCCCAAGAGCTGTCAATTTTACAGGAACTAAATCTTCCGGTAAAAATTATTATCGTCAACAATGCCGAACTGGGCATGGTTAGACAATGGCAACAACTTTTCCATGGGGAGCGATATTCCAATTCATTATTCCCTATTCAGCCCGATTTTGTGAAGCTGGCAGATGCTTATGATATTAAAGCGATGAAAGTAGAAAAGCTTTCTGAACTGAAAGCGGCATTAAAGGAGATGATGGATTATCCTGGTCCAGTTTTAGCAGATATTCGAGTGGCTCAAAGAGAAAATGTATACCCGATGATTTCACCAGGAAAAGGTATTCATCAAATGGAAGGAGTAAAGCCATGAAACGGACAATTACCGCACTAGTCAATAATAGCTCAGGCGTTCTCAATCGTATTACAGGCTTATTTGCAAGAAGGCATTACAATATTGAAAGTATTACAGTCGGCGTTACAGAAAATCCAACCGTATCGAGAATGACCTTTGTTGTTCAGGTTGATAGCATGGATAATATTGAACAAGTAACCAAACAACTGAATAAGCAAGTCGATGTTTTGAAAGTAAAAGATATTACAGATGAGGCTATTATTGCTAGAGAGCTAGCTTTAATTAAAATCCTCGTTTCACCACAGCAACGAGCTGAAGTGGCTGCTTTAGTTAATCCATTTAGGGCATCAATCCTAGATGTTGGTCGCGAATCAATGACGGTTCAAATTACCGGTGATTATCAGAAAGTTGAGACATTTATAGATTTACTAAGACCATATGGCATTCGAGATTTAGCAAGAACAGGTATAACCGCCTTTAACCGAGGAAGTAAAAAGCTACAAAATGAAGCCAACCGGTTAACACTCATCTATTAAATACAAAAAGTCTCTAATTCTTTACTGGTGGCTTTTCATTCACATTGTTCTTTTTCTTATTCTTTTTAATATTTGTTCTAAGTATGTCTAAACTCCATCACCATCAGGAGTCGCATGACCAAAAAGAGAGCAGTGAGCTGTTAAGGTCGTCTATCGCGCAAGATGGATGACCAGCTAACTTCAAGGCACGAACTATCACCCTTAAGTACACTTTCATATAAAACCCACATGGCGAAGCTGATTCACTTCGCCACCAACAAAGATGAAAGTAGTGTTTGGCTCTTTGACAGTTGGCACTTCATTCAATTAGTTTTTTTTCATTTTCATTTTAAATGAATGGTGTTTGATGGTTTTGTGAACTTGAGAATTATCAGTAACCCAGCGGACGAAAATATGCCCGCGGGAAGTAGTGACAGAGCTGAGATCCGCTGGCTGCGCCGATTAGCTTAGTGCCACCCCGCAGGATGCGTAGCATAATTTTCGGTAGCGACGAGTAACGCTCTATGTTCGCACTAACTTCCATATAAAACAATCGCGGTTAATTTCACAATGACCTTAAATGAACAAGGTCACGTGGATTTTTCTATAAATTCAATAAAAAGATTCCAAAGGAGAGATAAATAATGGCAAAAGTATATTACAATGGGGATATCAACGAATCAGTATTACAAAGTAAAAAAGTAGCGGTAATCGGATACGGTTCACAAGGACATGCACATGCACAAAATATGCGAGAAAGCGGCGTAGATGTCATCGTCGGTTTACGACCAGGGAAGTCTTGGGATAAAGCAGTAGAAGATGGTTTTAAAGTCGTAAGTGTGAGTGAAGCTGCTGAGCAAGCGGAATTAATCATGATTTTACTACCAGATGAATTACAACCAGTTGTCTATAAAAAAGAAATCGAACCGGCCTTAACAGCAGGGAAAGCACTAGCCTTTGCACACGGCTTTAATGTTCATTTTAATCAAATTGTGCCACCTTCTGATGTGGATGTTTTCTTAGCGGCACCAAAAGGCCCTGGTCATTTAGTGCGTAGAGTATTTGAAGAGGGAGCAGGTGTCCCTGGCCTAATCGCTGTTTATCAAGATGCTTCTGGTCAAGCAAAAGAAATGGCATTAGCGTATGCAAAAGTAATTGGTTCTGCGAGAGCAGGTGTATTGGAAACGACATTCCAAGAAGAAACCGAAACCGATTTATTTGGAGAGCAAGCCGTACTTTGTGGAGGAACTTCGGCACTTGTTAAAGCCGGATTTGAAACATTAGTAGAAGCTGGTTACCAGCCAGAAGTCGCTTATTTTGAATGCTTACATGAATTAAAACTAATTGTTGACCTGATGTATGAGGGTGGACTTGAGACGATGCGTTATTCTATTTCTGATACGGCACAGTGGGGCGATTATGTAGCTGGACCACAAATCGTGACAGATGAAACAAAGAAAGCAATGAAAAAGGTTTTGTCTGATATTCAAACAGGCAAATTTGCTAAAGGCTGGATTTTAGAAAACCAAGCAAATCGTCCTGAATTCACAGCCATTACGAAATCAGAAAGTCAGCATCCTATTGAAGTTGTTGGACGTGAGTTACGAGAAATGATGCCTTTTGTTAAAAATAAAACAAAAAGTCCAGTCAATAGCTAAGTAAAAAATGAAGTATAAAGGAGGCGTCTTGGAGTTGATTTATTGGAGCTGTTTTCTCCAAATCTCTTAGGCGCTTTTTTTACTTTTTATTAATGGGAGGGTTTTGATATGAATAAAAGGATTGCGGTTTTAGCAGGGGATGGCATTGGACCGGAAGTAGTACGAGCAGGTTTACGAGTGCTTGATGAAATCGCTCAAAAATATGGGCATCAATTTGAGACGAAGCAAGCGTTAATCGGAGGGTGTGCCATTGATGCAACGGGTTTGCCACTACCTCAAGAAACGGTAGATATTTGTAAACAGAGCGATGCCATACTTTTAGGCGCCGTTGGGGGACCTAAATGGGACACTTTACCAGGAGAAAAGCGACCTGAAAAAGGGTTATTAGACATACGCAAAGAGTTGCAGCTATTTGCGAATTTACGACCGGTTTCCGTTTTTTCAAGTTTATCCGATGCGTCGACATTAAAAAAAGAAATTGTAAAAGATGTTGATTTGATGATCGTTCGCGAGTTAACAGGAGGTATTTATTTTGGTGAACCGAGAGAGCGGAAGGAAGTTGATGGTGAGGAAGTGGCCATTGATACCCTTAAATACACTCGAAGTGAGATAGAACGAATTATTCGTAAAGGATTTGAGCTTGCGAAAGTGAGAAATAAAAAGGTAACTTCAGTTGACAAAGCGAATGTATTAGAATCAAGCCGTCTTTGGAGAGAAGTAGCAGAGGACGTAGCGAAGGATTATCCAGAAATAGAGCTCGAGCATATGCTTGTTGATAATGCAGCCATGCAATTAATTCGCTCACCAAAGTCATTGGATGTCGTGGTAACAGAAAATATGTTTGGAGATATTCTGAGTGATGAAGCTTCTATGTTAACGGGATCTCTTGGAATGCTCCCGTCTGCGAGTCTTTCTGCAATTGGACCGAGTCTTTATGAGCCGATTCATGGTTCGGCACCCGATATAGCAGGTAAAGGTATTGCTAATCCATTGGCAACGATTGCATCAGTAGCCATGATGTTGAAATATGAATTTAGTCTTGAAAAAGAAGCAGAAGCGATAGAAAAGGCCATTGATGCAGTCTTAGATGCAGGTCATCGAACAGTCGATTTAGCACAGGGTGAAGCTGCACGATCGACCGACGAAATGACGGAACTTGTTATTCAGCAAATAAAGGCCGAGGCATTTGTTTAAACACAATAGACAAATGGGGTATGGAGGACAAATATGGTAGGAAAAACAATTATCGAGAAAATATGGGAAAAGCACGAAGTGGTAGCTGAAAAAGGCAAACCTAGCCTTCTGTATATTGATTTGCATATGGTGCATGAAGTAACATCACCACAAGCGTTTGAAGGACTAAGGTTAGCTGGACGAAAAGTAAGAAGACCAGAGTTAACTTTTGCGACAATGGATCACAATGTTCCAACGGTAAATCGATACGATATTTCTGATATCATTGCTCGTACGCAAATGGAGACATTACAAAAAAACTGTGAAGAGTTTGAAATTGAAATTGCTGATTTAGATAGTCCTGATAACGGAATTGTTCACGTTATTGGTCCTGAATTAGGATTGACACAACCTGGAAAAACGATTGTATGTGGGGATAGTCATACGTCTACACATGGAGCATTTGGAGCATTGGCTTTTGGAATAGGTACTAGTGAGGTGGAGCATGTGTTAGCTTCACAAACGCTTTGGCAGTCCAAACCTAAAACATTAGAAGTTCGAATTAATGGGCAGCTCCAAGCTGGTATTACGGCTAAAGATGTTGTATTAGCGATCATTTCAAAATTTGGAGTCGATGTAGGAACGGGTTCCATTATTGAATTTACTGGAGAAGCTATTCGGGGTATGACCATGGAAGAGAGAATGACGATTTGTAACATGTCGATTGAAGCTGGTGCGAAGGCGGGCTTAATTAGTCCCGATCAAGTTACCTTCGATTATTTACGCGACCGAGCTTTTGTGGCAAAGGGAGAAGGCTTTGAAGAAAAAATGAAGCAATGGCAGGAGCTCGCAACAGATAAGGATGCAAAATATGATCGTACAGTTGAGATTGAAGCGGCTGAAATTGAACCGATGGTGACATGGGGGACAAATCCATCACAGGGTGTTGGTATAAGTCAATTAGTTCCAGCTCCAGAGGATGGCAGAGATCAGGTTGAAAAACGATCGATCCAACAAGCTTTAGAGTATATGGACTTAACACCACATACACAGATAAATGAAATTAAGATCCAACATGTTTTTATCGGCTCCTGTACGAACTCGAGATTAAGTGATATTCGAGCTGCTGCCAATGTAGTTAAAGGGCATAAGGTGGCAGACGGTGTGAGGGCGCTTGTCGTTCCAGGCTCACAAAGTATTAAGAAAAGAGCTGAAAAGGAAGGCTTGGATATTTTATTTAAAGAAGCTGGTTTTGAATGGAGAGATTCTGGCTGTAGTATGTGTTTAAGTATGAACCCTGATGTTGTACCAGAAGGGGAGCGATGTGCGTCTACATCGAACCGTAACTTTGAAGGGAGACAAGGGAAAGGGGCAAGGACACACTTAGTAAGCCCAGAGATGGCGGCAGCGGCGGCGATAGCGGGCCACTTTATCGATGTACGTCAATTAAAGAGCAAAAAGCAAACAAATGGATAAGGAGGAGAAGCATGGAACCATTAGTTAAACATCAAGGGAAAATCGCAACGTTAAACCGAGTAAACGTAGATACCGATCAAATTATTCCAAAACAGTTTTTAAAGCGTGTTGAGCGCACGGGGTTCGGGCAATTTTTGTTTTTTGATTGGCGCTTCGAAAATGATGGAACGCCCAATCCAAAATTTGAGTTAAATCAACCACATATGCAAGGTGCTTCAATTCTTGTAGCGGCTCATAACTTTGGTTGCGGGTCTTCTCGTGAACATGCTCCGTGGGCATTACATGATTATGGCTTTAAAGTAATTATCGCACCAAGTTTCGCTGATATTTTTTATAATAATTGTGTGAAAAATGGCATGCTGCCTATTCGTTTAAATGGAGACCAAACGAATGAATTATTAGAACGAGGCGAAAAACATGAATTTGAATTAAACGTAGATTTACAAAATCAAACAATTTCTGGAGCCGATTTCCAAGCTTCATTTGATATCGATCCTTATTGGAAAGAAATGCTTTTAAATGGATGGGATGAGATCGGTTTAACGTTGCGTTATGAGCAACAAATTAATAAGTTTGAGGAATCTCATTTAGCTTAGTTTGATTAGCTATTGCCCTTTGTCTATCTGGTTTGTCTTTAATAGAGATAAAGGGCTTAGCTTCTTAAATCTTGGTCAAGTGGTGGATTGTTTCATTAAATTTGTAATCGTTATCGTAACAGTAAAAATAAAATCATTTGTTTTTAAAGTCGGTACTTGTTAAACTATAAAAATCAAATGACGATTTGATGAACATTTTATAATGAAGCTATTGCGTTGGAGATACGTAGAAGGAAGTGCGTATGTGTAAATCAAACATAGTAGCTTTTTTATTCATCATTGAATCAACAATGGAGCGAGCCGATGGACGAAAATCAAGAGAAGAAAAAAACCAATATTATACCTTATCCTAACCTCGTCAAGCGCTTGATCGAAAAGGCGATGGATGCATTAAAGGATAAAAGGTCAAAGGAAGCATATGAGCTCTTCCAAGAAGCTGCCCAATATGAGCCGGATCATCCACAAGTTCGATTTGGTGAGGTTCTTTGTTTAGTGGAGCTTGGTCGGTTAGAGGAAGCTGTCGAGCAGACAACCTCCCTATTAAAAGAAGGAATTGGGGACTATTACGATAATCTACAAGTGCATATCTCTTTACTTGTGCAATTAGGGAGATACGAAGAGGTAGTAGAGCTACTAGATGTTGTTTTAGCAGAAAATCGCTTACCGAAAGAGCATGCTGAATCATTGTATCAACTTCTTCACTTTAGTAGACAGATGATAAATGATGATGCTTTGACGTTTACAGGCAGAGATGTAACAGATTTAGTCGATGACAAAACCTTGCTGATGCTGAAATCTGAGCATGTGCGCATTCAATGGCAAGCAATACATGTATTAAAGGAAATCGATGACCCGGGTGTCATCAATGCTTTTGTCGAGTATGTTGAAAATGACAGTCACGATTTATTGTTACGATCAATTGTATTAGAATCCTTACATAAGTTAGGTGTCTCAAAGCAAGTCCTTATCAAAAAATTAGGTATGGAAATGCCTATCGTTCCCAAAGACCTGACACCGGTATTTGATCAAGCCTATGCGAATGAAATACTTACATACATAAGTGATTTTCTTGAACAGGATAATCCAAACCTATTGGAAATGACGACACAACTCTGTTGGTCCCATATTTATGCCATTTATCCGTTCAGACCTGAGCCATTTGACCCGAAACTTTGGGCAACGGTTTTTTATATAGCTGTTTCAAATCGAATGGGAATGGAAATAAGTGAAGAATGGGTAGCCGTAATGACCGGATTAGAGCTAGAAGACTTGGACGAATTCGTACACATCGTCGAAGAAGTCGAGCACCTTACTTTTCAAAGTATAGATTCATTTGAAAATAGCTAACATGCATGAAAATTACATGGGTGATGCTCATTTTCAAGGGATTTGACCTTTCGTATTTGTGTTTGGTCCGTTTTTGAAAGCTCTTCTTGGCTAACGGTCCAAAAACACTTGGATTTTAGATACTAATCCTGATGGGTTACTACTCTCTCTTTTTTTGTTGTTGGCTGTTTGTGCGGTGCTACGGCAAAATGTGAGAATTCTTAAAACCGTTAGTGAATGTAAAGACCACCAACAAAGATGAAAGTGGTGTTGGTTCTTTCACTGGTGGAACTTATTCAATTAGCTTTTAATCTTTTTACTTGGTGACTTTTGTTACTTTTCATTCATTTATTTTTGTATGAGAAGTGTACAAACCAAGAAGCCTGCACCAACCTTAGCGGAGGGAATGGGGGCCGACTCCTGCAGGAGGAAAGGGCAGGCTGAGATCCACTTGCGTAAGCAAGTTAGCTTAGCGCCCGCCTGCGGAAAGCGTGCCCCCATTCCCGTAGCGATGTCCGAAGGGTCAAACTATCGCCTATGGTACACTTTCATACAAAAGGGTAATTTCTAGCAATCCATGCTAGTTCTAGTAAATTGATTTGAAAAGAATAGGCTTTATGTTATAATGATGTGGTTGTCAACGTTGAAAAGAATAAGTAAATGTTCGGAAACGAAGATGTATATAGTTGGAGGGAATTTGTAATGACTGCAAAATGGGAAAAGCAAGAAGGAAACCAAGGCGTATTAACTTTTGAAGTAGATGCAAAAGAATTTGCTCAAGCTTTAGATGTAGCCTTCAAAAAAGTCGTTAAGAAAATCAATGAGCCAGGATTCCGTAAAGGAAAAATGCCTCGTCCATTATTTGAAAAAAAATATGGCGTAGAATCTTTATATCAAGATGCATTAGATGTTGTATTACCAACAGCGTATCCTAAAGCAATTGATGAAGCTGGAATTGAACCAGTAGCACAACCTTCTATTGATGTAGAAACGATTGGTAAAGATACGGGCGTTGTTTTCAAAGCGACTGTTATCGTAAAACCAGAAGTAACTTTAGGCGACTACAAAGGCCTTGAAGTAGAAGAACAAGATACGGCTGTAGCTGACGAAGACGTAGAGCAAGAGCTTAAAAAGCTTCAAGAAAGCAAAGCTGATTTAGTTGTTATTGAAGATGGAACAGTTGAAAATGGTGATACAGCTATTCTTGATTTCGAAGGTTTCGTAGATGGCGAAGCATTTGATGGTGGAAAAGCAGAGAACCATTCTTTAGAAATTGGTTCGGGTCAATTCATCCCAGGATTTGAAGAACAATTAGTTGGTCTTAAATCGGGTGAAGAGAAGGATGTTGAAGTAACATTCCCGCAAGAGTACCATTCTGAAGATTTAGCAGGAAAAGCAGCAACATTTAAAGTGAAACTTCACGATATCAAACGTAAAGAATTACCTGAATTAGATGATGAGTTTGCTAAAGATGCTAATGAAAAAGTTGAAACTCTTGATGAGCTTAAAAAGGAATTAAGAGAGAAGCTTGAGCATGATAAAAAGCATCAAGCTGAGCATGTAGTACGTGATACAGTTGTAGAAAAAGCAGCTGAGAATGCTACAATCGATGTTCCAGAAGAAATGGTTAGCACAGAAGTTGACCGTATGGTTCAAGAATTCGAGCAACGCTTACAAGCGCAAGGTCTTAACCTTGAAATGTATGCACAATTCTCAGGACAAGATGAGTCAGCACTACGTGAGCAGTTCCAAGTAGATGCAGGTAAACGTGTACGTGTTAACTTAACATTAGAAGCGATTGCCAATGCTGAGAACATTGAAGTCAGTGATGAAGATGTTCAAAAAGAATACGAAAAAATGGCTGAAATGTACCAACGTGATGTTCAAGAAATTAAAGCAATTCTTACAGCACAAGGTGGAGATGAAGCTATTAAAGGTGACTTGAAAATCCAAAAAGCAGTTGAGTTATTAGTTGGGGAAAGTAAAACTGTAGCTTCAGCTGAGTAATGGTTGAAAATGAGTGATACTGAAGTATGCTCATCATAGTAAAACAAGGTGCGGGCATTGTTCGTACCTTGTTTTTAATCCTACATATTTTGGTGTTTGAATAAATGGATGATGATTTCTCTATTAGAAAATGTATGAGTAAGGCCAGATTTGAACAAGCTGAAAACATACCATTTCATGCCTAAAGTGTATGAAGAAGGCGAGAATTGGAGTTGCATGGGGCCCGTAAACTATATTCAGTTAAACACCGAAGATGATTACAAAAAATAGAGGAATTTCCTCATCGGATCTTGAATGTATTATAAATCCACACATACATATAAATTAAGATAACAGCCAGTGGTGGATGTACATAAGTGTGTTTTGTTTTTCTTTTTATAGTTCTGTGTTACAATAGCTGAAAATCTCGACAAATCTAGAAAATCTAGAAATGCTGTGCAATTTTCAACCGTGTTATACAGCCTAAAAGAAGAAAAAAATGGTTTGAAATGGTACAATATTTCTGAGGGGTGATCGAATGTTTAAATTTAATGATGAAAAGGGACAGTTAAAATGTTCTTTTTGTGGAAAAACACAAGACCAAGTTCGTAAGCTCGTTGCTGGACCTGGTGTGTATATATGTGATGAATGTATTGAATTATGTACAGAGATCGTGGAAGAAGAATTAGGAACAGAGGAAGAAGTTGAGTTTCAAGAAATTCCGAAGCCATCTGAAATCCGTTCTATTCTAGATGATTATGTCATCGGTCAAGATCGTGCCAAAAAATCGTTATCCGTAGCGGTTTATAATCATTATAAACGAATCAATGCACTTAATCGATCTGAAGAGGTTGAGTTGTCTAAGAGTAATATTTGTATGATTGGGCCAACAGGTAGTGGTAAAACATTATTAGCTCAAACATTAGCACGTATCCTGAATGTACCTTTTGCTATCGCTGATGCTACATCATTAACAGAAGCAGGCTATGTAGGTGAAGATGTAGAGAATATTTTATTAAAACTTATCCAAGCTGCGGATTATGATGTTGAAAAAGCAGAAAAAGGTATCATTTACATTGATGAAATTGATAAGGTAGCTCGTAAGTCAGAAAACCCATCGATTACACGTGATGTTTCGGGCGAAGGTGTTCAACAAGCTTTACTAAAAATTCTTGAAGGTACGACAGCAAGTGTTCCTCCTCAAGGTGGAAGAAAGCACCCACACCAAGAATTCATTCAAATTGATACAACGAATGTCTTGTTCATTTGTGGCGGAGCCTTTGATGGGATTGAGCAAATCATTAAGCGTCGCTTAGGTAAAAAGGTCATTGGTTTTGGTTCTGAAACTTTACAAGAAGACTTAAAGCCGGGTGAATACTTAGGTAAAGTGCTTCCAGAAGATTTATTACGTTTTGGATTAATTCCTGAGTTCATTGGACGTTTGCCGATAATCTCAAGCTTAGAGCCATTAGATGTTCATGCTTTAGTTGAGATCTTAACGAAACCAAAAAATGCTCTAGTGAAGCAATACCAAAAATTATTAGAGCTTGATGAAGTAGAATTAGAATTTACAGAGGATGCTTTAAAGGCTATTTCTAATAAAGCGATTGAAAGAAAAACAGGAGCACGTGGATTACGTTCCATTATTGAAGGTATTATGTTAGATGTGATGTTTGATCTACCTTCACGAGATGATGTCGTAACATGTATCATACATGATAAGTGTGTGACCGATAACGTGGCCCCGATCTTAAAAACAAAAGATGGTTCAGAAATTACATTATCAAAAACTGAACCAAAGGAAAGTGCTTAATCATTCCTTTAAATATTCTTTTCAAAACCACGGTAGCTTCTGGCTTCACCGTGGTTTTGCTTTATTATTTCTAGAAGCCCTGTCTTAATTTTCCTGTAGTTACAGCGTTTTCTTCATAAGTTGATCGGTTAGTGACTTCGGTTGCGGTCATACTATAAAAAACGATTAAGGATGTAGGAGGAAGCGACATGAATTGGACAGGGATTGCTTTGTTAATTCAATTGTTTTTTGGTATCGTCATTGGATTGTATTTCTTTAATTTGTTAAAAAGTCAACGTAGTACGAGAGTATCAATAGATAAGGAATCAAAGAAAGAGATGGAGCAATTACGTAAGTTGCGCTCGATTTCACTTAGCGAACCATTAGCAGAGAAGGTTCGTCCGTCGAGTTTTGCCGACATTGTCGGTCAAGAAGAAGGGATTCGAACATTACGAGCGGCACTTTGTGGCCCTAACCCACAGCATGTGCTCATTTATGGACCGCCAGGAGTAGGTAAAACGGCAGCGGCTCGAATTGTCTTAGAGGAAGCTAAACGAAATTGTGAATCTCCATTTCGTCAAAATGCGGTGTTTGTAGAACTTGATGGAGCGACGGCTCGTTTTGATGAAAGAGGCATTGCTGATCCGTTAATCGGTTCGGTTCATGATCCGATTTATCAAGGGGCTGGTTCAATGGGACAAGCTGGAATTCCACAACCGAAGCATGGAGCTGTTACAAAGGCTCATGGTGGTGTTTTATTTATTGATGAGATTGGTGAATTACACTCGATTCAATTAAATAAATTATTAAAAGTATTAGAAGACCGTAAAGTATTTTTAGAAAGTGCTTATTATAACGTGGACAATCAATCGATACCACGCCATATCCATGATATTTTCCAAAATGGTTTGCCTGCGGATTTTCGTTTAGTTGGAGCGACCACAAGAAGACCGGAGGAAATACCTCCGGCAATTCGTTCAAGATGTTTAGAGGTTTATTTTCATGCGTTAAAACCGAGTGAAATCGTTCAAATTGCAGAAAAAGCGGTGCGTAAAATCAATTACACGGCAGAAGCAGGTGTGCTTGAAAAAATCGCCAAATATGCAACGAATGGACGTGAGGTTGTTAATATTGTTCAAATAGCAGGTGGAGTAGCCTTGTCCTGTGGCAGAAAAGAATTAACAATGGACGATATTGAATGGGTCTTACATGCAAGTCAACTAAGCCCAAGACCTGAAAAGCTCATTCATCATGAATCAGCAGTAGGGATCGTAAATGGATTAGCTGTATTTGGTCCAAACATGGGGGCTGTACTTGAGCTAGAGGTTAATGTTATCCCGAATGTGGGTAAAGGACAAATCAATATTACCGGTATCGCGGAGGAAGAACAAACGGGTGACCAAATGCGCTCGATTCGGAGGAAAAGTATGGCAAAAGGTTCTGTGGAAAATGTCGTAACCGTTTTACGTCGTATGGGCATACCAACTTCTGATTACGATATTCATGTGAACTTTCCAGGAGGAGCACCAGTGGATGGACCTTCTGCTGGGATCGCTATTGCAACTGGTATATATTCAGCTATTGAGGGAGTAAAAGTCAAACATACTGTCGCGATGACTGGTGAACTTGGCATACATGGAACAGTTAAGCCAATTGGAGGAGTCGTGGCCAAGGTCGAGGCAGCCAAACTTGCCGGAGCAAAAACGGTTATTATCCCGGAAGAAAATATGCAAGCTTTATTAAAACAAATTGAGGGTGTTGACATTATTGCCGTCAAACATCTGGATCAAGTTTTAGATTTAGCTTTAGAACAAAAAGAAGAGGAAGAAGAGATAATACCAGCTCTAAATCCATTAGAGAGTGCTTCCACGCTTATTTAGATTAGACAAAGGGTAATGGTTAAGATAAAATTGAGAATATTAGAGCCTAGGGGAAAAGCTGAAAACTAGGAGAAATTTGGAACAGGAAGATGGAGGTGTTTAGCGGATGGTCGAAGCCAATAAGAAACGACAAATTCCGCTTCTGCCTTTACGCGGGTTGCTCGTATTTCCAACGATGGTATTACATTTAGATGTAGGAAGAGCAAAATCAGTTCAGGCATTAGAGTATGCAATGGATCATGATGAGGAGATTGTTTTAGCTACACAAAAAGAAATCTCTATCGATGAGCCAAAGGAAGATGACATTTATTTAATTGGTACATTAGTTAAAATAAGTCAGCTTCTTCGTCTGCCAAATGGAACGGTGCGCGTACATGTAGAAGGTTTAAAAAGAGTAAGGATCGAAAGGTTCTTGGATAACGAGGAATTTTTAAATATTGAAGTGGAACAATTAGAGGATGAAGATTTTTACAAATCACCTGAATTACAAGCGATAATGCGTAATATGCTAAAAATGTTTGAGCAATATTCAAAAGTCTCGAAAAAAGTATCACATGAGACATTACAAACGATTAAAGAAATTACAGAGCCAGGACGATTGGCAGATGTTGTTTCAGCCAATTTACCACTTAAGCTTCATGAAAAACAAGAACTATTAGAAATTAGTTCTGTTCGAGATAGACTCCTTCACTTAATCCAAATTTTAAATAATGAGCAAGAAGTACTTGGCTTAGAGAAGAAAATTGGGCAACGTGTCAAGAAGTCGATGGAAAAGACACAAAAGGAATACTATCTGCGCGAACAAATGAAGGCTATTCAAAAAGAACTAGGCGATAAAGAAGGTCGAAGTGGCGAGATTGCGTCTTTAAGAGAACAAATTGAACGATCTGATATGCCTGAACATGTCTTAAATAAAGCATTAAAGGAATTAGACCGTTATGAAAAAATGCCTTCCAATGCAGCAGAGAGCTCGGTGCTGCGTAATTACTTAGACTGGTTAATTCAATTACCGTGGACAAATGAAACAACGGATGATTTAGATGTCAATCGTGCTGAAACGATTTTAGATGAGGACCATTATGGCCTAGAAAAAGTCAAAGAACGTGTCTTAGAATATATCGCTGTTCAACAGTTAACTCGTGAGTTGAAGGGTCCAATACTCTGTTTGGCAGGACCACCAGGGGTCGGGAAAACATCTTTAGCTCGATCTATTGCGAGGTCGTTAAATCGCCAATTTGTTCGAATTTCTTTAGGTGGTGTGAGGGATGAAGCCGAAATCCGCGGCCATCGTCGTACATATGTGGGGGCTATGCCCGGTCGTATTATTCAAGGGATGAAGAAAGCAAAAACGATTAATCCGGTCTTTTTATTAGATGAGATTGATAAAATGGCTAATGATTTCCGTGGCGATCCTTCATCCGCTTTATTAGAGGTATTAGATCCAGAGCAAAATAACAGCTTCAGTGATCATTTTGTTGAAGAGCCTTATGATTTATCCAAAGTCATGTTTGTGACTACGGCGAATAATATTGGGACGATTCCAGGTCCGTTATTAGATCGTATGGAAATTATTAATATTCCGGGTTACACGGAATTAGAAAAACTCCATATTGCAAAGGATTATTTAGCAAAAAAGCAAAGAGCTGATCACGGTCTAACCGGCAATATGTTACGTTTTCAGGATGAGGCTTTAATTAAAGTTATTCGAGAATATACACGCGAAGCAGGAGTTCGTACATTAGAACGACAACTTGCGGCGATTTCACGTAAGGCTGCAAAGGTAATTGTAGCTGGAAATAAAAAACGAGTAACAGTAAATGAAAAGATGATTGAAGAAATGTTAGGTAAGCCACGATACCGCTTTGGTCTTGCTGAAGAAGAGGATCAAATTGGGGCAGCGACAGGACTAGCTTATACGACTGCGGGTGGTGATACCTTATCAATTGAGGTTTCTTTAGCGCCTGGTAAAGGAAAATTAACTCTGACAGGAAAACTTGGCGATGTGATGAAGGAATCCGCACAAGCGGCCTTTAGTTATATTCGTTCTCGTTCAGAAGAATTAGAGATTAATTCGAATTTCCATGAGGAAAATGATATTCATATACACGTACCAGAAGGGGCAACACCTAAGGATGGCCCTTCGGCTGGGATTACAATGGCGACAGCTCTCGTATCTGCCTTAACAGAAAGGCCGGTTAAGCGTGAAGTAGGTATGACAGGGGAAATGACACTACGTGGCCGTGTATTACCGATTGGTGGTTTAAAGGAAAAATCGATGAGTGCTCACCGAGCGGGTCTGAAAACGATTATTATTCCTAAAGATAATGAGAAAGACCTTGAGGACATTCCCGAAAGCGTCCGTAAGGATTTACAGTTTATATTAGTGTCACATTTAGATGACGTATTAAAACATGCATTGGGAGAGAAAAAATGAAAGTAACACAAGTAGAATTAGCGACGGTTGCCGTAAAACCTGAGCAATACCCAACCACATTGCTACCGGAAGTAGCTTTAGCAGGACGCTCAAATGTTGGGAAATCATCTTTTATTAATAAAATGATTAACCGAAAAGCTTTAGCACGTACATCTGGACGACCAGGTAAAACACAGACGTTGAATTTTTATATGGTGAATGAGCTTTTATATTTTGTTGATGTTCCTGGATACGGGTTTGCGAAAGTATCCAAGAAAGAACGTGAAGCATGGGGAAAAATGATTGAGACGTATTTACAATCGCGTGAACCGTTAAAAGCCGTTATTCAATTAATTGATCTTCGTCATAAACCATCTGAAGATGATAAGCTCATGTACAATTGGTTAAAACATTTTGGGATTCCTGTTATTATCGTGGCAACAAAAAGTGACAAGATTCCTAAAGGAAAATGGCAAAAACACCAAAAAGTAATTGAAAAAGAATTAGAGAAGGATCCGAGCGATCCAGTCGTCCTTTTTTCTTCCGAAACTGGGCAAGGCAAAGAAGAGGCATGGAAAAAGGTTCAATATTATGTAAGTCAGTAGAAGGAAGCAGGGAGCATTGGTGTTCCCTGCTATTATTTGTGTTCATTAAGTCGTTTGGAATGTGAGAAGTATTTAATTAGAATTATTATAAAGAATATGTTAGAATGTATGTGGTTATCAAGATACAGTCTAATGAAATCGGATATAAACGTTATAATGTGGTAAAACTAGTTTGTAATCGAGTATAAAGGATGAGTAGTGGGAACGTTTACTCTTTAGTTGTGTTCTTATCGTTACAGGATTCGTGTCGTAGCGGATCCGTCTAACAGGCTTCATCTTTTCTTCACATTTAAAAAAGTTCTTTGCATTTTTACATGTTATAATTATTATAAATAAGACTGTTTGCAATGCTTCTGATAGGGAAAGAAGCTTATATATATCGAGAAATGCTAAATCGTGTTGTTGGATGGTGAGTGTTCACTCCGTTTAAGACGATTCAGACATTTTAGTGCTAAAAAGGATTAGGGGGTGACCGGCAGGATGTATACGTTATTAGTAGGTTTGAATTATAAAACGGCACCTGTCGAAATGCGTGAACGCTTTACTTTTACTGAGGATGAATTACCGCAAGCTTTGAATCAGCTACGAAATATGAAGAGTATTTTGGAATGTGTCATTATTTCTACCTGTAATCGAACGGAAATTTATGTTGTGGCCGATCAACTGCATACAGGCAGACATTTTACGAAAACATTTTTATCAGAATGGTTTCATATGCCTAAAGATGATTTCACGATGTATTTAGACATTCGTGAAGAAGAGCATGCAGTTGAGCATTTATTAAAAGTATCTTCTGGCTTAGATTCAATGATTTTAGGGGAAACCCAAATTCTTGGACAAGTCCGGTCAAGCTTTTTACTGGCACAAGAGCAACAGGTAACAGGGACGATTTTTAACCATTTGTTTAAGCAGGCGATTACATTTGCTAAGCGTGCTCATTCACAAACGGATATTGGAAAACAGGCTGTATCCGTTAGTTATGCGGCGGTTGAGCTTGGTAAAAAGATATTTGGACAATTTGACCATAAGCATGTACTCGTTTTAGGTGCAGGAAAAATGAGTGAGCTGACAGCCAAGCATTTACATGGTAATGGAGCAAAAGAAATTACTGTCATTAATCGGACATATGAGAAAGCAGAAGAACTTGCTGTTAAGTTTGCTGGTCAAGCAAGGGCTTATGCCCAGTTAGAACATTCGTTAACAGAAGTAGATATATTAATTACTTCTACAGGAGCACGAGATTTTGTTATCTCTAAAGCAATGGTAGAAAAAGCAATGAAAAAACGTAATGGTAAACCGTTATTTATGGTCGACATTGCCGTTCCACGTGACCTTGACCCTGAAATTGCGAGTTTTGATAATGTCTTTTTATATGACATTGATGATTTGCAAAATATAGTGGAAGCTAATCTTGCAGAAAGAAAAAGAGAAGCTGAAAAAATTGAGCTCATGATGGAAGAAGAAATTGTCGCGTTTAAATCTTGGCTTAATATGTTAGGAGTCGTACCGATTATTACAGCTCTTCGTTCAAAAGCTTTAACGGTACAAGCAGATACGATGGAAAGTATCGAACGAAAAATGCCTGATTTAACAGAACGCGAACGCAAAGTTTTAAGTAAACATACGAAAAGTATTGTGAATCAGCTTTTACGTGATCCCATTACACGTGTAAAGGAATTAGCTGGTGATGAAAAGGCAGAAGAGGCCCTGCAAATGTTTACGAAAATCTTTGCTTTAGAAGATGAGCTTGAGGTTCAAAAACAGAAAGAAAGAATTAAAAAGGCTGAAGAGGAATGGGAGAATGCCAAAAAATTAGATGTCGTAGCAGCAAATATACAACAAAAGGCTGCTGTACGCTCTTAATAGATAAGGGATGACGACTTGTGAATTGGATTTATCCTCTGACGATTGTCTTATACAGTATTAGTGTCAGTTGTTATTTTGTCGATTTTTTACTAAACAACCGGAGGGTCAATCGAGTGGCTTTCTGGTTGCTTTCGGTTGTGTGGCTTTTACAAACCGGTTATTTTTTAATTCGTGCCTATACACTAGAGTATATTCCGATCATTAGTCAGACTGATGGGCTCTTTTTTTATGCATGGACGCTTGTGACAGTCTCGTTAATGATTAATTGGTTTTTTCGAGTCGATTTCCTTGTGTTCTTTACGAATTTAGTTGGCTTTGCAATGCTAGCTTTTAGTTTATTTGCGACAAATCCGAATCATCCTGTTGAGCTTCAGCATTTGCTAAGCCTTGAGCTGATGGTGATTCATATCAGTTTTATTTTCTTATCCTATGCCGCTTTTACTCTCGCTTTTGCCTTTTCCATTATGTATGTTTTATCGTATCAAATGTTAAAGCGGAAAAATTGGAGTAAGCGACTGCAAAGGTTTGGTTCTTTAACTAGCTTGGATAAAATGGCTTTTCGCTCGACATTAATTGGAGCACCGTTACTGCTCATCGGGATCATTCAAGGCGTTATTTGGGCGACAGTAGAGCTCGATCAATTTATATGGTATGACACTAAGGTGTTAACGTCCTTTCTAACATTAGGGATTTATCTTGTTTATCTGTATAATAGAGTGGTGAAGCATAAGCAAGGTTATGAATTTGCCCTACTTAATATTGCAGGCTTTTTAGTCCTATGTATTAATTATTTTCTATCAAGTCAATATACGAGCTTTCATTTATGGTAGTGTGAGTAGCAGAACGGAGGATTTTTATGAGGAAGATTGTAATCGGTTCAAGAAAAAGTAATTTAGCATTAACACAAACTAATTGGGTCATTGACCAGTTGCAAAAGCTTAACGTCCCTTTTGAATTTGAAGTAAAAAAAATTGTTACAAAAGGTGATCGTATTTTAGATGTGACGTTATCTAAAGTAGGTGGAAAAGGACTATTTGTTAAAGAAATTGAACGTGCCTTAGCAGATGGAGATATTGATATGGCGGTTCATAGTATGAAGGATGTTCCGTCTGAGCTACAACCAGGCTTTACGATTGGAGCTGTACCAGAGCGTGAGGATCCACGTGATGCTTTTATTTCAAATGATCATATCAAATTAGCAGACTTACCGAGTGGCTCTATAATCGGGACTAGTAGCTTACGTCGCTCTGCCCAAATTTTATCATTACGACCTGATTTACAAGTACAATGGATTCGCGGTAACGTTGAAACGAGATTAAAGAAGCTTGAAGAAGAGAATTTCGATGCGATTATTCTTGCAGCGGCAGGATTGAAAAGACTAGGTTACTCTGAAAAACTTGTAACCGAATATATTGATAGTACCGATTGTATTCCAGCTGTCGGACAAGGGGCTCTTGGCATCGAATGTCGTACAGACGATCAAGAGGTCAGAGATCTTCTTGCTCAAATTAATGATGCCGTAACAGAAAGAATTGTCTCAGCAGAGCGTGCTTTTCTCCATAAAATTGAAGGTGGTTGTCAGGTGCCGATCGCTGCTTATGGCACACTTTTAGATGACGGCTCTATTTCATTAACGGCTTTAGTCGGGTCGCCTAATGGAAAAACGATTTTAAAAGAAACACAAGTAGGAGAACATCCAGTTGATTTAGGTGTATCCGTGGCGAATGTGTTATTAGAACAAGGAGCCCGTGCGATTTTAGAACAAGTAAAAAATGAAAATGGCGAATAAGATGCCAAAGGGTGAAGCGTTACAAGGCAAACATGTGGTTGTCACGAGAGCGGCTCATCAAGGCACGGAATTTGAAACGCAACTAAAGGCTGCTGGTGCTTTTGTCACACAGATGCCATTACTCACATTTGAACGCACCGAGTTAACAGAAATGGAAAAGGAAGCTGTTTCTCACTTTCAGACGTTTGACTGGCTCGTTTTTACGAGTAGTAATGGTGTTCGTTTTTTTATGGACGCTTTATCCTCTTTTGGGATAGAATCTGAACCTACATCTTGGCCTCAAATCGCTGTAGTTGGTGAGAAAACAGCGGCTACACTTAGAGAATATCAACTTCAGGAGAAGCTCGTTCCTAAGGAATATGTCGCTGAGCGTTTTTTAGAGGAGCTACAAGAACTGGTAAATAGTGAGGATTCTGTGTTGTTGATTAGAGGTAAGCTCGGGCGTAGGCTCATAGCGGAACAGCTTTCACAACTTGTTCAAAAGCTGACTGAAGTGACTGTCTATGATACGGTGTTTCCAGCTGAAGCGCAGGAACAGTTTAAACATTTGTGTGATCAGCATATTGACCTTTTTACATTTACAAGTTCCTCGACGGTCCACCATTTTGTTCAACTTTTACAGGAATTCAAACTAGACTGGCAGGAATATCCATGGAACTTTGCTTGTATTGGTCCAATCGCAGCCAAGACATGTAGACATTATGGACTACCTGTTGTCATTATGCCTGATACATATACGATTGAGGCTTTATCGAATGCGATTATCGCGTATTATGAGGAGGAGAAAAGTAATGAGTGAGATTCAATTTAACCGTCACCGTAGGCTGAGACAAAGTAAAAGCATGCGGAATATGGTTCGTGAAACGAGTGTTAGTGTGCATGACTTTATTCACCCTATTTTTGTCATTGAGGGGGAACAAATAAAAAATGAGATTGCCTCGATGCCAAATGTGTTTCAATGGTCTCTTGATCTTTTGGATGAAGAAATAGATGAAGTGGTCAAACTTGGTATTCAATCCGTCATTATTTTTGGTGTGCCTGCCCATAAGGATGAAAAAGGAAGTTTGGCTTATGATGATCAAGGTATTGTGCAAAAGGCAATTCGCCAAATTAAAGCAAGACATCCAGAGCTAACCGTTATCGCTGATACATGCTTATGTCAATACACTGACCACGGACATTGTGGAATTGTAAAAGACGGACAGGTTTTAAATGACCCGACCTTGGATTTATTAGCTCAAACAGCGGTTTCCCAAGCAAAGGCAGGAGCAGATGTGATTGCTCCTTCTAATATGATGGATGGATTTGTTGCGGCGATTCGCCATGGTTTAGATGGTGCAGGTTTTGAAGAGGTACCGATTATGTCCTATGCGGTAAAATATGCTTCGGCTTTTTATGGCCCGTTTCGAGATGCGGCTCACAGTACGCCCCAATTTGGTGACAGAAAAACCTATCAAATGGATCCTGCCAATCGTTTAGAAGCCTTGCGCGAGGCCCAATCTGATATGGAAGAAGGAGCCGATTTCTTAATTGTTAAGCCTGCTCTTTCCTATTTAGATGTGATTCGTGAGGTAAAGGATTATTCAGGCATGCCAGTTGTCGCTTATAATGTAAGTGGTGAATATTCCATGATCAAAGCAGCTAGTCAAAACGGTTGGGTTGATGAGAAAGCGATTGTTTTGGAAAAGCTCATGAGTATGAAGCGAGCGGGTGCGGATATTATTCTAACTTACCATGCCAAAGATGCGGCAAAGTGGTTAAAGGAACAATAATTGAAGGAGGAACAACACATGCGATCATTTAATAAATCAGAAGAGGCTTTTCAAAAAGCATTACCATTAATGCCAGGTGGGGTTAATAGCCCTGTTCGTGCATTTAAGTCTGTTGATATGAACCCTGTATATATGGAGAGTGGGAAAGGCTCGAAAATATATGATATTGATGGAAATGAATATATCGACTATGTGCTTTCATGGGGGCCTTTAATTTTAGGGCATGCCGATGAACAAGTCGTGGAGAAGTTAAAAGCAGCAACAGAAAAAGGAACAAGCTTTGGTGCTCCTAATGAGATGGAAACAAAGCTAGCAGAGCTAGTTATTGACCGTGTTCCTTCTGTGGAAGTTGTCCGTATGGTTAATTCAGGAACGGAAGCGACCATGAGTGCTCTTCGTTTAGCTCGCGGATATACAGGTAAAAATAAAATCCTAAAGTTCGTAGGCTGCTACCATGGACATGGCGATTCTTTATTAATTAAAGCAGGATCTGGTGTGGCAACATTAGGTTTGCCTGATAGCCCTGGTGTTCCAGAGTCAGTTGCTCAAAATACATTAACCGTTAACTATAATGATTTAGAGAGTGTTCAATATGCATTTGATACGTTTGGTGATGATATTGCGGCTGTCATTGTAGAACCTGTTGCAGGTAATATGGGGGTTGTTCCTCCAATTGCAGGTTTTCTAGAAGGTTTACGAGAGATTACAAAAAAGCATGGTTCTCTATTAATTTTTGATGAGGTTATGACCGGCTTCCGTGTTGGCTATCATTGTGCACAAGGCACTTTAGGAGTAACACCTGATTTAACATGTTTAGGAAAAGTTATTGGTGGCGGACTTCCAGTTGGTGCCTTCGGTGGTAAGCGTGAAATTATGGAACAAATTGCTCCAAGCGGTCCAATTTATCAAGCGGGCACACTTTCTGGTAATCCACTCGCGATGACAGCGGGTTACGAGACGTTGTCACAATTGAGACCAGCTGATTATGATCGTTTTGAACAATTAGCGGAGCGTTTAGAAAATGGCTTAGTTGCTGCCGCAAAAAAGCATCGTATCCCACATACGGTTAATCGAATCGGTTCGATGGTTGGCTTTTTCTTTACAGATGAGCATGTCATCAATTTTGATGTTGCAAAAACATCTAATGTTGAGTACTTTGCTCAATATTTCAGGGAAATGCTACAGCAAGGTGTATCATTACCACCATCGCAATTCGAAGGAATGTTTTTATCAACGAAACATACGGAAGATGATATTGACCGAACGATTGCAGCAGCAGAAGTTGCTTTTTCAAAAATAAACTAGAGTAAAGGTACTCTCCATACCCCTTTCTTAGACGTATTGTCTAGTAGGGGTATTTTTTATTGGGAATGTATGGGCATGTAAGTAGATCATGGGTATTGGAGTTGCTGGAATTAGGTCAACTGAATGAAGTGATGCGGATACGTGTCTATGTTTGCATCTGTTAGCTGGAACAAACCTGGAGTCTTCATGGCTAGTCACGCTATCATTTAACTAAGTATCTCCAATGGATTGGGGTTCTTTTTCCTTGCTCCTTATCATATTCTTTAATGACTTGTCATAGAGTTTAATTGTGTACGTAACATCATTCGAACAGAGCTATGAGTAAGTTAGATAGTAGAATTAAGGGAGGTAATCAGAAATGACACAGGAACACCCTTCAAAATTATCTTTTTCTATTGAAGAGTCAGTTTGGCTGAATAAAGGTCAAGAAGTGAAAGAAGTTCTTTCTATGTCTTTAGAGCCAGAAATTACAATCGAAGAAAATAACCAAAATGTGTGTATTAAAGGTGGGCTACGATTATTAGGGGAGTATATTGCGGTCAGTCGTGAAGAAGCAGAGCTTCAACCTGATCAACCTTTAGAGGATCAAATCACATATCGGTCTGTGGAAGAGTTTCATATAACGGATGAGGGTAAAGGTGAGATCAAACACTTTTTCCCGATTGATGTGACGATTCCAACGAGTCGTATTCATAACTTAGCAGATGTATATGTAAAAGTAGAATCGTTTGATTACGATTTACCAGAGAAAAGCTGCATACAGCTCACAGCCGATGTGACGATCAGCGGGATGTCAACGCAGCAAGAGGTAGATAGAGAAGATGAGGACTATGTAGAAGACGTTGACTATGAAGAAGAAGGGGCGGAGCTTGAGGAAGGTACCTTCAGTTTTGAAGCGAAAAAAGCGGATGAATTAGAAGTGACACATCGTGAGTCACCACCGACGTATGAAGAATCTGCTGGTGAAATCGAAGAGCAAGAGATTGAAGAAGAACTTAGCATGGAGACCGAACGAGAAGAGGAACCAGAAGTGGCATCACGTCCGATTCCGGCTCCTAAGCTTGAAGTTGCAGCCAAAAATGAAAAGCAGCCATTAGAATATTTGTATAAGAAAAAAGACAAACAAGAAGGGCCAAAAGCCGCGTTAGAGAACGAAGAGACTGTACCTGATTCCAAAGAGGAGCCAGCGCTTGCTATGATGCGTTCTAGTGCGACTGCTTTTGAGGAAGAAGTGGAAGAGGAACGAGAAGAGGTTATAGAACATGTAGGTGTACAGGAAGAAGATGATGAACCTGTTGAGAGTGAAGAAGTAGAGAGACCACGTAAAGAAGAAAATGCACTCTATTTAACAAAAATGCTCACAAAGGGTGAGGAAAAGTTCTCGAGGTGGAAAATGTGCATTATTCAAGAGAATGAATCTTTAGATGCAATTGCAGAGCGTTATGATATACCTGCAAGCACATTAATTCGTTTTAACCGACTAAAAGAAGACCAAGTGGAGGAAGGCCAAATCCTATATATTCCTGTGACTAATCAATCGTAATGAGCGTCACTAGTAAGAGGGATAAATCAGTGGAATTAGTGGATTGTCTAAAAGAGCATTACCAATGGCAGGATGCACAATTTATCAATCAAGCTATTCTTAAAACCGACCAAGGTAGAAAAAGGATTCAATATTGGCAGGATCAAGATATTTTAGAATGGCAGATAGAATGGCGTGACCAATGCAGTGTCACGCCACATGTACTCATTGATCGGATGATTCGCACAAAGGAAGAAGAGGCGTTTATTGAGTGGAAAACAGGTTGGGTCACCGTTCATGATGACCTAGAGGATTATTTTACGGAGAAAGGAAAGGAGGAGCAATGGGGGACATTATTAGGTGCAATGATTGAGCACGGTCAACAGACTAAGTCAACCGTTTCTCCGAGAGTAATCGCTAAGCAAAAATATGAAGATCTAGAATTATTACTTCCAATCTTAAAAAGTGAGCAACGTGAATTATTAACAAGCTGTTTAAAGGAAGTTCGCTTTCGTCTAAACAAAGCCGATCAATTAAAACGTTTAGTTGAAGGAATACAACCACCACTCATGGACCAAGTCTATTCTGTTCGTCAAGCGAAGAAGGTATATCAAGTTCTTTTTTGGAATGGCACGATAGAAGCCCCGATTCGTTCCTATCAAGGGATCAGGCATTTACTCAACTATTGGTTACATGAACATGGCGAACAGTCATTAGGCCAAGTATTAGATAAAATGAGATCGCATGAGGCGTTTAATGAGCATCAAACGATGCTTTTGTTAGCGGAGTGCTTACTGCCCTATGAACTAAATCGTATCACAGAGGAAATTCATAGAACGGATGTTACTGATCATGATATTGAACAAGCTATTCATTTCTCTTTAGTAGAATGGGAACGCTCGAAAAAACTTGTCAGCTTTTTAAGTCGCTGGTTTGATCAGCAAAAGAAGGTGATTCCGTCTTGAAACATGAGCAAGAAAACTTGTATGCTTCAATCCTTTTTTATTATGATATTTACCCACAGTCGATTGAGGATCTGGGAAAAGTAAAACGTGTTCAAACCGGACGAGGACATTATGCTTTGAAAGAGACATCCATGACATCGCTCCAAGCAGATGAATTTGTGCAGGCGATGCGCATGCTGACTAAGCATAATTATCGTCAGGTCGTGCCGATTATGCCAACAAAATATGGGGAATACACCATTTCGACCGATGATAAAACATATTATTTGATGCCGTGGGTCGAGCCCGTAGAATATTTGGGACGGGAAACGTTAGAGGAAAAAATCATCGCACAAATGGCAGTTGTTCATCGTTTAACGGTTCAAACACAGAAATTTTCTAAAGAGGCGATCGAACAATCTTATCAACGCCTGCTCGATCATTGGGAATTGAGAAGATTAGAATTAAACCGATTCGCTGATGTAGTCGAAGTGAAAACGTATATGTCACCATTTGAGCTTTCTTTTATCACACATGCCCATATGCTTGATACGATGTCGGAACGTGCTAAATATCATTTAGAGAAATGGTATGAGGCGTGTTTAGAAAAAGAAAAATATCGTACGGTTTTGTGTCACGGCCGCTTATCTCGCTCACATTCAATTGTAAATATGGAAAACGAGCCAATTTTAATAAATTTTGAGAAGGCAAGTCTAGATACACCTGCACGTGATATCGCTGGGTTTTGCAGGTACAGTTTTCCGAGGGCGATGTGGTCAGAGGATGAGGTATTGAAATGGTTTTTTCGTTATGAGCGTCATCTGCCTCTACTTGATGAAGAAAAGCATCTAATCTGTGCCTATCTTAACTTCCCTGAACCCGTAGTATTTGCCGTTGAGGCTTATGTGAACAAACGCCGTTCTAAAAGTGAAATTGAGCATGTACAAAGATTAGAGAAACGATTACTTTCAATGAGGAAGGTGCAAAGGCTAACGCAGAAGCTCATTGTCGAACAGGAGCAAGAACAGCAATAGGAGAAGGATGATGGTTATGATGAAATAAGGGGAGTTGCTTCACTAGGTTCAACTAGGATGGAGCGACTCTTTTTTATGGAAAGAAAATCAAGCTTGTGTGAAGCAGGCCAAAAACGGCGGGTGTTTGGTGTAATCTTGATGGACAAGTATGCTGAACCCGCTGTAATAACTCAAGAGTTGGCCCCCCGTTCATGGAACTCGTATTTGTTTTTACAAGATAGTTTGTTCATGCATTATCAATTACCAAAGCTTAAACCAGATAGACGCATACATAACCACCATGATAGTTAATAGTAAGACATCAAAAACACTAGGTAATAAGAGGGTCCGAATAAATTGGAAGCAAATAAGTGGTAATAAAAATTGACCACAAAGATCGCGAAATTTTCCGAGCCAGTTATGTCTTTTCGGCTTCGTGTAATAACGCATTCGATTCGCCATGTTTTTCGCTCCTTTCACAAAACTTGATAGTATAGGCTATGCAAAATTGTTAGGGATGGAAACTGATTCTTTACATGGTTTTAGCTATTATGAATGAAAATCAAAAAAATGGGCGAAGCTGTTATTGACAAGGGCTATGAAGTTTGATTACAATTACGTATACATAACGTTTATAGAAGTAAAATGCTTTGAGTAGGAAGAGTACGTACAGAGCCTTTAAGAGAGAAGAATCCTTGGCTGAAAGATTCTTTAAGGGGTATGTAGGGAAGGTCGCCTAGGAGCTATTTAGCTGAAGTTTGAGTAAGCTAAGTCGGGATAACCCGTTATCTAATTGAGTGTACATGATTGAATGTTGGATCATGTAAACAAAGGTGGTACCGCGAATAAACTCTCTTCGTCCTTTGGATGGGGGGAGTTTTTGATATGCTCAATTAATGGAAAAAATGTTAAAATGAAGAATGGAGTGAAGGACATGGATCATCAAACAAATGAAATGCCAACTAAATATGACCCGAAGGAAACCGAGAAGAAATGGTATTCCAAATGGGTTGAAGGTAAATATTTTGAAGCGACAGGGGATGAATCGAAAAAGCCTTATTCGATTGTTATTCCACCACCAAACGTAACAGGAAAGCTACATCTTGGGCATGCTTGGGATTTAACTCTTCAGGATATTATCGCGAGAACAAAAAGAATGCAAGGCTATGACATGCTCTGGTTACCAGGAATGGACCATGCTGGGATTGCAACGCAGGCTAAGGTTGAGGCAAAGCTAAAAGAAGAAGGTACGAATCGTTATGAGCTTGGTCGTGAGAAGTTCCTTGAAAAGTCTTGGGAGTGGAAGGAAGAATATGCAGGATTTATCCGTGACCAATGGTCAAAAGTCGGAATTTCTGTTGATTATTCTCGTGAACGTTTCACCCTAGACGAGGGTCTCTCAAAAGCGGTTCGTGAAGTATTTGTTGCCTTATATGAAAAAGGTCTCATTTATCGTGGCGAATACATCATTAACTGGGACCCGGATACGAAAACAGCATTATCGGATATTGAGGTTATTTATAAGGATGTTCAAGGTGCCTTTTACCATATGAATTATCCGTTAACAGATGGAAGTGGTTCGATTGCGGTTGCAACAACGCGTCCTGAGACGATGCTTGGTGACACAGCGGTTGCGGTACACCCAGAGGATGAGCGTTATCAGCATTTAATTGGAAAAACAGTTACATTACCGATTATGAATCGTGAAATACCGATTGTAGCCGATGATTATGTCGATATGGAATTTGGTTCTGGAGCTGTAAAGATAACGCCTGCTCATGATCCTAATGACTTTGAAATTGGCAATCGCCATCATTTAGAGCGCATTCTTGTGATGAATGAAGATGGAACGATGAATGAAAATGCAGGCAAATATCAAGGTTTAGATCGTTTTGCTTGCCGTAAACAAATTGTTAAAGACCTTCAAGAAGCTAGCATTCTTTTTGAAATTGAGGAGCATATGCATTCCGTTGGCCATTCAGAGCGGAGTGGAGCAGTGGTAGAGCCATACTTGTCCACGCAATGGTTTGTGAAGATGCAACCACTTGCTGATGAAGCGATTCAATTACAGCAAACAGAAGGTAAGGTTAACTTCGTGCCAGAACGTTTTGAAGGAACGTATTTACGTTGGATGGAAAATATTCGCGATTGGTGTATTTCTCGTCAGCTTTGGTGGGGACACCGTATTCCAGCTTGGTACCATAAAGAAACAGGTGAGCTTTACGTAGGACGTGAAGAGCCGACAGATATAGAGAACTGGAATCAAGATGAAGATGTTTTAGATACGTGGTTTAGTTCAGCACTATGGCCGTTTTCGACAATGGGTTGGCCAGATGAGGAAGCAGCTGACTTCAAGCGTTATTACCCAACGAGTGCTTTAGTAACAGGTTATGATATTATCTTCTTCTGGGTATCAAGAATGATTTTCCAAGGAATCGAATTTACAGAAGAGCGACCATTTAAGGATGTCCTTATTCACGGTCTGATTCGTGACTCTGAAGGACGCAAAATGAGTAAGTCACTTGGCAATGGTGTTGATCCTATTGAAGTGATTGATAAGTATGGTGCTGATGCCCTACGTTATTTCTTAGCAACTGGTAGCTCACCAGGCAATGATCTTCGTTTTTACTGGGAAAAGGTAGAATCAACTTGGAATTTTGGTAATAAAATTTGGAACGCCTCTCGTTTTGCCTTAATGAATATGGAAGGCTTACGTTATGATGAAATTGATGTAAGTGGCGAAAAATCGATTGCGGATAGGTGGATTTTAACCCGATTACAAGAAACGATAACGGACGTAACGAGACTTACAGAAGCGTATGAGTTTGGTGAAGTTGGTCGGATTTTATATAACTTCATTTGGGATGATTTCTGTGATTGGTATATTGAAATGGCGAAGCTTCCATTATACGGGGAGGATGAAGCGGCAAAGAAAACAACTCGTTCTGTTTTAGCTTATGTCCTTGATCAGACGATGCGTTTATTACACCCGCTTATGCCGTTTATTACCGAGGAAATATGGCAGCACTTACCGCATGAAGGGGAATCAATTACGGTAGCAGCATGGCCAATTCGTCAAGAAGAGTTGATTTTCCCAGAAGCCAATAAGGATATGCAGCTTCTAAAAGAAATCATTCGTTCGATTCGTAATACGCGTTCGGAATTAAATGTGCCAATGAGTAAACAAATTGAAATGATGATTCAAGCGAAAGACGACACGGTTCTTGAGCAATTAAAACGTGGTCAAACGTATTTGGAAAAGTTCTGTAACCCAAGTAAGCTAGAATTAGGAATTGGTTTAACGGCTCCTGAGAAATCAATGTCTAATGTATTAACGGGCGTGGAAGTTTATTTACCACTTGCTGGTCTTCTTGATATTGATGCTGAAGTTAAACGTCTTGAAAAAGAAGTAGAGAAGTTAAACAAAGAAGTAGAACGCGTAGAGAAAAAGCTCTCGAATCAAGGTTTTCTCGCAAAAGCACCAGATCAAGTGATTGAAGAGGAAAAAGCGAAACAAGCCGATTATACAGAAAAACGTGATGCAGTGAAAGCTCGTATTGCAGAGTTACAAGCATAAGAGATGAACACAAAAAGAACTGAGCAAATAGCCTCAGTTCTTTTTGCATAATGATAGTTAATTACTTTCCGCTTCAGTTTGAACCTCTTCTGGAAGTGTAATTTCCCCGACATTATTAATTTGGTTAAATTGAACATCGATATCAAAGAGAGCATCCATATCATCTTCAGATGCGACAATATCCAAGGCAAATGAGGTCATATAATAACTTTCTTTATCTACTAAAATATGCAATGAAATATCTAACTGATTCATGTCAATTTCTGGCAGGCTTAAGTCAAAAGGTGCCTGAAATGCATAATATAATGCAGAGTCGTTGCCACTATATAAGATTACATACTGATCACCGGATTCTGACTCCTCTATTTCCAAAAGAGGTGCAACCTCAAACAGCCCATTTGCTATATTAGTATAGTTAGTATCTGAATCTGTTATTTCGGAATTATCTGGCATCATAACCCAGCCAGTTTGGTCCTCATTTAAATAAAAATATCCATCCAGTTGATAATATTCAAGGTGTTGATTTTCACCGTTTTGCTCAATGGAAAGTTCAATATGCGAAGCACTTAAATCTTCATAGAGTGGACCGCTTAATGATAGAATAGCATCCATTACTTCATCACCAAGCCGTGCGAACAGGTTTAATGATACATCAATTTCATAATTTTCAATCTGTTGATAGGTTTGGTAAAATTCTTGAAAAAAATCAGCATTCTCGTTCTCATTCTCACTTTGAATTTCACTTTCAGCTATGTCTTGCTCTTCTTCATTATTGTTTGATGTGGCTTCTAAAATTTCATTAGGAAGTTCTATTTCGCTAATCTGATTAATGTTAGTAAATAGACTTCTAATATCAAAGTTCATGTTACCTTGCTCATGTTCAACATCTATTATTAAACTAAAGTCCTCCATCAGATATGTTTCCTGATCAATTACGATTGAAAGAGTCATTGTTAGGTCAGTTTCTTTATCAACACCTGTGAGTGATAAATCATAAGGATTTTGGAACGCATCAAAAACGGAAGCGTCTGTACCTTCGTATGTTAATTCATACGTATCGTCATGCTCGGTAACAGACAGAAGGTCAGCAATCTCGAGAATACCATTAGCGACATTGGAATAACTCGTATCTGTTTCAGTGGGACCTAAGTTATTCTCCAGCCTCCAACCTGTGTTATTATCGTTAATGTAAGCAAATTCATCCTTAAAATAGGCTTCTTGTTCATGTTCAATGCCATTTTCAGTAATGGAAAAGTATAAGTGAGCATTGGTTAAGTCTTCGTAAAGGATGCCTTCCATTGTAATCAAGGCATTAGATGTTTCCCCATTGGACTCAATGGTTAATTCTAACATCGTGTCGATTTCGTAGTTTTCGACAGTTGAAATCGTTTCTTCAAAGTTGGGTATAAAATCTTCTGTTGATACACTTGCTGTTTCTAAGTCTCCTCCGCAAGCAACAAGGGTGAGCATTAAAAACACTGTCATACAAAATAGTTTAAAATTCAATAAAATGCACCTCCAAATGACATGGTATACGTTGTTACATGAAAAATGAACAAAAGTTTTCATGAAAAAGTAGAAAATAAATCTATTTTCATAGTGGTTATTTGTCCATATTAAATAATTTATTGGAAATATGACACCATATTCCTGGTTATTACATACCACTTCTGATTTACTGTTAAACCATTTTATTGAATTTAATGGTTATTTTTGTATGGGAGTTAGTGCTGATGATCATAAGCGGAGTTATTTACTGCTACAGAAAATCATGCTGCGAGATAATCACGTGGCGCCCAACTAACTAGCTTTGCTAGTGGATTTCGGATCTGCCACTACGTCTCAAGGGAGCTTTTCTCGAAAGTCTCCGCATGACTCGACCGCTGGGTATGTCTAACTCTTCGTACAAAGATTATTCGTACAACATTCACTAAGACGAAAATGAAGTAAGAATCAAATTGAATAAAAAGCCACCATGGTAGATTGGTTATTTTCATTTTCCTAAAGGTTTTATATGTGCTTATGTCGAAATAAGTATGCTTACTTAAAGAGGGGGAGAGCATCCATGGAAAAATTACAGCTAATCAAACCATCCATTAGATATCAGGAATCCTATCTTGATTTTTATCAAGAGTGGAAAGAGACAGGTGAGCCGATGGTACCTTTTGTTATTAGTAAAGACCCAACTCACTTTGGTGAAATGATAGATGAGTTAGAAAAAGCAGAGAGTGGAGAAAATATTTATGAGGGCTGGGTGCGGAATTCAACTTTTTGGCTTGTGAATCCTAATGGAAAAGTCATTGGAGCCGTGAATATTCGTCATCAATTAACGGAAAAATTATTTAATGAGGGCGGTCATATTGGCTATGGTATTCGGCCAACGGAAAGAAAAAAAGGATACGCACATATCATGCTGCAGTTAGCCTTAGTGGAAGCAGGTAAACTAGGTATTGATAAAGCCTTAGTTGTTTGCGATGAAACAAATGTAGCATCTGAAAGAACGATTATTCTAAATGGTGGCGTAGCAGATAGTGATTTTATGAAGGAGAAAGACCATATTATTAAACGATATTGGATTACAATCGAGTAATCATTGACATATCGCTGATACAGCTCAGTAAGATTGACCAATAAAAAAGAGTTCACAAGGAGTGGAATTATCATTTTTCCATGGCTCGTGAACTCTTTTCATTTCAGTTTGAAGGTAGCTTAGCTTGCTTCTGCTTCCTGGAGTGGCTGATATGGTGATTGCTTAGAAACACATAAACTCTGTATAATGAGAAGCAGAGAGAATGGAAAGAGGTTGAGTATGTTGGATAGTGGTGAAAAAGTAATTGAGTGGATACACAGTTTACTTCCATTTGGGATTAAACCAGGCTTAAAAAGGATGGAATGGATGTTAGAAAGGTTAGAGCATCCAGAAAATCAATCAACTTTTATACATATAGCGGGGACAAATGGTAAAGGGTCAACAGTTAGTTATTTACGTCATGTTTTAAATGAATCTGGCTATTCGGTGGGTACATTTACATCACCGTATATTGAGCGTTTTGAAGAACGAATTTCGTTGAATGGTCAGCCTATTCCTGAATACGCTCTCGTTAAGATCGCCAATAAAATTCGCCCATTAGTTGAAGAGTTAGCGCAAACAGAATTAGGATCTCCAACTGAATTCGAGGTGATTACAACGATCGCGTTTGAGTATTTTGCTGAAGTGTCAAATCTAGACTTTGTTTTACTAGAAGTAGGACTTGGTGGCAGATGGGATTCAACAAATGTCATAACACCGATTATGTCAGTGATTACATCGATTGGCCATGATCATATGCATATACTAGGGGATACAATCGAAGAGATTACTTCTGAAAAAGCAGGGATTATTAAAAAGAATATTCCGGTCGTATCAGGGGTTCTAATAGCGGAAGCGCAACAAGTTTTACGAAACGTAGCACGAGAAAATAACGCCGCTTTTTACCAACTACAGGAGCATTTTTGCTATGAAAAAGTCAAGGTAAATGAAGAACAGCAAATTTTTCATTACAAAGGTTTAAGTGAACGGAGCGAAGTGACAATTAGGATGAAGGGTGAACATCAGCTTCAAAATGTGAGTGTAGCCATTCAAGTGATCGAGCTATTAGTGGCACAACGCTTGGTGCAGGTTGATGAGCATCAGCTTCGGAGTGGTCTTGTCCAAACAAGTTGGGTTGGGCGGTTTGAAATTTTAAGTAAGGAACCTCTTATAGTTATTGATGGTGCTCATAATGAGGAGGGGCTACTTGCTTTAGCGGAAACATTAAATAGCCAATATCCAACAAGAAACTATTCGTTTGTCATTTCAGCCACGAAGGAAAAAGATATGGGTGTGCTTTTAAAGCCTTTTGAGAAGATGAACAGTCCTTTTATATTTACAGAGTTTGAGTTTTTTAAAGCAGCCAAAGCAGAAAAATTATATCAAGCGGCACCAGTAAACGTAAAGAGATGCCAACCAAATTGGCATAAGGCTGTATTAGAGGCACTCTCTCAAGTGAAAGAGAATGATATGATAGTCATAACAGGATCGCTTTATTTTATATCTGAAATTCGTCAAGCTTATTATGCAGGAGCTTGGGACTCGGTTATTAGTGAATAGGAAGTCAAAGACAGCAAAGCGTATTGATGGAATGTGCTTGCTGTTTTTTTATTACTTGAAAAAATGACTTAGTCCGTCTTGAGGCTGTGTTAAACTTTGTTATAAGTATGTATAATAAGTTTATTCTGAAAGTTAAATAGGATGGTGATAAGTCGTAAACGTTCAGCAGAATGTCCATAGAATTAATGAATTAGATATCATTAGGGGTATTGCTTTATTTGGAATTTTATTGGTGAACTTGCCTTTATTTATGACACCAAAATTAATCGCAGAATTACATTTCTTTCGTTTTCCTTTAACCGAAGTCGATCAATGGCTACGTATCGTTTTAGATATTTTCATAGAAACGAAATTCTTCTCGATTTTTTCAATACTATTTGGAGTTGGATTTTATATTTTTATAGAAAGAGCTAAAGAGAAAGGACTGAACCATTATACTCTTTATATAAGAAGATTGCTTTTCCTGGCATTAATAGGTTTTTTACATATCGTATTTTTATGGTATGGAGATATTTTATTAACGTATGCAGTGGGAGGCTTTTTGCTGCTTTTGTTTTCAAGGCTAGGTAAAAAAAGTTTACAGGTCATCATTTCGATTTTAACGCTTCTACTTGTTTTACTTTTAAGTATTCCATTTTTTTCTTCGCCTGAGCATATTCTAAAAGAAATGGAAACGATAAACTCGAATCAAGAAATTGTTCAGACAGCTATTTATACTTATCAGGAAGCTGATTATTTAGAGTTAGTTGAATTCAGAATCGAAAATGAGTTAATACCTATCATGCAAAATCTACCTTTTTCAGCACTTCCAGCTTTATATATGTTCTTATTAGGCTTCTATATAGCTAAAAAGAATATCTTCACATCCTTTAAGCAAAATAAAAAATTAATAAAAAAAGCTTGGCTCATATCGTTATGTATTAGTTTAATGCTTTCAGCTTTTATTATATTGTTGCATGTAGATGCATTTAATTTTGGAATGACAGTTAATCATGTTTATTTACAAAATGTCATTACGTTAAGTGGGTTGAGTGGCTCTATTTTTTATATGAGCACATTCATGATAATCTTAAAAAACAAGAAGTTTTATCGTATGTTTTCTCCTTTTAAATATGTGGGTAGAATGGCTCTTACTAATTATATCTGTCAGACGATATTGGCTCTGTTCATTATTCAATCCTTTCAAATATATGGGGATATTCATTTAAGATTAGGTATGATAATAAGCATCTTCATATTTATAGCACAAGTAGTTGTTTCATTTTACTGGTTACGATTGTTCCGTTACGGACCCTTAGAATGGATATGGAGAAATGTCACATATGGAAAATTTCAGCCAATGAAGAAAAACTGATATTGAATGTATAATGTGTCTGCTAAAAAGGACTAGAATTTTTTTCTCTAGTCCTTTTTGTTCGTAGAATACTAGTACAACTCTTATAATTTTGTCAGTTCAAACCGATATATCCCCATTTGTCCATCTTTTTAAAAAGACCTTCAAATTGGGGGCAATCCAACTTCGGCTGTCGTCTTCGTGATTCCAAACGTAAATTTCCTCTCTTTCAATAACGTTATTTCCTGAGATGGCAAAAGCAAATAAATCGCCATTGCCAGCATCAGAGAAAAAGAGTAGATGATCAAATGGCATAAAGAGTTCTCTATACGTCAAGTTTGTTCGAAAAAATTGATTCTCGTCACGTAGCTTTTCAATCGGCCAAATCAAGTGAAATCCAAATGGTTCTTCGACGCCATTAGATTCTTGATAAAATTGAATTAATGCTTCAGGTAATGAAATATTAAATTCATTTTGAACAGCTTCAATTCGACTCCGATTAGCGGGAGGGTGAAAGATATGTTCGGGTGCAATTGATTGAATATAGTTTTTCCACATATAAAATCAGTCCTTACGATATGATTATGAGAAAAATTCGACAGAATGAGCTCATTTCCTTTTATAAATTGAATTTTTTGATAGATAAGAAGGGTAAAAATGGTATCCTATTAGTTGGAGGTGATGGCGATGGGAACATGGACATGGATGGCTATCTTCATCGCGGTAACGGGTGTCATACTAGCTGTGATTTTCGCGACTCAAAGTAAAAACGAACATAAGCATAAAGAGGAAGAACGCCTGAAGTAGCCATTGGATAGATGGTCGGAAAGAAAGAGTAAAAGTGAGAACATAAAAAAACGAATGGTTGCTGTGATTTTATGAAGAGTTTTATTGAGAGGAATGTTATGTGTTGAAAAAAATGAACGTGAAAGTGGTACGTAATGCTATTATAACTTTAATTTTTTTATTCTATTATCTATTAGGTTATGTATTGAATATTGAAATGCTTAAGCCAATCACAACGCAAGAAAATGGTTTTACAATTAATTTCCTTGGTTTCATTTTGTTATTTGTGACAACGGGATTTGCATTTTATTTATTTAATATATTGAAAGTGAATAAAAAGACGGCGACTTCAGATTAATGAATGTGTTGGATGAGATGTGGAGCGTCTTTTTTATCTGCTAAGGAGGGGTTTTGTGGTTCATCACCAGATAGTCGATATCACTTTTGAGTTAAAAGAGGAACATGATTTCTCTTGGCTTTCTACTTATGGAGAGGTTTTTGCTGTATTTGACCAACAGGATTCTGGGAATATTTCGTTTGGAATTCAAAAAGGTGAGAGAAAGCTATTTATCAAATATGCTGGGGCAAAAACGATTCATTTTAAGGGAAATCCTGAAGAGGCAGTGGCAAGGTTAAAGGATTGTGTACCGGTTTATGAGGATTTAGCTCATCCAATAGTAGTGAATATGGTGGAGTCGTTTTCTGTAGGCGAGGGCTTTGCCGTCGTATTTGAATGGGTAGAGGGTGAAGGTCTTCATCCGCATTGGTCATTTCCACCACCGCATAAATTTACCGATCCATGCTCACCATTTTACCAGTTTCGAATGCTTTCAGTGGAAAAAAGAGTGAGCGTGATGACTAAAATTATCGAATTTCATACATATGTCGAATCAAAAAGCTATGTGGCGGTTGATTTCTATGATGGTAGTTTACTCTATGATTTTGCAAGAGATGAAGTGAGGATTTGTGATATCGACTATTATCAAAAGAGACCATTTACGAACCAGATGGGAAGACTGTACGGTTCCTCGCGTTTTATGTCACCAGAGGAATTTATGTTACATGCTCCGATTGATGAGGTTACCAATGTCTTCAATATGGGAGCTACGGCTTTTGTTTTATTAGGACGAGGACGAGATTTCTCCAATAAAAAATGGGAAGCAGGCTCTGCGTTATATGAAGTAGCTAAAAAAGCGGTAGCCATGGAGAGGGGGCTTCGTTATCAAAGTGTTGCTTTGCTTTTTGAGGCGTGGAGAAGAGCGGAAGAGCTGCCAAAGTAGGCAGCTCTTCTTAGATGTGTTATTGGTTTAGAAACCATTGCTCCACATGTGAAAAGTAGTCTTGCTCACGCCAATAGATGATCGCTTCCTGCTCACCATTAGTGAATACGAGATCTTCGAAAAAGAATAAAGCAATCACATAGCCGAAACGTGCATACCCAAAACGAGTGCCCCCATTAATAGAAAACCATTCTTTGAACATTTCGAGTGGAGTAAGCCTTTGATAATCCTCGTAAAAGGCATGGATAAGCGCCTTCTTATGGTCAAGAGCAAACTGATACCAATGCTCATCCTCTTGATTTACTGCTAGATACATATAGTCAGCATGGTGAGGCTCGATTTTTTTGGATAAATACGTAGCAACTCCTTCTTGATTAAGCGTTGTAAACGGATGGAACCAATCCTTCTGATACCAGTCAATCCCAGATAAATCAGTAAGCTTCATATGGGTGTGATGACCAAATTCATGAGCAATCAAAATCCGAAGCTCATCCTGAGTAGTTGGTAGACGCTCAAGACAAAAGGTAATATCAGGGATGATTTGTTTATGAGTGTAAGCATTAGAACCAAAGCCACCAACGATCAGGTTAATGTTAATAGGGAAATCGAATTCATATTCCTTTTGGTAGCTAGTCGCCACCTCCTCTATGAGTGGTGGCAATATACGTGAAAGCTTGTCAATGTCAGTAAAATGCTCCTCATAACGCTCAATTGCCTGTAAAAAACGCTCATCCGTGTTCGCACAATGACCTGTGAAATACTCCTTGAAGATGTCTGGATATTCTTCGTGATACTGGCGGATGAAGGTCAAGGACGGTTGGTAGTTATTTTGGAAGTATGGAATGGTGTTGGTGATGATCATAGAAATCCCCTCCGATTAAGTGAGTTTTATTGTGCCCATTCTTTCCCATTAACGATAATTCTTGATGTGCCAGTTAAAGTAACCTTATTTGCTTTAAATTCTTGGTTTATAATAGCTCTGCTACTACCCGTTAACTTAATTGTATCTGTAGACAGGATTTTTGTGTTTAGAAAAGCTCCACCATTAATCTCTATCTTATTTTCTATATCGACTAGATTTGCAATTTCGCTACTATTAACCCCGCTACTCCCATTGATTAACAAATTTTGACCTGATAAGTTATGAGTGTTAAGTTTAGCATTACCGGTAATTGAAATTCCATTATTTAATGATGTGTTACCTATGATGTTTACAATGCTCCCATTTGTAAGTGTTAAATAGTCCCCAGTAATATTTTCAGCAGATAAACTGACATTGCCTTTAACATGAATTTCATAATTAATCTTAATATCATTCTTAATATCTAATATTGGATCACTAGATAGAAATAAGTTATCAGCAATAATTTCATTTGTTTTAAAACGGTTAGTCCCACCTGTAGAATCAAAGTCACCCAATAAATAAATACCTCCGTTGTTGATTTCAACATTGCGACTAGTTCTTGTAATAAGAGATCCTGTAGTAATAAGGGAACCTTTGGAAATTCTAAGATTATGAGATACATTGAAGTTCTCCGTATCTATCTTGTATGTGCCATCTGAAAAATGGAATTGCTCGTGCCACTTAGTTGAAAGTGTAGAGTTCTCCTTATCACAATCCATCTGATTTTTGAATTTAGCAAAGTCACTCTCCTCTGGGTAGGTAAAAGGCTGTCCCTTTCGGCAAATAATTAAGAAATCATGTTTAGGAATACTAGGCTCGTTGGTTTCTTCCTCCCCCCTAGCCATCACAACGACCATCTTTCTCTGGCTCATCTGTATCGGCTTTTCTTCACCTTGTAATTTCAAGTCTACTATACTACCATTCGTTTCTAATAACTCTGCGTTATGGAGTAACTCTCTCTTCCCATCTAATTCTCTATTTTCTATTAAAGTCCCATCTGTAATTTCGTAGGTGATTATATCTCCTTCTGCGGTTGTGAGTTCGATTTTGTTGTTGCCTTTTTCTTTTAGTTCCTTGGCATTTTCTATATGGCGTTTCATTTCTGCCACGGTAGCTTGTAGGATTGTGCGGTCTATGGATGCTTGTTGGAATGTTTGCTGGGCTTGATTTTGTTGAATGGCGACGTAAGTAATGCCGCCAAACACGAGTGAAATCAATGTGAGAGCAGCAAGTAATTCAATTAACGTCACGCCTCGCTGATTGTTGATTAATCGTTTCATTACAGACCTCCGTCGCTAGGCATGGATTCCCAGTTAATTAGTGTTAATTCTTTGATTTGATTTCCTTCAGGTACGATTAAAAAGGTAGCCGTCGTTTGCATTGTGTTTTTGCCAGAATCATTTCTATCTGTTGCTTGACTGGTTAACTTCAAGTGATCGCCTGTTATCGTACAAGCATAGGTTAAATCAAACCCATTTAACACTTGAGTTAAGTCATCTGGTAGCTGACATGTATGCGCACTTAGATTTAGAATGATGGTCGATTCCTTTTGTTGTAATAAGCTGACCATTTCTTCAATCCCACCTTCACTTGCTGCGGTGGCAATGATTTGTTCCGTTCGAATTGAATTCCCTTTATACTCACTCGTTAGAAACTGCATCACTACAAGCAATCCGAGCATGGCAACCACTGTAAAAATTAACGCGAGCGGTAATGCCAAGCCCTGTTGGCTTTTCAGAATGGTCATCCCTCGCTCTCCTCCTCTCCAATATATAACTGCGAAGTGAGCACGACCGGCTTTAATGGACTTGATGACTGAAGAGGTGCAACAGTAATTGTTACTTCTATTAATGTAGGAGACTTTTCTTTTTTATCAACGTGAATGGAGAAGTGTGGAAGTTGCTCTCCTAACGTTCCTAATTGATACTGTTTATTGTCACTTAAAGCTAAATCACGCTCGGCTCGAATTGCTTCTAGTTGACTTTGGGCTAGTAATGTTGCCTCTACTTTCTCTGCATTGAAGTCATTCGTTTTAAGACTGTTTCCTAAAATAAATAAAAAAGAAAATCCGAAAATGATAATCAGAGTAAAGGAAACGAGAACCTCTATTAACGTAAAACCAAAGGAGTAGGTGGTATGGCTAGGTACATTTTTTCGTAGGAAATCTTTCAAAGCGTTCATCTCCTAATCATAAAAACTTTTTAGAGTTAATACTTTCCAATAAATTGACTTTATTATACAATAAATAAAAAGAACTAGATATAAAGTATTGGTAATTAGATAAAATTTTACTTTTAATAGGATGATTTTGATGGTGTTGATCGTGGTGGTTAGTTATTTAGATTTAGTTTTTGGTGGAGGAGAAGTAGATGGCTCTTAAGCAACGTAAAAGATTAGGAGATTTATTAGTAGATGCAAAGCTTATTTCCGAAAAGCAGCTCCAAAAAGCATTAGTAGCTAAAAAGACGAATGAGAAGCTCGGACATTATTTAGTTGAGCAGCAATTAATTACAGAAGAGCAGCTTGCTGATACCTTAGAAATCCAACTCGGTATACAGCGTGTGCAGCTCAATCGGTACCCGATTGAAGCTCATCTGATTCGGTTTGTCCCGAAAGATTTTGCGACAAAAAATGAACTAATGCCGTTAAAACAAGAGGCGAATAAGCTCGTTGTAGCAATGGCCGACCCGATGGACTTTTTTGCAATTGAAGATTTACGGATGATGACTTCCTTTCAAATTGAGCCGGTCCTAGCTTTGCGTGACGAAATCACCCGTGCGATTGAGCGGACCTATCAGTTAGATAGTTCGGTCGTGAAAGAAATCTCGATGCAGGCTGAGTCAGCACCTAAAGAGGTTGATGACGGTATGAATGAAGAGATGGCACCGATGATTCAGCTCGTGAATCAAGTGCTCTTTTCTGCCTTAAAACAAAGGGCGAGTGATATTCATATTGAACCGTTTGAAAATCGCGTCTTTATTCGTTATCGAATTGATGGACTTTTAAAAACAGTACGGACTTTTCCAAAAGGGATACATTCAGCCTTAATTGCTCGTGTGAAAATTATGGCACAGTTGAATATAACCGAACACCGACTCCCACAAGATGGACGAACGAAGTTTTCGTTAGAAGGTGATGTACTAGATTTGCGGATTTCAACGTTACCGACCATTTTTGGGGAAAAGATTGTTATTCGTCTTTTGAATGCAAAGCAACTTGTCTTAGATTTAGAGAAGCTTGATTTTAATGCTTATAACTTACAAAATTTTCGGAAGTTAATTGAGCAGCCTTCAGGACTTATTTTGTTGACGGGACCAACAGGGTCAGGGAAAACTTCCACCTTGTATACCGCTTTAATGCATCTTAATAAAGAAGAAAGTAATATTGTCACGATTGAAGACCCAGTGGAGTACCAGCTTGAAGGTGTTAACCAAGTTCAAGTTCATAACCAATCTGGCTTGAGCTTTGCGACGGGTTTACGTTCGATTTTGAGACAAGATCCAAACATTGTCATGATCGGTGAAATTCGTGATAAAGAAACGGCAGAAATTGCGGTGCGTGCATCTTTAACGGGTCATCTCGTATTTAGTACGCTTCATACTAATGATGCGATTGCCTCAATCCCAAGATTAATTGATATGGGCATTGAACCATACTTAGTAATTTCGGCTTTATCTGGTGTTGTCACACAACGTCTTGTTCGGAAAATATGTAAGGAATGCAAGGAAGCTTATGAGCCGACAAAAATGGAAATGGAGCTTTTTGAAAAGTACAACATGAACGTCGAAAAGCTATATAAAGGTAATGGCTGTCCGGCTTGTGATGAGCGGGGATATCAAGGACGCATGTCGATTCACGAACTTTTTCGCTTAGACCAGCCTTTAAAAGAGATGCTGATGAATCAAACTTCCTTACATTTGGTTAGAACGAAGGCGTCTCAAAATGGAATGATCCAATTAGTAGAGGATGGATTAGAAAAAGCGGCTCTTAGTTTAACGACTGTGGAAGAAGTGCTTAAGGTTGCGTTTGACCATTAAGAAGTAAGAAGGAGGTGTGAGGATGAAAAGAAAGGTAGATAAGTTGTTAACAGAAGCTTTTCAAAGCGGAGCATCTGATATTCATATAACGGTTGGGATTCCCGTGATGTTTCGTGTAAATGGAGAGTTACAAAAAGCAAATGAAGTGATCATAAAGCCGGATGATACGAAGGAGATCGCCAAGGTACTTGTGCCGCCTAATTTATGGGATGTACTAAAAAAAACAAGAGATTTAGATTTTTCTTACGGTATTCCAAATGTATCGCGTTATCGAGTCAATGCTTACTATCAACGAGGTTGTATTTGCCTAGCAATTCGGGTCATCCCAACCTCGATTCCTAGCTTAGAGGAATTAAATATGCCCGAGGTTCTAAAGGGATTAGCTCAAAAACCTCACGGGCTTGTGTTAGTAACGGGACCAACAGGAAGTGGGAAATCAACAACATTAGCGGCAATGATTGACTATGTGAATCGTCATTTTAATCGTCATATTATTACGCTGGAAGACCCGATTGAATATTTACATAAACATCAGAAATGTGTCATAAATCAGCGGGAGGTTGGCTCAGATACGAATAATTTTGCCAATGGTTTGAAGAGCTGCTTACGCCAAGATCCCGATGTGATTTTGGTTGGAGAGCTACGTGATAACGAAACGATCGCCACAGCGTTAACGGCCGCAGAAACGGGACATTTAGTTTTAGGTACCTTGCATACAACCGATGCGGCATCAACGATTGACCGAATTATTGATGTTTTCCCCCATACACAGCAAGCCCAAATTCGGATCCAGCTTGCTTCTGTGTTGAGTGGTGTTATTACACAAAGGCTTTTTAAGCAAAAAAACTTTCCGGGTAGAATCGCAGCCACCGAGGTTTTAATTAACAACGGAGCGATCAGGAATCTAATCCGTAATGAAAAGATATATCAGATTCATAGTGTCATGCAAACGAATCGTGCACTGGGTATGCACACGTTAGAGATGTCTATCAACCAATTAATTCAACAAAACCAAGTGAACAAAGAAGATGTCCTCTCTTATTTAACGGAAGGTGCTGTCTAAATGGGGATGTTTGCGTACCAAGGTCAAAGGCTGAGTGGTGAGAAGGTGATCGGGAAGCTTGAAGCTACATCTGTGCAAGAAGTGAGAGTTCAACTGAAAGAACAGGGGATTGTCGCTTTTCAAGTAGAACCAATCAACGCGTTATTAAATAAAGAGCTTGATCTTGGCTTTCAGAAAGTAAAAACACAGGATTTTGTTTTATTCCTGCGTCAATATTCAACCTTATTAAAAGCTGGAATTCCTATTGTTCAGGCAACAACGATTTCAGCTGAACAGACAACAAGTAAACCATTAAGAGTAGCGTTAAAAGAAGTCGCTGAGCAGGTTAATAGTGGTATTGCTTTATCGGGGGCAGCGAAAGGACATCCGGCTATTTTCCCTGAGCTTTTTACGAATATGGTGTATGCAGGTGAAATGGGCGGTAATTTGGATGAAATTTTAGAAAGGCTTGCTGATGACTATGAAAAACAACATCGAACGAAACAAAAAATAACCGCAGCGATGACATATCCGCTCGTTGTTAGTGTATTTGCTTTCGGTGTCGTTGTCTTTTTATTAATGGTTGTTGTGCCGATGTTTGCGAATATGTTTGCCAATATGGATCAAGACTTACCAATCATAACGGTAATTGTTATGGAGGCAGGTCAATTAATCGGCCGTTTTTGGTGGTTACTATTAGGAATGTTTGTGATTTTATTTGCGATGTTTGCGATCGTCAAAAATGACCCGAAAGTTCGCTTTTATAGTGATCGTTTCCTTTTAAAAATCCCTGTTATCGGAAAGCTCGTACAAAAAGCGTTATTAGCTCGGATGACTCGAATTTTAAGCTCTCTGTTCTCCAGCTCTGTGCCTGTCCTTCAGGCATTAGAAATTGTGGAACGAATCGTCAAAAATGAAGTCGTAAATCAAGTGCTAAAAGATTCACGGCTGTATCTAGAAAAAGGGGAATCGTTAACGGCACCAATGAAGGGGCATTGGGTTTTCCCGCCGCTTGTCACGCAATTAATGACGGTAGGGGAGAAAACAGGGACTTTAGATGTGATGTTAGGTAAAATTGCTGATTATTATGAGGCAGAAGTTGAGACAGGCACCGATCAGTTAAAAGCTTTTATAGAACCAGTGATGATTGTTGCCCTTGCCGTTATTGTCGGGACAATCGTAATGGCGATTATGGTGCCGATGTTTTCACTTTTTCAAAACTTTAATTAAAAAGAACTAGACAAAAAGACTTATTTCGATTATGATTTTTGTAGTGATAATTTTCAATATATTGTAATTTTTGTTTATCGTATGAAAAGAATTCCTGCTTATCTATAAAATTGGACGTGAAGACGGATTATCTGTATGTGGGCACTTGGGTAATCAAGAGCGAGTAGTGCAACCGGCCAAGTTTGTAAATAAATATTGTCCTTACTTAAAAGGACAAGAAAAACTTTGCTTAACCAATTCAAAGGAGGAGAAACAAATGAGAATTATGTTAAAAAGATTAAAAAATGAACGAGGCCTCACGCTTATCGAATTACTAGCAGTCGTAGTTATCTTAGGAATTATCGCCGCGATTGCGATTCCGAGTATAGGCGGAATTATGGAAAACAGTAAAAAGGACGCCGCGGTAGCGAATGCCCAGCAGATATTGAGTGCAGCAACGCTTTATAAGGCTGGTGGTGGTGAGTTTAGTGGAGATTATAAAGATAGATTAGTAGAGTTTATTGATGGTGAAGAAATTATTGATCCATGGACGAATGAACCAACAACAAATGATTGGTCAGTAAAAGATGATGGTGTACTTTCTATAAGTATTAAATTTGATAATTGTGATTTAACTGGAAATTATACTTCAAATGAACTATCCAAGGATGGAAGATCTTTATGTAAATAATTGATAAAAGGATTGCCCCACACCGGGACAATCCTTTTCCACCATTATACGTGATGAGTAGGTGAAAGGAGGAATGGGATGGAGGTTTTGCTTTATCTGTATATTGGGCTAATTGGTCTTTGTTTAGGCTCTTTTTTTAATGTGGTTGGGTTACGACTTCCAAAAGGGAATTTGTGGACACGGTCGCGTTCTTATTGTCCAAGCTGTGAGCGGACGCTTAAAGCTCGAGACTTGTATCCTGTTTTCTCCTACATATTTTTAAGAGGAGCTTGTCGAACTTGTCGTGCTCCAATATCTCCACTTTATCCAAGTGTTGAACTGATGACAGCGACTTTGTTTGTGTTCGCGTATTGGCAATTTGGTTTGACTGGTGAATGGGTGGTCAGTCTTATTCTCATCTCCTTATTGATGATTGTGGTCGTGACAGACCTTCGATATATGCTCATTCCTGATAAGCTACTGCTCTTTTTCGCCCCATTTTTACTCGTTTTTCGCTTGTTTATTGCTCCTTTTGAGTTTTGGTGGCAGCCGTTACTTGGGTCAGCAGTTGGATTTTCATTGCTTCTATTGATCGCCATCATCAGTAAAGGAGGTATGGGGGGCGGCGATATTAAACTATTTGCAGTATTAGGGCTGACGCTTGGATGGGAAAAGGTGCTTCTCACGTTTATGTTTGCTTGTTTGATCGGAGCTCTCATGGGAGGAATTTTATTGCTGCTCAAAAAAGTGAAGCGTAAGCAGCCAATTCCATTTGGTCCATTTATTGTCGCCGGAGCTTTAATTAGTTATTTTTACGGAATGGATTTGATTCATTGGTATCGAGCCATCAGTGGCTTTTAATAGAAAAATGGAGTGAGCAAAATGAAAGTAAGTTCATTATGGAATCAAAAGAGGCACGCCCTTATTTTAAAAGATGAGGTTATTCGGTTTGTTACAAGTAAGAAGCCGGATTTAAGAACGATTACATACAAGGAAGAGCTAACGGTTCCGGTAGGTTATATTGAAAATGGGGTTATTCGTAAAGAAGAGGAGCTTATTGAATTTATTACACCATATATAGAGAAGTGGGGATTAAAAAAAACAAAGATTCAATTATGCTTACCTGATAGCCAGCTTGTGATTCGTAGGCATTTTGTGCCGAGAAGTACATCAAACACAGAAGTAAAAGCTAAGCTTTATTTTGAGCTCGGAGAAAGTCTCATCCTTCCATGGGATGATCCGTTGCTAGATATTGCTTTTATCAATAAGGGTGAGAAAGAGGATGAGGTTCTCATTTTTGCTTGTCAACAAACGATTATTCAGCAGCTACAGCAGTTTTTTGAAAAATTAAGTGTGGAAATAAATGCAATTGATGTGAGCCCACTAATGAATTACCGCTTACTTCACTCCATGGCTCCACAGACAAATGGCCAAGAAGTGATTATCGCTCAAGTCGATAAGAGCTCGATCTGTTTTACGATTTTTGAAGAAGAAAAACCACTCTTTTTCCGTCATCTTTACCAGGAAGGCGAAGAAATGCTCATACAAGAGGTGGCCGCAGCAACAGAAGCAAAAGAAAGTAGTTTGGTTAGCTTTGACCTATTATCACAAGAGCTAGAGCGAATCATTCATTTTTATCGCTACAATGTTAGAGCTGGAAAAGGACAATACGAACGGCTTTTGTTATGTGGTGACCATCCAGCATTACCTGGAATAGAAGCATTTTTAGCGGAGCAATTTGAATTTCCGGTGTCCAGATATCAAGTAGATAGTCATTCCGACCGGTTTTATGATGCTTATGGGTTGCTCTTGAAAAAAGAGGTGCAAGTATGATTGAAATTAATCTATTGCCTGAAAAATATAAAAGAGATATGACGATCGTATTTATCTTATTTTTACTGGCGGTTTATGTGTTATTTATTTTCTGGTTTACTTCGTTTCAACAGAAATTAGTAGAAGCGAAAGTAACGGATTTTGAAATACAGATTCAGCAAACAAAGATAGAGGTTGAGATGCTCTCCGCTGAACTTAGCTCAAGTCATGTGTCGGCTGAGGAAAAATGGGCGACTGCAGTTGGGAGGTTAGAACAGGAAATTCCATATATTCCATCAGCATTGCAAGAGATCGTTAAGCAGCTTCCAAGAGATGTCACATTGACGAATTTAACATGGAATACGGCAGACTCGGTTATCCTGACTATTGAGGTGGCAACAATGGAAGAGGCAGCGAGTTTTTTACATCATTTGCTTGAAGTATCGTTTGTTGAGAGCGCGTGGTTAACACAGATGGATGAGCAGGAAGAGGTTCTTTCGGCCCAGCTTTTTATTGAATTACAGTCTTCTAGTCTAGAAAAAATAGGTGAGGGCTCATGAGGTTATTTTGGTCTAAAAAAAGGATCATGTTAGCATTACTAGGATTAGCATTACTTATGTTTGTGCATCTATATGTATATTTTTCAATGGTAAGACCTTCATCAGCCAATATGAACGTCTTAGAAAAACAGCTTCAGACTGAACAAGAGGTCTTACAGCTTTTACAAGAAAAGCAAGATGTCTCAGTAGAGCATTCAAGTTCAGAGCAATTTGCTGGGTTAGCTGAGAAGATACCTACCTCTGCTTGGCAAGATTATTTATTTGCTGAATTAGAAACAATATTACTAGGCAATGAGGCCATCATTCATTCGGTTTCAGCGGAGGATGATACGAGCTTTGTCTTTTCCGAACAAGTAACAGAGGATTTAATAGTAGATGAAAATGAAGGCGAAGTGCAAGGTACTGACAGTGAAATGGGACAGAGTATGGATGTGGAAGGGTTAAAAACTTTTCGTTTATTCTTTCATTTTACGGTTTCGAGTTATGAAGATTTTATTGAGAGTGTACGGCAAATTCAAGAAATGAACCGAATCATTCAAATAGAGCAGGTGCAAGTTCAAGAGTTAGTTGAAGGTGGTCTTCAAATTAATTTGGGCTTAAATGCGTTTTATTTACCGGAGTTATTTGAGGAGTTCCCTGAGTTTGTACAATCTGATTATCCGTTTCTTCCAGCAGCTGAAAAATCAAATCCATTTCAATAAAAACGATGGGATGCCATCGTTTTTTGTTTTGGTTTGAAAGTAAACTTAGGGAGAGGAGTTTTTTGCCTTGAAGTTAGCTGGGCATTCATCTTGTGATTAATGACTTAATGGGACGCTGCTCGTCCTGCTCCACATGGTGACGCAGTTGTAAACGGGCCAGCAGGTTACTAGTAGTAATAACCCGGTTTAAAGAGAACAATAGTATGTCTCTCAATTATCATATTTGGCCATAGCCGAACCCGTTCTTCAATAATGAGCAAAAAACAAATACAGGGCAACATATCGGAAGCAACCACTTGATTCTGAAACTATTAGAACTCACTTTTCTCGAAAATAAGAAGATTATTAAAAAAATTCTTAAATCTAGTTCTATCAAATGAATAAGTTTAATAGAATAGAGTAAGAAGATGAAGTGAAAGGGGTTCTGTTCCATGGGTAGCGGACAGGAAAAGCGGACGATATCAATTAAACTGAATCAAATTAATTCGAAACCAACAGCTTCGGTCGAGAAAGATAGTCAAAATCGTATGGAAGATAGACAAGAAGTTCAACCGGTCCATGTTGATAAACGAAAAGGAAAAAGCTCACAACCAAAGAATGTATCAAAAAATTCGAATGAACGAGCGAAAAAGGAAAGTCACAATCCAATAAAGGTATCAAAGAGTGAAGGATCCGGATCTACAAAATCTACAAAAAAAGTCGAGCCACTTCATCCCTTTTCAAACGATAAACAAACGAAAAGAATGCAGCCCGATTCACATAAACAAAGTGCCAAAATAGGTAATCAAGAAAACAACAGCCCAATGAATCAAACAACAGTTAAAAATAATGTACACCCATTTCCCCATATTTTTCCTGACCCACCTAAGACAAAGCCATCTACTGAAGCAGGAGTGGGGAAGTCCGATTACTCAATTGAAATCAACGACCCTTGGCAACAAATAAATGATACTTCTGAAGAGTCAACAGACACTAGTGAAAAAGAAATCATTCCTGAAATCCCGATTCCAAAGAAGGTGATTTCCTTTGAAGAAGTGCAAGAAGAAAGGAAACGTTTATCTCAGCCGTTTTGGGATGATGGTAATCGACAACAAAGTCCGAGTTTGCCTTATAAGAGAAAGAAGAAAAAGAAAGGGCAATTTTCATTTCGAGATTTTCCAACGATTACAGTGATGGCGATACTTTCGGCGATTATTATTGGATTGAGTTTCGGGTTTGTCATTAAAACGATTTTTACAGGTGATGAAGCGGGTGTAGTTCAAGGTGATTCGGTACCAGCAAATTCACAGCCAACGGGGGTTGAAGCAGGAGCAGCGAATAATCAAATGCAGTGGCCTCAATTAACAACTGAAATTGTCCAAGCTGGTGCCTACTCTAGCGTGGAGAAGGGTGGAGAAGTTCAATCAGAAATGACATCAGCGGGTCATCCGACGAGCTTAATCCCGAGTAATGATAAGTTCTTTTTATTTATTGGCTTAGGCCCAGATCGTGCGACTGCTCAAAGTGTCGGTGAATATTATAAAGAAGCCGGTGTCGAAACTTATGTAAAAACGTATCAAGTAACAGGGACGACCGTACCACCTACTGCCGAGACGAAAGCATGGTTTGAGGAAGCAATTCCACTTTATCAACAGCTGACTTCTTTATCTGTTGCGGCTCTTTCATTTGAAGAAGCGCTACCAGCAAGTCAATTACAAGGAACAGAGCAAGCTTTGAATCAATTATATGAACAAAGGGATGCCGCCTTTTCAGAGTTACCTGAAGAAGCGAGGACATCAGCCCTACATGTAGCAGATGGATTAAAGGGTGCCTTGGCAGCGTTAAATACATTTAATGAATCGAAGGAGCCAGAGGCAGCTAAAGCAGCACAGCAGGCTTTGTTAACAACGCTGGAACACTATACAAATTTAATTCGATGAAGAATGAAAATTCAGTTAATAATTATTGTTCATAACATGTCAATTTGGTATTATGAAGATAACCTTGTACAATAGAGAAAAACTATTGGTGAGGTGCCCTTCATGATACCTTTCATTTTGGCCTCAAGTTCCCCGAGGCGTCAGGATTTATTACAACAAGTAGATTTCTCATTCGAAGTAATTAGTAAAGATACAACTGAAGAAGTAACCGAAAACCTACAACCAAGTGAACTCGTCATTCATTTAGCGGAGCGCAAAGCTAAGGCTGTTTTTGCTGAGCATCAGCACCGTGTTGTATTAGGTGCGGATACGATTGTGGCCTTAGATAATACAATTCTTGGCAAACCAAAAAGTCGAGCCGATGCCTTTAAAATGCTGCGTATGTTATCAGGGCAAAGTCATTTTGTATATACAGGTGTGGCGATTTTGTCAGCTGAACGTACAGCTATTTTTTATGAAAAAACAGAGGTACAGATGTATGCATTAAGTGAAGCCGATATAGAGACCTATTTGGAAAGCGGTGAGTCGATCGGTAAGGCTGGGGCTTATGCGATTCAAGGTTATGGTGCTTATTTGGTCAAAGGAATTCATGGTGATTATCAAAATGTTGTAGGTTTACCTGTAGCTGCTGTTACACGATCCTTAGAATCATTCGCTATTTATCCACAGTGGAAAAAAATAAATCATTGGAAGGAGTAAGCACTTGAAAGAACAGCCTCTTCTCATTCGAGATGTCCCCGTTTCAGAACGCCCCCGAGAACGTATGTTAAAAGATGGAATACATGTCCTATCAAACCAAGAGCTATTAGCAATATTATTAAGGACTGGAACAAAAAACGAATCCGTCTTACAAGTTGCTCAACATGTATTACAAGCATTTGATGGAATTACGATGTTAAAAGATGCAACGATAGAAGAGATGTGCAAATTAAAAGGGATCGGTGTCGCTAAAGCGATAGAACTTAGTGCAGCAATAGAGCTTGGAAGGCGTATCCATAATTATATGCCGGAAGAACGTTATGTCATCCGTTCACCTGAAGATGTATCTAATTATGTGATGGAGGATTTACGCTTTCTCAAGCAAGAACATTTTATTGCCTTATATTTAAATACAAAAAATCAAGTTCTTCATCGGCAAACTCTTTTTATTGGAAGTCTTAATGCCTCGATTGTCCATCCACGCGAGGTATTTAAAGAAGCTTTAAAACGATCGGCCGCTTCCTTAATCTGCTTGCATAATCATCCTTCTGGAGATCCGACGCCAAGTAAAGAAGATATTGAGGTGACAAGGCGTTTGCAGCAAGCGGGTCAAGTATTAGGTATTGAGATGCTTGATCATGTCATAATTGGAGATAGAAAATACATGAGCTTAAAAGAACAAGGGTATGTTAAATAAGGGAGTTTTATTACTAAGATTTTGTTAAAATCATGTTACAACTGATGCAAATCATGTAAAATTACAAATGGGGAACTTAAGGCTATTTTTTTAAACAATTATTAGATATAATAAAGGGTATGATTTCGGATCATCTGAAGGGAGATACATATAGATGTTTGGTGGTTTTTCAAAAGATATTGGTATTGATTTAGGAACGGCGAATACGCTCGTTTATGTTAAAGGAAAAGGAATTGTTGTGCGTGAGCCTTCGGTTGTCGCACTTCGTACAGATACAGGCTCAATTGAAGCAGTTGGAAATGATGCGAAAAATATGATCGGGCGTACGCCGGGAAATATTGTGGCTGTCCGTCCAATGAAAGATGGGGTCATAGCTGATTTTGATACAACGGCTACGATGTTAAAATATTTTATTCGTCAGGCTGCGAAAAATCGCTCCTTCTTTACACGTCGTCCTAATGTGATGGTTTGTGTACCGTCAGGGATTACAGCTGTTGAAAAAAGAGCAGTTGAGGATGCGACCAAACAAGCTGGTGCAAAAGAAGCTTACACATTAGAAGAACCTTTTGCTGCTGCAATCGGTGCAGATTTACCTGTTTGGGAGCCAACTGGAAGTATGGTTGTTGATATTGGTGGCGGAACAACAGAAGTTGCGATCATCTCACTAGGAGGAATTGTAACGAGTCAATCGATTCGTGTAGCTGGTGATGAAATGGATGAAGCGATCATTCAATATGTGAAACGAAAATATAACTTAATGATTGGTGAAAGAACTTCTGAAACATTAAAGTTGGAAATCGGCTCCGCTGGTGCTCCTGAAGGTGTCGATGACATGGACATTCGTGGTCGAGATTTATTAACAGGACTTCCGAAGACCATTTCAGTTACGGCTGATGAAATCGCAGGTGCTTTAGCGGATACTGTTACAACGATTATTGAAGCGGTTAAGAATACGTTAGAGCAATCGCCTCCAGAGCTTGCTGCCGATATTATGGATCGAGGAATTGTCTTAACTGGCGGTGGAGCCTATTTACGTAATCTAGACCAAGTATTAAGTGATGAGACCAATATGCCGGTCATTGTCGCTGAGAATCCATTAGACTGTGTAGCCATTGGTACAGGTCGAGCGTTAGAAAATTTACACCTCTTCCGTTCCAAGGCTGGAATTACATCACGATCTGATAGAAAATCATAAGTAGGTGTCTTAGGTTATGCCATCTTTTTTTTCAAACAAAAAATTAATCGTTCTCTTAGTAAGTATTATCATTCTGGTGGCTTTAATAGGATTTTCATTAGGTGACAGAGAACGAATCACCGGACCTGAAAAGGTTATGCGTGATACTGTTGGATGGGTCCAATCGATTTTCTCAAAACCCGCTCATGCTGTAGCGGGTTTCTTTGAAAATGTCGGGGACATTAAAAACACCTATGATGAAAATAAAGTATTAAAAGCTAGGTTAGAAGAATACGCTAAAATTACGGTTGAACGTAACCTTTTAGAAAATGAAAACAAAACGTTACGGGAAATGCTCGAATTAGAAGAATCTTTACATGATTATTTATTAAGACCAGCAGTAGTCATACATCGTTATCCTGATAGATGGCAGGAGCATATTGGTTTAAATCGCGGTGAACAGCATGGTGTTGAGCGTAACATGGCGGTCATAGATTCAAAAGGTGGCTTAATTGGAAAGGTTCAAAGTGTTAGTGAATTTAGTTCTTATATACAGTTATTAACGGATCAAGACCGTACAAATCGTGTTTCTGCTCAAATTCAATCTGAGGAACCTCAAATTGGTTTTGTCGAGGATTATGATGAAGAACAAGGATTTTTGATTATGCGTAAAATTGATATTGATGCGGAGATAGAACTCGAAACGATGGTGGCGACATCAGGGTTAGGAGATGTCTACCCTGCCGGTCTTGAAATTGGACAAGTTGTCCATGTTGAACCAGATGAATATGGATTAAGTCAAAATGTCTATATTCAACCGACGGCAGACTTTTCTGCTCTTGACTATGTCTACATCGTAGAGCGTACATCCGTTACTCTCGATCCTTCCTTACTTGAGGGGGAGGAGTAATGAGCCGATATTACTTAAGTATCCTTCTCTTTTTTGTTTTTATTTTTGAAGGAACTATTTTTCAATATGTAACTTATTCAGCAGAAGGGCTTTACATCGTAGTTGGCCGTTTTGTTTTAGTTACACTTGTTTTGTTAGGGATTTATTTAGGGCGCTCATCGAGTATGTTTTATGCGTTGATTTTTGGATTGCTGTATGATGTCATTTATACAAATATGCTTGGTGTTTATTTATTTGGATTTGGTTTAACTTGTTACTTATTTTCACTAGCTTATAAACGTATTCAAGACAGTGTAGTCATACCATTAATGTTGGTTGCAAGTGCAGTCCTATTTTTTGAGTTTTATCAATTTGGACTGTTTAAATTATTGGATGTCACGCAAATGTCACTTGGTGAGTTTTTAGAGGTTAGATTATGGGCAACAGTTGTCGCTAACCTTTGCTTTGCGATCTTGTTATATTATCCACTAAAAAAATTAATCGCCTATATCGTAGCACAATCCAAACTGCGCGAAAGGTAATCAAACAAGCACCGCAGTAAAAGGGTAACTTCAATAGTTGATGGGTAGCATTTAATTTAAATTACTCTTCTTTCTTTATTTGGTAGGTCTTTATTCATTTTCATATAGGACCCCATGGCGAAGCCCCAGTCACTTCGCTACCAATAAAGATGAAAGTAGTGGCGACTTTTTAAACATTTGGCCCGTTTACAACTCGATCACGATTAGGGGTCGGCTGAACAAAAAGGGTGCACTGTCCTGCTAAGGTCATTTATCGTAAGATGGATGACGAGCTAACTTCAAGGAACAACCCATCGCCCTAAGGTTACTTTCATATAAAATATAAGTATTATTTGCTAAATAGCAGGTTTTTTGTAAGTGAGTGTTGAATTAAGGTAAGTAATGTAGACAAACATGGCTATTCGCAGAAGTGATGGCAGGTGGAAGGGACGTGTGGGTCTGAGGTGAACGTTATGACGCAAAAAAAACAGCATGTCACAATCAAAGGAACAAAAGACGGACTCATGTTCCTGCTTGATGACCATTGTGGATTTTATCAATTAATTGAGGAATTAGCCGAAAAGCTTTCATCCAAGCACTATCAAAATGAGGATGGACATGAAGTTAAAGTCAAGGTTCATGTAGGCTATCGATATGTAACAGACGAACAAATGCATGAGTTACGCAAAGTGATTACAAAAGATTCTCATTTTGCCATAGAAGAGATTAAATCAAATGTACTATCGATCGAAGAAGCAGACGAAATGAAAAAGCAGTCAGAAATCATGACGTTAACGAGAGTCATTCGATCCGGTCAAGTTCTTAAAGTAACGGGAGATATTTTATTACTTGGTGATGTGAATCCTGGCGGAATGCTTATGGCCACGGGCAACATTTACATAATGGGTGCGCTTAAGGGCATAGCACATGCAGGGTTTGAGGGTAATACAAAAGCAGTCATTAGTGCTGCACATATGGCACCATCCCAATTACGAATTGCTGACCAAATCTATCAATATGAAAAAGAAGAGCAAATAGATTCAGAGATGGATGTAGCTTTTATTGATGAGAACGAAGAAAGTATTGTGTTAGATAAAGTTCAAAAGCTTTTCCGTTTTCGACCTCAATTACAAAGAAATGAGCACCAAATTATAGAATAGGTCACCTTGTAAAAATAGGTAACTTAAGTTCCGTTAAATCTTAGATGATTCTTGGATAGAAAGGGGTAATGAGCGTGGGAGAGGCAATAGTTGTAACTAGCGGAAAAGGTGGGGTAGGTAAGACGACTACTTCTGCTAACATCGGTACGGCTCTTTCGCTTGCTGGTAAAAAGGTTTGTTTAATTGATACTGATATTGGCTTAAGAAATCTTGACGTGGTTATGGGTCTTGAAAATCGAATTATTTATGATTTAGTCGATGTTGTTGAGGGCATTTGTAAAGTGAATCAAGCCTTGATAAAAGACAAGCGTTTTGATCATTTGTTTCTTTTGCCAGCAGCACAAACGAAAGATAAATCGGCGGTAGAACCTGAGCAAATGAAAGTATTAATTGAAGAATTAAAACAAGATTTTGATTATATCGTAATCGATTGTCCTGCCGGAATTGAGCAAGGTTTTAAAAATGCGATTGCCGGTGCTGATCAAGCAATTGTTGTCACAACACCGGAAGTATCTGCTGTGCGTGATGCCGATCGAATTATCGGGTTATTAGAGAAGCAGGAGCATATTTCGCCACCTCGATTAATTGTTAACCGAATTCGTGGTCATATGATGAAGAATGGTGAAATGTTAGATGTTGATGAAATTGTTTCGATTTTAGGCATTGATTTATTAGGAATTGTTGTTGATGATGATGAGGTTATCAAATGTGCAAATGTTGGTGAACCAATTGCCTTACATAGTACGAGTAAAGCATCGATTGCTTACCGGAATATTTCTAGAAGAATTTTAGGTGAAAGTGTACCGCTTATGTCTCTAAATGAAAAAGCAGGTATGTTCACAAAAATTAAAGAGTTTTTTAAGGTGCGATAATAATAGATAAAAGACAGGCAATCACATGAGGTGATGTCTGTCTTTTTTTTGTATATGTTAAAAAATGCTTCTTTTCCTGGTTTTTATGTTTAATCGTAAAAATGTAAGGGAAGAGTACAAATAAGTTCAGTTAAAGGAGTGTTTTGAAATGGCAAAAGTAGCAGTCGTTGTAACCAATTTATTTGAGGACTCAGAATATACGGAGCCTGTCAATGCTTTTAAAGAGGCTGGGCATGAGATTGTGAATATAGAAAAAGAAGCAGGTACAGTTGTTGAAGGAAAAAGTGAAGGAGAAAAGGTGACTATTGATAAAGGAATTGATGAAATTGCGTCAAAAGACTTTGATGCTTTACTCATTCCGGGAGGATTTTCACCAGATATCTTGCGAGGAGACGAGCGGTTTGTCGCATTTACGAAAGAATTTATGGATGATAAAAAACCAGTGATGGCGATTTGTCACGGACCACAGCTATTAATTACAGCAGAAGTATTAAAGGATCGTGATGTTACGGGTTATAAATCGATTCATGTTGATATCAAAAACGCAGGTGCTAAATTGCATGATAAAGAAGTAGTTGTTTGCGGTGGACAACTTGTAACGAGTAGAACACCAGATGACATTCCAGCGTTCATTCGCGAGTCATTACAATTATTGAAATAAAGATAGAAAGCGGTCGAGGTTGGAATTTCCATCTTGACCGCTTTTTTAATTCGAGCGATATTTACGCTTTTAATACAGTTAAAAACTTTTTGAAGCTAATTAAATCTTTAAAAACACCGGCATCCTCAAGAATTCTAACAAATCGACTGCCTAGCTCGGTTTGAAGGATCATACTTACTTGCTCTTTACTTGAAATCTCTCCGTATTTTGTCTTTAACTCATGGGCCCATTCGACATGGTGTGGATCTATGCTTGTCGTTTCGTCTAATAAATATAATCGAATTTTTTCTAATTCATCTTTTAAACGAGGGGGAAGAACGGCTAATCCCATAACTTCAATAAGCCCGATATTCTCTTTTTTTATATGATGGACGTCTTCATGCGGATGAAAAATCCCGTATGGAAATTCATCCGTTGTCCGGTTATTCCTTAAGACAAGGTCTAACTCATACTTGCCATCTCGGTATCGGCTAATCGGTGTAATCGTATTGTGAGGGATACCATTTGTTTTTGCGTAAATATGAATCGCCGGATCGCTATATGTTTTCCACTCGTTCAAAATAAACTCAGCGCAAGCGACTAGTTCGTCGATGTTCTCCGCTTTCATTCGAATGACAGATAATGGCCAATGCAAGATAGCCGCATCAACATTTGGATAACTCGTGATGTTAAATGTATAGGTTGATTTTGCATCTGTCATCGCAAATTGATAATTACCTGCTTGATAATGATCGTGACTTAAAATCGAACCACCTACAATCGGTAAATCGGCATTAGAACCGATAAAGTAATGTGGAAACTGTTCTACGAAACGAAGCAACCGTAAAAAGGTATTTCGATCAATCTTCATGTCACGATGTTCTCCTGAAAGGAGGATGCTGTGTTCTTGATAATAAAGATACGGTGAATATTGGAAAAACCACTGCTCATCCTTTAATGAAATCGGGATGATGCGATGATTCGAGCGGGCCGGGTGTCCGATTCGTCCTGCATACCCTTCATTTTCTTTACATAATAAGCATTTTGGATAACCATTCTTGGTTTGTAATAATCGTTCACGCTTAATTTGCTCTGGGTCTTTTTCAGGTTTTGATAAATTAATGGTGATATCCATTTCACCATAAGGAGTGGCTGCTTTAAATTCAATATTTTGTTTGAGTCTTTGAGTCTGAATATAATTGCTATTTTTACTAAATTGATAAAAATAGTCCGTAGCTTGACGTGGCGATTGGGCATATTTTTGGACAAATGCTGCTCGGACGACAGAAGGTTTATCGGTAAATATATCCATCAATCGACCTGCAAAAACCTCTTTTTCATCCAGTACTTGTTCAATGACGCCACGATTCACTGCTTCTTCTGTAATAGACTCAACTAAATGAGGAATTGAATGATCGCTAGGTTGAATGTGCTCATCTGGAAGCCTATCTAACTGAAGTAGAAATAAAGTTTGATTTAACGCATAAATACGGTCTGCCTCAGTTATTAATTGGAGCTGAATCGCTTTTTGAACTAACCCTAAAATATCGTTATAAATCATAAGTGGCTACAACCTTTCATTACTTGTTTGAGGAGTAACGTCATTGATTTCTTTAGCACCATCACCGATTGTAGGCGTATAAAAGGTAGGTTCATAGCCTATTTTTTCTGTATATGTGTGATGGATCTTTTGCTTAAAGTTGTTAACTTGCTCGTTTGCCACAAGAGCAAGAGCACAGCCTCCAAAACCAGCACCAGTCATTCTGGCACCAATTACACCTTGGATGTTCCATGCCTCTTCTACAATCGTATCAAGCTCTAGGCAACTGACCTCATAATCATCTCGTAAAGATTGATGAGATTCGTTCATTAATTGACCAAAACCAATTAAATCATACTGTTGTAGCTTTTCTAAAGCTATTTGTGTACGAGCGTTCTCATAGATAACGTGCTTGGCCCGTTTCTTATTAATTGAGTTCGTAATTAAGTGCTCGTATTTCTCAAAGAGCTGAGGTGATAATTCACATAAAAATTGAATGGACATATCTTTTTGTAAATCTACAAGGGCTGACTCACATTCGTGTCGTCTTTCATTATATTTCGAACCAGCTAATGTTCTTTGTTTATTCGTATCAATAATGATTAATGTATAATCCTGCAATTGGAAAGGGCTATAACTGAATTCAAGTGTTTCACAGTTTAGTAAGATTGCGTGGTTTTCCTTACCCATACCGACTGCAAATTGGTCCATAATTCCACTGTTAACACCTATAAAATCATTCTCTACTTTTTGACCGATTTTGACTAATTCGAGCTTTTCAATGTCTAAATCGTATAGAGCTTTGGCCATGACACCTGTAACGATTTCAATGGAGGCAGAAGAAGATAGTCCCGCTCCGTTAGGAATATTTCCATAGAATAAAAGGTCAATCCCATGATTGATTGAATAGCCAGCTTTTTGTAAGAAGAGCAGGACACCTTTTGGATAATCCGTCCAATCGTGTGAGCGTTGACTAAGATCGCGGATATCAAATTCAATAAAAGCGTCTGTAGGAAAATTAACTGAATAGAGTCGTAGCTTTTTGTCTTCTCGCTTCCCTGCTAGAGCATAGGTTCCATAAGAGATCGAGGCGGGAAATACATGGCCGCCGTTATAGTCGGTGTGTTCACCGATCAGATTAATTCTACCTGGTGCAAAAAACAATTGCGGGTATGTATTCGTTTCGAAAACTGACTGAAATTGACTAACTAAATGTTCAAAGTTATTCATAGGTATGCTCCAATCATTATTTTTATATGGAAGTTGGTGCGAACATAGTGCTCTACTCGTCGCTACCGAAAATTATGCTCCGCGTCCTGCGGGTGGCGCTGAGCTAATCGGCTACGCCGCTGGATCTCAGCCTGCCACTATGCCCCGCGGGAGTCTCCGCATATTTTCGTCCGCTGGGAACTGCTAATTCTCAGGTTCAAAAAACATTCTTACAACATTCTAAAAAACAAAACTAAATTGAATGAAAAGTAGCAAGATAAAAGTAAACTCTACTTTCATCTTTGTTGGTGGCGAAGTGAATTGAATGGGGCTTCGCGTATGTGTTTTGTGTATAAGTTACTTAAGAGCGAATTAGCTGGTCATTGCTTCTATGTGTGCGACTGTTCGTGGTGATTTTGAGCTAGCAAGCCCGCGAATTAGTGTTTGCCCGGGGAACCTGCCTCTTTTCCAGCTCGTAACCGCGTGATTCCGTTTTTGATTTGATAATGTTTATGACGCCTCGTTGTAGGTTTGAACTGTGGTGAATTTAAATCTGGACCCACTATGGGTTAAACATAGATTCATAGCGAACTAGACTGACTTTATTAATTAATTAAATTAAGTTTAATCGAAGTGTACACCGGATACTTGATAAATGCAAGTATTAGGGAGAAAACTCCTTGAACTGCTATCTTGTTGTTATAGCAGGAATCATTAAAGTGAATAATAAATTTGTATACATTTCGAATCATTTATATTTATGGTATTCTTAGTTTGGATAGTTAACTATACATATGTTGGTAGAGAATTAATCAGTACGGTATTTGTAAAGCTTATATCCGTCAGGGAATATCAAGCTCATGAAGACTCGGAATGTTAATAACATGAATAATGGAGTGAATGAGAAAGATTCTAGATGTTATTATCGACGCTATCCATGGAGCGAAGTGGGAGGTGAATGGCGCAAATGGCAAAGATTAAAGACATTGCCGAACAGTCGGGGTTTTCAATTTCGACAATATCACGTGTTCTTAATAATGATGCAAGCTTATCGGTCTCTGATGAAACACGTGAGACTATTTATGAGATTGCCGACAAGTTAAATTATCGAAAGAAGATGGTAAGACCACGTGTTAAAAATATTGCCTTGTTGTATTGGTTATCGGATATTGAAGAATTAGAAGATGTCTATTTTAAAACGATGCGACTTGAAGTGGAAGAGTTGGCCAAACAGTTTAATGTGGAATTAAGTATTTATAAAAAAACAGGCGGTATCGAGCAAATTCCTTCAACGATTGAAGGGTTTATTGCCATTGGAACATTCTCTAATGATGAAGTTGAGGTTTTAAGAAGTATAACGTTAAAAGGCGTTTTTATTGACGCGATTGAAGAAGTGCGGGGATATGACTTTGTAAGAGCAGACCTTGAACAAATTACGATACAAGCCGTTGATTATTTTTTAGAACAAGGTCATCGCTCTATTGGATTTATAGGGGGTACCTACTATAATCCGAATAATAAGAGGGATGAAATGGACATTCGTGAAAAGGCCTTTAGACGGTATTTGAAGGAAAAAGAGATTCTTGATGAGAACATGATTTACCAAAATCGTGGCTTCTCCGTCTCGAATGGCTATCAGCTAATGCTAAATGCGATTGAGCAATTAGGGGAGCAATTACCAAGTGCCTTTTTTATTGCAGCTGACCCGATTGCGGTTGGATGTTTACAAGCCCTTAATGAAAAAGGCGTGCAAATTCCAAATAGAGTGAGCATTATCAGTGTCAATAATATCAGTGTTTCAAAATATGTATCGCCACCATTATCGACATTTCATATTGACTTAAAAGAAATTTGTAGAAATGCATTAGAGATGCTTTTAGAGCAATTGCTAAACAAGCGTCAAATCACCAAAAAAGTATATATCGGTTCAGAATTAATTAAAAGAAGAAGTACTACGTAATTAAATCGGGAAAAAGACTTGGAAAGCGTCGCTTTTCAAGTCTTTTTTAGTTTAATGAAGGTAAAAAAATAATATAATAAAGGAAAAAAATTTACTCTTTTAAGTAAAATTGTTGTTTACAATTGAAATTATCATGCGCTATATTGGTTTTATTAAAACGCTTTCAGGTTTTGGAGGCATTTAAATAAAAGGGGGAGAGCAATATAATGGAAAAATCAATCAAGTGGTTAAGTTTCGCTAGTAGTGCCATTTTAGCCTTTACACTGGTAGCTTGTGGACCTCAGGAAAGTAGTAATGATGGAACGGAAGGTTCAAACAGTGATAGTTCTAGAGAATTATTAATATGGGAGGACCAAGACAAGGCTGAAGGTATAGCAGCTGCCGTTTCTGAATTTGAAGAACTTCATGATGTAACGATTACGGTCGTCGAAAAAACATACGCACAGCAAATTGAAGACCTACGTCTCGATGGGCCTGCTGGTACTGGCCCTGACGTTTTTACGATGCCAGCTGATCAAATAGGAACGGCTGTAACCGAAGGATTGTTAAAAGATTTGGACGTTGCTGAAGATTTGCAAGCACAATACACAGATGCAGCCATGCTGTCTCAAATCGTTGATGGTAAAGTGTATGGTTTACCTAAAGCTGTTGAAACGACATTACTTTATTACAATAAAGATTTAATAAATGAAGAAGAGTTGCCGCAAACATTAGATGAGTGGTATGAGTATTCAAAAGAAGTGACGGGTGACGGTAACTTTGGGTTTTTAGCTCTATTTGATCAAATTTATTATGCTCAGAGCGTATTAGGTGGTCATGGTGCTTACGTATTTGGGCAAGACGAAAATGGAAACTATGACGCGAGTGATATCGGCTTAGCGACAGATGAGGCATTTGAAGGTGCCAAGCAAATACAACGTTTTTATGAAGAAGGCTTATTTCCGTCAGGGATTATTGGAGAGCAAGGAATTAGTGTATTAGATTCTCTGTTTTCTGAAGGGAAAGCGGCAGCGGTTATCTCTGGGCCTTGGAATCTAGAGCCATTCTCAAGAGCAGGAATAGATTATGGTGTTAAGAAATTACCTGAACTCAATGATGGGGAAAATATGAGTGCTTTTATGGGGGTAAAAAGCTATAACGTCAGTTCTTATTCTAAAAATACAGAATTGGCTGAGGAGTTAGTGAAGTTCCTGGCGAATGAAGAAAATTCAAGGACAAGATATGAAGAAACACTTGAAGTTCCTGCTGTTCAGAGCTTAGCCTCAGACCCAGTAGTGACAGAAAGCGAAGCGGCAAAAGCAGTTGCAGAACAATCTCAATTTTCGGAATTAACACCTAATATTCCAGAAATGAATGAAGTATGGGAACCTATTGATGCAGCTCTTCAAACAATTGCAACGGGAAGAGCTAGCCCAGAGGATGCATTAACACAAGCGGTTGAGACGATTCAAAGACAAATCGAAGCAAATCATAGTCGCTAATAAAACATGATGGTGTTGAATGAACGTGTTCAGCACCATTCCTGTTTATTTTGAATATGGTTGTTTGGGAACTAAAGAGGTGAAAAGTGTGCAACATCGTAAAGTCGCATTATTGCTGTCTATCATTCCAGGAGTAGGTCAATTTTATAATCAACAATGGGTAAAGGGTATCATTTACCTCGCTTTAGGGATTTCCTTTTTCTTCGTCTTTGGAGATTTATTAAATATGGGCTTTTGGGGCATTTTTACTTTAGGAACAGAAGTTCCAAGGGATCATTCTATCTTTTTGCTTGCAGAAGGTATTCTCGCCATCATTGTCACTTTTTTTGGGTTCATTATATATTACCTAAATTTAAAAGATGCATATAAAACGGGACAATTACGTGATGAGAGTAAGAGAATGTACTCATTAAGGGACCAATATCGAAATTTAATAGAGCAGGGTTATCCATATGTAGTGGCTGGGCCATCTTTATTTATCTTAATTTTTGCTGTGATTTTTCCGATTTTATTCAGTTTTGCGTTAGCTTTTACTAATTATAATTTATATACTTCACCACCTGCTAATCTAGTAGATTGGGTGGGGTTAGATACTTTTAAATCTATTTTTACTGTAGATATATGGCGTTCAACGTTTTTTGATGTATTATCATGGACGATAATTTGGACATTGTTGGCGTCCACTTTACAGGTTAGCTTAGGGATTTTTATGGCTGTACTAGTCAACCAGAAGGAAATTAAGTTTAAGCGGTTTTTTAGAACAATTTTAATATTACCATGGGCAGTACCAGGCTTTGTAACGATTTTAATTTTTGCCGGTTTGTTTAATGATAGCTTTGGGGCGATAAATAATGATATTTTGGCATTCTTTGGTATTGATGCAGTTCCTTGGATGACAGACCCGACTTATACGAGAGTGGCGTTAATACTCATTCAAGGCTGGTTAGGTTTTCCTTATATTTTCCTAGTAACAACAGGAATTTTGCAGTCAATTCCAAATGATCTGTATGAAGCAGCTACCGTTGATGGGGCCTCGATTTTTGCTAAATTCAGACATATTACATTGCCAATGATATTAATTGCAATGGCTCCTATTATTATTACTCAATTTACATTTAACTTTAATAACTTTAATATTATCTATTTATTTAATGGTGGAGGTCCTGCTGTTCCTGGTTCGAATGCAGGTGGTACGGATATTTTAGTTTCTTGGATTTATAAACTAACGATGCAATCAAGTCAATATGCTTTAGCTGCTGCATTAACAATTCTACTATCTGTTTTTGTTATAGGCATTGCATTATGGCAATTTAGAAGAACGAAATCGTTTAAGGAGGAGTGATCAAGATGCAATCAAATATAAAGCAGGAAAAATGGATACGTTTGTTTGTATCTTATCTGATATTGGTGTCGATGGTCATTATAATCGTTTATCCTCTTCTTTGGACAATTGGTGCTAGTTTTAATCCGGGTAATAGTTTAATAAGTACTTCGATTATTCCGCAAAACCCTACTTTGGATCATTATCGGAATCTATTTGCTGGAAGTTCAAGTTTGCATTACACGCAATGGTATGCGAATTCGATAAAAATTAGTATTTTAACGATGATCGGTACAGTTGTTTCGGTATCTTTTACCGCGTATGCTTTTTCTAGATTTCGTTTTAAAGGTAGGAAGCGTGGTTTAACTTTGTTTTTGCTATTGCAAATGATCCCACAATTCTCCGCGTTAATCGCCCTTTTTGTCTTAGCTCAAATGTTAGGAATGATGAATAGCCATGGTCTTTTAATCCTTCTTTATATTGGTGGATTAATTCCAATGAATACCTATTTAATGAAAGGTTATATGGATTCTATTCCGAGAGAGCTCGATGAGAGTGCAAAGATTGATGGAGCGAGCAATACGCGTATATTTATACAAATTATTATGCCGCTGTCCAAGCCGATGTTAGCTGTCGTAGCCATTAATGGCTTTGTGGGTCCTCTTGGCGATTTTATTTTAGCGTCGATGATTTTACGTAGCCCTGATGCCTATACGCTTCCAATCGGTTTATATAATCTTGTGAATGATGTGATGGGGGCTAGTTATACAACGTTTGCAGCTGGTGCGATTTTAATTAGTATTCCGGTTGCCCTTATATTTGTATTTTTACAGAAGAATTTTGTTTCGGGTTTAACAGCTGGAGGAACAAAAGGATAAGTTTGAGTGAGCCTATAATAAGTAGGCTGAATCGATAACTCACAAAGGTTTAAAAGAGGAGAATGATTAGAGTAATGAATAAAAAAACGCAAGTAACAAGTGCTAATTTTATGCTTCATGGTGGTGATTATAACCCTGATCAATGGTTAGATTATCCGGAGATTTTAGCTGATGATATCCGCTTAATGAAGGTAGCGAACACCAATACATTTTCAATTGGAATCTTTGCTTGGAGTGCTTTAGAACCGACAGAAGGTCATTATCAGTTCGAATGGTTGGATCAAATCTTTGAAAATATAACAAGTATTGGTGGCAGAGTTATTTTAGCAACCCCAAGTGGGGCACGACCTGCTTGGATGTCAGAGAAATACCCGGAAGTGTTAAGGGTCGATGCTTATAGACGCAAGCAATTACATGGTGGACGACATAATCATTGTTTCAGTTCAGCCATCTACCGTGAAAAAACACAACAAATGAACCGACTGTTAGTAGAGCGTTATGGGAATCATCCGTCGCTATTGATGTGGCATATTTCCAATGAATATGGAGGGGAATGTCATTGTGACCATTGTCAAGAGGCATTTCGTGAATGGCTAAGAGTCAAATATCTAGATAATTTGAAAGCTTTAAATCATGCTTGGTGGGGCCCCTTTTGGAGTCATACGATTAGTGATTGGTCACAAATTGAATCTCCTTCACCAATTGGAGAAAGTATGGTGCATGGTCTTAACTTAGATTGGCGTCGTTTTGTGACGGATCAGACGATAGGTTTCTATGAAAATGAGATTGTTCCACTGAGGGAATTAACGCCAGATATTCCGATAACTACGAACTTTATGGCAGATACCTTTGATTTAATTCCATTTCAAAGCTTAGACTATAGTAAATTTTCTAAACATCTAGATGTCATTAGCTGGGATGCTTATCCTGCCTGGCATAATGATTGGGAAAGTACAGCAAATCTTGCAATGAAAGTCGGTTTTATCAACGACTTATACCGTAGTTTGAAGCAACAACCGTTTTTATTAATGGAATCGACACCAAGTGGTGTGAATTGGCATCCTGTTAACAAAGCAAAACGTCCTGGTATGCATCTACTTTCTGCGATGCAAATGGTTGCACATGGTTCAGATAGTATTTTATATTTCCAGTGGAGAAAATCACGTGGTTCTTCGGAAAAGTTTCATGGTGCTGTTGTTGATCATGATAATAACTCTAATAATCGTGTATTCCAAGATGTGGCACGGGTTGGAGATACATTAGAAAATCTCTCAGAGGTTGTAGGGACAAACCGTCAAGCAGATGTTGCGATTTTATATGATTGGGAAAGTAACTGGGCGCTAAATGATGCACAAGGGTTTGGCATGGAGACAAAGCAGTATCCGCAAACGCTTCAAGAGCATTATCGTTATTTTTGGGAGCAGGATATTCCTGTCGATGTGATTACAAAGGAAGAAAAATTTGATTCATATCGATTGTTGATTGTGCCGATGCTTTATTTAATGAGTGAAGAAACGATAGAGCGCTTGAAGTCATATGTAGCAAATGGCGGTCATTTGGTTATGAGTTATTTGAGTGGAATTGTTAATGAACATGATTTAACGTATTTAGGTGGTTGGCATCAATCATTACAAGATATTTTCGGATTAGAGCCAAAGGAAACCGATACATACTATCCGACTGACGAAAATGTCGTGATATTTCAAGGACATGCTTATACAGTAAAAGACTATGCAACGGTTATTTCTGCAAAAGGCGCCAAGGTGGAAGCGATTTATCAAAAGGATTTTTATGCAGAAACAGCCGCAGTAACAAGTCACTCTTATCAAGAAGGAAAAGCTTATTACATTGGTGCTAGGATAGAGGCGTCGTTTCAACGTGACTTTTATAGCCAACTGGTGAGTGACCTTCAATTAGAGCCTGTATGGAAAGTGAAACATGAAGAAGGGGTCTCTGTTCAAGCGAGAGAAGATTTAACGAATTATTATATGTTTGTGATGAATTTCACCGAACAAAAGCAATCAATTGAGTTTGAAAGCACGGTCTATGATATGAAGTCAAATGAAGAACTGAATCGTCAACAAGAATTGACACCATATGAAGTATTGATTGTCAGGCGGCCTAAATAAAATAAGCGAATGAGAAGACACCCTAGAATGAAGAAGGAACCGAGGTGTCTTCTCTTTTAAATGATAAGGGGTATGAAAATGAATCAAAGGAAATTTAATAAATGTGTCATGTTTCTCTTTCCAATGTTAACTCTTTTTATCGGTGGTTTTTATTTTAGTCAAGTTATATCGGCCGCAGAAGAAACGAATGATGAGGAAGATACGTTACCTGATCCTATTCAATCAGATATATTCGTCGAGAGAGTGGACGGTTTGTCGGAAGATTTTATTCGTGGTGTAGATATTTCAAGTATCGTTGCTTTGGAGAATAGTGGTGTTACTTTCTATAATGAAGCGGGTGAAGAACAAGATATTTTTCAAACCTTAAGTGAAGCGGGTGTCAATTATATCCGTGCCCGTATTTGGAATGATCCCTTTGATTTGGATGGAAATGGATATGGTGGCGGTAACAATGATTTAGAGACGGCCATTGAGATTGGCCAAAGAGCGACTGAACATGGTATGTCATTGTTGGTGAACTTTCATTATTCAGATTTTTGGGCAGATCCAGCTAAGCAAGATCCACCGAAAGCATGGGAGCAGCTCGATTTTAATGAAAAGAAAACGGCTGTCTATCATTTTACAAAAGATAGCTTAGTAGCCTTACGTGACGAAGGAATTCACGTTGGTATGGTACAAGTAGGAAATGAAACGACAGGTGCATTTATTGGTGAACATGATTGGGGAAGGATGAGTACATTATTTAATGAAGGCAGTCAGGCTGTGCGTGACGTGGACCCTAGTATATTAGTGGCCCTTCATTTTACAAACCCAGAAACAGCTGGTAGGTATGAAACGATCGCTCGTACATTAGCTGAACATCATGTAGACTATGATGTGTTTGCGAGTTCTTATTATCCATTTTGGCATGGGACGTTAGAAAATTTAACTCATGTATTATCAGAGGTAGCGACTACTTATGATAAAGAAGTACTCGTTGTAGAGACCTCATATACATACACGGAGGCAGATGGTGATGGGCATGCCAATACAGCCCCACAAGAAACGGGACAAGTCTTAAACTATCCAATCACCGTTCAAGGTCAAGCAAATGCTATTCGAGATGTGATTGAGGCTATAGCAAATATTGGAGAAAAGGGGATAGGTATATTTTATTGGGAGCCTGCATGGTTACCGGTAGGACCACCTGAGCAACTTGAACAAAATAAGCAATTATGGGAGCGCTTTGGCTCAGGCTGGGCATCGAGTTATGCAAGTAGTTATGATCCGGAGGATGCTGGTGCTTGGTATGGTGGGAGTGCTGTTGATAATCAAGCCTTATTTGATTTTAATGGTTACCCTTTATCGTCCTTACAAGTATTCAACTATGTATATACAGGTGCAGTGGCAGTAAAAAAAATAGATGAAGTGGAACGGATCAACGTAATTGTCAATGTCGGAATGGATATTAGCCTGCCGATGGATGTGTTAGTTACGTATAATGATGGAAGTTCGGAAAGAGTTCCTGTTTCTTGGAAAGAAGATATGATAACTGAAGCATTAGAAGGTGGACTAGGACGTTATGTCATTGATGGTCATCTTGAAGCGGGCCAAATGATTCAAGCATCTGTTAATATTGTCCCAGAGAATCTCATTCTAAATCCGAGCTTTGAGTATGATGAGCGCTCTATGTGGGCGGTGAGGTATCCTCAAAATGTACGTGCACATACGCAGTTTTTGTATAACCGTGCCGATGCAAGGACTGGTGACTATTCTTTGCATTTTTATTCGGAAAATTTAATTGATTTTGAAGTGTACCAAACACTAACGGGGATCGAACCAGGCTATTATCATTACTCGGCATTTTTTCAGGGGGGAGATGCGAAAAATAGCGACATGACTCTATTTTTGGAAACGGGTGGTGAAAGGTTTTCTGAAGAAATGGAGGTTCACGGATGGAATAATTGGCAAAATCCAACGCTTGAGCGAATTCTTATCTTAGATGGAACAGTAACAGTAGGAGCAAAAGTTCAAGCAGAAGGTGGAGCTTGGGGAACGCTAGACGATTTCCAACTTTATTTAATTGAAAGTGTGGAAGTGGATGATGAAACGGAAGAGCTACCTCCAACCAAGGAAGAAGAAGAAGAATTTTCGGGTCCGGACGTGAGCGAAGATAACGAAGAAGAATTACCAAAAGAGGAATCTATAGAATCGGATCATACGGATTCTTCCTCAGGGCATGATGACGACAAATCTAGTAAAAGTGATAAGACTCAGCAGCTTCCAAACACAGCAACGAATGCCTATAACTTTTTATTATTAGCCTTGCTATTTATCGGAATAGCAGCTGTGCTGTATCGAATAAAACAACTACGATGAAAGATAAAACTATAGTTTTCCGCCTCCACATAAACATATAATAAACTTGGTTATACGGTGGCTTTTCATTCAATTCGCTTTGCTCTTTGAATTGTGATATTTGTTTTTAATTGGATTTAGCTTGTTTATTAGACTGCTCTTGATTACTTTTTATTTATTTTATATGAAAGTTAGTGTGAACATAGAGCGTTCTCGTTGCTACAGAAATGCTCGCTCCGCGTCTTGCGGGGTGGCTCCGAACTAACCGGCTTCGCCGGTGGATTTCGGCTCTGCCACTATTTCCCGCGAGAGTCTCCGCGGCATTTCTTCCGCTGGGTATTGGTGCGTCTTATACACTTTCATTCTTGTTTGTCGGAGCTAAAATCAGCTCCGACACTAACAAAAATGAAAGTCATCTATCGCCACCATAAGATATCAAGGATTTGTGCAGATACTGAGGCAAAACCTTGGAGTATAAATGAAAGTGAGGATTAGTCCTTTCCAACTCAGCTCTTGATTCAATTTGGTTTTGCTTCTTTATCTATTGGTAGTACATTATTGTTTAAATCATTTTTTTGTATGAGAAGATCACTAACCAAGAAGCCTGCATCAACCGGAGCGATCTTCGAAGAAGAGCACATCGCTTCTAGGGTAACTTTCATACAAAACGCCCATGTCGGAGCAAAAATGACTCCGACACCAACAAAGATGAAAGTGGTGTCTGGCTCTTTAACTGGTGGAACTTCATTTAATTTGATTTTGTCTTTTTCATTTAAAAGAATGGTGTTAGATTTTTTTATTTGAGATTTAGCAGTAAACCAGCGGGCGAGTCATGCGGAGACTCCCGTGAGACGTAGTGGCAGAGCTGAGATCCAGCGGAGTAGCCGATTAGCTCCGCACCACTTGATTGTTCTCGGAGCATGATTTTCGGTAGCGATGAGCAACGCTTCGTGTTCGCACTAACTTCCATACAAAACCCACATGGCGAAGCCCCAGTCACTTCGCCACCAACAAAGATGAAAGTAGTGGCGACTTTTTAAACATTTGGCACGTTTACAACTCGATCACCATCAGGAGTTAGCCGCACAAACAGGGAGCACTGTCCTGCTAAGGTCATCTATCGCGAGATGGATGACGAGCTAACTTCACGGCACAAACTATCGTCCCTAAGTGCACTTTCATACAAAAAGCTGCCCCATCTATAAATGAGGCAGCTTTTCCAATAAAAACTCAGAAGTCTAATGTGCTGAGCTTAGAAGTAAACCCGATTCAAAAATCGGTTCCAAACAATCCCGAAATTCCTGAATCGTAAATGGCTTATGAATAAAAATAAGCTGATGAACATCCGAATGATAAGCAGGCTGATGTTCTGTCGTCATGATGACAATCACTTTTCTCTCGTCTATTTTATCTATCTCTGTTAAGACGTCTGTGATAGGGATATCATCTAATTGGTCACTTATCATGTAAACATCACTTTCCAAAGAAGAAACTGTATGTAGAAAAGAATGACCACCGTCAAATGCATGAACATGAATCCCCATCTTATGTAAGTGGTACTCAATCAATGTTGCATGAGCTGGTTCACTTTCAAGTAAAGCTATAACATGATGACTCATGAAGCTCCTCCACCCCTAATAATGATTTCTATACTTCTATCTTAAAAGCTATACTCGTACAATTCAATGATTAATTTTATCCTTTAATTGGCTAAATATAATAGGACTTTTTACCGTTTATATTCCCCGCTTTTGCCCCCCGTTTTTCTGGATAAAAAGGTTTGTCCAATGATCATCCCTTTATCGATTGCTTTACACATATCATAAATCGTTAAGGCTGTTGCACTAGCTGCGGTTAAAGCTTCCATCTCTACACCTGTTTTGCCTTCGGTTTTAACCTCAACCGTTATATGAAGGATGGATTCTGATTGATGATTTTCCCATTCGAATTCAATATTAACCCCATTAAGCGAGAGGGGATGACACATTGGTATCCACTGTGATGTATTTTTGGCGGCCATCACACCAGCAATTTGCGCTACCGCCAATACATCGCCTTTACCAATCTTTCCTTGTTCCATTTTTTCATAAATCTCGTTCGAAACTTGAATGCTTGATTTTGCAATGGCTGTTCGTACGGTTACATCTTTGCTCGAAATATCGACCATTTTTGCTCTACCTTGTTCATTAAAATGTGTAAGTTTATCCATCATTTTTCCTCCAGATCTTATCGTCTTGGTTTAGTATAAGCTAAATGCTTAGATTTTGAAAATAAGAATGGAAGTTTCGAGCCCGCTCCGTGACAGGGTGAAATATCTGAATAATACTACTCTTTTTAAGAAAGTCTGAACTTGTGCTAAAATAAGCATACAATGAATCGTGAAGAAAGGGGTTTTGGCTATGTCAGTTTCTGAGCATAAAGCAGCCGCAAAGCAAGCTATTCGCTGTACGGTCATAACCGTTTCAGATACAAGAACAGAAGAAACAGACTCAGGCGGTGCTCTATTAATGCAAATGTTAAAAGACGCTGGTCATATCGTTGAACATTATTTCATTATTCAAGATGAAACGTTGATGATTCAAGAAAAGATAAAAACCATTGCGTCATTAAAGAGTTCAGATGCCATTTTATTAACGGGTGGTACAGGTATAGCAAAAAGAGACCATACATATGAAGCGGTACAAGTATTGTTAAATAAAGAAATGACGGGGTTTGGTGAGTTATTTCGTTATTTAAGTTTTGTGGAGGACATCGGTTCCGCCGCCATATTAAGCCGAGCTGTTGCCGGTGTTTATCAAGATACGGCAGTGTTTTCTATGCCTGGGTCTAGGGGAGCTATTAGGCTTGCGATGCAGCGTTTAATTTTACCAGAACTCGGACATGTCGTTCGTGAAATAAAAAAAGATTTATAATGGATGTAGGGAAGGTGATTGTATGGTGGAAAAAAGAAAACCAATTCAAGTTGCAGAGGCTGTCTCAGCTGTTTTAGAATTTGCCAAAACGAGTGAAACAGAACTTGTCTCTATTGATGATTGCGATGGACGTTATTTAGCATCTGATTTGGTAGCTGATCATGATGTACCGCCTTTTGACCGTTCACCACTTGATGGTTTTGCGATTAGAGCTACAGATACAGAAGGGGTATCAGAATCAGAACCGAAAAAGTTTAAAGTCATTGAGGAAATTGGAGCAGGGAGTGTGGCAACACAGATTCCGGGTGCAGGTGAAGCCATTCGTATTATGACAGGTGCTCAAATCCCTCAAGGAACAGATACGATTGTGATGTTTGAATTAGTTTCTGAATATAAAGAAGATGAACAAGCTTTCTTTACTCTAAAACAGAGCTTTCAACCGGGTGATAACATTTCTTTTCAAGGTGAGGATGTAAAAAAGGGGCAAAGCCTGACACCGAGAGGTACAAAAATAACACCGGGTATTAAAGCGTTACTTGCGACATTTGGTTATGCAAAGGTGGTTGTTTTTAAAAAGCCTCGAATAGGTATTATTGCAACAGGCAGTGAGCTGCTTGGTGTCGATGAACAGCTTCAGCCTGGGAAAATTCGAAATAGTAATGCCTACATGGTCGCTTCTCAAATTAAGAAGGCAGGAGCTGTGCCGGTTTATCTTGGACAACTTGTTGATGATCTCGAAGAAAGCTTTTGTAAAATAGATACAGAACTACAAAATGTTGATATGCTTATTACAACTGGTGGCGTATCAGTCGGGGATTTTGATTTATTACCAGCCATATATCAGCGTTTAGGTGCGAACGTATTATTTAATAAAATTGCGATGAGACCAGGAAGTGTAACGACGGTGGCAGAAGTAGAGGGTAAGCTATTATTCGGGCTATCAGGAAATCCGTCCGCTTGTTTTGTCGGGTTTGAATTACTTGTCCGTCCGATTATCTTAACAAGTTTTCTTTCTACAAAACCGCATTTACAAAAAGTAAAAGCGACATTAACGGTCGGGCAATCAAAAGCAAATCCCTTCACTCGTTTTATACGAAGCTCTGCCGAGTTTAAAGAAGGTCAGTTAGAGGTAAAGCCTACAGGACTAGATAAATCAGGAGTAGTTGGCTCGTTAGCCAATGCCAATGCTTTGACAATGCTACCTGGAGGAACCGATCCTTTTCCACAGCACTCAACGGTGGATGTTTTATTATTAGAAGGAGAAGGAAGCGAATGGCCATGGTAGTTGAGCCAATCATTTGGCAAATAAGTGGTTATAGTAATCGAGGTAAAACAACTCTCGTAGAAGCACTTATAAAAAAAATAACAGCTCATTCATTAAAAGTAGCGACCATTAAACATCACGGACACGGGAAAAAATTGGCTGCTTTAGATACGGGTAAGGATTCGTGGAAGCACAGACAGGCTGGAGCAATGGGCAGCGCAGTTTTTGCAGCCGAAACTTTGCAAATTCAATTAATGAATGACGTTGAGTGGGAGCTTGAGGATTTACTACCTTTATACAAAAAAGCTCGATTAGATATTATCCTGATTGAAGGATTCAAAAATAAACATTATCCCAAGTTAGTGATTATTAAAGAGGAATCGGATTGGGTGTTATTGCAGGAATTACATAACATTGAAGCCGTGCTTGTTTGGGATAAGCAGCTCATAAAAAATAGACAAGAAACGATACCATATTTTTTGATTGATGATATTGACCAAATCAGCAAATGGTTATTTGGAAAATGGGGAGTGTAAGATGGAAACTAAACAGTTCTTACTAACAGATAGCGAGATTCATATCCAAGATGTTGTAGCGAAGGTCGAGGATCGCAATGCGGGTGCCATTAATTGTTTCATTGGTACGGTGCGTGAATTAACACACGGGAAGAAAACGTTGTATTTAGCTTATGAGGCGTATATCCCAATGGCCGAGAAAAAGCTTGCTCAGATTGGTTCTGAAATTCAGGAGCGTTGGCAGAATACGAAGGTAGCGATTACTCATCGGATTGGTGAATTACAAATTAGTGATGTTGCCGTTGTTATCGCAGTTTCGACTCCTCACCGGAACGATTCATATGAAGCAAGTCGATATGCGATTGAACGAATTAAAGAGATTGTACCTATTTGGAAAAAAGAGCACTGGGAAGATGGTCAAAAGTGGATTGGTGACCAATTAGAGAAAAAGGCATACCCGGAAGGGGCCCCAGGAACGGAGGATTTAAATGATTAAAGTATTATTATTTGCAGAACTTAGTGAGCAAGCAAATGCATCTGAGCTAGAGTTAGATGTTGTAGGTCAAACCATTGCTCAGCTCAAGGAGATTTTAGCTCATGATTTTCCAAACATGTCTATTTCAAATGGAACGATGATAGCTGTAAATGAAGAGTATGCTTTAGATGAGCAGGTAATTAATAAAGGTGATGTCATCGCATTAATTCCCCCTGTAAGTGGTGGTTAACGGTTGAACACACGTTGTATGTATTCTGAATAAGCTATCTATATAAGAAGTTATGGTGGTGAGGACATGGAGGGCAAATACGGTGATTAGCAGGAGCGTGGGTTCAAGCATTAGGAAACTTATATGCAGCACTGGGTTCATCTTTGCCTGAAAGTCAGGAAGTACGATCACATCAATTGAATGTTTATGGAAATGAACTTCAAGCTTTTGGTGGAGGGGTTCAATATGTTAGTGCCTTACAAGTTCAGAGAGAAGATGAGATAAGTGGTAAGACAGAAGACGAGCAGCAGGGCCATCGCTCAGCTGCTTTAACTTTGTTTTTTGGCCCTTTTGGATTTCCTGATGTCGGGCGGGTGGATGGATGGGAAGATGCTGGAGGTATCATTGGTGTTTCAGGGAATATATTCTCGTTATTTGGTTTAACGGATATTGTCACATCGGTTAAAGCAGAGCAAGAGATATTGGGGGTTGGTGGTAATTTCCTACAATCTTTAGGAGCGTTTATTTCTACCCTCGCTTCAAGTGACGAGCCTTATACTTTAGCTTATCTTGGTGGAGTGTGGCAGTTTGTAGGAGCTGGCTTACAAGGAATTGCCGGATTAATAAAAGGGGTAGATTGGTTGAATATATTTGGGTCATGGGTCCAGTTTCTTGGTGCTCTTTTTGTCGCTATTGCTATCATGGTAGAATTAGAAATAGAAGTCACTCAAAGTAGGGGAGCTTATGAAGGATTTTTTAATCAAATATGTTGATAATGGTGGTTTTATACTAGCGTTGTGGGTAGCTACTGGTATCGGGGCATCGGTTATACGTTGGAACACTTTAGGTTTAGATGGCTTTCATTTAGCTGTAATCGATCGGTTCCATGATAATCAAATTCTTTTCTCACCGATTATTATGGCTTTGTTTATTTTAATGGGTGCTTTTTTTATTCATATTGCTAGTGAAGGTTTACATGCATTGAGGAACTATCGGGGGAGATGGAAGATACCTCTAGTTATTGTCACTTTTGTCACCTTGCTGATTGTTGTTTATTTACTCGTTTCTTCAATGGTGGGACAAGCAATGGCAGGCTTTTACTTATCTGCTGGTCAAACCGTCATTTTACTTGTATATATAGGCTTTCAATATGGATTCCATCATCATAAAGTAGTTGCCAAATCAATTCGTCCTTATGTATCTAGATTTTTAGAGAATAAGGAGAACTAATCGATAAAATGGCTTTAAAAAGACATGGTCCTTTGGGTTGTGTTTTTTTGTTGTTTTGTTAGTTTTCGCTAGTTGTGCAGTGAATTGAACCATTCCGTTTCATGATGAATAAGCTACTGTATGATTGATTCGTACGGTGGTGAAGAGTATGTTCGATGCAATAATGGCGGAGCGAATTGGAGCTTGGGTTCAGACTATTGGTGCTTTTTTTACTTCATTAGCAGTCAGTTTACCTGAGGATGGAAGCAAAGAAGCTATAAGGAACACCAGTATGTATGGGAATCTTTTACAAGCTTTCGGTGTAGGTCTAGAAGCACTTGGTGTGGAAGAAGAGGAATTAGAGGCTAATGGTCAATCACCATTGTTCCCCAATCAATTGTGGAACAATTCAACTATTAATAATGAGGTGGCTGAGGAGTTTATTGATGGCGGAATCATTGAGATGGCGGGGCTTGTATTCATTGCATTTAGTCTAGATGAGACTTTGTCTGATGATGAGGACTTTAATAACTCTTTAGCTGTTGGAGGAGGTGTCCTTCAAGCGATTGGAGCCTATTTAACCTTGATTGCGGCAGAAGAAGAGCCATATGAAATGATTATGATTGGACGATTTCTTCTTTTTATAGGAGCCTCAGCATCGGCTGTAGGCGGTTTATTGGGTGACGTGAGGGCTTTAGACATATGGGGAGAATATCTTCAATTTATAGGAGCTTTACTTGTCGCAATTGCCCTCTCACCTCCATTTGATGAGAGGTTCGTGTAAAGGTACAGGAGTGAGTTAAAGGCTGAGGTATTATTGGTGAATATTGATGTAAGGAAAGACTTATCTAAATCGTAGGTTATTTATTATAGCGTTAATAGATATATTTATGGTTCTTTAATACGATTTCATTCATTTTGGAAGAGTATAGGTTTATGGATATATCAAAAATATAAGCGAGGAAATAACAACACAACAGCACTATAATCTCTGTTGTGTTGTGAGTCCCCCTCCAAAATGTAGACCGCTAGACTAGAGTAAACTTGTAAGTGGCTCCATTCCAAGGCGTCTCATTATAAAAAATCATTCAGTTATGAGACAGGGTAGAACTCTAAGTAGTCTAATAAAAAGACAATGCCACAAACGAATAAGGCGGCAAGGATGAACGTAAAGATAGTCGTTTTAAAGCTACGAGAACTTACCGCCACAAATGCTGTACATATTAGAACGAAGATGAGACCAAAAAATAATGAAGCTTCTGGACTAGTAGGTGTAATAAAGTCATGCCAACTTAAAAAATCCATGTGCTTTTCTCCTCTCATGGTTATCAAATCAAAGTGCCTTGCTGCTTAAATGTCATTGAATTATTTGAAACGAAATGATTCTTTCACTCGGTCGTGCCGCCATTCTTTTAAACTCGCAGATAAGGTCTTCTCTTCCTGTAACACTCGTATACGCCAATAAAGAGGTGGGTGTGGCATAAATTGAAATTCTAAAAATCGCCAGAGCCAGCCGGGGCGCTCTAAGGAAGGATAGGGAGTTGTCTCGGCTTCTTTTTTTCTTTTTTCATCAGCTTCCTCTAAATAGTCTAATGACTGCTCGATTGCTTCATCTTGAGCTTTACCTAAAGTTTCTAAACTAAGAGCCATTTGTATATGTTGATTTGGCATAATGTTACTAGCTAGTCGATCAGCTCGTACTTCCATCCATTGAGAGTAAAACGACTGGTAGATAGGGAAGAGCCAAATAATCATGAAAATTCCAATGGTAATGGGGATTGGGTACTCCTTTGCCCAATTTGTCCATTCAACGACGGGGTAAACAATGGCGATAATTAATAAAATATAAGGAATTCGTAACAATTGCCCCCAGAGCACATCTCTTTTTTTGACATGTATCGCTTCATGAGCGAGGATGCCTATGATCACATCATAAGGAAGCTTAAGTGTTTCAGATGTCAACGTAATCATGGAACGACCAATGCCCATACCAGAAGCAAAGCCATTATACGTTTTGGTGTCTGTGACATATAATTTTATAGAAGGTAAGTTCAATCGTTGGAATAATACATCAGCTTGGTCTAGAAGCTTTTGATCGTCCATTTCCTCAGCATCTGTCGCTACTTTTAAAATCAGGTCAGAGAAATATAGATTAAACACCCAAACGAGTAGAATAACAGCAACGATGATAGCTGAATGAATCTCAAGGAAAAATAATCCTACAAATATAGCCATATAAACAGATATCCCTTTTATTGCACCAGCAAAATAGAGCTTACCAATAAGTCGTTTCAGGTTACGAGGATGATAGAAAGGGAGAACTTCACTCTCGCTGATTCCATTTCCTTGTTCGAAAGGTGGGATATAAGCTCTCATTTTTTCAAGGGTAAACCTGTTGATATAAAGTGATTCCCCAGGGAAGTCTAAGCGAGCGACAGGCCCGCTAGCGGTGATAAAATCAGTTCCTTTCGTAAATAAAGTGAATAAAGGGTGGAGCTTTAATAAATCAACACCACTAAACGTCGAGATCGTTTCTATTTTGGAAAGTGGGTACTTACGTGCATCAAATGTAGCAATCATATAAAGCTCCTGCTCATCAGTGATATAAAAACGAGAACTCATTGTGACACTTAGAGCTTTAATGGTTTCAACGATACTATGAATAATGAGTAGTAGTGCTAAGAAAGAAAGTGTTCCGATTTCTGGACCAAACCAATATAAGATAATCGCTCCACTCATGACAATGATCGTGAGAATCGTTTCATATGCGAATTTTCGGTAATTACGTTCGATGCTACATTCTTGATAGTTTTTACTTCTAAGCTCCTTGGTCCATTTGCGTGCTTTCCTTTGACCTTCAAAAATGGTTGAAAGGCTCGAATAAGAGACGGCGGCAACAGCAAAAGGAATAAAAACATCAGGGAAACCTAAGTCGATATACAAAACGACAATCAAAGCAAGGGCCGCCATTCCAAGAAAGATATTGGCCCCCTTGTTACTTTTTTCACGAATTAAAGCCTCTATTAAAGCGATAAGAATCGTTAGGCCAAGGTAAGTCAGAATAGTAGTAGTTGTAGGTAACATGTTGGGATCACTCTTTCTGTAAATTGTTTAGAATAAAATCGTTTTCTAACTTGATTAAATCGTCCGTGCTAACGTAGGGGTTCATCGAAACTAAGGAATAACGTAAATCATTCTCATCCCAGGTTATACTTTGAAACTGCTCTGAGGAAAAATGAGCGGCCACTGTATGACGGAATTCAATCGTTTCTTCATGGAAAAATGAGCCTTCTAAGCTACTATCATCTGGTACTTCAAAAATAGTAAGAGTTACATATTCAATATCATCTCGTGTATAAATGAATGAAATTTCATTATGATACACACTATCAAAGACCTCAATGTCAGCGATGGAGATTCCTTCTTTATCTAAAATAAGAAAGTCAGTGCCTAGTAAATGCTGGGCTTCTTCTAAAGAAATACTTCTTTGTGGTAGTAATTCTTCCATATCTTTTAATTCGATGTGTTCAGGGATGGATAAGATAAAATCCTGATCTTGGAATTGGACATTAAAATCAAGTTCCTCATAAGAAGAGGTAATCGTTGAGTCGCTTGTTTTTCCTTCATATTTCAAAATGAATTTCGATTCTTGGTCAATCCAGACGGTAATTTCCTCAAATAAATTTTGTGAGGATAAGTTTTTCGCTTGTAATTGGTCGGTCGTTCGATTGATCAACGTTTCCTCTCCCATTTTTGTGAAAAAGACTTCATCAGTTTGAAGAGAGTTAAGTAATTGTTGGAGCATGTCTAGCTGTGTTTGGACGTCCTGAATCGGTAAATCGGCTTCTAAAGGGATTTGGAAAGCAAATTCAGAAATCTCATCATAAAAGGTCGTTAAGGAATCGATGTGAGATACATAACTTTTCTGACCTGTCTCTAAATCGGTTGATTCAATGTATGTTCGATTTCCTTCTCTTTTTTCCTCGACGATGATATTAGTGGTTTCATCATCGATGGTTTCGGTATATCGAACTTTGGCGTAGTAGTCTTGTTTCGTTTCAGCACTCACTAAATCATGTAAAATCTCTTCGGGTGTTATCGCTGCTTGTGCTTGGCAACCTAGTAATGTCATCACAAATATAAGGAGTGGGAATAGTGTTTTTTTCAAATTAATCTTTCCTTTCTGGGATGCGGCAGGCGATAAGCGTGCCAAAATTGTGCTCGGACCAAATCTTTAATTGACCTGCTTGTTTTTCAATTAGTAGTTTGGCAATACTTAAGCCAAGCCCTGAACTGCCTTTTGTTCTGGCTTGTTCGACCTGGTAGAAAGGTTTTTGAATAAGCTCTAAATGCTCAGAAGGGATATAGGAACCCTCGTTTTGAACGAGCAAGAGTGTATCAGCACCTCTAAATGCTTGTATGTCTGATTGAAAGGGTGGAAATACCGCTTTAGGTAATGGGCATGATGAGTCAATAAGTGTAAGATGAATCGTTTGTCCTCGTACGGTATGTCTGACGGCATTATCTACAAGGTTATCGACTATGCGACTCATTTGTTTTGGATCTAAATCATAATGTTGCTCCGTGTTGATTAACGTTTTAATATGTAGTTGTTTTTCAAGTCCTAATTCCTCATAACTTGTTAACAACATCTCGAAAAATTCTTCACCATCAACCTCAACTAAATTCGTTTGATAATGGCTTGATTGAATCGTTGAGTATGTAGACAAATCATTAATGAGTTGTTCTGTGTAATCAAGCTTATTAAGGACGATCTCTTTATACTCACTTGTTTCCCTTTTAGTTAAATATTGTTGTTTCCACAAAGCTTCCGAGTAAGTTCGAATGACGGTTAATGGTGTTTTTAGGTCATGCGAAAGCGAACGGACGATCCACTCTTTTTCCTTCTGCTCCTGCTGTAATTGCTTCTTTTGTTCGGTTAATGTCTTTTTCATCTCTTCAAAGTGTTGGTGCAACTGTTTTATCTCTTTAACGGCATTGCGAGGCGGTTGATTGCTTGATTCACCGTTTGCGAACTTTGTCATTTGTGCTTCAAGTTGCTTAATGGGATGGTTCAGTTTTTTATGTAAGAAATAAAGAATCGTGAAATAAATGATTAAAAAGACGATTGAAAACAAACTGAAGTAGAGAAAGCTATATTTCTCGTAAGCTACACGCCATTCTGAGTGATTGGAGCTAATCTCATAAATACCAACAGGCTCGCCTTGACTTAGAACAATATTTTTATAAATAAAGCCGTGAGGTCGAGTTTGTATAGCACCTAATTGTTCATAAATGTCCGTTGTTTGTTTAAAGGTGTAGTAGTTCCTTCCGTGATTTTCATGTGATTGGAATAAAATTAAGCCGTCATATCGATAAAGTTGAACCTGTAATGCCTCATTTGTTTTTTCTTGGAGGGGCTGATAATAATCAAGCTCATGAATTTGATACAACGTTGGGTCTTGTAACAAGGTTTCTAAATCATTAAAAGAAGCACGGGCACTGGCTTCTACCTGCTGACTCTCTTGGTGCCAATATTGTTGTAAGCCGGTATAGATGAGATAGAGCGCCAATAATGGCAAAATCATTACAACTAAATAACTCAGCATTAAATAAGAACGCAATTTCATTCCACTTCTACTCCTATAAATTGATAACCTATTCCCCAAACGGTTTGAATAAACAAGGGAGAACGTGATGACTCTTTTAGCTTAGCTCGCAAACTTTTCATATGGACAGTGACGGTTTTGCCATCATCGAGTTCTTCTTCAAACCAAACCTGCTCATAGATTTTACTTTTTGAGAAGGTGCTGAGCGGGTTTTTAGCGAGAAGAAAAAAGATCCCTTTTTCCTTGGCGGTTAAAACGACTTTTCCTCCATGTAATAAAATATTCTCATGTTCGAAATCGACTTGTAAGCCACCTTCATAGTTAATGATAGTAGGTGTGTGGCTAGATTGCTGATAACGATTATATCTACGTAAATGTGAATAAATACGTGCGGTCAACTCATCTAAACTAAAGGGCTTTGTTATATAATCGTCTGCACCGATATGAAAACCTTGTATTTTCTGATGATCCTCTGAATGAGCACTGATCATAAGTAAAGGTATATCTGAATGATTTCGAATCGACTGGATGAGTGTATAACCGTCTAATCCGGGTAACATTAAATCAATTAAAGCTAAGTTGAATTCGTGTTTATGAAAGTCCTCAAGACCTTCATGTCCAGTTGTCGACCAAGTAACATCAAAGCCATTTTTCCTTAAATGATCGCAAATGATTCGAGCAATTTCCTGGTCATCTTCTACTAATAGAATCGCATTGTTCTGCATCCAAATTCCCTCCTAAAACTAACACCATTATACTAGTTTTCGACAAAAGCGTTTTTAATTTTATAATTTCTTTAGAATTAAGGATGCATGGGGCTACGTGAAGTAGAAGAGGGTGCAACTTTGAGGGAATTAGAATCGCGGTATTGGTCGGGCTGTAGAAGTGGAAAGCCCGAGCAAACGCCGAATCGTGGGGTTGCGAGCTGGAAAAGCGGGAGTAACCCCGAGCAAACGCGGAATCGCGGGGTTGGGGGAGGGAAAAGGTGGAGTAACCCCGAGCAAACGCGGAATCGCGTGGTTGCGAGCTGGAAAAGCGGGAGTAACCCCGAGCAAACGCGGAATCGCGGGGTTGCGAGCTGGAGAAGCGGGAGTAACCCCGAGCAAACGCAGAATCGCGTGGTTTCAAGCCATACTTAGATTAACGATGTGAGGTGTATACATCTCTTCGTGTGAGATCAATCAGTTCTTTAAAGAAAGATTCAGGTAGCAACTTTTGCGATGCCTCGATGTTATCAATTAGTTGTTGCATCGTGCTTGCTCCTGCAACAACAGAGGCAACAACGGGATGGAACAAACAATATGTTAAAGCTAATTCATTTAACGTATGCTGTTCTTTTAGATTGTTTAGAGCAATGACTGTCTCTCTTAATTCTCGAGCAGGGTAGGAGAGGTAGCCTTCTTGTTTTACTTTTGTAGGCAGCTTATCAAAAGGTTTTTCTGTGAGTATGCCTTTTGCAACAGGACCTCTAGCTAACACACTAACTTGGTGTTCTTCTAGATAAGGAAATAACTCTTCAGGTCGACGGTCGAGTAAACTATATTGCATCATCACACTGACAATAGAAGACCGTTCAACAAACTGTTTAATGACATTCGGACGTATAGATGAGATGCCATATTCACGAATGAGCCCCTCTTTTTTAAGTTCATCAAAGGCTTCAATGGTTTCATCAATGGGATCGTCCGTTGTTCCGCCATGTAATTGATAAAGGTCAATATAATCCGTTTGAAGTCGATGAAGACTGTCTTTCACTGCCTCTTTTATATAGGCTTTAGATGGGTCCCAATGCCAGCCGTCTTCACCACGAGTAAAACGATTGCCGACTTTGGATGCGAGGATGACCTCTTCACGTCTCCCTTTGAGAGCTTTACCAACAAATTCTTCATTAAGACCTTGGTCGTAAAGGTCTGCTGTATCTAAATAATTTATACCGCGGTCAAGAGCTGCATCTAAAATCGCAATCGCCTCTTGCTCATTCGTACCAAGTGACATACAACCTAATCCAATTGTACTCACTTCAAGACTAGAATGACCGAGTTTCCTTTTTTGAATGTTCATGTCACATTAACTCCTTTTTATTAACGTTTGCCTATAAAAATTATACCTTTTTTCGAGTAGAACTAAACTAATTTATATGAAAGTGTATTTAGGGGCGATAGGTTGTGCCTTGAAGTTAGCTGGTCATCCATCTTGCGATGGACGACCTTAGCAGGACAGTGCACCCTGTTTGTTCAGCTGACTCCTAATGAATATCGAGTTGTAAACGTGCCAACTGTTTAAAAGGTCGCCACTACTTTATCATTGTTAAAGGCGAAGTGAATCAGGCTTCGCCACGAGCGTTTTATATGAAAGAAGGAAGTAGAACGAAAGTAAGTCGATGTGAATAAGCTTACTCTTTAGAGGTGACTGTAGTTCGAAAAAACGACCGCATGTAATGGGACCGTTCTTTCAATGGTCTAATTAATATAATCCGCAATACCATCCGCTATTGATTTAGCGACTTGATCTTGGTATTGTTCGGTAACGATGATTTGGGCATCGTGTTGGTTGCTTACAAAACCTAATTCTAATAGGATAGCAGGCGCCATACTCTCTCTGATTACTTTAAAAGGCACTTGTTTAATACCTCGATCGTGTAGTGGAAGTCCTGAGCGATTGGATGCATGAATCGATTCTGCTAATGGTAATGAAGGAGTGGAGTAATAATAAGTAGTAAACCCATTAGCTGCAGGCTCTAATGAAGAGTCATAATGGATACTGATGACAGCATCGGATTGCTGTTTATTTGCAATGGCAACTCTCTCATCTAATGTAACGGTCACATCACTGTTTCTTGTTGCGACAACATGGGCTCCACGTTGTTCAAGTTCAGCTACCACTTTATTCGCTGTTTGTAACACGATGGTTTTCTCGAAAATATGTTTGAATCCTATTGCTCCGGGGTCTCGACCGCCATGTCCAGGGTCAATCACGATCGTATAACCATTCAAGTTATTTGAATGACCTGTTTGTGTTCGATTTGGTTCCTGTGATGCTGGTTTTTCTGTTAACCAAGAGGCAATCCAGCCAGTTTCAGCATCATTTACTCGAATTTGTAGCCAATCATTTTCTTTATGTAACACTTGAAATTCGTTACCTATATTTGCTGAACCTATTACTTGGCTGTTAATGGAAGGCGCAGAACGAATGATGCTATTTTCACGCTGTATGGTCACAACGTCTTTATGAGTGTTATCGTTTAAGTCTAAACTTCCTTGTACGGGTGCTAAATAATAACTTGCAACCCAGGCAACCTCTCCCTGGTAATAGGTTTGTATCCAACCGAACTGTTCGTTAAAAGAAACTAGTTGATCCCCCTTTTTTAATTGTCCAACTATGTCACTTGTCCCAGAAGGTTCACTGCGCAGATTGAGAGTTTGAGAGATTACTTCATATTTTTCTGAGGCGTTGGCTACTACCGATTCGTTTAAAGAAAAGACAAAGAATAAGAAAAGGGCTCCCGCACAAATCAAAAAATGAGACATAATGTGTCTATTAAACATGATCAATCCTCCTAGTCTATGATTTATTAGGAGCTTACCCGTTCCAAACCTTCGTGTAACAGTTTAAGTAGAATAACCCCTTCATTACCTAGAAAGTTAAGTCTCACTCTAGGTCTTAAACATGTAAAAGTGATAGAGTGAAAAAGTCATTCCTTTTGCCTAGTAAAAAGTCGATGTGCATACCCGAAGCTAAATTTGACACAATTTTTATATTGAAAATTGGGCATTTACTAGGTATATTTAATGTATGCGGTTACAAGTAACTCTTTGTCTATTAATTTAAACGTTTCAATTATAAGGAGGCGATTTCAAAACAAATGATGGAGGGTGTCCGTTGAATAAAAAGCTAGTTGTTGTTTTAGTCGGTATGATCGGGATCGTAGGATTTTTGTTTTATTGGTTGTATCAGCAAGAGCAAAAAGAAGAGGCTAATCAAGTAGATTCTAGTATAAGTGGCTATGATGAGCTTATGGAGTTGGCTCGAGATACGTATGCTTTTTTTGTGGAATTTACAGATGAGCGGACTGGATTAACAGCAGATCGTGTTGATTTATTTGATGGGGAAGATGTATATGAACAAACATCCCCGACGAATATAGCGATGTATGCTTTAAGTCTGGTTGGCGCTGTTGAGTTAGGTTTTGAAACGAAGGGCCAAGCAAGTGAGAAGATAGCGATTCTGCTGAACACATTGGATGAAATGAAAACGTGGAACGGCTTATATTATAATTGGTACTATACACATAATGGAGAATTGATGAATGATTGGGGTCAGTTCATTTCAACGGTGGATAACGGGTGGTTAACGGCAGCCTTAATGGTGGTAAGTGAGTATTTTCCTGAGCATGATGGGCAAGCGGAACAGCTCGTCTCCAATATGGATTACTCGAAACTTTACAGCAAGTCAGTTGGACAATTTCATGGTGGTTATGATGTCGCTGAAGGCAAACTAACCGATCACCATTACGGCCTTCTTTATTCAGAAACGAGAATTACGAGCTATGTAGCGATAGGGAAAGAGGATGTACCACAGGAACATTGGTGGAAGTTATATCGTACATTCTTACCTGAGGATACGTGGCAAGCACAAGTTCCTACAGGTGACTATGTGAAATACGATGGCCATTCTATTTATCAAGGTCATTACGAGTATGAAGGGATTCAGTATGTACCAAGTTGGGGAGGAAGTATGTTTGAGGCCTTAATGCCAGCCTTACTTATTGATGAAAAATCACTTGCTCCTCAAGGGTTAGGGTACAATAATGAACAGCATGTAAAAGCTCAAATTAAATATGCTGAGCTTAATGACTGGGACATTTGGGGGTTTTCACCCGCAGCTATTGAAGGAAATTACTTAGAATTTGGTGTACCCGTTCTAGGTGCAGGTGAAGGTTATCCTGACAACGGAACCGTTACTTCACACGCATCCTTGCTTGCGTTAGAATATGCATTCGAAGAAGTTTTAAGCAATGTAGCGACATTGAAAGAGTACGGTGCATATGGTGAATTTGGTTTATACGATACGGTAAGTATCCAATCAGGCAAGGTTCACCAAACATACTTAGCACTTGATCAAGGGATGATCCTAGCATCAATTGTCAATTATTTAACGGATGGTAGGTTACGTCACTACTTTCATCAACATGATGCTGGCGAAAAACCGATGCATTTATTAAAGGAAGAACAATTTATCCTCGAATAAAAGTAATTTTTGAAAACGCTATTGTATTCGTTTTCACCATCGTATATAATTTAATTGAAACGTTTCAATAGATTGAAATGGTTTAGATTATGACAAAGAGGTTAGAGCATTGCCAACATTAAAAGATGTCGCAAAAAAAGCCAGTGTAAGTATCGCAACAGCTTCATATGCGATCAATGGAAGCAAGCTAATTACAGAAGAGACTAGAAAAAAAGTGTTACAAGCTGCAAAGGAGATCGGTTATCGGCCTAATGGTGTTGCCAAAAATCTTAAGAAAAACCGCAGTGAGATAATTGGCCTCTTTCTTAGTGGCTTTACCGGACCGTTCTTTAATGAGCTTCTAGAAGGAATTCAAGATGTTGTGATACAACGAGGATATGAAATGGTCGTTTGTGCAACAGTTGACAAACATCGCTTACTGATTGAAAAGCATGTCGATGGTGCGATTATCTTAAACTATCATATTTCCGACCAATTGGTAGAGGATATTGCCCAAACGGGACTCCCTATGATCTTATTAGATAGGGAAATTTCTTCTGAGAATACGCAAAATGTAATTTTACCGAATGAAGAAGGGATTACGTATTCAGTAGAACATCTTGTTCAAAAAGGGCATAAACGCATTGGTTTTATCGCGGGTGCGGATGATTCTTATGATGGTGAAACGCGTCTAAAAGGTTTTAGGAAAGCGATGAAAACCCATGGCCTCATATTTCATGAAGAGGATTTAATTCGTGCAGATTTTACCGAAATAAGTGGCTTATTAAGTATGAAGCACTATTTACACAGTTATCAAGATTATCCAACTGCTTTTATTTCAGCCAATGATGAAATGGCGATGGGAGCCATCAAGGCGGCCAAGGAACATGGCATGAGTATCCCTGATGATATGGCTTTTATTGGCTTTGATGATATTGCTTTGGCTTCATACTTTCAACCGCCTTTAACGACTGTTCGAGTGCAAAAGAAGCAGTGGGGTATGGAAGCAGCTAATCGCTTATTTGACATGTTGGAAGGTAAAAAGGCAAGTGTTAGCCATTCTGTTCCAATCGAGTTTATTGAGCGTCAAACTACTTAGTTCATAAAGAACAACTCATACAGAAAGATAAAATATCTTCTGTATTGCCTTTAATTGAAACGTTTCAATTATTTGAACTTTTTTACATTTTTATGTTAAATTTTCTGACATTAAACGCAAACAATAGAATGAAATGTCATTCAAACGACCATAACACAAACGTATGACTGTAAAGCATCATATATGGTAGGAGCGAGATTGATTGTATGTTCGCATCTCATCGCAGCAATTTCAATTAAAACGATATGAAAAGGAGCAAAAACAATGAAGAAAAAAGCACTTGCTTTATTAACAGCAACAGCAATGCTAGCATTAGCTGCTTGTGGTAACGACGATAGTAATGATACAAACAATGACAGCACGTCCCCTGATGGAGGAGATGAGCAAGTAACACTTTCTGTTGCAAGCTGGACGTTCGGTACAGAACAAGATTACAACCTTGAAAGAGCGATGATTGACGCTTTTGAAGAAGAATATCCACATATCACGGTTGAAATTGATGAATCTATTGATGGTGCAGATTGGAATGGTTCATTATCAACTGCGGCAAGTGCAGGGAATATGCCAGATTTATTCATGCTTGCACAAGTACCAACAGGATTATCGAACGATTGGTTATTACCATTAAATGAAGTGACTGAAGGCGACGCGGATTTTGATAATATTCCAGAAGCGGTTAGACAAGCGGTAACGTATGATGAGCAAGCTTACGCAATTCCAGCAGCTCAACATTTCTTAGGATATTTTGTAAACAAAGATTTATTTGAAGAAGCGAATTTAGACGCACCAAGTTTAGGTATGAGTCTTGATGATTTTACTGATGCCGTTCGTTCTATTACAAACATTAACAGTGGAACGGTAGGACTGAATCATCCACATACGATTTTAGACTGGTATCCAGCTGCGGCAAATGAAGATTTAAGTTGGTACACATACAGTGATGAATCAGGATTTAATATCAGTTCAAATGAGTTTATTGCGGGTGTGAATTTAGCCAATTCGTTTATGTCAAATGATTATAATTATGAGACTTTATCAGAAGATCAGAAAGCAAGCTTTAATGGTGAAGATGAAAATGAAGTTTGGTTTAACGGTGGAATCGCCTTCAAATGGGATGGTTCTTATGCAGCAGGAATCTTTGGTGAAACAGCAACGTTTGATTGGGACTTCGTTGGTATTCCTGGTGACCGTGTCGTAATGACAAATGACTTCTTTGGTATCGCACAAAGCACTGATCACCCAGAAGAAGCTTATCTTTTAGCAAAATGGTTATCATTTGGTGAAGATGGATTCATGAAGCGTATGGAATTAGTAGATGGTGAAGAAGGTTATAGCTTAAGTTCATTACCGATGACAACGAATCAAACGGTTTTAGATTCTTACTTTGAAAGAGTTCCTGTAGAAGGAATTAAACAAGCTTATGAAAATATAGACCAAGCTGTAGTGGAACCTGTTAAAACTGTGCCTGGTTATGTACAAGCTCGTTGGGAAGCACCAACTGGTATTTCAGTAGGTGAAGAAGCGAATGCAAGTATTGCAGCTTTATTAGATGCAGCTGTTCGTGGAGAAATCAATATTGAAGATTACGCAAGTCAAATTAATGAATTAGCAAATCAAAAGTATGAAGAAGGACTTCAAGCTATTAGTGAATAGGTTATACGATACCCAGGGGCTAGAGCCCCTGAGTTTTATATATCTATTTAGGCCATAACGAGCATTCAAACGGTTGATGTTCGCTCGGAAAAATCTGAATACTCCTATAACCAACTAGGAGTAGCTTTTAGAAATTAGGAGGTATAACGATGAAATCTAAGATATTGTTGTGGTCGTTCATCTTATTATTCTTTTCACCACATTTTGTGGCTGTTGCAGATGAGGCAGATGGGGCCGTTGAAACGACTGCACAAGTCATAGAACAAAACTACCACCTAACCCTTGAAGAATGGAAGAATCAAGGGATTGATAGCACAGAACCATTTTTTCAGGCTATCAACCCTTCTTCTTTTATAATGGAAGATCGTCAGCAGTTAGTTGAGTCTTCGGATAGTGAAGGCTATGGAGATCGTGTTTTCTATTGGCATAATCAAGAGTCCGTGGTTGTTGAAGTAGAAGTTGAGGAAGAAGGTTTATACGAGTTAAGTTTTGATTATTATCCTTTAGGAGATTTAATTGTGCCGATAGAAGGTGCGATCGAAGTGAACGGAGAGTACCCGTTTTTTGAGAGTAGGAGAATTGTCTTTCCGGTTAACTGGCAAAATGAAAGTAATGACTTTGATATAGACCGTTTTGGTAATGAAATTATCCCGAAACAAGTTCCACAGGAAGAATGGCATCACATTAAAGCATTAGATTCTAGCCATATGCAAAGCCGTCCTTTGAAGTTTCATTTAGAAGCAGGCAGCAATGAAATTCAACTTGAAAATTTACGTGGGGAACTATTGTTAGGGGATGTTTTTGTTACATCAGTAACAGATACTCCTACATATGAACAATATTTACAAGATGGAAAAGGATTAGCTTTTGAAGGCGATTATCTTACTTTTGAAGCAGAATATCCTTTTTATAAGAATAGCTCTTATGTTCGTCCAACATCTGTCCAAGATCCTTCTGTTGTCCCGTACGAAAGTGATCGTCAGTTATTAAATACGTTTGGTGGCGATTCGTGGATGAAGCCGGGGCAAAAAGCAACGTGGGAAGTGGAAGTACCTGAAGCCGGCTATTATCAATTAACATTGAAGGTGAAACAGAACATCGGAACGAGTGCGATTAGCTATCGTACATTATCAATCAATGGGGACATTCCATTTTTAGAGGTTGAGCAATACCCTTTTAGTAATCGAAGTGAGTGGTATAACGAAACATTTAGTCATGAAAACGGAGAACCATTTTATTTCTTTTTTGAAGAAGGAAAAAATGAAATTACGTTAGAGGCAGATGCAACTCCTAACGCCCGAGTATTACGAACGATAGACGAAGTAATGGCTGGTATTGAAGAATTATCACTCGATATACGTAAGCTAACGGGGAATCAGCAAGACCGTTCAAGAGATTGGGTTATCAGTGATTATATCCCTGGAATCGATGTAAGATTAACAGAATGGGCCAAAATGTTAGAGGTAGAAGTGAGCTATTTAGAAGAGATGAATGATGGAAATGAGACAACATCGATTACGTCGATGCGTATGGCGATTGATAAGCTCTTAACGTTAGCAAAAGAGCCGGATCGTATTCCTAGTCAAATGTCTCAACTTTCAGAAGGATCAAATTCATCGGCCCAGCTTTTAGGAAATATTATTCAAACGCTGCAAGCCCAGCCGTTAACAATTGACCGCTTTTACCTCCATACGAGTGATGACTTACCAAAAGCGGAAGCAGGTTGGTGGACAAAATCGAAGGAGTCAGTTGTTCGTTTCATTAACTCATTTAGGCAGGATAATTTAGCGATGGGTAATGTTTCGGATCAGACTGTTGAGATTTGGGTGAATCGACCTCGACAATATGTTGAGCTTTTACAAAATATGGCCGACCAAAACTTCACACCTGAAACAGGAATTGAAGTGAAATTTTCACTTATGCCAGATGAAGGAAAGTTAATCTTGGCTAGTGCTGCAGATACTCAACCTGACTTAGCAATCGGAATAAGTAATTGGTTACCGTATGAATTGGCTATTCGTGGGGCGGCGGTTGATTTAAGGCAATTTGAAGAGTTCAAAGAGCTTGGTCAGGAGTTTTCCCCTGGAGCATTCTTGCCCTATATCGTAGAAGATGGCTTATACGCATTACCAGAAACACAAGATTTTAATGTTCAATTCTATCGTCGCGATATTATGGAAGCTCTCGATATTCCTATACCCGATACATGGGATGATGTAACCTCTATTTTGCCTGAATTACAGAGGTATGGGTTTAATTATTACACACCTATTGCTGGTGCTGTTGCTTTTAAGCCATTCCAAACGACCGCTCCGTTTATTTATCAGCATGGTGGCGACTTATACGAGTCGGACGGAATCGGAACAACGATTGATAGTGAAGAATCGTTACAAGGTATTCAATTTATGTCGGAATTAAATACGTTATATAGTACACCATTACAAGTTCCTAACTTTTATAACCATTTCCGTTATTCAACTTTGCCAATTGGTATCGCTAACTTTGAAACGTATGTGCAACTTACTGCAGCTGCACCTGAAATTTCAGGATGGTGGGAGCTATCACCTCATCCGGGTGTGGAGCAAGAAGATGGCAATGTCGCGAGATGGGCGATGGGTTCTGGACAGTCAGCGATGATTTTTGAAGGTAGTGATTTGCAGGACGAAGCTTGGCAAGTTTTAAAATGGTGGATGTCAAGTGAAGTTCAAACAGAGTTTGCAACTAGTTTACAGACATTATATGGCCCTGAATATATGTGGAATACAGCCAATATCGTTTCTTTTGGACAATTACCATTACCACAGGAGCATAAAGATGTTGTGTTGGAACAATGGGAGTATTTAAAAGAGGTGCCAAAAACTCCTTATGCTTATATGGTTGAGCGTGAAATTAGTAATGTGTGGAATACGATCGTTTTTGATGGTGAAACGACACGTTCAGCTGTTGATGATGCCGTCGTTAATATTGATAGAGAAATGCGTAGAAAGTTAGAGGAATTTGGATATATCGAAAATGGGCGTGTTGTAAAGCCATATCCAATCCCAACAATTGAACTGGTAGAAGGGTGGTTAGAAATAGATGAAGACAATTAGAAATCATAGTAGTACAGCGATATTTCTAGCCCCTTACTTATTACTATTTCTTATTTTTATCGTTTTGCCGGTTGTAGCGGCGATTGGATTATCGTTCACGTATTTTAATGCTATCGAGACGCCTAGCTGGGTAGGTTTGAGTAACTATGTCAACCTGATGACTCAAGATGGGGTGTTTATGGAATACATCATTCCTAATACCCTCATCTTTGCTTTAATTGTTGGGCCTGGTGGATACGTGCTTTCCTTTATCTTAGCGTGGATGCTCGCACAAATTTCCAAAATACCTAGAATGATATTAGCACTGATAATTTACTCTCCATCGATGACTGCCGGTGTTGCGATGGGTGTTGTGTGGAGAATTATCTTTAGTGGTGATGAGACGGGTTATTTAAATAGTATGTTAATATCCATCGGGGCTGTCTTAGAGCCTGTTCAGTGGCTTCAATCACCTGAGCATTTGATGATGATTATGATTATTGTCACGATTTGGGGCAGTATGGGTGTCGGGTTCTTAGCGATGTTATCAGGAGTTTTAAATATTAATAAAGAAATCTATGAAGCAGCTTATATTGATGGAATAAAAAATAGATTCCAAGAAATCATTTATATTACGATTCCTTCTATGAAACCACAAATGTTGTTCGGTGCTGTAATGGCCGTAGTTGGTACATTTTCTGCAGGGGCGATTGGTGTTGAGTTATCTGGTGCTAATCCGACACCACAATATGCCGGGCAATTAATGGTTAACCACCTAGAGGATTATGGATTTATCCGTTATGAGATGGGATATGCCGCAGCCATTTCTGTTTGTTTACTTATCTTTATCTACTTATTTTCCAAAGTGGCATGGCGTTTATTTGGAGAAAAGGATTAGAGTAGTGGAATTTACGTATTAGGGGTGTATACAATGTCATCTTTTCAAGGTACAAAAATCAATCCTAGTAAGTTTCACCGTAGCCAAATTAAGTTCTATCTATTTTTATTACCATTAGCTGTGTTTATGGCGCTGCCAATCATTTATATCTTTATGCACGCATTTAAACCACTTGATGAGTTATTTGCTTATCCACCCAGGTTTTTTGTTGAAAAACCAACGATGCAAAATTTTGTGGATTTGTTTAGCATAACAAGCGCTACAGGTGTTCCTGTTTCTAGGTATTTATTTAACAGTTTAATTATCACAACAGCCGTCGTTATATTAACGGTCTTAATTAGTACAATGGCTGGTTATGCGTTATCAAAAAAACGTTTTAAACTCAAGAAAACCATTTTTGAAATTAATACGTTAGCGTTAATGTTTGTACCAGCTGCTGTAACGATTCCAAGATATTTATTAATGGATGAGATTGGTCTATTAGATAATTTCTTTGCTCATATTTTTCCTCTTTTAGCGATGCCGGTCGGGCTGTTTTTGGTAAAACAATTTATTGACCAAATTCCAAATGAGCTCATTGAGGCGGCACAAATGGATGGAGCAACGGATTATCGGATTTTTTGGCAAATCGTTATGCCACTTGTAAAACCAGCAGTAGCCACTATTGCTATTCTTTCCTTCCAACTTGTTTGGAATAGTGTAGAGACTTCCGTTTTATATGTGAATGATGAAAATTTAAAAACGTTCAGTTTCTTTATGACAACACTTGCTTCCGATACAGGTAATACGGTTGCGGGACAAGGAATGGCGGCAGCGGCGTCACTAGTGATGTTTGTTCCAAACTTAGTCATCTTTATTATTTTACAGAGTCAAGTCATGAATACGATGGCTCACTCAGGTATCAAATAACCAATAGGAGGTAGGGGACATGAAACAGTTAATTGCATCCATTTTTAGCCTACTGCTTGTCTTATTGTTACCCATACAAACCTTTGCCTCTGATTCTGTTGCTTATAAAACAGAAACCTTATCAGGTGAAGGTGAAGTGATTGAGACACAGACGGCCTATATTCCTATTGGATTATTTGGACAAGGAATGGATTTAATGAATCCTGAGGATCTTTATATTACATCTAATAATGAGGTTTATATTGCTGATTCAGGGAATCAGGTCGTCTTTCGATTAGCAGATAATGGGGACCTTCTCCAATCGTATGGAGAAGGTATCCTACAGCAACCTTTAGGGGTATTTGTAGATAGTGAAAATCATGTGTATGTCGCCGATTATGGACATGAGACGGTGTTTAAATTTAGTGAGACGGGAGAGCTGTTGTTTGAATATACTCACCCGGAATCCCCGTTATTTGGGACTAACTCTCCTTATAAGCCACAGAAGCTTTCGGTCGATAATCGAGGCAATCTCTACATTATTGGAGAAGGGTCAACAAATGGAATCATTCAATTAAATCAAGACGGTGAGTTCCTTGGGTTTTTTGGTGTTAATACAACAAGGCCAACGATTGGAACATTCCTGACCGATTTGTTAACGACTGAAAGACAAAGAGCTAGTATGTTTATGCGTGTGCCACCTGCTCCCAATAACATTACGATAGATGAACGTGGTTTATTATACACAATAACTTCAGGCACAGAGTGGGAAGCGATTCGTCAGCTCAATATAGCTGGATTAAATATGCTGCCAACGGATATCACTGACGCGACCAATTTACGTGATATTGCGATTGGACCAATTGGGAATATTTATACCGTTGCAAATAATGGTGTCATTTATGAATATGATCGAGCTGGAGATTTGTTATTTCAATTTGGAGGCCGAGAAGATGGCAGTAATCGCTTAGGATTATCGATGGATCCTTCAAGTTTAGAAGTAGATGAGGTAGGTCGCCTTTATTTAGCAGATAAAGAGCAAGGGATTATTCAAGTCTTTGAACCTACCAATTTCACAACAGTCCTTCATCAAGGGCTAGCCCTCTATGCAGAAGGGCATTATATTGAGAGTGAAGAGTATTGGCATGAAATCTTACGCTTGAATTCATCGTTTGGTCTTGCTCATAAGGCATTAGGTCAAGCTTTATACAAACAACAAGAATATGATGAGGCAGCTGCAGAATTTCAATTAGCACATGATAGAGAGAATTACTCCGATGCTTTTTGGGAAATTCGCTATGTATGGCTACAAGAAAATCTCAGCAAAGTCTTTACAGTCCTCTTCATTTATTTAGGACTACGGACTGTTATAAGAGTGGTAGATAAACGCTCAAATAAATTAGAACCACTTAAAAAGAGAAAAGAAGCTTTTAAAGCAAAGAAATTAATTAGTGAGTTATTGTTTTTGTTTAGGTTCTTAAAGAAACCGATTGATAGCTTATATTATTTAAGAGTGAATGAACAGGCATCGATACTATCGGCTACGATTTTATATTTTGTATTAATCGTTGAATATATTTTAACGTTATATTGGACAGGTTTTTTATTTAGTACAAAGTCATCAGAGAATATTCATCTGTTTTTTGAACTAGGGACTATTCTAATTCCACTTACTTTATTTATCGTAACGAATTATTTGGTAAGTACGATAACGAGTGGAGAGGCAAGCTTCAAGCAAGTATATATCGGGACGATCTATGCGCTTGCACCGATTGTGATTTTTATTATCCCGATAACGTTAGTATCCAATGTATTAACGTATAATGAAGCATTTATATATTATTTCCCTTTACAAATCGTCATGGTTTGGTCACTCATTAATCTATTCTTAATGCTAAAAGAACTACATGATTTCTCAGGGATGGGAACAGTCAAAAATTTATTACTCACGATATTTGGAATGCTCATTCTCGTATTGATTTTCTTTGTTTTATATGTATTAATCGACCAACTCGTTCAATTTATTTGGTCACTTGTTTCGGAGGTGATTCTTCGTGTTTAGAAAGTATAAATGGAGTGCTATCTTACTTGTTGTCTTGCTATTACCATTTCCTATTTTGGCAGCAATCTCTGATGTGGATCCGGATACTGAGGTTTCAGAACTTCAAGAGGAGCTTCAAGATGAGGCATTACGTTACGCATCGAATCAGTTTACATTACCTGAGGATGACGTAGAGTGGGAGCAAGAGGAAGTTCAATTGGATGGTTACGAACAAATAGCAGAAAATGGAAACCTGATTTTATATGTGGAAGAAGAATCACTAGCAATGGTTGTAGAGGACAAGAGAAACGGTTACTACTGGACCTCTGGCGTTGCTGCTGAACATGATTATCAGTTAAATACAACGTGGACGAATTTAGCCCGGTCGGCTGCGACGATTCAATATTTAGATGCAGGTGGTAGCACCCAATCTGAAAGTATTTTAACCAATGAAATTGATGTGCAACTTACTGCAAATGAGCATGGTTTCCTGGCCCGTATTCCTTTTGATGCTGGAATTACGATTACATTAGAAGTGATGTTAACACCTGAGGGTTTAGACATAACGGTCCCTCATAGTGAAATCGTAGAAGATGAGACAAACCAGTTAATTTCATTAAGGCTATATCCATTTTTAGGAGCTGTTCATAAAGATGAAGTTGCTGGCTATATGTTCATTCCTGATGGAAGCGGAGCATTAATTCGTTTTGAAGATGGCAATGTGGGGGCCTTAAGTACTTATCAAGGGTTTGTGTATGGAAAAGACTTGGCATTTACACGTACAACACAAAATAATGATGCACGTACGAATCCAGAACATACGATTACTATGCCTGTTTACGGAATGGTTCATGGAGCCAACGAGCAGGGCTTTGTAACCGTATTAAAGGATGGACGTGAGTTTAGTGAAATTATCGCGTACCCATCTGGGGTCTCGACTGACTTTAATTGGGTGACTTCACAATATCATTATCGCTATGAATATTATCAACCAACTAGTCAAAGTATGAGTGGATTTAACACGTATCAAATAGAAATGAATGAGTTTGATATCGTCCAATCAATTACGCTACTTGACAATGAGCAAGCCAATTATGTGGGAATGGCCCACGTATATCAACAAGATTTACTTGAGTCTGGCACTTTAGAAGAAAAACAGGATGTTGTTGATATTCGCTTAGATGTTCTTGGTGGAGAAGTAAAGACGGGTTTATTATGGGACTCTATTCATCCTATGACTGAAATTAATCAACTAGCAAACTATGTTGAACGCCTGCAGCAACAAGGTATTGAAGATATGCATCTTGTTTATCATGGATGGACAAAGGGTGGTTTAACAGGAACGTTACCTAATAGATTCCCTGTAGATAATCGTTTAGGTGGGAAGTCAGAGATGCAAGATGTAACGTCCACTATGGCAGAAAAGGAAGTTCCCTTTTACTTAGGAACAGATTTTTCAACAGCACATGCCGACGGTAAAGGATATTCAGGTAGAACAGATGTGGCAAGAAGGTTTAACGCGGAGACAATGGTTGTCCAACAAGGAGAACAACAGTCCTTTTTATTAAACCCTAGCAAGTCATATGAACTAGCCATAGCAGACATCGAACCATTTCAAGAGCATGGAGTAGAGCGGTTAGCGATTAATAACAGTGGCCATCTTTTGTTTTCTAATTTTGCGGGACACACGCCGATGACAAGGATGGATACGAAATCAGTCTATGAGCAAATGTTTGTTGAACTCAGTGAGAATATCGGCCCATTAGCCTTATCTGAACCATTTGATTATTTATGGAAATATGCGGATAAGTATTTAGATATTCCGATGTATTCTTCTGGATATCGCTATGCATCTGATACAGTACCGTTTTTGCAAATTGTGCTGAAGGGCTATATTCCTTATTACGCTCCACATTCCAATTTCCACTTTAATGCGAATGAAGAGCTACTGAGAATGATTGAATTTGGGGCTTATCCGTCTTTCTATTTAACCGAGCAGCCTTCACACTTACTGATGAATACACCATCAAGTTCTCTTTATACATCTCAGTTTGATGACTGGGAGGCAGATATTGTTCATCAATACGAACGAGTAAAGGATAGTCTTGGTGAAGTCGAAGGTGCTTCCATTACCTCTAGAATTGTTCATGATGTCGGTGTGGTTGAGATTGGGTATTCAAACGAAAAATCAATTTTTGTTAATTATACGAATAAGCCTTTTCCTCTTGATGGTGGACAAGTAGAAGCTGGAGATTTTGTTGTCGTGGATCGGGGGGATGCATCATGAAGCAACTATCATTAAAAACGAAAAAAAGCTTAATCGGGTATGCATTTATCCTACCTTGGATTATTGGCTTTCTCGTTTTTACATCGATTCCTTTATTCTATTCGTTGTTTTTAAGCTTTCAAGATGTCACGATTACGACGGCAGGAATTCAAACGAAATTTGTTCAATTTGAGAACTATGAATATGCTTTTGCGGTTGACGCTCAATTTACACAGATATTTTTAGTTTTCTTACGTGAATTAGCTTTATCTGTACCAATCATTATCGTATTTTCATTAATTATTGCTTTGTTATTAAATCAACAAATTCGTTTTAAAAACTTCTTTAGAACGGTGTTCTTTTTGCCTGTTATTATCTCTAGTGGACCTGTAATTAGCAAGTTAACGGAGCAAGGAGTTACTTCAATCCCCTCTATTGAAGACTATGCGATTTTTGCAACCTTAATGGCAGGAACGGATGGTTTTATCAATACGGTAATCATCTATTTAATGGACAATTTAATTATGATTTTATGGTATTCAGGAGTTCAGATTCTTATTTTCCTTGCTGCTTTGCAGAAGTTAGACAAGCAAATCTATGAGTCAGCTAAAATTGACGGTGCTTCGAATTGGGAAAGCTTTTGGTTAGTTACACTACCTAGTATTTTTCCGATGATTATTGTTAATACGATCTTTACCATCGTGATGTATTCAATTTTTGCTGTTAATCCAGTCATTACCCACATTCAAAGTAATATGTTCAGAATCGACACAGGATTTGGTTATGCATCGGCTTTATCATGGATATATTTTCTCGTGATTACAGTTGTCATAGCAGTAAGTGTAGGAATTCTGTCAATTCGAACAAGAAAAAAGTACACATAAAGGGTGGATTCAAATGATTAAAAATGGAACCTCTCAAACAGACAAAAAGAATACAAATAAATATGACTGGCTGAAGGTGAAACGCTTTTTTCTTGGTATGCAAGGAAAGGATGGATTCCTTTTAAAGTTTATTGTATATGGTTTATTAATTACGATCGGTTTTGTCTATTTATACCCACTTATCTACATGGGCTCTTATAGCTTAAAATCACTGGATGATTTGTTAAACCCACTTGTTAATTGGGTACCAACCGGATGGTATATTGAAAACTATACTCGTGCCATGCAAGTGCTCGATTTTTGGCCAACGCTGTTACAAACCTTGTATGTGACGGTTTTACCTGCACTTGTTCAAACAGCCGTTGCTGGAGTAATCGGTTATGGTTTTGCAAGATTCCAATTCCCATTAAAGAAGACATTATTTGTTTTAGTACTCGCGACCTTTATTATACCGCCTCAAGTGCTGATGATTCCTCGTTATGTATTTTTTAATGAATTAGGAATCCTAGGGAATATTCAATCATTCCTGTTACCAGCTTTATTTGGGCAAGGGTTAAATAGTGCGATTTTTATCTTGATTTTCTATCAATTCTTTAAGATGATACCTCAATCATTAGAGGAGGCCGCACAACTTGATGGTGCTGGATACTTAAGAATTTTCGCTACGATTGCGATTCCTATGGCTGGTCCGGCCATCATCATTTCATTTCTCTTTTCATTTGTATGGTATTGGAATGAAACGTCACTTGCGGCCATTTATTTCGGTAACTCATTAACAACATTACCGTTAGAGCTCAATCGTTTCGTCGCCACATACGAGCAAATGTATGCTGGAAATTTAGGTACGTCTGAATCAACGATTAACGAAGGAATTAATATGGCAGGAACGATGCTATCTATCATTCCATTACTCATTGTCTATTTCTTAACACAAAGATGGTTCGTAGAAGGCGTCGACCGTTCCGGAATTACCGGGGAATAACCAGAGACTACTGAGGGACAAAGTGGCAGAGCTGAATGCCGCAGGACGCGCAACATGATTTTCGGGAGCGACGGGTAACACTTTATGTTCGCACTTTCCTACAAAACGTATATGCCGGTGCCAAAATCAGAGCCGTTAACTTCACGGCACAAACTATCGCACATAAGTAACTTTCATATAAAAGGAGTGGAGTCATATGACAACATTTAATTTATTAGACGAAGAAGCAAGAAGAAGTTTTGATTTCTTTTGGAAGGAAGCAAACACAGATAAAAACAGCCCCGGCTATGGCTTGATTTTAGACAAAACGGGTAGCGACAGCACAGAGGTTGCGAGCATTGCATCAGTAGGCTTTGGTTTATCAGCTATCGTAATTGGAGTAGAACGTGGTTGGATTACATTTGATGAAGGCTTCGAGCGAACGAAGGGTACGTTGGAGACATTTTTAAATAATGTTGAGCATGTAGGAGGATTCTTCTATCATTTTCTTAACATGAAAACAGCAAAACGCTTTGAAGAATATCATGATTGTGCATCGATCATTGATACATCGCTATTTTTAAATGGTGCAGTAACTTCGGCTGAATATTTCGGTGGAGAGGTTAAAGAACTTTTTGAAAAGATTTATCAAAGAGTAGATTGGTCCCTTTATTATGATGAGAGCCGTAACCTTTTCTTTATGGGGTATCATGAAGAGACAGGCGGATTTGGCCAATGGGATATGTATGCAGAGCAATTAATGCAGTATATTTTAGGAGTAGGTTCGCCTACACATCCAGTTCCTGCTGAAATTTATAATGGGTTTGAACGTCGCTTGGCAGAATATGATGGTTATGAGTACTATAATTCACCAGGTGGAGCCCTATTTACACACCAGTTTTCTCATGCATGGTTTAACTTTAAAGATATGGAAGACAAAGATGGTATTAACTGGTTTGATAATTCAATTAAAGCAACATTAGCTAGTCGAAAGTTCAGTATTAACAATCCAGAGAATAAAAAAACGTATCATAAAAATGCTTGGGGCTTAACGGCGTGTGAAGGTCCTACAGGTTATATCGTACCAGGTACACCACCATTTTATGAGGAAGTAAAGGTCCAGTTTGATGGTACAGTTCCACCGTGTGGCCCGGCAGGATCCATTGTTTTTACACCAAAAGAATCGATTGAGGCATTAGAATATATGTATGAGAATCACCCGAAGCTTTGGGGCGAGTATGGTTTCTTAGATTCATATAATGAAGATATTGAGCCAACTTGGTATGCGGAGCGTGTAATCGGGATTGATAAAGGAATTACTTTATTAATGCTAGAAAATTATCGCTCAGGCCTTATTTGGGACTTATACATGAGAAACGAATATGTTCAAAAGGCTCAAAAGCTAATTGGTTGGAAAAAAGTAAAATAAAGCGTGTAGAAAACAATAAGGCTATCCCCATATATGGTGGGGAAGCCTACTATTTAAATGTTCAATTGAAACGTTTCAATTAAGAGAAATGTATGAAATTTTCGGAGGTGCCTTGTGGATATTCAAGCATTATTAAAAGAAATGACATTAGATGAGAAAGTAGACCAGCTCCTTCAGCTTGCGACTTTTTTCTATGAGGGTTCATATATAGATGGAGAAATAACTGGACCGATGGAAGACCTAGGTATAAATCAACAAACGATTCATAACAGTGGCTCGGTATTAGGTGGTTCAGGTGCAAGTGAAGTCAAATCCATTCAAGATGCTCACTTAAAAACGAATCGATTAAACATTCCCTTACTCATTATGGCCGACATTGTTCACGGATTTAAAACAATTTTTCCAGTTCCGTTAGCCATTGGCTCATCCTTTGATTTGGATTTAGCAAAAAAGAGTGCTGAGATAGCTGCTTTAGAAGCGTCCGTTTCGGGTGTCCATGTTACATTTGCACCGATGGTTGATTTGGTACGTGACCCACGTTGGGGAAGAGTAATGGAATCAACGGGAGAAGATCCGTTTTTAAATGCTGAGTTTGCAAAAGTATTTGTACAAGGATTTCAAGGAGACGATTTAACCGCTGATAAGCATCGAGTTGCGGCATGTGTCAAACATTTTGCGGCCTACGGAGCTCCAGAGGGTGGACGAGATTATAATACGGTTGACATGTCCGAAAGGCAATTACGTGAAATGTATCTACCTGCATATAAAGCTGCATTAGAAGTTGGGTGTGAAATGGTCATGACCGCTTTTAATACTGTAGACGGTGTGCCTGCAACAGGTAATAAAAAATTGATGCGTGATTTGCTTCGTGATGAGTGGGGATTTAATGGCGTTATCATTTCTGACTGGGGAGCAGTGAAAGAGCTAATTCCTCATGGTATCGCTAAGGACAAAAAGGAAGCGGCTAAAAAAGCGTTAGAAGCAGGTGTTGACATTGAAATGATGACATCTTGTTATAGTGGTCATTTAGTTGAACTTGTTGAAGAAGGACAAGTGGATGTGGCTTTAATTGACGAAGCTGTATTGCGTATTTTGGAATTAAAGCAAAAGCTAGGCCTGTTTGAAAATCCGTATCGTGGTGCAAATGAACAGTTGGAAAAAGACGTCATTTATAGTGAAGAGCATTTACAAGTAGCCTATGAGCTTGCGACAAAATCGACTGTTTTATTAAAAAATGAGCAAGTATTGCCATTGCAAAAAGACCAGAAAGTAGCCCTTGTAGGTCCGTTTGCCAATAACACCGATATTCTTGGACCTTGGTCGTGGCAGGGAAGTCGTGAGAAGGCAATTAACTTGCAGCAAGGATTAGAAACGAAGCTAGCAGCTTCTGAGTTGAGCGTAGCACCTATCGCTGAAATTGAAAAAGTAACAGCGGAAGAGTTAGCTCAAGCCATTGAAATCAGTAAAGAAGCAGATGTCATTATTGTGGCCCTTGGTGAGGCATCAGAGATGAGTGGAGAAGCTGGAAGTCTCGCCAATATTCAATTACCTCAAGCACAACTTGAATTAGTAAGTTTTTTAAAGAAATTAAATAAACCAATGGTTACTGTGTTATTTAACGGTCGTCCGCTTGATTTACATGGTGTCATTGATGAGGCAGATGCCGTTCTTGAAGCATGGTTCCCAGGTTCACAAGGTGGGTTAGCTATTGCAGATTTACTGTATGGTGTGAAAAACCCTTCTGGAAAGCTGTCGATGTCATTCCCTTATCATGTCGGTCAAGTGCCTGTTTATTATAACCATTTTAATACAGGTAGGCCACAAGGTGCTCCAGATGCACAAGTAAGGTATGTGTCACAATACCTTGATATTCCAAATGAGCCACTTTTCCCATTTGGATATGGCTTAAGCTATACAAATTTTGATTATAGTAACGTAAAGCTTTCTTCTCCAGAGTTAGATGTAAATGGTCATTTAACGGTTAACGTGACTGTTACAAATAGTGGACAAGTCGAAGGTGAAGAAGTCGTGCAATTATATATTCGTGACCTTGTTGGTGAAACGGTACGCCCAATGAAGGAATTAAAAGCTTTTGAAAGAATCAACCTTATGCCTAATGAGTCCAAAACCGTTTCGTTTAAAATCGATGAAAAGATGCTCCGCTATCACCATACAGACTTATCGTTCACAAGTGATGCAGGAGAGTTTGAAGTATTCGTCGGAACGAATAGCCAGCAAGTGGTAAGCCACATTTTTACATTGAAGAAGTGATGGGAGAAATAGAGTAAAAACGAGTAAGGTGGTATTTGTCGAGTGGGGAAACCCCGAGCAAACGTGGAATCACGGGGTTGCGAGTGAAAAAAGGGAGAGAAAGCCCGAGCAAACGCTGAATCGCGGGGTTACGAGCGGAAAAAGGGAGAGAAAGCCCGAGCAAACGCTGAATCGCGGGGTTACGAGCGGAAAAAGGGAGAGAAAGCCCGAGCAAACGCTGAATCGCGGGGTTACGAGCGGAAAAAGGGAGAGAAAGCCCGAGCAAA
>NZ_JAQQWS010000004.1:222832-253603 GCF_028610675.1 Alkalihalobacillus pseudalcaliphilus
AAAAAGGGAGAGAAAGCCCGAGCAAACGCTGAATCGCGGGGTTACGAGCGGAAAAAGGGAGAGAAAGCCCGAGCAAAAGCCGAATCGCGGGGTTACGAGCTGAAAAAGCAGGAGAAAGCCCGAGCAAAAGCCGAATCACGGGGTTACGAGCGGAAAAAGGGAGAGAAAGCCCGAGCAAAGGCGGAATCGCGGGGTTGCGAGCGGAAAAAGGGAGAGAAAGCCCGAGCAAAAGCCGAATCGCGGGGTTACGAGCTGAAAAAACAGGAGAAACCCCGAGCAAAGACTGAATCGCGGGGTTGCGAGTGGATATAAAAACGCCCATGGCGGAGCCAAAACCACCTCCGCCACCAACAAACATGAAAGTATGTCTTTGCTCTTTGATTGGTGGCTTTTCGTTCAATCTGGTTTTGTTCTTATTCATTTTAAAAGAATGGTGTTAGATTGTATTTTAACTTGAGAATTAGCAGTACCCCAGCGGGCGAGTCATGCGGAGACTCCCATGGGACGTAGTGGCAGAGCCGATATCCACTAGCGAAGCTAGTTAGTTCGGCGCCACCCCATAGGACGCGCAGCATGATTTTCGGTAGCGAAGAGCAACGCACCATGTTCGCACTAACTTTCATATAAAATAAAGGAGTTTATCAATATGCAAACAGCACAGTCACAATATCAAGTAAGTGCAGGAAATTTACAATTCCAATTTTTAAACAGTGGTGATTTATTTTCAATTAGTCACCAACATGTCATGATTAATCAATGGTTAGGGAACCCAATCGATGGTTCGATGAACAATATCTTCCTACGTATACATAAGGCCACTGGTATTGACGCTTACCCATTACTTGGCATTCATTCAAACAGCCAAGTGAAGTTCGGTGAGCAAGAAGTCGTTTGGTCTGGACAAATTGAGGAGATCGACTTTGAAGTCAAATTCCTGCTATCGAACCAAAACATATGGTTCTGGGACATTCAACTGAAAGGAAATGGTCATAAAATCGATGTCATTTATGGACAAGATGTTGGCTTAGCAGATCGCGGTGCGGTTCGAAATAACGAAGCTTATCTATCACAGTATGTCGACCATCGAGTTTTTGAAGAGGGACGAAAAGGGTATGTACTGTGCTCAAGACAAAACCAAAGGCAATCTTCTGGACACCCATACTTACAACAAGGTGGTATGCAAAAATCGATTGGTTATTCAACGGATGGCTTTCAATTTTACGGCTTATCTTATAAGGAAACGAACGAAATTGAAGCATTAGGTAAAGAAACGTTAAATAATGAAGTTTATCAATATGAATTTGCCTATAGTGCTCTACAAACAGAAAAAGTTGAGTTAACGGATAACGTTCAATTCACTTTTTACGGTTTATTTAAAGAGAATTTAACAACAGCTATTGAAAGTCTTGATTATACAGACCAAGTAGAAGCAGCTTATCATGAAGTGATGCAACAAACTTCGAATCAATTAGTAGAGGTTGATAAGGTAACAAAATCAGCAGAGATTGGTGAGTCGTTGGCAACTATTTCTTTCTCGAAAGCTGAATTAGAGGCGATGTATCCTAATCGTCATCAACTTGAAACAGAAGGTGGCGAATGGTTGTCATTTTTTACAGATACACATGAGCACATTGTCTTAAAGGAGAAGGAGCTTCTAGTAGAGCGTCCACACGGTCATATTTTAATGAGTGGTCATAATGATAAATTGAATGATTCAGTCATGACGACGACTTCTTATATGTATGGTTTATTTAATGCACAGCTACTAATAGGGAATACGAATTTCCATAAGCTTATGTCCAATGCACGTAATGCTTTAAATGTAAGTAAAACATCTGGACAAAGAATTTATGTGCAAATTGATGGTACGTATCAACTTTTAACAATGCCTTCTCTTTTTGAAATAGGCTTTAATTATGTGCGTTGGTATTATAAAACAGCTACAGAAACCTTTGTTATTACGAACTTCACGGCCGTGGATTCAGCAAAAGTTCAGTTAGAGTTAAAAACTGAATCAGGTAAATCGTATAAATATTTAGTGACGAATCAAATGACAATGAATACGAATGAGTATGATCAGCCCTATGATGTGACGGAAGAGAATGGTGTACTTACGTTCAAAGCGACTGAATACGCTGATAGTGCTTCTATTCACCCGAATCTGCGTTATCAAATGAAGCTAGAAGGTACGGATTATCGTATAACTGATGAAACAAAACTTGTATCCAATGTTCAAAAGGGCAGTGCATCCCTGTTTGTCATGGAATTAGAAGCAGCAGATGCTTGGACTTTAACCGTGAGAGGTTCGATTGATGGACAATTTGTTACGGATGAAACACATGTTTTTGAGCAAGAAAAGGAAACATATCGTGCTTATTTCCAACAAGTTATGAACGGTTTTACGTTAAAGAAAGAAAATGAGCAAACAGAAGAATTACAAAAGGTAAACGCACTAGCTTGGTGGTATACGCATAATATGCTCGTCCATTACTCCGTTCCACATGGTCTTGAGCAGTATGGTGGTGCAGCATGGGGGACACGTGATGTCTGTCAAGGACCAACAGAATACTTCATGGCAACACAAAACTATCATTCTGTGAAAGAAATTATTAAAACCGTTTATACACACCAATATGATAATGATGGTAACTGGCCACAATGGTTTATGTTTGACCAATATAGCCATATTAAAGCAGGCGAAAGTCATGGTGATATTATCGTTTGGCCATTAAAGGTGGTTAGTGATTATTTAATGACAACGGGTGATTATTCGATTCTGGCTGAAGAAGTTCCTTTCACGAAGCGTTCTGACTTTAAGAAAACGGATGAAACATATACGATTTTAGAGCATATTCAAAAGCAATTAACGTATATCAAAGAGCACTTTGTCTATGATACATGTCTTTCTTCATATGGTGATGGTGACTGGGATGATACATTACAGCCAGCGAACACACAGCTTCGTGAGTTTATGGTAAGTAGTTGGACAGTGGCGTTAACGTATCAAGTTTTACGTAACTTCTCAACAGTCTTAGAAAATGAGCACTCAGAGGTAGCTAAAGAGCTTGCGGAAATCGTAGCTGGTATTGAGAAGGATTATAACCAATATATGCTCTCCAATGATGTGATTCCAGGTTTTGTTTATTTTGAAGAACAAGGTCAAGCGGAATTAATGCTTCATCCGACAGATACGAAAACAGGTATCAATTATCGACTATTACCGATGACTCGTTCTATGATTGCCGAACTATTAACGCCAGAACAAGCAGAAGCACATTATCAAGTCATTAAAGAGAAATTAGCTTGTACAGATGGTGTTCGTTTAATGAATCGTCCTGCCGAATATAAAGGCGGTGTCAGTACAAACTTCCAAAGAGCAGAGCAAGCATCTAATTTTGGTAGAGAAATAGGTTTACAATATGTACATGCTCATATTCGCTTTGTTGAAGCTATGGCAAAAATCGGTAAAGTGGATGAAGTGTGGAAAGGTTTACAGACGATTAATCCAATTAACATCCAAGATGTCGTACCTAATGCCGAGCGTAGACAAAGTAATGCGTACTTCAGTAGCTCGGATGGTCAATTTATGGATCGTTATGAGGCACAAGAGAACTTTGGTAAGCTAAGAGATGGCTCTGTGAAGGTTAAGGGCGGCTGGAGAATTTATTCGAGTGGTCCTGGAATCTATATGAATCAGTTAATCTCAAATTGCTTAGGTATCAGACATGAGGCTCATCATGTTGTGATCGATCCAATGATTCCTATTGATTTAGATGGGATGATTTTTGATTATCAAGTCGATGGGAAGCCAGTTTCTTTCCGTTATCATTTGAATCAAGATAAAAAGCGTGTGACCTTAAATGGGCAAACACTTGAGGCTTCGGTGTTAACGAATCGTTATCGTGAAGGTGGCTGGAAGCTTGAAAAATCAGTACTAGCTGACATGCTTCAAGATGGCGAGAATCAAATGGATATTTATTTATAAGAGGTCAAAATAGACACCACCTTGCGGGTAACCATGTTACTTGTTGGGTGGTGTTTTTTAATGGAATTTTACTGGATGATGACCATTTCTCATGGGTAGTTAACCTTTGCTACTAAACGATGATATGTAAATTCTGTTAAACTGAGTACAAAGTAGATTCATATTTTTAAGTGGGGTGATGATTTGCGTATACAAGGCTTGAATCATTTATTGTTTTCTGTTTCGGATTTGGATGCTTCGATTGAGTTTTATCAACAGGTTTTTGGTGCGGAGCTGCTTGTGAAGGGGAATTCAACGGCTTATTTTGACTTAAATGGAATGTGGCTTGCTTTAAATGAAGAAAAGGAGATTCCAAGAGAAGAAATCACGCTTTCTTATACACATTTGGCTTTTTCTATAGCTGAAGAGGAATTTAATGATATTTACGAGCAATTAGTCGATTTAAAAGTGAATATCTTACAAGGGAGAGAAAGGGATGTACGTGATAAAAAGTCGATATATTTTACAGATTTAGACGGCCATATGTTCGAGTTTCATACAGGGACACTTGAGGATCGAATGAACTATTATAAGCAAGAGAAAACACATATGACATTTTATCGTTAAGCTTTTAAAAAGAATGTCGGGTGTTACTTATCCATGTAAAACGCTCATGGCCAATCCTGATTCATTCACCACCAACAAGGATGAAAGTAGTGTCTGGCTTTTTGACTGGTGGAACTTCATTTAATTGGTGCCAAGTGTTGTAGGAAAAGCCGAGAAGTAACAACATAGAGAGTAAAGGTAGTGTTTGACTCTTTAACTGGTGGCTTTTCGTTCACTATGCCTTTTTTCTTTTTCATTTTAAAAGAATAGTGTTGGATTGTTTTTTTTTGAACTTAAGAATTAGTGGTAACCCAGCGGACGAAAACATGCGGAGACTCCCATGGGACGTAGTGGCAGAGCCGAAATCCACTAGCGAAGCTAGTTAGTTCGGCGCCACCCCATAGGACGCGCAGCATGATTTTCGGTAGCGGCGAGCAAAACTCGGCACATGAGTACCAGCACTAACTTTCATACAAAAATGCCGATGATTCTACGTGGACTAACACCTGTTACCAAACAGGCACCAATCTCACTATCATCTGCTCTTCTTATTGAACCCTCTTTAACGGAACTGCCTGTTATTCAGAAGGCGTAACTTGCAGTTTTTCAATCTTCACTTTGGAAATCTTACGTCGATCTGCCTCAGTGACTTCAAATCGTAAGGCTTCGTCAATAAAGAATTCCCCTTTCTTGGGAAGATAGCCAAAATGTTGGAGCATAAAGTTTGCTAAGTTATCGTGGTCTTCTGGAATATCGGTTTTAAAAATTAAATTCAACTGATGCAGGGTGATTTTGCTATCACAAACGATGACCTGTTCGGTTTGTTCAAATACTAAAGGCGGCTGTTTGTCACTCTCGTCATTAATATCTTGTCCGATCATTGTCTCAATTAAATCTTCATGAGAAATAATTCCTTCTGTACCACCATGTTCATCAAGAACGATGGCAAGGTGCGTATGTTCCTTAAGCATTAATCGAAAAACATCTCTTGCTGATTGAAATTGATATACATATAAAGGAGTATGCACAAATTCAGTAATCGCTTTCTCCGGTTCGTTGGACCATTGTAAAAAGGTCTTTGCATGAAAGACACCCGTAATATGGTCAAGATGCTCGCGGTAAACCGGATAGCGAGTATAGCTATTATGTGATAAAAAGTGTTTGGCATCCTCGAAGCTAATATCCTCAGGCATACCGTACACATCTACTCTTGGTGTTTTTAACACGTCTGAAACCGTTAAATGCTGAAAGTCTAACATGGCTTTAAGTCCAAATACTTCATCATTTTTGAATGTACCCTCTGTGTATCCAATATCCACCATAGCCCGCATTTCTTCTTTAGAAATACTTTTTTGATCACCATCTTGTTTAAGTAACTTAATAACAAAATCGGTTAAAACATTAAGCAAAAATGTAAAGGGCTTTAAAAGAAATAAAATCCCTTTTGTTGGGTAATAGACCATATAAGAAAAGCGTTCTGGGAAAGCAGCTGCGACAGATTTCGGTAAAACCTCTGCAAAAATGATGATTAACACAGTTAAAATACCGGTTGCAAGTCCAACATGCCAAGTATATTCTAATGCCACGATCGTTACTAAGGATGGCAAGATAATATTAGGAACATTATTGGCAATTAAAATACCTGGAATGAATTCGCGAGTATTACTTGCTAACTTTAACAAACGCTCTGCTTTTGTGTCTCCAGCTGCTGCCTTTAATTGAAGTTTCATTTTATTCGTTGCTGTCAGAGCGGTTTCACTTGATGAAAAATAAGCAGAAGCAATAAATAGTAGAATTATGGCTAAAATCATTTTGTATGTCCCTCTTTCTCCTTACCAATTAAGAATCTATGCGATCGCTGACATAGTTAATATTCGTAAAGCTTGTTGAAAATGTTTGCAGCCGTTCATCCTTTACATACTTAACCCGTGTGCGTTGCAACAAAGCACCTACCTTGAGAATATCATCGTCTAATAAGCGTTTGAGCGTTCCAGAAATTCTGGAGTGGTAAAGCCCAATTAAAGGCTGCTGCCGTTCCGCGACAACAGGAATAATCACATCGTAATCCTCACTGATATATTCTAATAAGATCTCGTATACCTCGCTCTTTAAATAAGGGGTGTCACAAGGAGCGACAAGAAACCATGTATCAGCACTTTTCTCCTTTTCCATCGCTGTATAAATACCTGCAAGTGGTCCTTTACCGACGTATGCTTCATGATCTTGGATGATATTAGTATGCCCGTCTTTTTGGAATCTAGAAATAAATGTCGACTGGCTAATGATCACTTGCTTGTATGTAAGAGGTGAGAGTGCTTTTAAGCTATATGTATAAAAAAACTGCCCATCTAATTGTGCGAAGGCTTTAGGTGAACCGTATCTTCTGGATGCACCGCCCGCGAGTAATATGCCAATCATAAAAAAACTCCTTTCCCTTCACTGTGTTCCTCTATTATGTCATAAGTAAACAGGACAAGTCATAGATTATACAAACGAATGATGATTTTATGGCGTAAGGGGGAGGCCAATGTCCAATAGATTACACGATTTAAAAAAGAATGCCGCACATAAACGAAGAGAAAGGGATTTAAGGAAGAGTAAAACCGAGGCAAAAAGAATGACCCATGAACAACGAGTGCATGATAAGGATTTCTACAATGCCCCACTTTACTCGAAAGAGAATAAGCCAAAACAAGATGGTGTTATCCATGATAAGAGTTTCTTATTATTAAGAATTATGATTTCTGCCTGTCTTTTCCTACTTGTAGCGATTACGTATCATGGTTCTTTTCAAGCTTTAGATAAGGCAAAGCCATGGGTGACGTATGCTTATGAAGAAGAACTTCAGTTTGCCTCGATTGCGAATTGGTACGAGAATCAATTCGGAAGACCGCTTGCCCTATTACCGACAAAGGAGAATGAACCTGATGAGGGGGAGCTTTCATTAGAAGGGTTAGATTATGCGATTCCGGCATCAGGTGGTGTCATTGCGGAAGACTTTTCAGAGAATGGACACGGTGTTTTAGTTGAGACAGGTTTAGAAGCAGAGGTCAAGGCTGTAAAAGGTGGTTTTGTTGAGTCTGTAGGAGAGGATGAGCAGTATGGCAAGCGTGTTATCGTTCAGCATTATGATCAAACTAAAACGATTTATGGCATGCTCGATTCTATAGAAGTCAATGTGTATGACCATATTCAAGTAGGTCACCCAATCGGAATGGTTTCAAAAACAGTGGATGAAAAAGGCCAATTCTACTTCGCTATCCAAAAAGGGGATTATTACATTGACCCAAGTGATGTCATTTCATTCGACTAATTGGAGTTGGTTTGCTTTTGTAAGAAAGGTAAAAGTTCATCCGCTCTTTTGGTTTATTTTAGGAATTGGTATGATGACTGGTTATTTTCGTGAAGTGATTATGGTTTTCTCCATTGTGATGGTCCATGAACTAGGTCATGCGTTAACCGCCACTTTTTTTAAATGGAAATTGAATAAAATCGAGCTTCTTCCATTTGGTGGTGTAGCAGAGGTTGAAAACAATGGGAATCAACCTTTTTATCAAGAATTTTTCATTGTGATTGCCGGTCCTATTCAGCATATCTGGATGATCGGTTTATCTTTTTTACTAGCGGGTTCAACTATTTGGTCTATGCAAGCTCACGAACTATTTGTGACACATAATTTAATTATTCTTTTGTTTAACTTGTTGCCGATATTACCTTTGGACGGTGGAAGGTTATTGCAGCTTTTCCTTTTGTTTAATAATCCTTATAAACAAGCGATGCTCCTCTCATTAAGGCTCTCTTTCTTCTTTTTGTTAATTGGAATGACGGTCGTTATTTTTCTATTCCCTTTTCATTTGAATATTTGGGTTGTGATCAGTTTTTTACTGATTTCTCATTATCTAGATTGGAAACAGCGTCATTTTCGGTTCATGCGTTTTTTAATGGGGAGGATGGAGATGCGGAATCATCGATCTATCAAAAGCCTATCCATTGATGGTACAATAACAGTAAAAGAAGTTGTACATCTATTTGAGAGAAATGTAACACACCGGATTACATATGTAGATTCAAGACGGGGGACAATGGTGATTTCAGAAGAGGAACTTCTTGATTATTTTCTACATTATGGTGGACGAATAAGGATGTATGACTGGGTGAGGCGTCATGTTCCATTTGATAGGGATAATCGTACAAGTGAAATAGTTAAATAAAAGGGGCTTCTGCCGTGAGAGATATTTATTTCAATATGAATACGAAGGAAAGACGAGCAGCTATCGTTGAACATGATGAAGTGGTTGAATTTCTCATTGAACGACCTGTAGAAAAAAGAATAGTTGGTAATATTTTTGTAGGGAAAGTCGTGAATGTTTTACCCGGCATGCAGGCTGCATTTGTAGATATAGGTAGTGAGAAAAACGGCTTTATTTATCGTGACGACTTAATGTCATTTCATTTACTAGAAGAAGATGATGATACGAAGAAAAAGCGAAATATTTCCGAATTTGTCACACAAGGTGAGGTAGTGATTGTTCAGGTAACGAAGGAAGGCGTGGGTACAAAGGGACCTCGATTAACGAGTTTAATTTCTTTACCTGGTCGATTTCTCGTGTACTTACCTGAAGGTGGTTATGTCGGTGTATCTAGACGTTTCTCTAAGGAGGAAGAACGAGAACGGCTCAAGAAAATTGGTGGGGAGCTTTTGACCGGTCAAGAAGGTATGATTATACGTACCGTTTCCGAAGGCCTCTCTAAAGAGGATATTAGGCAAGAGCTGCAATATTTACGTGCTTTTTGGAGAGAGCTTTGTCAACGTATCGAAAATGGAAAGCCACCAAGCTTAATTCATCAAGACTCAGGTCTTTTTGAGAGGATTGTCCGAGATTTTGCTCATGAATCAATTGGTGAGATTTGGATCGATCATTTACCAGATTATCAACAGCTGAAGCGTTTGTATAAAGCCTATCCAAAGCTAGACCAAGCTTTACGTTTATACCGTGATAGGGAAAATATATTTAGTGCCTTTGGCATTGAAAAGGAATTAGAAAAAGCATTAAAGAGACAGGTTTGGTTAAATAATGGCAGTTATTTAATGATTGACCAAACAGAGGCCTTAACGGTTATTGATGTAAACACTGGAAAATTTACTGGGAAAAGTAATTTGGAAGACACAATTGTTAAAGCCAACCTTGAGGCTACGAAAGAAATTGCCAAGCAGCTTAGGTTAAGAGATATAGCAGGAATTATCGTGATTGATTTCATTGATATGAAAAATGAGGAAAATCGAGAGCTTGTTTTAAAAGCATTTAAAAAGGCGTTAACAGGTGACCGTACGCGAACAAATGTGGTTGGTATGACGGGGCTTGGGTTAATCGAGCTAACGCGTAAACGTGTGAGAAATAACTTGCAAACTAGTCTTTCAAAGGTTTGTCCGACTTGCCATGGTAAGGGTGTCGTTCTATCTGATGAAGCGCAAGCCTTTAAAATTGAGCGCCAACTATGGGAGTATAAGGGTGGTGATCAGGAGGCGGTTGTCATTGAAATTCCTTCAAAGGTGCAGGCGGTGTTAGTGGGCGAGAAAGGTGAGCATTTAAAGCGTTTGGAAGCAGCTTTAGGGTTTCGGATTCTTATTTATCCAAATAAGGCCTTAAAGGAAGAAGCCTTTTCAATTCGATATGCTGGATCGCTTGAGGAAGCGGTGTTACGCTTGGAGCAGTTGAAATAATACCGTTCCTGTTAAGAAAGAGGAATGGAATAAAGAGAATGAAAGACTGTGCATACTGATAGTGGTGCAGTCTTTTTGTTTTGCAAAAAAGAGCAGTCATGCGGAGTAATCAAAATACGTAGCAATGGAGAAGAAAAAAAGTGGTCAATGCGGAGTAAATCAAAATACGCAGCAATGAAGCAGGAAAAAGAGCAGTCAAAGCGAAGCAAATGAAAATTTGAACCAATTTTGGTAGCGGCAAGTAGAACAACGCATTCCAGAGTTAGCAAATAATGAAGTTCCCTTCAGTTTAAGAGAAGAATCCAATTAAATAAAATGCACTAAGCTAAGGGCTAAGTAGATTCTCAAGTTTGACTTGAAACATCCTTATTAACAATAAATACTATTTTATATTAATTTTTTATTGATAATAATTATAATTAAGGTTATAATTAAATCAATCACGATTAAAAGGAGATGTTTGAAATGAAATACGACCAATTAATTGAAAAAATGAATAAGCAGTTGGCAAACTGGTCCGTTTTATTTACGAAGCTTCATAATTACCATTGGTATGTTAAAGGCGATCAATTCTTTACCTTACATGATAAATTTGAGGAATTATATGGACTAGCTGGCACGCAAATTGATGAATTAGCAGAGCGGATTTTAGCGATAAAAGGTAAGCCGGTTGCTACTATGAAAGAGTATTTAGACATTTCTTCTGTTAAAGAAGCAGAAAAAAATGAAGGTGCATTTAATATGGTTGCTAATATCGAGGGCGACTTTGAGAGAATGGTTGTAGAATTCGACGAAATCATTGATTTAGCCGAAAAAGCACATGATGAACCAACCGCGGATATGTTTATTTCATTAAAAGCAACACTTGAAAAGCACGCTTGGATGCTACGTTCATTTAATGGAAAATAAAGGGGAAGTAGGGTGATGAAACGTTGCTGAAAAGAAGTAGGAAAATCTCGCACTAGGTTTGTTCATATTCATCGAAAAAAATGATGGATCCTACTTGTTTCAAGCATTGACAGCCTCTAATCCTATGTGGTAAGATAGCAAATGTTAGTTATTTGGTCGCACCCAAACGACTACAACCGCACGGACTAGGTTTTTAAAAGAAATCTTGATGATTTCTACCTAATGATGGCGAGTCTGAGTATATGAGGAGGTGCAGAAATGTACGCAATTATTGAAACTGGTGGTAAGCAAATCCGTGTTGAGGAAGGTCAAGAGATCTTCGTTGAGAAGTTAGACGTAGAAGCTGGTGAAACAGTTAGCTTCGATAAAGTTCTAATGATCGGTGGCGGTGATGTAAAAGTAGGAGCTCCTTTAGTAGAAGGTGCATCTGTAACGGCTAAGGTTGAAAAGCATGGTCGTCAAAAGAAAATCATCGTTTGGAAAATGAAAGCTAAGAAAAACTACCGTCGTAAGCAAGGTCATCGTCAACCTTATACAAAAGTCGTTATTGATAAAATTAACGCATAATTGACATGATTACGGTAGAAGTGATTCGTAATATTAACCAGCAGATTGATTCATTTACGATGAGTGGTCATGCTGAAAGTGGTCCGTATGGTTATGACCTTGTCTGTGCAGGAGCCTCAGCTGTTTCGCTCGGGGCTGTAAATGCAATTTATTCATTACTTGATGTTGAATTAAATGTCGAGATGAAAGATGATGGTGGATTCCTCTCTTGTTCGATTCCAAGTAATTTGGAGGAAGTGACTTTAGAGAAGGTGCAGCTTCTTCTTGAAGGAATGATTGCTTCTTTACAATCGATTGCCGATGAGTATCATGAACATATAACCGTTATAGCAAGGAAAAAATGAGGAGGTGGATATGATGTTAAGAATGGACCTTCAGTTTTTCGCTTCGAAAAAAGGAGTAGGTAGTACTAAAAACGGACGTGACTCACGCTCAAAGCGCTTAGGTGCTAAGCGTGCAGATGGTCAGCTTGTATCAGGCGGATCAATCTTAGTTCGTCAACGTGGTACTCGCGTATATCCTGGAACGAACGTAGGAAAAGGTGGGGACGATACTTTATTTGCTAAAGTTGACGGCGTTGTTAAGTACGAGCGCGTTGGTCGTGACCGTAAGCAAGTAAGCGTATATCCTGCATAATGCAAAAACCTTGGGCTTATAAAGCTCAAGGTTTTTTTATGATCATTTTTTCTCGATGAAGATACTCGTGTATGTCGGTTAATTTGTGAAGAATAGAAAGAGTTTGAATCGATAAGTGGCTTGATTGAAGAAATATGAAGGATTGGAATGGAGAAAATATCCATAAATACGGCGGCAATATGAATTACGCAGCAATGAAGCAGAAAAAAGAGTCACCAATGCGGAGCAAATCAAAACACATATATATACGTGTCAACATACATTAAAAAACTCGCCAAGCATAAAGGAGCTTAGCGAGTTTTGGTCATTTTAATTATACTTTCTGGCTAGAGCCAATGGTTTCTCTTGCATGCTCTGCTGCTTGAACCATATGCTTAAGTGCCGCTACTGTTTCTTCTTCTCCACGGGTTTTTAAGCCGCAATCAGGATTGACCCAGAATAATTCTTTTGGTAACACTTCTAAGGCGCGATTAATTACTTTTTCCATTTCTTCAACACTTGGGACACGCGGGCTATGGATATCATAGACACCAAGGCCAATGCCTTTATCATAGGCTTTTGTTTCAAATGTAGAAATAATGTCACCTGCACTTCTCGATGTTTCAATAGAAATGACATCTGCATCTAATGCAGAGATAGAATTGATAATTGTGCGGAAATCACTATAGCACATATGTGTATGGATTTGTGTAGTCTCTTTTACTTGAGCAGTACTAATTCTGAACGCCTCAACCGCCCAGTTTAAATACGTATCCCAATCTTTCTCTTTGAGAGGGAGCCCTTCGCGAATGGCTGGCTCATCGACTTGAATCATTTCAATACCTGCCGCTTCTAATGCCTGTACTTCATGTATGAGAGCTTCCGCAATTTGTAAGGCTACGTCTTTACGAGGGATATCATCACGAACAAATGACCAATTTAGTATGGTAACAGGTCCAGTAAGCATTCCTTTTACAGGCTTTGCCGTCAAAGATTGAGCATATTTGGTTTCTTTTACAGTCATTTCTCCTACAAACTTTACATCGCCAAAAATAACGGGCGGCTTCACACATCTTGAGCCATAGGATTGTACCCAACCGCCTTTAGTGAAAACAAAGCCAGCTAGTTTTTCACCGAAATATTCAACCATGTCATTACGTTCAAATTCACCGTGAACAAGTACATCAATCCCAAGATCTTCTTGGATGTGTACCCATTTTTCAATCTGTTCATTGACAAAGGTTTCATAAGCTTCGTTCGTTAGTTCGCCTTTACGCCATAAGTTTCGGTTTCGTCGGACTTCTTTCGTTTGTGGGAAGCTACCGATCGTGGTTGTTGGTAAAGGTGGTAATTGAAACTTTTTGGCTTGAAGTTGCTGTCTGACAGAAAAGGCCGTTTGTCTTTCTTGGTAATAAGTATGTGTAACTTGTTCATCTTGTTTACGCCAGGTTGAATTTTGGATAATTGTTGAGATTTGGTCATTTTCAGCTTGTTGGCTACTTTTGATCGTTTCATTTCCGGTAAAAAAGTCACGAAGGTTCACTAACTCTTGAAGCTTCTCATCAGCAAAAGCTAATGCAATTTGTACAAGCTCATCAAGATTATGTTCAGCTTTTTTTGTTACCGGAACATGTAAGAGGCTTGAAGAAGGCTGGAGCCAAATATTCGCGGTAGGAGAAACAGAAAGGATTTCTGAAAAGCTGCTTTCTACCACGGATAAGTTCGCTCTCCAAATATTTCTACCATCAATAATTCCAGCACCCAACACTTTATTGGATGGGAAGCCGTGCTTTTGGAGGGAGGATAGGTTTTCGTCCTTACCGTGAACAAAATCAAGCCCAATTCCTGCTACAGGAAGTTGAATGACCTTTTCATAATGACTGACAGCATCAAAGTATGTTTGTACCATGACATTGATGGATGTTCGTTCATTTAAGTAATGATACGTAGATGAAACTAAATCTATTTCTTGTTCACTAATACTTGTAACGAGGGAAGGTTCATCGATTTGAACCCACTCACAACCAGCCTGTTCAAGTTGTTGTAAAACCTCTACATAGAGCGGTAATAAGGATTCAAGGTGTTTAGAAAAATCAGTTTGCTCATAACCTTTTGAAAGTTTAAGGAATGTAAAAGGACCAATTAATACAGGCTTACCTGTGATCCCTAATTCATTCTGAGCTTCTTGATAGGCTTCGAGTGGTTTGTTGTATTGTAATTTCGGCGTTTGTCCTTCCCATTCAGGAACGATATAGTGATAATTCGTATTAAACCATTTTGTCATTTCACTAGCTGGAGCAGCATCATTCCCACGAGCGATATCAAAATAGCCAGTTAATGTATGGTTTTGATAGCTTTCCTGGAAACGTTTTGGGATTAGACCAAACATGACAGCATGATCGAGAACATGGTCGTAAAAAGTGAAATCACCAACCGGTATATAGTCAATGCCTGCTTCTTTTTGTTTTTTGAGGCCAATTAGTCGTTGTTCCTTTAAGTTGGCAAGCAGTTGTGGTTCGTCTATTTTTTTTGACCAAAATGCTTCCAACGCTTTCTTCCATTCACGTTTCTCTCCGATTCTTGGATAACCAAGATTACTTGTGCGTATATCTCCCATTCAAATACCTCCAGATTCATTTTAAAATAATAAAAAAGGATATTTTTACCAATAATAGTGGGTAAAAATATCCTGTCATACTGTTGATATTTTTAACACCTCCCTATCTCCCGTAGGTTGAGCAGTGTTGTTAGACTAGGCAGGTCTCCTGGCTATGGCGTCTTTGCTTTTTCTCTCTTCCCAGTTCATAACCAGTGATTACAAGAAAAGCTCTTCCATTACAGTGGCGGGACCGCTTCGGTTTTTCACCGAATTCCCTTTTAAACGTAAACTAAAAATGCTTACGTACCTAATCCCCACTTTTCAAATTTGTATTTACTTTAACGAAGTAAGGAAAGATTGTCAATATCCAGTTTTGACTTAATTAATAGAATAGTCAGCTAATATAAGGCTTTTTGTGTGAAAAATAAAGATTTAAAACAACGTTAAAGTCAAAGCGGGACTAACTCACTTCACAGGTTTCCACTCAAATAAGTAAAATTCTTCTAATATTTTTGCTAAATGAAATCCATGCTTTTCGTAAAAAGGGCGTAAAAATGGACTGAATCGTGCACAATCCAAACGTAAAATTTTATTGGTTGCTTGGGCTTGTTCTTTGGCATAAGTAACTAGTTGGGAACCGATATGTTGCCCTTTTTTAGTAATAGGTACGATGACACGATGAAGATAATAAGCGTCTACATCAGTATGGTCGGGCCATAAATCAAAGTCCCACTGATCCCCCTCCATTAGTACGAGAGCTCCTTGTAATTCCTGCTGTTGATCTAAAAAAACATATAAATGTCCTTGTTCAAAATCATGATTAAGAATCGCTGTGTTTTCTTTATTTAAATAAAAGGCCCATTGGGATAGCTCCTTCTTTTTTAAATCAACAGCTCGTTCGTAAATCCATTCTTTTATAATCGGTAAATCACTTTTAATAGCTTGACGGAACATGTTATGACCTCCTTTATGATCATTACTAGTATAGAGGTCGGAGAAGAAAATGGATAGACTTGAATTTTTTTAGAATGTTCGAGATAATAATGGAAGAAAGTAGGTGGAGCAGATGGCAAAATCATCAGCCAAAAAAAAACGAGAAAAACAAATACGTGAAGGTAAGAGAAACCCTTTGAATGGGCGGAGCCCTTTTGTTCAACTTGATTTAAGAACACGTAAAACAAAGACAAAGAAAGAGCAACTATATAAGTGCAAGCATAAGAATCACTTTTCAGAGAGGGAAGATGATTCTTTTTATTTGGAGAAGAAAAAGGCTGGTTAACATGAAGTACATAGAAATTGCTAACATGACACATAGTGGGGGCAGAAGCGTGAACATTAAAAATATCATAGCCGTTGCGATTGGCGGAATGGTTGGAACGTGGTTACGGTATGCTATGTATATCTGGTTTAATATGGACTGGTTTCCTCTCAGCACATTGCTAGTTAATTTGTTGGGTAGTCTCCTTTTAGGATTATTAACTGGTGCTGCTTCCCAAATTTTGATTAAAGAGTGGTTAAAGGTTGGATTAGGGGTAGGTTTATGTGGAGGGTTTACAACGATGTCAGCCTTTTCTGAGGATGCGTGGAGACTTCTAATGAACGGACAGATGTTGATTTTGGTTACATATGTCGTGACTTCGGTAGGACTAGGAATAGCCTTAGCAGCTACAGGATATTTGATTGCCAAGAAGATGCTACGGTCAAACCGGAAGGCAGAAAGGCAGGTCGGTAGACGATGAATATGTTTTTTCTTTCTGTTGGTGCATTGGTCGGTGCTCCTTTAAGATATGTGTTAGGGGAGTGGTTTAAGGCTAAATTTACGGAACGTATTTGGCCGTTGGCGATGGTTATCGTTAATATGCTGGGCTCGTTTGGGTTAGGCGTTTTTGCTACATTTATCTTTTTTCATGAAGTGTCGAGTTCTACTCAATTGTTGATAGCGACTGGCTTTTTTGGGTCCTTTACGACATTTTCGACTTTTTCTGTTGAGGCATTTTTGTTTTTAAAAGAACGGAGATACCGCTTCATGGCTGTTTATTTGTTTTTATCAATTGTTGGCTCTGTTTTTTCTTTTGCTGTTGGTTATTGGCTTTTTATATGAAAGTTATCTAAATCTCATGTGCGGAGCGTTAATCACCGCTACCGAAAAGCATGCTCCGCGCGTCCTATGGGGTGGCGCCGAACTAGCTGCGCTAGTGGATTAGGCTCTGTAAGTTAGCTCAGTCTGCCCTTTCCTCCTGCAGGAGTCGTCCTCTCCATTCCCTCCGCTTAGGTTAGTGCAGGCTTCTTGGTTGATGAGTTTTTCATACAAAACAAATGAATGAAAAGCTAACAAATAAAAAAGCAAATACTAATTGTATGAAGTTTTACCAGTTAAAGAGTGAAACCATACTTACATGTTTGAAGGGACTAGTTGTAAACGTACCCACAGGTAAAGAAGTCGTCACTACATATGAATGACTACTTTGTGCAGATACTCCAAGGTTTGGCCTCAGGATCTGCACGATTCCTTATGAACCTTAAGGTGGCGATAGATGACTTTCATCTTTGATGGTGGTTGTAGAAGGTGTATTTGGCTGTGCTTGTTTTTTATTGGAAGATTTAATAGGGAGGCCCTTTTTTAAAGGTTTTTGACTTCAAAACCACTTGGCTCTCAGAAGCCAAACTTGGATGGATCATTACTGTCATGGTTAAAGCCTGTAGACTATTCTACAGGCTTTTTGGTGGGTTAATTATTCTCTTTGTAGGAGGCAGTGAATTCGTCGATGATATCTTGACCGCCTCTGTTTAACCAGTTTTCGATGGCGGCTTGGAAGCCTTCTTTGTCAATGTCTCCGATGATGTATTGGTAGGTAGCATCTTCGATAATTCTTTGCAAGACGGCACTTTGTGATAGAAAAGTTTCTGATTCAAGACCTATGGTAGGATCATCGATGAGATAATTTTCATTGTCAGCATATAATTCTTCAGCTTTTGCTCGAGCTTCAAAAGTAAAGTGGGCTTCATAACGTCCGCTAGACTCTTCTTCAGCAATTTCTAAAGTTTGAATCGGAAATACTTCTTTGTTGTATAAATCAGAATCAATCACTTCAGCTTTGTTGTCGTCTATTACCTCATAATGTTCACCTTCTATACCCCAATACACTAAATTTGCTCCCTCAGGTGTCATCAGGAAATCGTAAAAGCTCAGTACTTTTCGTAATTCCTCTTCGTTTTCAATGGATGATTTAGGAAACAAAATAACGTTTCCGTATCCTGGCAATGACCATGTAGTAAACTCTCCTGAAGGTCCTTCCACCTGATTATGAACATCTAAAACAGCATTGGAATCATTCGCTACCGTGTTTGGATGAAAGGATTGTACATCACCCATTGAACCTACATATACGCCGGCACGACCACTTGTAAATAAAGAGCGTTGGTCGTTTTTACTAGTTACTGGAAAATCTTGGTTCATATATCCTTTTTCATGAATATCTCGAAAAAAGTCTAATGTATCCATATATTCAGGAAACATAAAATCAGGTAATATTTGTCCGTCTTGAATGCCAAAATTGTTAGGAGTATGGAACCAGGAGGCTACGGTTTTAAATGCACCGAACGTTAGCTCATTTCGGTCACTTAATCCAAATGTATCGTCAAGACCATTTCCATCTGGGTCATCTTCTGTAAACGCTCTCAACATTTCGTAAAATTCATCGATGTTTGTAGGTGCTTCTAAGCCTAAGTTATCAGCCCAGTCTTGACGATAGATAATACCTTGTCGTGAAAGGGGTTTACCCTCGTATAACATATAAACTTTTCCATCTACCATCGTATTTTCTAATATATCTTCTCGCATTTTGCTAAGGTTCTCAAATTCATCGAGGTAAGGACCAATTTCCCAAAACTGTCCATCCTTAATATATTGCTTGTATTGTGTAAGTAAGTCTAAGTCTAAAACAATCGAATGAGGAAATGTTCCAGAGGCAAAAGCAGTGTTTACTTTTTCAACGTAGGTCGTTGCAGGAACAAACTCAATGTCTAGATTGACACCTGATTTTTCTTCAAGTATGTCTAAGATACGTTTATCTGGAACCTCTGGTGTATGCAATTTCACCATGGCTGATAATGTGAAGTCATCATCGTTACTAGTTGAGCTATTACCACTATTACAGGCAATAAGTGTGCTTGAACCAATTGTAACCGCTAACAAAAACGAAAAAAGTTTCAAATTCTTCTTCATTCTGATGCCCCCCGTAAATTGATATATGATATTTGATATATCACAATGATAAATGAATAAGATTACGTTGTAAATATATTTTTTATAAAATTTAAAATAATTAGTGAATTAATTGATTTAGGAGTTTGTGAAAGATTGACAATATGTATTTCTTCGTTTTTAATGATGAAATATAAAAGCTCTTAAACGCTTTTTTAGCTTAATAAGGAGGAGATAGCAGTGGCTTATGAACTTGTGCAACGTATGCAACAGGAATATAAAAAGCAGGAGGGAAAATGGTTTTCGAACCGTTGGCACTACATTGAAGCTTGTATACTTAAAGCCTATTTAGACCATTTTGATTTGAAGGGAAGAAAAGAAGATTATCAGTTTGTCAAAGATTATGTGGAGAGGTTATTTGATGAAAATGGAGAAATAACAAGTATTAAGATAAATGACTACAACATTGATCAAATAAGAATGGCTACGATTTTATTAAGGCTTTATCGAGTAGAAAAGGATCCGAAGTATAAAAAAGTGTTAGATGATTTGTACCAACAACGCTCAAGTTATCCGCGAACAAAACAAGGTAGCTTTTGGCACAAATCGAATTATCCTAATCAAGTGTGGCTAGATGGACTTTATATGGGACAGCCATTTTATTTGGAGTATATGAAAGAATTTATGAATAAAAAAGACTATCAAGATTTAATCAAGCAGTTCCGCCATGTTCGAACGTATATTTACAACGAAGAGAAAAATCTCTACGTTCATGCTTATGATGATAGTAAGAAGGTCTTTTGGGCAAATAAAGTGACGGGACAGTCGCCACATGTATGGTCTCGGGCTATAGGTTGGTATAGTATGGCTTTAGTGGATAGTATCGAGCTATTAGAAGGTGAAGAAGCTTTGCAACAAGAGCTTGGTAAGCTTTTAGAGGAGCTCGTTTTGGATGTTATTCCACATCAAGATCAAAGCGGAATGTGGTATCAAGTGATGGACTACCCCGAGCGAGAAGGAAATTTCTTGGAGACAAGTGGCACATTAATGCTCGCCTATAGTCTATTAAAAGGCGTGAGGATTGGTTTTTTACAAAAAAGTTTTCAACAATTTGGTCTAGCTGCTTATGAGGGAACCGTAAAAGAGTACTTGAGAGAAGAAAATGGAGAGATTTTACTTGGAGGAATTTGTAGAAGTGCGGGACTCGGAAAACATCCTGATACCGGAGTCATGAGGGATGGGAGTTTTAATTATTACGTGTTTAGAGAAAGGATAGTGGACAATAATGGACATGGAGTCGCTCCTTTATTGATGGTTTACAATGAAGTTTTACAGCTTGAAAAGTCAGATATTTTAGAATAAACATTATTTACAGAAAGAGATTCCTGCGCTAACATTTGATATATCAGATATCAAATTGAATAGGGTGAGTACAATGAAAGAAGTAATTAACCATGATCTCTTTGCAATAAAAACAGAACAAGTAAAGTCGTTACGCGATATTGTGGCGGAATCCTTAAGAGAAGCGATTGTAACAGGCAAGCTTCAACCAGGTGAGCATTTAAAAGAACGTGAGCTATCGTCATTAATGGGCGTGAGTACAACTCCTATTAAAGAAGCTTTTCGTATGCTGGGCCGAGAGGGACTTGTTGAAACGATTCCAAGAAAAGGGACGTATGTCTCAAATGTGGCAGAGTCTACGATTCAAGAAGTTCAAATGTTAAGAGCTGTATTAGAAGGGTTATGTGCAAAGCTTGCCGCTCAAAAAATAACCGAACAACAAAAGGTGAAAATGAAAGAGCAAATCACAAAGATGGAGCAATTACTTGAAGCAAAAGAAATTGACCGTCTAATTGAAGCGAATACTCGTTTTCACCAAATAATTAAAGAGGCTGCGGCAAGCACGATGATTAATCAAGTGTTAGAAAACACAGCCAGTCTTGATAAAGCTTTTAGAAAGCGTGCTTTAATGAATGATAGTGAATTAAAATATGGTTTTGTTGAGCATAAAAAGGTTTATGAAGCGATTATTCATCACCATGATGAGTTAGCCGAACATTTAATGAAGGATCATATTTTAAGAACATTACACGATGTTCTTAAGACAAAAGAGTAAGGGCAAGTACATGTAATGTAAATTATAGAAAGTGAGGGATTTAGATGAACAATGACTCTTTTTCAAAAAAGTTTCACTCTATATCAGGCATCACCATAACACCTTTTAAGCCTAACACTAAAGAAGTGGATTGGGCGGCCGTTCGTGAAAATGTAAACTTCCTGATTGAGAGTGGTGTGGATGTAATTGTCCCTTGTGGAAATACGAGCGAGTTTTATGCTTTAACGATTGAAGAGGCAAAAGAAGAAATCAAACAAGTCGTTCATTGTGCGGCGGGCAGGGCTACCGTTGTTGCAGGAATCGGTTATTCGGTTGAAACGGCTATTGAAATGGGCAGATATGCAAAAGAGGTCGGTGCTGACAGCATCATGATTCATATGCCAGTTCACCCATATATCACAGACGAGGGTGCGTTAGCTTATTTCAAAAAAATAATTCAATCTGTTGATTTACCTGCTGTCATTTATTTTAAAGACCCGCATATAAGCGATCAAGTATTGATTGAATTAGCTCAATTAGAAAGACTTGTAGCGGTTAAATATGCGATTAATGATTTAGCTCGTTTTGCATTAACTATTCAATCCGTACCAAACGATAAGAAGGTGGCTTGGATATGCGGAACCGCAGAAAAGTGGGCTCCTTTTTTCTTCAGTGCTGGGGCAGTTGGATTTACTTCAGGGCTTGTTAATGTTTTTCCCCAAAAATCATTAGAACTAATGGAAGCTTTACAGGAACAAAACCAAGAACAAATCTGGTCATTATGGAAGGATATTATCCCATTTGAAGATTTGCGCGCTAAATATAATAACGGTAATAATGTGGTGGTGATAAAAGAAGCAATGGAATATATCGGTTTACAAGGAGGGGTTACAAGAGAGCCTGTTTCTAAACTTAACGATAGGGACCGACAAGAACTTGAGTTGTTACTACATGAATGGGGATTAAGCCCTCAAGTCACAAATGGATGAAAAAGGGGATGGTAATTATGAGTAAGCATTTTCAAAATTTTATAGATGGAAAATGGTGTGATAGTTCTAGTGGCGAAACGTTAAGCAGTATCAACCCTGCTAATAATGAAGAAGTCGTGGGTCAATTCCCTCATTCAACCAATGAAGATGTAGACGCTGCTGTCTATGCAGCCAAAGAGGCTTTCACCACATGGAAACGTGTTTCTTCGTTAAAAAGAGGAGATTATCTACATCAAGTTGCAAATAATCTTGAAAAAAAAATTGATGACATTGCTTGGACAGCAACCATGGAAATGGGTAAAACCTTAGTAGAAACAAGAGGAGAAGTGATGAGGGCTGTCCAAATTCTCCGATATTACGCACAAGAGGGTTATCGAAAAGAGGGAGATGTTATTCCTTCTGGAGGAGATAATAATTTTTTATTTACAAAAAGAGTCCCATTAGGTGTGATTGGCATCATTTCACCATGGAATTTCCCAATTGCGATCCCTGTTTGGAAAATAGCACCTGCATTAGTGTATGGCAATACAGTTGTCCTGAAACCGGCTTCTGAAACAGCTCTTACAGCGATCAAAATTATGGAGGCGTTTGCAGAGGCTGAATTACCGAATGGCGTCATTAATCTAGTTACAGGCCAGGGCTCTGTCGTTGGTGAAGCGGTTATTCATCATGAACATGTAAATGCTATCAGTTTCACAGGCTCCAATGATATCGGTAAAAAAATTGCACTAGCTTGTATTGAAAGAGGCGCTAAATATCAATTGGAAATGGGCGGGAAAAATCCTGCGATTATTTTAGAAGATGCTGATTTAGAGCAAGCTGCTGAATTAACAGTAAGTGGAGCAATGAAACATACAGGTCAAAAATGTACGGCGACAAGCCGAGCATTTATACATGAAGAAGTCTATGAGGAATTTAAGGAAAAGATATTATCCAAAGTTAAGAAGATTCGACTGGGAGCTGGTGTTGAAGAAAGTACTTATATGGGACCATTATCCTCAAGTAATCAACAAAAAAATGTGTTGAGGTTTATAGAAAATGGAATAGCAGCAGGGGCATCATTATTATTCGGTGGGAAGGTACCAGAAGGCGATGCCTATAAACATGGATACTATGTAGAACCAACCATTTTTGAAAATGTTGACCCAAGAAGTGAGCTAGCCCAAGAAGAAATATTCGGTCCTGTTTTATGTTTATTTAAAATTAATGGAATAGATCAAGCTTTAGAGCAAGCAAATGACAGTCGTTTTGGTTTGTCGGCATCACTTTTTACAAATGATATCTCTCGCTCACTAACGTATATGAATGAAATAGAAGCGGGACTGATCAAAGTAAATGGTGAGAGTGCAGGCGTTGAGCTCCAAGCACCATTTGGAGGTATGAAGCAATCAAGTTCCCACTCTCGAGAACAAGGAGAGGCAGCGAAAGAATTTTTCACAGCCATTAAAACGATTACGATCACACCCGTTAATTAATTGAATTTAGTTTACGTATCGGGAGCGGTAAGTAAACCTCCGCACATGAGCATTAGCACTAACTTTCATATAGAACCCACATGGCGAAGCCCAGTTCACTTTGCCACCAACAAAGATGAAAGTAGTGGCGACTGTTCAAACTGTTGGCACGTTTACAACTCGATCAGGAGTCTGCCTGAATAAACAGGGTGCACTGTCCTGCTAAGGTCATTTATCGCGAGATGGATGACGAGCTAACTTCAAGGCACAAACTATCGGCCATAACTAACTTTCATATAAAATAAAAAAAGGATGGTGTCTCATGAAGATATCCGACCTCACATTAACAGTAGTCGGCATTCCTAGACATACAGGTTTTATTAATAAACATATCATCGTTCAAATTTATTCAGACGAAGGAGTAATTGGCATTGGTGAAATGTCTGATTTCTCCCATTTACCTCGCTATGCACCTGACATAAAAGATCTTACAAACGTCATAAAATCAATAATAGTTGGCCAAAATCCGTTCGATATAATCAAAATCAACCAAGAACTTACTAGTAATTTTCCAGAAGCCATGTACTATTACGAAAAAGGCAGTTTCATACGTAATGGTATCGATACAGCTCTATACGATTTATGTGCTAAAACATTAGGTGTATCAGTCAGTGAACTTTTAGGTGGGCGAGTGAGAGACAAGTTGAAGGTGTGCTATCCTATTTTTAGGATGAGAAGTATAGACGAAGTTCAAGAGAATATTGATGTTGTTCAGAAAAGATTTGAACAAGGTTTTGATACATTTCGTCTATATGTAGGGAAAAATGTAGACGCAGATGAAATGTTTTTAGAACGTGTTAAGAAGGAATTCGGAAACAAAGTCAAAATCAAATCATTCGATTTTAGTCATTTATTAAGTTGGAAATCGACGTTACAAGCAGTTAAAAGATTAAGTCAGTATGATGTAGGGTTGGAAATGATCGAGAGTCCAGCATTGGCAAATGATTTTGAAGGCTTGTATCATTTTAGAATGAGAACGGATTACCCTGTTAGTGAACATGTTTGGAGTATGAGACAGCAATATGAAATGTTAAAACAAGATTCCGTTGATATCTTTAATATATCGCCCATTTTTATAGGGGGATTGACGGCGGCCAAAAGAGCGGCAGCAGTCGCAGAAGTATCAAGTAAAAGTGTGATACTTGGGACAACACAAGAACTTTCAATTGGTACAGCATCGATGGCACACTTAGGTGGAAGCTTTGCACATCTTGACTACACTTCCGATCCAACTGGCCCCGAATTATATGTCGGTGATGTTGTTAAAAATCGAATTCAATATAAAAACGGCTATTTGCATCTACCAGACGCATCGATTCCAGGACTTGGTATCGAACTAGATCAGCAACTAATTGAAAAATATCGTGTTGAGGATTTAAGCTGGGGAGACGTTACTGTCCATCAACTCCAAGATCGCACAGCCGAGACGATAAAAAGTTAAGAGCCCATATAGGGCTTTTTTTTTTTGGAGAAACCCCGAGCAAACGCATCGCATGGTCTTTCTTTTAAGAGGTTACTCCAAACACAAATTTACACCTTCACAATTCGTTTACATTCTCCACAAAACGTTTACGTCGGTTTATAAAAGCTTAACAGATTATGCATACTCCCTTAATAATGAATCCCTATACTGAAGTTGTAACAAAGAGAGCTTGCCTCTAACAAAAAAACGAATGAAAAAGAAAAGGGGAGAAACAATTCGTGAATATTAAAAAGTATTTGGTTTTATTTGTAGCTTCATTTCTAGCAGTCGTATTAGTCGCATGTGGTGGAGGTTCTGACTCAGACGAAACAGAAGGCACAAATACAGGTGCAGACAGCAATGATGATAATCAAGCTGCCGAAACAGAAGAATTAGAAGGTAGTGTCGTCATCGATGGTTCGGGGACTGTTTACCCTTTAATGGCAATCTTAGCTGAGGAATACATGATTAATGAGCAAGAAGGAGTTTCAGTTGAAGTTAGTCGTGCTGGTACAGGTGCTGGTTTCCAACGCTTCTTAGCAGAAGGTGGTACAGACTTTAACGACGCATCTCGTGAAATTAAAGAAGAAGAACAAACTTTAGCAGATGAATTAGGAATAGAAGTAAAAGAATTAAAAGTAGCTTTAGATGGTTTAACGTTTGTAGTAAACCCAGAAAATGATTGGGCGACTGAATTAACACAAGACGAGTTAATTCAAATTTTCTCAGATGATAGCATTCAGAACTGGTCTGATGTGAATCCTGATTTCCCAGATACAGAAGTTAATCGCTACGGTCCAAATGAAAACCATGGTACGTATGAGTTTTTCTTTGATGAAGTATTAGGCGGACAAGATTTAGTAAGTAACGTTAACTTGCAACAAGACTATTCAACACTTGTTAACTTAATTGCTGAAGACGCGAACGGAATTGCCTTCTTTGGATTTGGATATTTTGTAAGTAACCAAGATAAATTACAAGCAGTAAGTGTAGATTTCGGAAATGGACCTGTAACACCGTCTCTTGACACCATTGGTGAAGGTGATGCAGATTATGCACCATTCACACGTCCAGTATTCACTTATTTAAATGTGAATCATGCTAAAGAAAAACCGGAAGTATTAGATTTTGCTAACTATGTAATGAACAACATGAACAACTTTGCTGGTGAAACTGGATTTGCTCCAATTCCAGAAGAAGAAGTACAAGAGTTCATTGACTTTTTAGAAGGACTTTAAATAAAAAAAGATAGAGTGAGTTGAGGAAACTCAGCCACTCTATTTGGTTCAAAAGGGAATGAACCGGAAGAAAGGGGAGCCGTATCAATGAGTAAGACTGTTACGGAGAAAAAAACCGTTCAACAGATGATTGAACAAAACAAAAATAAAAAGAACTTCACTTCCATTATGGAAAAGTTAATGCCAAAACTGCTTTTTGCGATTGCGGCCATTTCTATTTTTACGACGGTAGGAATTATTTTTACCCTATTAAGTGAAACGGTTGAATTTTTTAGACGCGTACCGTTTTTAGATTTCTTTACAGGGACTATATTAAAACCTTTAAGTGCCAATCCGGAATTTGGTATTCTTCCTTTGGTTACGGGAACGATATTGTCATCACTTATTGCCATGCTCGTTGCTATACCGATTGGATTAATGACAGCTATTTACTTAAGTGAATATGCATCAGATAAGGTTCGAAGAGTATTAAAGCCAGTTTTAGAACTTTTAGCTGGTATTCCAACTATTGTATATGGATTCTTCGCCTTTACGTTTGTAACACCGATTTTAAGAGAGATTATTCCAGGACTTGAAGCAACGAATATTTTGAGCCCAGGTATTGTGATGGGAATTATGATTATTCCGATGGTTGCCTCACTTTCAGAAGATGCGATGAGCTCTGTTCCAAACGCGATGCGTGAAGGGGCGTTAGCTTTAGGTGCTACCAAATTAGAGGTAACAGGAAAAGTTGTTATACCTGCTGCGATTTCAGGTATTATTGCTTCCTTTGTATTAGGAATTTCTCGTGCTATTGGTGAAACAATGATTGTAACGATTGCAAGTGGTAGCTCCAAAAACTTTACATTTGATATTACTCAATCGATGCAAACAATGACTGCATATATCGTTGAAATCACAAGTGGAGAAGCTGCAGCTGGAACAACCATTTATTATAGCTTGTACGCTGTTGCGATGACATTATTTGTTTTCACATTATTAATGAATGTCATTGCACAATATATTTCCCGTAAATTTAGGGAGGAATACTAATATGCGTTATATGGATATGGAAAAGGTTCAAACTAGAATAGATAAACGATTAATTAAAAATAAAGTAGCGAAATCAGTCTTTCTTTTCGCTTCTAGTATCGGATTAATCTTTTTAGCGATATTAATTTACCGTGTTTTTGCCGATAGTATCGGTTGGATTGACTTTGATTTTCTTTCTGGGAAGTTATCTACACGTGCTGAAAATGCAGGGATTATGGGTGCCATTTTAGGAACACTTTGGTTAATGGCCATTGTAGCTCCTGTGACGATGTTACTCGGTGTAGGTACAGCCATTTATCTTGAGTGCTACGCTAAAAAAGGAAAAATACAATCATTTATTCAAACGAATATATCCAATTTAGCTGGTGTACCATCGATTGTATTTGGAATTTTAGGTTTAACGGTATTTGTACGAGGATTCGATTTAGGAAATGTTGTTTTAGCAGGTGGATTGACCATGTCGTTACTTGTACTTCCGATTGTTGTAGTTGCCTCACAAGAAGCCATTCGAGCTGTTCCAAATCACTTAAGTGAAGCGTCCTACGGAATGGGAGCTACTAAATGGCAAACGATTAAAAATATCATTTTACCATCTGCCCTACCAGGTATTTTAACAGGTGCAATTCTTTCATTATCAAGAGCAATTGGGGAGACAGCACCGCTTGTTGTTATTGGGATACCAGCGTTATTAATACCGTTCCCTGAATCAATTTTTGACCGATTTACCGTTTTACCAATGCAAATTTATTACTGGACATTAGATTCAGCGTTAGTTGCGGAATACGCAAACTTAGCAGCAGCAACAATTGTCGTACTATTAGTCGTACTATTTATCATGAACTCAGTTGCTATCCTAATCAGAAATAAGTTTTCAAATAGATATTAAAACACGTATTAGAGGAGTTTGACCACATGAGTTTGTAGAAGCCTAGTGGTGAGCAGCGCTAAATGTTTGCACGATTTATCAACCTATAGTTCAGTGCCACTCAATAGGACGCGGAATATGATTTTCGGTAGCGGCGAGTAAAACTCCGTATACCAGCAATAGTCAACTTTTATACAAAAGGGAAATTCATGTGAGATTTCATCAAAAGAAAATGAGGAGAGATCATAATGACTGTTATGACAGAACCGAAAAAGAAACAAGTAAAAGTAGAGCTTAATCAACAAGCAAAAAGTAAAAATGAAATATCATCAAAACCAATCGTTTACAACACAAAAGGATTAAACCTTTGGTATGGTCAAGACCACGCTTTAAAAGATATTCATCTACCAATCTATGAAAAAGAAGTAACAGCCATCATTGGACCGTCTGGTTGTGGTAAATCAACATACTTGAAGACTTTGAACCGTATGGTTGAGCTTGTTCCGATTGTTAAAATTTCTGGTGACATTGAGTTAAGAGGAAATAATATCTTCCACAAATCATATAAAGTAGAAGAGTTAAGAACGCGTGTAGGTATGGTGTTCCAAAAACCAAATCCGTTCCCAAAATCTATTTATGATAATATCGCATACGGACCAAGAATTCATGGAATCCGTAATAAGAAAATCCTTGATGAAATTGTTGAAAAGAGCTTACGAGGCGCTTATATTTGGGATGAAGTCAAAGATCGTTTAAACGAAAATGCATATGGACTTTCAGGAGGACAGCAACAACGTCTTTGTATCGCGAGATGTTTAGCAATTGAGCCAGATGTTATTTTAATGGATGAACCAACATCTGCCTTAGATCCGATTTCTACACTAAAAGTGGAAGAGTTAGTACAGCAATTAAAAGAGGATTACAGTATTGTGATTGTTACACACAATATGCAACAAGCTGCAAGAATTTCGGATCGTACAGCGTTTTTCTTAAATGGAGAAGTAGTTGAATATGATAAAACGGATACTATTTTCTCTAATCCAACGGATCGTCGTACGGAAGATTATATTTCTGGTAGATTTGGTTAATTTGAGGAGGAGACAGGATGGCTGTTCGTGAAAATTTTACTCATCAATTACAAGTTGTAAAAGAGCAATTATTGGATATGGGTGCAAGGGTTTCTGAAGTTTTACATGAATCACATCGGGCATTTCAAGAAGCAGATATCGAGACGATGGACCGAATTATTAAGGATGACCATTTAATCAATGAACTAGAACACAAATTAAATGATTCTGTTACTTTACTCATCACGAAACAACAGCCAGTTGCAACAGACCTTAGGAAATTAATTGTTACGTTAAAAGTTTCAAGTGACTTAGAGCGTGTCGCTGATTTAGCTGTTGATATGGCGAAAGCGGCTCGTCGCTTAGACGCACAAATGCTAACAGATATACGTGAAAAAATGATGAAGATGTTCCAACTTGCAGAGCAAATGATTGAAGAGTCGTTAAAAGCTTATGCTCAATCTGATGTAATCCTTGCTCAGCGTGTCGCATCCATTGATGACCATGTTGACCGCATGTATGGAGAAATCATCCGTGAATTATTTGAATTGAACTCAAATGAGGTTGAGGTCAATCAAATAACGCAATTTGCCTTCATTGGTAGATATATAGAACGTATGGCAGACTATGCAACCAACATTACAGAATGGGTTATTTATGAAATGAACGGAAAGCATTTTGACTTAAATTAATAATATCCCCCTTTCAATTTAAGTCTCATCCCCTTAGAAAAGAATAAAAGTCCAAAAACTGTCTTAGTAGTATCAAAAACTAAGTCAGTTTTTTTATTTCATACGATCACCGCTCGAGCCTATTCGTGTACTTGCTCCAGCACAACCCATGAGTAAGTGATATGTTTATTCTTGCATTTTCATACAAAAACCACAGTCGGAGCTAAATGCCCCTCCGCCACCAACAAACACGAAAGTGTGATTTTGCTATTAGCATGGTGGTTCTTTATTCACTTTGTTTTGTTGTTATTTCTTTTAAGGAATGTTATTTGTACTTGAGAATGAGCAGTACCCGGCGGGCGAGTCATGCAAATGCTCCCGCAGGACGTGCAGCATGATTCTCGGGAGCGACGAGTAGAGCTCCGCACATGGGTATCAGCACTAACTTTCATATAAAACCCGTATGGTGGAGCCAAAACCGCTCCACCACCAACAAAGATGAAAGTCATCTATCGCCACCTTAAGGTTCATAAGGAATTGTGAAGATACGGAGGCAAAACCTTAGAGTATCTGCACAAAGAGAGGGTTAATGTGAAGATACGGAGGCAAAACCTTAGAGTATCTGCACAAAGAGGAGGTTAATGTGAAGATA
>NZ_JAQQWS010000004.1:253703-340366 GCF_028610675.1 Alkalihalobacillus pseudalcaliphilus
CGGAGGCAAAACCTCGGAGTATCTGAACAAAGAGAGGGTTAATGTGAAGATACGGAGGCAAAACCTCGGAGTATCTGAACAAAGAGAGGGTTAATGTGAAGATACGGAGGCAAAACCTCGGAGTATCTGCACAAAGAGAGGGTTTAATGTGAAGATACGGAGGCAAAACCTCGGAGTATCTGCACAAAGAGAGGGTTAATGTGAAGATACGGAGCAAAACCTTAGAGAATCTGCACAAAAAGGAGGTTAATGTGAAGATACGGAGGCAAAACCTTAGAGTAACTGTACAAAGAGGAGGTTAATGTGAAGATGCTGACGCCAAACCTTGGAGTAACTACCCGAAAACGGCTGAACGTGACAGTTACTCAAGGGGCATGATGTCACAATGAGCTCTTGAGCTTAATGATTAGTCGTAACCTGTCATACTGGAAGTGAACTTGACGAGATTCAGTTCATCACCCATTAAACTTTTATACAAAACCCGCATGGTGGAGTCAAAAGCGCTCCACCACCACTAAAGATGAAAGTGATGTTTGGCACTTTAACTGTTGGAACTTCATTCAATTAGTTTTTGCTTGTTGACTTTTCATTCATTTATTTTGTGTGAGAAGTTCACTAACCATGAAGCCTGCCCAACCCATTCCCGGAGCGATCATCGAAGATGTGTATATCATCTTTCGTACATTTTCATACAAAAAGGTATTTCACAATATTATGTAGAATATAGTTTGTGAGATTATTTCACGAGGTGGTGGCTAAATGAATAGAACAAAAGTAAGTATCATAGGAGTACCCCTTGATTTAGGGCAAACTCGTCGAGGCGTCGACATGGGGCCAAGTGCGATACGTTATGCTGGCCTAGAGAATAACTTACAGGATTTGGCGGATGAAGTGTTGGACCACGGAGACATCCAAATAATTAAAGGAAAAGAAGAAAAACAGAAATTAAGATATTTAAAGGAAATTGTAGCGGCAAGTCAAGCATTAACAAAACAAATAAAAAAGGCAGAAGAAGCTGGCTATTTTCCATTAGTATTAGGTGGCGATCATAGTACAGCTATTGGCACGATAGCAGGTGTAGCTGAGACGAAAGAGAATTTAGGTCTAATCTGGTTTGATGCTCACGGTGATCTAAATACAATGGACACCTCTCCATCAGGTAATATTCATGGTATGCCTTTAGCGGTGAGCTTAGGTTATGGAGAGCCAGAACTACTCGGCGTTGGTTCAACAACTATCAAAGTAAAGCCTGAGAATATTGTCTTAATAGGCATTCGTTCATTAGATGATGGTGAAAAGGAGAGAATTAAACAGCTGAAAATCAAAACATATACGATGCACGAGATTGACCGATTAGGAATGACACGAGTCATGGAAGAAGCAATTGCCCACGTTTCTAAAGATACGGATGGTGTGCACTTAAGTTTTGATTTAGATGCCCTAGATCCTTTAGAAGCACCGGGAGTTGGAACTCCTGTAAAAGGTGGAATTACTTATCGTGAGAGCCATTTAGCCATGGAGATGCTTGCTGAAGCTGATATCATAACATCAGCTGAGTTTGTAGAAGTCAATCCAATCCTTGATCAAAAAAATCAAACAGCAGAAGCCGCCGTAGCCCTCATCGGCTCACTCTTCGGACAAAAATTATTATAAAAGTTTTTGAACCGTTCAAAATTTCTCTAATTCCGTTAGGTTCATTATTTGGTGGCTTTTCATTCACTTTGTACTTTTTCTTATTCATTTTAATAATTTTTGTAAGAATGATTTTGAACTTGAGAATTAGCAGTAACCCAGCGGATGAAAATATGCGGAGACTCTCGTGGGACGAAGTGGTAGAGCTGAGATCTTCTGTTTGCACCAATTAGCTCAGCTCCATGCGATTGTCTCGAAGCATACAAAAATGATTATTCTATGGCGATGGAAGCACAATCATTTATTATTAGAACAAGTTCGATTATAATAAGAAAGTAGTTATATTGAAGAGGATTTTCGAAATTAGGAGGATTTATCATGGAAACGATGTTTAGTCACCTGCATTCAAGTGCATGGGCAATTACTATTTTATTATTTCTAATCGCGTTTTTCTTACTAAAAGGTGGAAAAGCTAAAGGCGGCAAAATTGTACACATGATTTTACGATTATTCTATGTCATCATGATCGTGTCAGGTGTTTATCTATTAAGTGCATTATGGGGATTTGCAACCATTTATATCGTAAAAGGTCTATTAGCCATAGTGTTAATTGGTTTAATGGAAATGTTATTAGGAAAAGCGAAAAGAGGACAGTTAGCCAATACAGTCGTCCTTTGGATTATCTTTATCATCATCCTCGTTGTTGTCCCATTAATGGGCTTTGGAGTTATAAGCTTCTAAAGAAGAAAGGGTTTAGCTTTGCTAGTCGAAGCTAGGCTTTTTTTTATGGTAAACTATGAATAAAATTTAAGAAGTGAATAGGTGGGAATAAGATGGAGTGGCAATTAAAATCTTTTCATGAATTAAGCACGGATGAACTTTATGAAATCATCCGCTTAAGAGTTAATGTTTTTGTTGTTGAACAAAATTGTCCATATGAAGAAGTGGATGGAGCTGATAAAGTCGCCAAACATATTTTTATAAAAGAACAGGATGGTTCCATTAAAGCCTACAGTCGTTTATTTGAAGCTGGTGCTTATGGAAAAGAAGCCTCGATTGGGCGTGTGATCGTGGCTAAACCATATCGGCGGGATGGTTTTGGCAGAGAATTATTAAACCATGCGATTGCGTATTTAGAAAAGGATTGTTTGCAAGAATCCATCGTGATTCAAGCCCAAACCTATTTACTTTCATTTTACCAATCTTTCGGTTTTGAACCATTTTCAGATCCTTATTTACACGATGGTATTTTACATACTGATATGAGAAAAATGAACAAGCTTTCTTAAAGGGGTGAAAACATGCACCGCATCTACGGCACATCGTTTTTAGAATTTGCTGCTCCACATCGGCTAAAGGCGGCGGCACAGGAACAGAACAAGGAGGAAATGAAGGTATATTATGTCTTGCCTTCAAGTACCTGGCTAAAAGAAGCTTCAGAAAGACAAAAAGGGCCTCATTATTTAAATTTTGATGAATTAGCAAAAAAAATCATTGAACAATTACAGGAAAAGATGGTATCCATTTCTGAGCAGGAACGTACCTTATTTTTTCAACAATTTGCGGAGCGACATCATACTCAATTTGATTTGTATGATTCTAAGGGACGTGCAAAAGGATTCGCAGATACTTATGGACAAATTAAACGGTTAGGCTTGTCACTCGAAGATTTACCTACGCCTTTATTAGCATTAAAAGGGTTATTTCAAGAATATGAAAAAGAGATTTTAGAAGCGAATGGTCTTTATGATCCAGAGAATCAGCTTTTGTATGCCATTGAGCTAATTGAAAAATTCCCTATTCAGCGTTTTAAATTGGTGATTGATGGGTTTTATAGTTTTAATCCACTACAATACCTAGTGATCCGCTCTTTGGGGGGGGCAGGGATGCCGATCGATATTTACTTGCCGAATAATCAATCGTTTTCTATTGTAGAACAAACAAAAATGGAATTGGAACAGATGGGTTTTGCTGATCATTACCATTACGAGGAAGATTCAAAGAGGGATGGACATTATCGTTTGGCTGAAGCAACAACAAATGAAGAAGAAATGAGGACGGTTCTTGATGAGATTGCACGTTCTTCTTTACCTTTTTCGGAACATGCTATCCTTCTTGCAGACGAACGTGAAAAAAATACTGAGCTAGCCTGGTATGCTGAACAAATGGGCATTCCATTACAAATTCCGAAAAAGAAGTTTCTTTACGAATCAAGCCTGTATCATTTAATTGAAGTCGCCTTTCAAAAAAAGCCTGGTTCCTATTCGAAGTGGGAACATGTGCAAGTGTTTGAGCAACTTTTAGCTCTTTCATTTATCAAACCAGATCAGTATGTAGTAGAGAAACAAGCTTTTATTGAACAAGGACAAGCTAATCATCCTGAAATTAACGAACGGTATCAAAAGTTAATTCAATGGGCTTGGCCGAAAAAGGCCTCTTTCATAGATTACTTAAAAATTTTACAACAATTTTTAGATGAGCTGAATTGGAAAAATCAATGGAAACACATCTTAGAAGAAGAAGAGGATATCAAGCTTCTGCAAGCACTATCAATAGAGTGGAAAGCATTGGAGCATTTTGAAAATAAACTGGCTACCCATATCATGACCTTAAAAGAAAGGGGGTTAGGGGCATTATTAATGGACCAGGAATTGTTCAAAGAATGGCTAAGAGAAATCGGACAAACAACGGAAATTTTTATAGAAAGAGCGCCTTCTGATGGGGTTGTCATTCATAATTGGCGGGATGTCGGCTTATTTAAAGGAAAGAAACTATTCGTATTAAGAATGAATGAAGGGATCTTCCCAGCTCACCGCCAGCTATCTGGTTATTTGCATGAAAAAGACTTGCAAAAATTACCTATTTTGAATGGAGTACCGACACAGCAGCTTGCAAGAAAAAGCCAAGAAGCTTTTTTTCAGCAATTATTTTTTGTAGCTGATGATATTACGTTCTCTTATATAAAAGGCCTTGACCAAGAGAACCCACTTTTACCATCACCATTATTAGTAACACTGAATCTGGAAAAAGTTACTTGGGATTTTGAAGTCCGAAGTCGTCATAAAGAGGTGCTAACTGAAGATGAGCGTTATGAGCTGATCGCCTACTATATGGGAAAAGCTTACGTGATTCCAGAAAATGAGATTCCAAAAGAGTTACATCAGTACCGTAACCGAATTCAACATGTAGAGAGTTTTGAAGAATCCATTATGCCAAGACATCAACAGCGTCTAAGAAAAAATGAAGTAGCAGTGACGGCATTAGAAGCTTATGCACGTTGTCCTTTTAAGTATGCAATGGAAAGAGAGTTGCAAATTGAAGAGCCGTTAGAGCAAAGCAAACAAGTGTCGCCGCTCGATATGGGCTCAATGGTACATGATCTCATTGAGGAAATTTATGTGGAGTTAGGTATTGTTGGTATTCCCTTTGCAAAAATATCAGAAGAAATAAAAGCCCAAGTACCCATTTTAGTTGAGGATAAATTTGAAAAACGTTGGGAAGAGATCTCTAGACAATATGCAGAGCTCTCACAATTGGATTTACTATTACTGAAGAAACAATGGTTAAAACGATTACGTAAATGGTGGCAAGCAGAAAAGAAACATTTCTTTAATAATGACCGTATTCCCACAATGAAAATTGAACATCTTGAGCAGAAGGTTCATTTTGACTTGCCGCTAGCTAATCATAAGACATTGACCTTACAAGGCAAGGTTGACAGAGTCGACAGTGATGAAAACGGCTTTGTCATTTATGATTATAAGACGGGGAATGCTTCAATCAAAAAAGAGGATATCGTATCGGGGTTAAAGTTACAACTGCCTCTTTACGCCTATGCCATTTCGTTACAGTTAAGCTATTTACACAATAAAGAGATGAAGGGATATGGTGCTTCTTATATTTCATTAAAGGAACCAGAAAAACGAGCAGGTAATGGGGTATGGAGGCCGGAACTTGTTACGAAGGATTCTCCCTTTTATATTTCAACAAGAACGACAAATAAAGAAGAGAATTGGGCAACTGAGGCATATTTAGATGAAAATCAATTAAAGGGAAAAGTAGAGGAGCTGTGGCGAGGTTCTTATACGGAATATCCAGTTAAGCCATTAGATTGTTCAGATTTTTGCCCATTTAAACCGATATGCCGTGTAAGCGATGAGCAAAAGGAAAGGGGTGACTCCCATGAAGTTTAACCCTTCACAAGAACAGGCAATTTTTAGTGAGAGTCCATTTGTCGTTGTATCTGCTGGTGCTGGCTCAGGGAAAACGCGGGTGTTAACCGAGCGGATTATTTACTTATGTGAATTAAAACGAAGAAATCCGAGCCATCCAATGGGCGTCTTGCTTGATGAAATAGTCGCGATAACTTTTACGGAAAAAGCTGCAAGGGAAATGAAGGAAAGAATTAGGATCCGCGTATTTGAGAAAATATACGAAGCGCGAGATGACGGCGAGAAGGACTATTGGCAAAAGCAAAAGGAGGCATTAGAAAGAACGATTATCGCAACCTTTCATAGTTTCTGTCAGCAGCTATTATCTCAAAATGCGATTACAGCCCATTTACCACCACGAATTAAAATTCTTGATGAGATACATGCAAGTGAGATAAAAGCTGATATTATGGAAGGACTTTTTCAAAGACCAGCCTTTATTAGCCTAGCGGAGCCTTTCTTTCAATACTTATCGAAAGATTCATTAACCGATTATATTCTCAGTACTTATGAACAAATGCGTGAATGGTATATTGGTTCGTCTAGTATTCAAGAGTTGACTCCTCAAGCTATGTTGGAAGCTCAATTGCAAGCTGTTAAGAATGATAGGCAGAAAAAAATAGAAGAGTTCCATATGAAGGCCCTATCTTTAGTTGGACAGTTCGTCCACTACTCAGAATTAACGGCTGCTCAAAAAAAGCACGTTGCCAATATCGAACGTGATTTTGCAACGCTTCATCCACAATTAACAGCCGATCAGTATATGTCAATTTGTTCAGGGTGTATGCCATCAAGAGTCGATAAGAAATGGATGGAGCAAATTCCTCCTTTATATGAATTGTTTGAGCATGAGTGGAAGCCTTTGAAGAGCTGGTGGGGCAAGGGGCAAAAGGAAATAGGCTTCACTGAATTAGAGAAAAAGACTTTATTTGATTTTCTTGAGCTCATTCAACAATTTGATGCTAAATATCAGGAACAGAAAAATTATTTGGGCTTCGTTGACTTTTCTGATTTACAGCAAAAAGCAATTGGTCTTTTAAACCATCCAGATATTGCCGAAGCATGTAGACGGCAATACCGGCATATGATGATTGATGAATTTCAAGATACGAACCAGCTTCAACTTAAAATGCTTCACCGGATTAATCCTGAGTACCGTTTTATTGTCGGTGATACGAAGCAGTCTATCTATCGTTTCCGTGGTGCGAATGTTTCATTAATGAATCAATTGGAGTTAGAGGCTGAAGAAGCTTTAGACGGCGAAACCATCTTGATGAATATGAATTACCGAACAACCGAACCGATTATTGAGACAGTCAATCAATTATTTTCTTCTGTCATGGCTGAAAAGGCTGGGTATGCTTTTGAAACGAAATATACCGCTCTACAAGCAGCTAGGACTTCACAGGATACCGAGAAAAAAAGCGTCGAGTTGATTCAGACAACAGAGGATGAAAATCAATATGATTCGTTGGCACAAAGGTTGGTAGCAATCGTAAATGAGGGTCAACCTCTTGTCCATAGGGGTGATCAATGGAGGAGGCCAAGCTGGAAGGATATCGCGGTCTTAATACCAACGAGGACACAACTCATGCAATTAGAGCAATCTTTAAATAACTATCAGATTCCTTATACCGTTTACGGAGGAGTCGCTTTTTTCCAAAGACAAGAAATCATTGATTTTATCAACTTTTTACAATGGCTCAATCGACCTTATGAAGATTTATATGTAACGGCATTACTTAGAAGTCCGTTAGTTGGTTTAACGCTTAATGAGCTACTTACAATGAAAGAATTGTGCCAGGAGGGACAATCTCTTGCACAATTCACGTATACCTTAAAAAATTCTTTTAGTACGGGTGAGCGTATTTATGATGCAGCAAGGACGTTACAAAGGTGGTTACGCCATTATGTGCCTTGTTTGATTCAGACAACGACGGCGATTTATTTAAAAGAAATGATTCGGGATATTGGATTAAGAGATAGCTTATTAATTCAAACAAATGGACGGCAAAAGGTTAAAAACCTCGAAAAGCTGATTGGTCTTTTAGATGAAGAGAATTGTAGGCTTTATGAAGAAATGGTAGAAGTCATTGTAAAGCGGAAGCAGTTAAATGAAAAAGAAGGTGAGGCCGAGGTTGAGCGTCTTGGTGGTGATGCCCTCTCCATCATGACTGTTCATGCTTCTAAAGGACTCGAATTTCCAATTGTATGCTTACCGCAGCTAGATCGTCGTCCTCGTACGGATACGGGTGTCATTCGTTTTCACTCCGATGTAGGTATTGTCTTTAAATTAGAGTCAGACGAAGAGGTAGAAGATACGGAGGAGGCAAGTATAGAGTCACTTGGATATTCCTATGTGAAGGAGTTCTCGCAGCTCGAGGCAATGGAAGAGGAAAAGCGCTTATTTTATGTAGCGGCGACACGGGCTCGTGATCATTTACTATTAATCGGTTCAGAAAAATATAGCAAACAATCATGGCTAGAAATGATTGAATCAGTTAATTATCAGCCAGACAGTGCTATCAAATCATTGGTTGAGGAAACGAAACAAAGTAGGAGTGAAATGCCTTTCAAACCCGATATTCACTCCTTTGATCCCATTGATATTTTGCACAAAAAACCGATGCTGATGAATATATCTGTAACAGAGGTCGTTGATTTTATTTATGATAAATCAAAATACTTTTATAAGCATGTTTTAGGTATGGAAGACGGTTCATTCCCACAGAGTCAACGTTTTCGCCCTTCAATAGACAGCGAGGAAAACCTATCTATTCCTGCGAAAGAATTTGGTAACCTCATGCACAAGGCTTGTGAATGGTTGGATCAAGGCGTGACAGAAGAGAAAGCGGTGGAACAAGTATTATATGAAGTCGCTTCTGAATCTAGGAGTGATATCGAGCGATTACTTCTCTCTCTACTTCAAACATACAATGTAGAACGTCGTCAGCAGCTAGGAGTAGTCGTTGCTAGTGAATGGGAGTTCGAGCTTACTCTGAACGATCTAGGGGTTATATTGATTGGTAAAATTGATAAAGTTGTCGCAAAAAATGAAGAGATTCATTTAATTGACTTTAAGACAAATAAGTTTGATAAAACGGGGGCAGAGCTGTTAGAAGAATATGGACCACAACTTTTACTTTATCAGCTTGCCTATGAACAATTAAATGAGCAAAAGGTTAATCAAGCTTCGTTATTTGTATTTAGAGATCGAGGAGAGCCAATTCATTCGATTGACTACCCAGCAGAAAAATGGAGCGAACTAAAGACCCATATTAAAGAGCTCAAACGCCGCAAGAAAGAAGCCCAATCAAAGTCAGATTGGCTACGAAACTAAAGTCATTTGAGTAACAACATAAACAGCGGAAAAGGGCTGGAGTGTTGTAGGAAAAGCCTGAAAGTTTCGCACCTCCACACAAAAAAACTCATGGCGAAGCCCCATTCACTTCGCCACCAACAAAGATGAAAGTAGTGGCGACTGTTCAAACTGTTGGCACGTTTACAACTCGATTACCATCAGGAGTCGGATGAACAAACAGGGAGCACTTTACTGCTAAGGTCATTTATCGCAAGATGGATGACCAGCTAACTTCACGGCACGAACTATCGACCCTAAGTACACCTCCACACAAAAAACGGAAAGCCACAGCCATCCATTAGGCTGTAAACTTTCCGTTTTTTTTTACACTAAACGCTTTCGGATTTGAGCACTGACAATATCAATCGTTGTAACCACGACAATAATAACAACTAAAATCAACCCAACCTCAGGCCAATTTCGGTTCGTAGTCGCAATGGTAATCAACGTACCGATACCACCTGCTCCGATAATCCCCAAAATCGTCGAAGCACGCACATCGATTTCAAATCGATAAAGTGCATATGACAGGAATTCAGGAATAATCTGTGGAATAATACCGTAAAAAAGTACCTGTAATTTGTTGGCGCCATTTGCTTCTAACGCCTCAACGACATTCATATCAATTGATTCAATAACTTCGCTATAAAGCTTACCTAGCATACCAATCGAACCAATCGCAATTGCAATAACCCCGGCAAAAGGTCTTGGGCCAACAGCTGCTACGAACATAAGCGCAAGCACGAGCTCAGGAAAGGCACGAATGGCATTTAATGCCCACTTAGAAGCTGTATTTAAGAACTTACTTTTGACCATGTTACTAGCAGCAAAAAAGCCAAATGGAATCGCTAGAATCGCAGCCATTAATGTACCTGTATAGGCCATTAATAGTGTTTCCCACATTAGATTCATGACTTTTCCAAAAGAACTCCAATCGGGAGAGAAAAGCTGTGGAATAACCCGAAACATACTATCAATGGTATGTTGGCTAAAAACACGTTCCCAGCGTATATCTATACTAGTGAAAGTCCAAACATAAATGACAATAAGAATGGCACCGATTATAAAAGGTCTAATCTTCTGCCATAAATTTTTCTTTGGTTTAGGAGGTAACGTAAGTTCTGTCATATTAGTCTCTCCCTTATTTTATTACTGATATAATCAATCACAACAACAGTTGCAAAGATGATGACAATAATCGTCATGACATTTGGATAGTTCGCCCAACTAACTTGTTGGTTTAAGAGAAGACCGATACCGCCTGCTCCAACAAAACCTAATACTAGAGATGCTCGGACGTTGACTTCAAATACATATAAACCAAATGAAACAAATTGAGGCAACACTTGTGGAACAACAGCATAAGTAATAACTTGTAGTGTATTACCTCCTGAAGCTCGAATTGCCTCGATTGGATTCATATCAATTGACTCAATCGTTTCATACATTAATTTGGCAAGTAACCCTAATGAAAAGATGATTAACGCCATAATCCCTGGGAATACACCAACGCCGAAAATTCCAACAAAAATAAGGGCAAGGAGAATATCAGGAATGGTACGCAGGATATTCATGATAAAACGTACCGGCTGATGAATAAAAGGGCTATGGAATAAGTTAGCTGCTGATAATAAACTAATAGGTATACTTAGCAGTGCAGCAATGGTTGTTGCTATAATTGCCATATGTATCGTTTCTACTAATTGATTCCACACTGTTGAGGCATAATTCCAATTCGGCGGAAAAAGCTCAGAGCCAATTCTAATAAAACCGTTTCTCCCATCCCATAAATGTAAAAGTGATGAATTGGTTTGTGTGGATGTGAAAATATAAAATCCAACAATGATTACAAAGATCGTCGTAATTTTGAATTTGGCTTTATTTGAAGTAATACCTTGTAATGCTAAGTTCTTTTGTTTACTCATCATCAGAACCTCCTACAAGGTCATCCTCCCGAATCTTTCTTCCATAAATCTCCTCAAACGTAGCTTCATTGACATCACTTACTGGACCGTCATAGACAACTTCACCTGCACGCATACCGATAATACGGTCCGCATATTCCATGGCCATATCGATAAAGTGTAGATTAACAATGGTCGTAATTTTATCTTCTTTGTTGACTTTACGTAAGTAGGTCATAACTTGATGAGACGTTGGTGGATCAAGAGAAGCTACTGGCTCATCGGCTAATATAATATTAGGTTGTTGTGTTAAAACACGGGCAATCGCAACACGCTGTTGTTGACCACCACTTAATTGGTCAGCACGTTGATAGACCTTTTCCGAAATATTGACACGCTCTAAACTACGATAAGCTAATGCTACATCCTGTTTTGGATAGAGGTTAAGTAAACTACGTAACGTGCCCGTGTGACCGAGGCGACCTGAAATAACATTTTTCATTACAGTAGAACGTTTGACAAGATTATAATTTTGGAATATCATTCCTACTTTTGTGCGTAATTTACGTAATTGGCTTTGTCGATATTTTAGAATATCTTCTCCATCAATCAGTAGCTCTCCATCTGTTGGTGTGACTAAGCGGTTCATACTGCGAATTAAAGTTGATTTTCCTGCCCCAGATAAACCAACGACCACAACAAATTCACCCGGATTTATTGTTATATTGACATTTTTTAAACCTTGGGTTCCATTTGGGTAAACAAGGGAAACGTCTTTGAATTCAATCATCCTTATTACTCCTTTACGATAGATTCGAGATTAATATATTAAGAGGTTACTACTAGTATTTAAGACCCTCTTATCATGGTAAGGAGATGAGTTAACATGATAAGAGGGGAGAGAAATAGGTTCTCTCCCCTTTAGACTGTTGAGAAGTACTGCCTATCTAAACAAAATAGGTGCTCAAGCAGTCTAATTTAAGCTATCTAATCTAAGTTAGCTTGCACTTATTGATTAACAGTATTAATCAAATTGCTCTTGGAATTTTTTATAAACAGAACGAACGATTTCATACTCATCATGAGAAGCTTCATCTAGTCCTGTCCAGTTATAAACTTCATCCATAACCGCAATCATTTCTTCATCTTCATTAAAGCTTAAGAAAATACTTTTAATCTCTTCAATTTCTTCTTCACTTAAAAGGTTTGTATTGGCACTGATTGTGTCATTTGGAATCGCGTCAGTAAAATCTAATTGAACAAGCTCATCCATCGCTTCTGGATAGTCTTCGACAATGTTTGTACGTGCATCCTCAAATGTTGTTGCGAAGTCAGCATCGCCTTCTAAAACTGTGATAAGGGAAGCATCATGTGAACCGGCTTGAATTTGACCACCAAAGTATGAGTCAAGATCTGTTACACCGTAATCATCCATAAATTGTGCTGCAGGGAATAAGTATCCGCTTGTAGAGCCTTGATCAGCAAAAGCCCAAATCTTTCCTTCTAAATCTTCTAAACTCTCAATTCCTGAATCGGCACGAACTGTGTATTGAGCACGATAAGTCGATTCTCCGTGACGGATAGATTTTGCAAAAACTTCAACTTGATCGTAACGCTCTGTAACTTGGACATAACCAAATGCAGGAATGAAGCCGATATGTACTTGGTCATTGCCCATTGCTTCTACTAGACCACTAAAGTTAGTCATAACACGTCCTTCGACATCACGACCTAACTCTTCTTCTAAACGTTCAACTAATGGCTCGATGCTATCTGCGATTCTGTCGGAATCAGTAGAAGGTACAAAACCTAAAACGATTGGACCGTCACCATCGCCTGACGAAGTACCACAGGCTACTAAAACAGTTGCCATCAGTAAAGTGAAGAGTGTTAATAGTACTTTCTTAGACATGAAAAAATTACCCCCAAATAAAATTTTTTGAAAACTAACATTTTTATTATACTTGTCTAAATAGTTAAAATCCACTAAATTGGGATAATTTTTGACAAAGTTTATATTCTTTATAATCCCTTAAAAATGATGGGAGAATATCAATCTTACGTAAATTTTTTGTAAAATAAGAGTTTTTAGTATTATACTTAAAAAACATAGTAGAAGGAGGGAAAAGTAAATGTTAATAAATGCAAGATTAGTTATTTTTGATCTGGACGGAACATTATATGAAGGAACTGACCATTTTGACTACTACGCAAATCATCTTAAGAATAAAGTGGCTGTTGAAAAGCAAGAAGACTTTATGACTGAATATGAAAAGATGAAAGCTGGGAATCATCTCGTTTCTATCGGCAAAGTCTATGATGTGAATCGAGATTTAATCTTAACGATTAATCCATTAGACTTATTTGTAACAGCGGCTTATAAATGGAATGGTGAAAAATTAGGGGTAGAGGAATTGCGGCAGTTATATCCAGGGGCACAGCAGTTTGATTTTGAACATTTGGTAGCGATTGGGGATGGCTGGTGGTTACCATTTGCTTGTGCTAAGCATTATGGCGTTAAAGATTGCTATAGCAGTTATCTAGCTACAAAAGAATATATGGTTTCTGACCAATTTACAATTGAGAAATTAACAGGTTTACGTGATTATTTACTTGAATTAAGAGAAAAAACGAATATCGTGTTAATGACTAATAGTGACCGAGAAGATGTAGGTCGTTTATTAAAGGAACTTGATTTAGATGGAGTGTTCGAGCACGTGATTACCTCTGCCAAAAAACCTACATATACAAAAGGATTAATTGAGCATCTCATTCAACAATACGAAGTAAAACCTCATGAAGTTCTATCGATTGGTGATAATTTTATTAATGAAATTGCACCAGCCCTTTCTTTAGGTACGAAAGCAATGTATATCCAACCACATGGACATAATGAAGAAGTACCAAACCTACAAGTCATTCCTTCAATTACAGCTTGTTACCAGAATTAAAAAAATCAACCCTCGAAAACAAAACGAGGGTTGATTTTTTTTTTTTTTCGTCACCTGAGTAAGGAATATTGGAAAAAAGAGTGAAGAAACCTGAGCGGTAAGTAAGATGAAAAAAAGAGAGAGGAAGCCCGAGCAAACGCGGAATCACGGGGTTGCGAGCGGAAAAAGAGAGAGAAAGCCCGAGCAAAACGCCCATGGCGAAGCAGATTCACTTTGCCACCACCAAAGATGAAAGTAGTGGCAACATCTTAAACAGTTGGCCCTTCATACAACTTCATCACCATCAGGAGTTCGCACGACTAAACTGGGAGCGGTGACCTGTTAAGTCATCTATCGCAAGATGGATAACCAGCTAACTTTAAGGCACAAACCATCGCCCCTAAGTCCACTTTCATACAAAACCAAAAGAACCTCAATTTTTACTATTGATCCTTACGGGATTGTTATATAGTATAAAAGTATTAGTTGTTTTGTTGTGTTTTGGGGCAGTTTATATAAATTGTCGTAAATCGATATGAGGATTTAAAAAATATTGACGATATAATTAAGAGGTTCATAGGAAAATGGAGGTTGTTTCCTTGATTAATGCAGAGTATTTAGATGTATTTTTAGATGAAAGCCAGGAACACTTACAAGCATTAAATGATAACTTATTAGAATTAGAAAAAACACCGAATCAAATATCTGTTGTTAATGAGATATTTCGTTCAGCTCATACGCTAAAAGGTATGGCGGCAACAATGGGTTTTGAAGACTTAGCCCATTTAACACATAACATGGAAAATGTCTTAGATTTAGTTCGTCAGCAAAAGAAAGAAGCGGATGGACAAGTGTTAGATGTTTTATTTTCAGCAATCGATGATCTAGAAAGTATGGTTCAGGACATTGCAGCAGGTGGAGATGGTAAAAGAGATGTACGCTCCATTAATCAGTTACTTGAACAAGTAGTCGAAGGAAAAGCTACCGATAGTCGTGTAGAAGTAACAGAAAGTGATGCAAATCAGGAAATCACTCGTTCGTTGAATGAAAGTTTTGATGAATTCGAGCGAACTGTACTGCTTCAATCACTAGAGCAACAATATTCTGTCCTTTTAATTCAAGTTGTATTAGATGAGCAAACAATGTTAAAAGCGGCACGGGTTTATATGGTTTTTGAAACACTAGAAAGATATGGAGAAGTGGTGAAGGCAAATCCTTCAACAGAGCAATTGGAAGAAGAGAAATTTGATTTAACTTTCCAAGTCACTTTTGTGACGAAAGAAACAGAAGAGGAAATTAGAAGGAATTTGTTAAATATCTCCGAGGTAACAGAGGTTAATATCATTTCCTTAACAGAAAATAAATTAAAGGCAGTAGAAGAGAATGTAGGGATTGAGAATCGAATTGAAGAACCGAAGGCTGATGGCCAACAAATCAATAAAAAAAAGGAACAACAACCAGAACCAGGTAATACAAAAAAAGTGGATTCTCAAAAAACGATTCGAGTGAGTATAGAACGTCTAGATAAACTGATGAACTTATTTGAGGAGCTTGTGATCGACCGAGGTCGTTTAGAACAAATTTCTACCGAATTAAAAGATACCGAGTTAAGTGATACGGTAGAGCATATGTCTAGAATATCAATTGACCTTCAAGAAATTATCTTAACGATGCGGATGACACCAGTAGAGCAGGTGTTTAACCGGTTCCCAAGGATGCTTAGAAATCTTTCTAAAGAATTAAATAAAGAGGTAAACCTTGAGATTATTGGGGCTGAAACGGAGCTTGATCGAACCATTATTGATGAGATTGGTGATCCGCTCGTACATTTATTAAGGAACTCTATTGATCATGGTATTGAAACAGTTGAAGAAAGAAAGACGCTTGGAAAGCCTGAGGTTGGTACAATTACGCTAAGAGCTTATCATAGTGGCAATCATGTCTTTATTGAGATTGAAGATGATGGAAGAGGTATCAACCGAGAGAACGTTATAAAGAAGGCGTTACAAAATGGCGTAATCTCTGAATCTGAAATCGACCATTTAAGTGATCAAGAAGTGTATGGTCTTTTATTCTCTTCTGGTTTTAGTACGGCAGAGAAGATTACCGATATTTCTGGGCGTGGAGTAGGTCTCGATGTGGTAAGAACTACTTTTGAATCTCTAGGTGGAAGTGTGTCTGTTCAATCGACATTAGGGCAAGGTTCTATGTTTTCTATTCAATTGCCTCTGACATTATCTATTATTGATGTCATGCTTATTGAATTAGGAATGGAGAAGTATGCTGTACCACTTACTTCTATTGTAGAAACAGCGATTATTGCTAAAGAAGATGTTTATACGGTTCACAATAAGCAGGTTATTGATTTTAGAGGGAAAGTGATTCCTTTAGTTTTCCTAAACGAAGTATTTGATGTGAATTCACAGGACGAAAACGCTGAGCATCTATCATTAATTATCATTCAAAAAGGGAATAAAATGGCCGGTCTTGTCGTCGATCGCTTGATTGGTCAGCATGATATTGTCTTGAAATCATTAGGTAAATATTTAACCAACATATTTGCAATTTCTGGAGCAACAATTTTAGGTGATGGTCAAGTCGCTTTAATTATTGATTCCAACGCTTTAATTAAATAGAGGAAGGGTTGTTCTTATGACTCAAACTTTGGTGGAGTATGAACAAACAAAAATTATTGCATTCCGAATTGAGCAAGAGGATTATGCAATACCTGTAGAATATATCCAATCTATAGAACGGATGCTACCTATTACTAGAATCCCAAACGCAGATAGCTTTATGAAAGGAGTCATGAACCTGCGTGGCGTTATTATTCCAGTCATTGACTTACGTTTAAGATTTGGGATCGCTGAAAAAAATAATGATGATGCTACTCGGATACTAGTCATTCAAAAAGATGAAATCGACTTTGGCTTAATCGTTGATGAGGCAAAAGATGTCTTTGATATTGAAAACAGTGATATCGAACCGACGCCAGAGGTGGTTGGTAGCAATCAAGTCTCATATTTGAATGGTGTCGTTAAGATTGGTGATAAGATGTATACCATTTTAAATTTAGAAAAATTAATTGATAAAGAATAAGCTTGCGAGCGAAAGGTGGAACTAAAATGGCTTCAATTTTAATCGTAGATGATGCTGCTTTTATGAGAATGATGATTAAGGATATATTAACGAAAAATGGCTATGATATTGCTGGTGAGGCCGCTAATGGACAAGAAGCTATTGCTAAATATAAGGAAGTTAAGCCTGATTTAGTGACAATGGACATTACAATGCCTGAAATGGATGGTATTGAGGCACTAAAAAAAATTAGGGAAGAGGACGCTAGTGCAAAAGTCATTATGTGTTCAGCAATGGGACAGCAATCAATGGTAATTGATGCCATACAAAATGGAGCGAAAGACTTTATTGTCAAGCCATTCCAAGCGGACAGAGTGGTTGAAGCTATTCAAAAAGTATTAGTCTAAATACGCTCTAAAGAGTAAGGTTATAGAAATGAGATAAAGCTGTGTTGACTGTTAGGGAAAGCTGCTCAACACAGCTTTTGATCAGCTCAAAAGAAATAAAAACCCTTGTATCTCACGAACGTAATGCCCCTCATTATAACCACCTATCAATAAATTCCATACATGTTCAGTAAACCGTAGAGACCAAGCCCCTACATTAGGCATCCTTCATACAAAAAGACACATGGCAAAGCCAATTCACTTCGCCACCAACAAAGATAAAAGTCAGCTATCGCCTTAACGATTAATAAAGGTTTGTTCAGATACAAACGCTAAACCATGGAGCGGTGGTTAACGTGAAGATACTGAGGCCAAACCATGGAGTAGCTGCACAAAGAGGCAGTTAATGTGAAGATACAGAGGCTAAACCATGGAGCATCTGCACAAAAAGGTGGTTAGCGTGAAGATGCAGAGGCCAAACCATGGAGCATCTGCAAGAAAAGGTGCGAAGGGAATCATGAACCAGCTAACTTCAAGGCACAACCGATTGCCCATAAGTCACTTTCATACAAAACTACTTCGTATAAAACGTTTTAATATAGTCAAAAGCCTGGTTACGTAAGTGGACATTCAAAATCTTGTTCGTTTGTTCGTAACCATTTATATGAAATTGGTACTCACTAAATAGACCAACGACTCGTAAAGGTCCAATTTTAATATGTTTTTTTTGCATGGATTTCTTTATAGGCATTAAATCCTTACTTACCTGATCTAAGATTAACGTTTGTTGGGCGAGGTAAAAAGGCTTGAATTTAGTTGCTAGCTGTTCAATTTTTGTATAATCCATTTCAAGAGCTTTGCGAACGGTATTTAATATAATATATCGTTGAATAAGCGTATAATCTTCATTTGAAACCATTTTTAAACCTCCTCATACATAAGAACGTACGTTCTTATTATACGATATCTTTTTAAAATTGCAAGAAGATTTATTTATAGGACGTTTGTATCTAGTCCTTTATAGAAAACTATGTTTTAGTAGATAAGAGTGTTAAGGATGGTGAGTAAGATGGAAAGGTATCGTATGTTATTAAACCAATGGCTAGAACAAAATAAATTAGTAAAGGTAGAAACGACATCTCCTGTTCATGGGCGTAGTCAATTTATTGGAAGATTGATCAAAATTGATGATATAACAAATTCAATGATTTTTTATGAAGATGATTTAAAAGAAGTATTCCACTTTACATTAGAAGAAATTGATACGATGCGTGTAATCGATTAATTGGTACATCCATTAATAAGCTTGTGATTTGCGAAAAATTGGCAAATCACAAGCTATTTTTAAAACTAAATGTAAAGTAGATAATGTTTGAAAATTCAACAAAATAGTGTTAATATAATAATAAAAGGAAACGCTTTCATTAAAGGGCTGGTTTAAATCTTAGGAAATATGGGAATATTTTTGAAAAGGTTATAATGGAGGGATACGAGATGAATCACCAATTCGCTATGGATAAGAATGTTTTAAAGCAATTACATGTGATAAAAAATTTGCAAAACCGTTCTGAAACAACTGTTCAATCTTTATATGCCCAGGCCATTTTAGAATATTCGTTGTACCATTATAAAAAAAATAAGATTAATCAGTTGATTGAGCAAGCATTAATCAATTATGACAAAGAGCAATTTATGAATGCTACCAATGATTATTTAGTCCACCTTCATGAACATAAAAACGGGAAGATTATATCTGAAAATGGGTATGAGTTGTTATTAACGTTTGAAGAATAAAAAGAGTCGCCATATAGGCGATTCTTTTTTAGTTTTATAATTTAAATGAAAATGAGACAAAATAAGATAAATGAATTTAACATGTTTCAAAAACCCCTCAGGGTGGAATGATTGATTTAAAGCAATAAAAAAATTGGGAAGGTGGGAGAACAGTATGTGGACTATTATCGTAATCTTAATTATTTTATGGATACTTGGATTTAGTTTCGAAATTGCAGGTGGCTTAATCAATATATTATTGGTCATTGCTTTAATTCTGTTAATTATACGTTTAATTCCACGCCGTTAACTAGGATGAGTTAAATGAAGGTAAGCATTTTGGAATATAGGCTCTTTTATCACATATTGCTCAAAGAGAAAACGTAATGCCTGTTCTTCATTGTTAATATAGGCAAAAATTTCATGATAAGTACTACGTAGAATTGGGTCGTGATGAAGTAACTGTTGCATACGGTATGTTTGGAAAATCACAGATATACCTCCTAGGAAACGATTTCATTTTACTATATGTACGTACTTTCCATTTTGTTCAATATTCCACTACTTTTATACATCATACTAACTCTTCATATTAAGAAAGGATTTGGAAGATGATTCAAATACAATGTCTGACGGAATATGAACAACTACAAAAAGTTGTACTTTGTCAACCAACCTATATGTCTATAGAAGAGGCTATTAATGAGATACAAGCACATTATAAAAAAGCTAATATCAATCGAGGAATTGCTCAATCCGAGCATCAAATGCTTGTTGAAACATTGAGGAAGCATGGTGTAGATGTCATGCTAATATCAGCTAATGAAGAATGTCCGGAACAGGTATTCACTAGAGATATTGGTTTTGTTATTGAAGATACTTTATATGTAGGTCATTTGAAAAGAGATATTAGGAAAAAAGAAAGAGAACAACTTTTACAATTTTTACAGCAAGAGAAGATACCGTATCATGAAATAGAAGCAGGTACTATTGAAGGTGGAGATGTTGTTCTTGCGCAATCAGATGTTTTTATTGGAAACAGTGGTCGAACAGCTAAAGTAACCTTAGAACTTCTTCAAATGCGTCATCCAAACCACTCGTTTCATCTTATTGATTTTGATGAGAAGTATTTACATCTTGATTGTGTATTTAATCCCATTTCTGAATCAGAGGCACTCATATATCCGCCTGCTATCAACGAGGAATCTTTGAAGATCATACAACGTAAATATGATTGTATTGAAGTAGACGACGAAGAGCAATTTTCTTTAGCGGTCAATATCTTATCATTAGGGCACCGAAAGATAGTTGCTTTACCTAAAAATGAACAAACGAACCGAAAGTTAATAGAGCGTGGGTTTGAGGTTATTGAAATCGATTTTTCAGAGATTATAAAATCAGGTGGTTCATTTAGGTGTGTGACATTACCATTAAGGCGGAATAACTAAAAAAAGAAAAAGCGATTATTTCCGAGGAAATTGTCGCTTTTTCTTTTATGTAGCGAAATGACTTAACTTTATCTTTATCATTTAGAAATCATAAATATTATGATAAACTATTAGAAGTTTCCTAAATTGGATCAAGGATAAAGTGAGTGTGGATAAATTGACATTTTTAATAAGTGAAATTACATATTGGACAATTATTGCTATTGTATTTATTGGTTTGATATTTATTTCGAGTTTAACGTTACAAAAATGGCTTAAGAAAAAAGACAAGTTAATTACAAAAAGAATGGAAATGGTGACTTCAGTAGTATTGACGGTTTTATTTATCGGTATTTACTTTGCTTTTCAAGAGCAATTTACTTTGAAAGTTTTTGAAGGAGATCTAGTTGTCACCGACGAGCGTACAGAGCAGGTCGAGGTCGAACAAGCACGAGTAATTTCAACTGAGAATCCAATGGTTATTTACCATTTATATACATTAGGGTTTTACGACCGATTTAAGATTGCTGAGGGTACTGAGTTTGAATTACAAGTATCTATACAGATGATTGATTTTGTTGGGCTGTATGATCAATTTGAGGAAGGTGATTACCAACTCCAAGATGGTGCCTTTCATTTTGCCGCTTATTATAGTGAAGAGATCCTCCCCTACATAGAAGAAATGTATGTGTATTTATTGGAACAAGGGTATGAACAGACAACTTTATTAACTACGTTAGAACAAAATTTAGTAGAGCAATTTCCCAAACAGGAAATTACTTTATCCTATATAGAATAAAGATCAAAAAAAGACGAGTTCAGTTATTATCGAACTTGTCTTTTTTATTCAGTTAAAATCGGTAATGTAAATGTCCATGTTGGTTCAATGAGCTGATTCCTTTTAAAGTGTAAATGAAAGGAGGAGGGCAAGTCATGCATGAATTCGTAAGTAGCCGATAACCTATGACCATCCTCCTCATAATCGGTCATTGAAAAAGCTGGGTATATGAGTTCATTTTCTATTTCAATAGCTATATCTAAGCCTTTAATCGGATGGATATCTATAGCGTTTAATGTCAACGTATTTTGTTCGATTGCAATTTCATCAACAAAAAAATCATTGTCGAATAATGTAAATGTCTCATGCGTTACATCAGTAAATGCAATATGGTGAGAATAATAAGTAGGTTTTACGATAACAATGGTAGCCAAATTCTCCATCGGTTCATCCTTAAATTCTTCAAAATAGGCAGTTAGTTGCAGCCCATCATTTGTTACGGTAGCTTCACTATCTATAGGTGTAAAGGATGTGTCCTTAGTGTGTAATTCAACTGAATAATGATAATCATCATTTATATCGTAGTGACTGTTAATAGGTGTTACGTTTAAAGTCACTTTTTCACTTGTATGACCTTGATAAGAAGTAGAAGAGATTTCTTTTAATTCAATCTGCAAGTGATTATTTGAGACTATGACAGGTTCAGATAAAGAGTCAACCGAGTTTGTTTCATTACACCCAGTTAATAAAAATAAGAAACTCAGTAAAAAAAATAAACGCACAAAAGTCACCCCTGATTTAGAAAAATCTACATTAAGCTTAGCATTTATAGGACAAAAATACCATTAGGTCTTTTTAATAAATTGAAAGAATAAGTCAAATTACACAATCTAAACGAATCCATCAGAAATAGTACAAATAAAAAGAGAGTAAATGCTGTAATCGCAAGGTGAAGAACCAGCTAACTTCAAGCCATAACTTAGCACACTGAGTCGCACTATTATACAAAAACTACATCGCGAAACCCGATTCACTTCGCCACCAACAAACATGAAAGCAGGTTTTGCTTTTAACTGTAGGCATTACGTTCGATTGATTTTGTACTTTTTATATAATGAATGTTGTATGAGTGTACTTTTGAATAAAGATTTTCAGGTAACCTAGCGGGCGAGTCATAGAGAGGTTCCCGTGGGATCTAATGGCAGAGTTGAGCTCTGCTGGCTGTGTTGATTCGCTCAGCACCATCCCGCAGGAGGCGGTGCATAATTTTCGGTAGCGCTCCATGTTCACACTAACTTTAAATAAAACTAATCAATTATAACGTAAAAATTGAAGTTTCAAACAAATTTGTGCAAACGTTTGTTACTTATTGGTGAATAATAATAAATATTATGATTTAGTTATTGAAATATAGCGTGAGTAAATGTATACTATGGTTGAAATGATATTTGAAATCGTTTTCTTGAGTTACGCAGAAGTGTGCAAACGATTTCCGCATTATGCATATCATTACTTAAAAAGTTTTTGAGTTATTAATCTTGTTTATGTATGTAAAGGGTTTCATTATTTAAGGGGGTGAGGTCTGGAACTAATCGTTAGATGGTTTTAGGGTAAACTACTATTCATAATGATATTTTAGGGGGAATGAAAATGAAAAAAGTACTTGGAACGGTTGTTACATTATTACTAGTTCTGTTACTAGCTGCATGTGGACCTGATAGAGAAGAGACAGGAGATACTGATACAGGCGGTACGGACACAGATAATGGCGGTACAGAAGTAGAAGCTGAGAAGCCAGAAGAATTAACAATGTGGGTAAATGATGAAGAGGACCAATTAGATGCATATGAAATGATTGCAGAAAAATTTGAAGAAGAACATGGAATTCCAGTGAAAATTACAGAATTCTCCATGTTAGACCAAATGGATGCGATCTCTTTAGATGGTCCTGCAGGTCGTGGTCCAGACTTATTCTTCCAACCAAATGATCGATTAGGTCAAGCGGTCCTAGAAGGTTTAGCACGTGAAATTGAATTGACTGAAGAGCAATTAGAAGGTTACACGGAAGGAGCCATTCAAGCATTCTCGTACGAAGGTGTTCAATATGGTATCCCAGCTGTTACAGAAACATATGCTCTTTATTACAATAAAGATTTAGTGGATGAAGCACCACAAACATTTGAAGATATCGAAACAATTGCAGCAGACTTAACAAATGCTTCAAATGATGAGTATGGTTTCTTAATGGAAGCAACGAATTTCTATTATTTATATCCTTTCTTAGATGCTTATGGTGGTTATGTATTTAATCAAGATGCTGATGGTGCATACGATTCAAAAGATGTTGGTTTAGCAAATGCTGGTTCAATTGAAGCGGCTGAGCGTATCCAAGGTTGGTTTAATGATGGATTTATTCCAACCGGTATTAATGGTGACATTATGAATGGATTGTTTGAAGATGGCAAAGTAGGTGCTGTTATTTCAGGTCCATGGAATATTCCAAATTACCAAGCAGCTCTTGGTGATAGCTTAGCGGTAGTTCCACTTCCAATGATTAACGACGAGCCATTGGCATCATTCTCTGGAGTTAAAGGTTGGTTAATTAATGAATATACGGAGAACTATGAGTGGGCATTAGAATTAGCCTTATATATCACAAATGCTGAAAGTTCATTAACTTATTTCGAAACAGCTGCAGAGTTACCTGCACGTACAGATGTGACCATTGATGATGAATTTATGGCATCATTCTCTGAACAAGCAGAATTTGCAGTTCCAATGCCGAATATACCTGCTATGTCTCAAATTTGGGGCCCAATGGAAGATGCGTTCATTCATATTACTCAAGGTTCTGACGTAACAGAAGCACTGGAAGATGCGGTTCAACAGATTGAAGCAGATATTGAATTGCAAGAAAGCTAAATAAAATTTTTCTTTAGAAGAATGAGAAGTTCATTAATGGACTTCCATTCTTCTAAATAGTTAGAAAGATTTCGAAAAAGGAAATTGATTTCCTCATGAGGACGGATTTCGAAGTCAAGCAATATGAGGAGGAATGGAAATGAGCGAGGAAATAAAACAGCAGTCTAATAAGCACTCTGTGGGACTTGCTACTGCTTTATCGGTAATCCCTGGACTGGGCCAATTATATAATCGGAGATTCATAAAGGGAAGCGCATTTTTGGTTCTTTTTGCATCCTTTATTACTGTATTTTATAGCTTTTTAAACATAGGTTTTTGGGGACTATTTACTCTAGGTACGATTCCCCGTACAGATGATTCACGTGTATTACTAGCTCAAGGGATTATATCACTTATCGTAATTGCGATAGCTCTTTTATTTTATTCGCTTAACATAATTGATGCTAGAAAGGATGCAAAGAGAATCCAACAAGGGTTTAAAGCCTTAAGTGTAAGAGAGGGCTTTAAGCATGCCTATGATAAAAGTTTTCCATACTTACTAACAGGACCAGGTCTACTACTATTAATTTTCACTGTTGTGTTTCCTTTAATGTATATGGTTGGCTTAGCTTTTACAAATTACAGTCTTTATAACGCACCGCCAAGAAATCTACTTGATTGGGTGGGCTTTCAAAACTTTGTAAATTTATTAACGGTTGATATTTGGAGAACTACATTTTTTAATGTATTATCTTGGACACTGATATGGACGTTTGTTGCCACGACCTTACAAATTATATTGGCACTCTTTTTAGCCGTTCTAATTAATGATAAACGTGTGAAATTTAAAAAGTTTTTCAGAACGATTATGATTTTACCTTGGGCTGTCCCGGGTTTTGTAACAATTTTAATATTTTCAGCCATGTTTAATGATAATTTTGGAGCAATAAACCGAGACATTATTATGCCTTTATTTGGTGGGACAGGGATTAATTGGTTATCTGATCCGTTCTGGACGAAAACAGCACTTATTATGATTCAGGTTTGGCTAGGATTTCCATTTGTTTTTGCCTTATTCTCAGGTATATTAACAAGTATTTCAAGTGATTGGTATGAAGCTGCTGATATGGACGGTGCGTCAAAAACTCAAAAATTCCGTTTCATTACATTACCACATGTTCTGTTTGCAACAGCACCATTATTAATCATGCAGTATTCATTTAATTTTAATAACTTCAATATTATTTACTTATTTAATCAAGGTGGGCCTCCTGTGATGGGACAAAATGCTGGGGGAACGGACATTTTAATCTCGTGGGTATATAGTTTAACCTTCGAAAGTTCTCAGTACAGTATGGCTGCTGCCATTTCCATTATTATTGGATTGTTAGTTGCTAGCTTTGCACTCTTCCAATTCCGTCGAAGTCGTTCGTTTAAAGAGGAGGAAAGTGTCTGATGAGTCCAAAAACAAAATCTAAATTAGAAGTAATTGGTATATATGGTTTCTTATTTATTATGATTGCGATTGTTTTATATCCATTACTGTGGACAATTGGTTTATCATTAAAGCCAGGAACAAGTCTTTACAGTACGGCTATCTTTTCTGACGGCTGGTCATTTACCCATTATGAGTGGTTATTTACGGATCCAAGAAGTAATTATTTAACTTGGTATAAGAATACGTTAATTGTTGCAACGATAACATCTGTTTGTGCGACAACGATGATTGCTTTGGTTGCTTATGCGTTTTCGAGATACCGCTTCACTGGCCGAACATATGGTTTGTATGCCTTCTTATTATTACAAATGTTCCCAGTGTTAATGGCCATGGTAGCTCTTTATATTTTATTAAACACAGTTAATTTACTTGATTCATTAGCTGGTTTAATCATTATTTATGTGGGAACATCAATACCTATGAATGCCTTCTTAGTAAAAGGGTATTTTGATACAATTCCAAAGGATCTGGATGAATCTGCTAAGTTAGATGGGGCAGGACATTTTCGAATCTTTTTTACCATCATGCTTCCATTAGCAAAACCAATTTTAGCGGTTGTTGCCTTGTTTAATTTTATGTCACCATTTATGGACTTCATTTTGCCACGAATCTTATTAAGAAGTCCTGAGAACTTTACTTTAGCTCTTGGATTATTTAATTTTGTAAATGATCAGTTTGCCAATAACTTTACCCGATTTGCGGCAGGTGCGATTTTAATTGCGATTCCAATTGCTACAGTATTCTTGTTACTACAGCGTTACTTGTTAACAGGGTTAACATCAGGAGCAACAAAAGGATAAAGGGAATCGAAGGCGCTTTAGATCATTCTAAGAGAAGATCTAACGCCTTCTTCTTGATTAGTGGAAAATTATATTGTCCGATTGAATAGAGAATATTACAATTAAAAAGATGTGGTTATGTATGAATGAGGAAAAGGGGGATGCCGGATGTCAATCACGATAAAAGATGTAGCCAAAAAAGCTAAAGTTGCTCCTTCAACGGTATCACGTGTTATAGCAGATAGTCCAAGAATTAGTCAGCAAACAAAGGAAAGAGTAAGGGAAGCAATGGAAGAGCTAGGATATCATCCTAATTACAATGCTCGAAGTCTTGTTAATCAATCTACAAAGACGTTAGGTGTTATTATACCAAGCTCAGCTAAGGTTGCTTTTCAGAATCCATTTTTCCCTGAAGTTTTAAGAGGAATTACAGCAAAAGCATATTTGGATAAGTATGGTTTGTATTTATCAACTGGCCAAACCGACCAAGAAATTTTAGAAGAAGTTAAACAAATGGTATATAGTCGTAGAGTTGATGGAATCATTTTACTCTATTCAAAAGCAAATGATGGCGTACTTTCTTTTCTATTAGAGCAGACTTTTCCTTTTGTTCTCGTTGGAAGACCACAGGGCGTAGAGGAAGATGAGATTTTCTATGTGAATAATGATAATATACGTGCATCAAAAACGGTTACGGAATATTTACTTTTATTAGGTCATGAAAGAATTGGTTTTATTGGTGGTAATTTAGATTATGTCGTCACTAAAGATCATAAAATGGGGTACGAGAGGGCACTCAATAATGCCAATATACCTGTGCGTGAAGAGTATATTGTTTATAATGATGAGGTATTAGAAGGTGGCCAAGAAGCTGTTATAGAATTTATGACACTTGAAGAACGTCCGACTGCCCTTGTAGTGGCCGATGATTTAATGGCATTAGGAGTTCTACGTATGTTAGATGAAATGGGAATTTCGGTACCTGAGGAAATGTCAATTGTAAGCTTTAATAACGTTATGTTATCAGAGCTATCGTCACCACCATTAACAACAGTTGATATTAATATTTATGAATTAGGTTTTCAAGGTACAGATAAGCTCATTCATCGCATTGCTGACCCGAGTTATGATGTAAAAAAGACGATTATTCCTTATCGTTTTATAAAGCGACAAACCTGTCTAAAGAGAACTGTAAATGAGAGCTAACAACGAAGTGATATGAACCATTGTACAAAAGAGCACAAGGTCTGACTTGTATGCTCTTTTTGTCAAAGAAAGATACAAACAAAAAAGCAGAACATCGTGCAGGTTGAACAAGAGCTGATTTGTTAAGGGATAATCACCACTTGCATCACCAACAAATATTAATTTTGATATAGCTCAGCGCCCGCCTGTGGAAAGCGTGCTCCCCATTCTTTGAGCTATATCTGAAGAGACAGATTATTGTCTTATAGCGACTTTCATACAAAACGCCCATGGCGGAGCCAAAACCGCTCCACCACCAACAAATATGAAAGTAGAATTTGGCTCTTTAACTGGTGGCACTTCATTTAATTTTGATTTTGTCTTTTTTATTTAAAAGAATGGTGTTAGATTTTTTTATTTGACATTTAGCAGTAACCCAGTGGACGAAAACATGCGGAGACTCTCGTGGGACGTAGTGGCAGAGCTGAGATCCAGCGGCGTAGCCGATTAGCTCCGCACCACGTGATTGTCGCGGAGCATGATTTTCGGTAGCGACGGGCAAGGCTCTGCACATGAGTATCAGCAGTAACTTTCATACAAAAGCTTCTGTATGGCTTTTAGTAGGAAAAGTAATTCACTAGTGCTATAATTCTAATAAAATGTAATGGAAGGAATATGCAGATGCCGGATAGTAAGTATTTTCGTTTTGGAATTTGGTTAGTACTCATTTTTGTTGTCATTTACTTAGGTTCACTCATAAGTTGGGTTTTTCAACCTATCATTATTTTAGTGCAAACATTATTTGCCCCTATTTTATTAGGCGGGGTTCTTTATTATTTACTAAGACCTCTCGTTAATTTTCTTTCAAGGTGGATTCCAAGAACTTTATCAATTTTAATTATCTTCTTAACCGCTATAGCTTTAATTGTTCTGATGATTTTCTTGATTGGTCCAGAGATTCAAAACCAATTTAATCAATTAGTAGAGAATTGGCCAACGATTGTAAATGGAATAAGAGAATGGATTGTTTCTATTCAAACGAGTGAGTGGTTTGCAAGGTTCCAAGAAGGAGAGATCGTCTCTTTTGAAGATATCGTAACGGCTTTGGAAACCTATATGGTTGACATAATGAGTTCAGTCGGCTCAAATATTACAAATGTAATTGGTGTCATTGCCAATGTCCTTGTTGTGATGGCGATTATTCCATTTGTCCTGTTCTTTATGCTTAAGGATGGGAAAAAAGCACCTGAAAATACATTAAAGCTGTTACCGAAAAAGCAACAAGCGGAAGGTCGTCGTATACTTTCTGATATGGATGATGCACTAAGCTCCTATATCCAAGGTCAGATCATCGTTAGTTTTTGCGTAGGTGTTATGATGTATATTGGGTATTTAATCGTCGGGATAGACTATCCATTGGTGTTGGCTCTCATTGCGATGTTTACAAATGTCATACCATTTATCGGTCCATGGATTGGTGCATTTCCTGGTGTCATCGTTGCCTTATTTGATTCATTACCTACCGCTTTATTTGTTGCAGGGATAATTGTCATTGTTCAGCAAATAGAAAGTAACTTAATATCACCAATTGTTATGGGTAAAAAGCTTGCGATCCACCCTCTAACGATTATATTATTATTGTTAGTTGCCAGTAAGTTCGCAGGGTTACTAGGTCTTCTTTTAGCGGTACCGACGTACGCAGTGGGTAAAGTGATTGTTTATCATTTGTATCGACTATGGCGTTTAAAGAAGCCTAAAATGACATAAAAATGATGAATGAGGTGAAAAAGATGAGTCATATACAAGATGGGATTAAACAGATTAAAGAGAACGAACTAAAAGAATTATTAAATGAGAATAAAAGTGAACGTATTTTTATTGATGTGCGTGAGTTAGAGGAGTATGATGAATTTCACATCCCAGGCGTGCCGTTAATGCCGATGAATACGATTCCGAATTATGTTAGTGAGTTAGAGCAGGATAAAGAGTATGTGTTTATTTGTAGAAGTGGTGGTCGTAGCCAAAATGTCGCTTTATATTTGAAAGAACAAGGTTTCGACAAGGTTATTAATTTTAATGGTGGAATGTTGTCTTGGACTGGTGAAATCAACCAAGGTCCAGAGTGGGTTGTAAAAAGTCCGGGAGAATTATTTGGTACAAAATAATAAGGATTAAGTGATACCTCTGAAGGAGTAACTTCAGGGGTATTGTTTTTGGCAGAGCATAGGTGCTCCGCCAAAGTGGTTTTAATATAGGCTATTAAAGGTGATCGGTTTTTTTAGAATTATTATGCTTTCCTGCACGAGCATTTTTCTTTTCTTGCTCATTTTTAAGTTGATTGTATGCGTTATGGTCTTTAGGTTTTTTGTTATTATCACGTGTTTGAGACATCCCGCCACCCCCTTTTTAATTAGTATGCATAGAAAGAAAATGATTATGCCGATCTGTTTGAGGACGGCCATAAAAGAAGGTCTATGATTATTTTTTAATTTTCCATGTTTAAGTTTTATTAAATGGAGGGAAAAGAATAGAAAGCAGACGAAAGGTGGTTATATTGATGGCTTATAAGAAAACGATATGTGCAACTTTAATTGCTAGTGCTAGTGCCGCAACAACGGTCTACTTACTAAACGATAAGCGTAGAAATGAACTTAAAACAAAGTCAAAGGATATTTATCAGAAAGTCTGTTCACTTGTTGGAAAAGAAAAAAAGAACTCAAGGCAATTAAGAATGGGGCACCCAGACCCGTATGATATAGAAGATCAAAAGATGGTCGATGAAGGGGCACTTTATAGCGTTAAGCACTATAATCAGACGAAATAACAAGGAGCCATATGAAGTTTTCTTACTTCGTATGGCTTCTTTTATTTGGATAACATCTAATTGACAGTAGAATAAATAAAGTCATATCTTACATACAATTCTTTGATTGGTGCTTGTCCTATTGGGGAATGTTATAATAAGGAAATAAAATAGGATGGAGGGGGTTGGCGCATGATTATTGTAGAAAAAGAAACAATGGTCGAAATTCCAACGTTACATGTTGTAGAGGCAGATTTAAAGGATCTGTCTGACATACCAACCGTATTCTTTTTACACGGATTTACAAGTGCAAAGGAGCATAATTTACATGTTGCTTATTTGTTGGCAGAACAAGGTATTCGAGTGATTTTACCAGATGCTCTTCACCATGGTGAAAGAGAAGATGACGTATCAAATAATGAAAAGAAACTAGCCTTATCGTTTTGGGAGATTGTCTTGACTTCAATCGGAGAACTATCTGCTTTAAAAGAACTACTTGTTGAATCAGGTAGAGCAGATAGAAACAGAATTGGCGTGATAGGGACATCAATGGGGGCGATAACCACATTAGGTGCATTAAGCCAATATCCTTGGATACAGTCAGCTGTATCTTTAATGGGGACCGCTTATTATCAGCAATTCGCAAAAGCGCAAGTTGATATGATGGAAAAACAAGGTGTTCCTATTGATGAGGGTATGAAAGAATTGGTTTTAAGCAAGCTACAACCATTTGATTTATCTAGTCAATTAGAGAAACTAGCTAGTAAGCCGCTTTTAATTTGGCATGGGAAACAGGACCAAGTCGTACCTTCTTATTTTTCAGAGCAGTTATATCAGTCAGTACAACAACAATATCAGCATACACCAGAACATTTAAAATTAATTGTAGAAGAGAAGACAGGTCATAAGGTTTCAAGGCATGCTGTTTTGCAAGCCGTTCAATGGTTTAATCAACATCTAATAAAAGAAAAGCAGTCAGCAATGAGCTAATTGATCCTATGAAACGAACATTAGTGAGCGAAATCAAAAAGACTTTTGTTGTGATTTTAGGGGCTATGTTTATTGCAATGTCTTTAAATTTCTTCTTAATACCAGCGAATGTTTTTGCAAGTGGCTTCACAGGGATTTCTCAGTTACTTGCCACGGTTATTCCATTATCAACAGGCATTACCCTATTTCTATTAAATATTCCTGTGGCGATTATTGGTTGGTTTAAAGTAGGGAAAAGCTTCACTGTTTATAGTTTCTTAAGTGTTGTTAGTACAACCATCTTCCTTGAGGTAATACCTATCATTCAATTTTCACCAGATATTATATTAAATGCTGTGTTTGGTGGTGTCATCACGGCGATAGGGGCAGGAATCACGTTAAAGGTAGGGGCTTCTTCTGGTGGCCTAGATATCATCGCCCTATTATTAGCTAGATATAACGATCGTCCGATTGGTATCTACTTCTTCATCTTAAATGGACTCATTGTTGTAGCGTCTGGTATTATGTTTGATCCTGAAAAAGCTCTGTATACACTTGTAACGTTGTATGTCACTTCTAGAGTCATAGATACCATTCATACGCGCCATGTTAAGTTAACAGCTTTTGTTGTAACTAAACAGCCAGAGCAAGTGAAAGAACGAGTTTATAATCATTTTGAAAGAGGGATAACTAGAGTAGAAGCAAAAGGAGGTTATACTTCTGAAAAAAGCGAAGTGCTTATGATTGTGTTAACGAGATATGAATTGTATGACTTAAAAGAAGTATTAAAGCAGACTGATCCAATGGCCTTTACAAATATTATTGAAACAACAGAAGTGTTCGGGTTGTTTCGAAAAGACTAAAGGAGAGAGGCTTATGAAAAAGTATATCTTTTCATTATGTATAGCGATGTTATGTATTGGTTTAGTTGCGTGTGGAACGGGTGACCAGCAAACAGGAAGTAATCCAAATGAGCCAGAAGATATAGAGACGCCAGAAGAGCAACCGTCTGATGAAGAAGAGCAAGCTATTGATGAAGGAGAGTGGGAATCGTTGAAATTCAAACTTGAGACAACGGAACAAGGGGGAAAGTTAGATGTGCAGATGACACTTACTAACGAAGGTTCTGAAGATATGACGTTAACTTTTTCGTCAGGCCAACGTTTTGAAATTATCCTACTTGACCAAAATCAAGCGGAAGTTTATAGATACTCTGCAGATAAGATGTTTACGATGGCTTTAGAGCAAGAAGAATTAAAAGCGGGGCAGGACATTTCGTTTACAGAAGCGATTGATGTGAGCGGATTTGATTCAGGCTCTTATGAAGTAGTCGCTACACTCGTCTTATATGAAATTAACGGGCAAGAAGTAGCGGATAGCCATGGATTAATTGAAAGCACTGAAACCGTGGAAATTGGCCAATAAAAAAGAGCACTCAGAAAAACGTTAAAAGAGCAGTACTCTTATGAAGAGTATCTGCTCTTTTTCCATAACATATTAGGTTCGGTGCGAACTTAGAGCATGATTGGTCATTCTTGTTGGAAATCATGTGTTGCCGTGACTCCTTAGAGGGACTTAATGTTGAAATGCTCAGAGAATATACTTCAATAACTGCACAACCAGCAGGCGTGCACCAGCACTTAGGCAGAAAAATTATATAAAAAGCTCTCCAAAAGCATGTGCTAACAGGGAGAGCTTTTTACGATTATGAATCTTTCCACTTAAGTTCAGCTTGCTTTTTGATGGCTGCTTTCACTTGATGCCAAGAGGAATGTTCATATGTTTCATTAGCACTGGAAGGGTGCTCAGTGTTTGGTTTTTGGTAGTGGGGCATCCAAAAATCAGCAAATTTTTCTGGTAAATCTGTCGCTTTCTTAGCCATACAGAGAGCCTCCCTTTAGGTTGTTTGTAAATGGATTAACTCGACAATTTCATCATTCGATAATTCTGTAACTCGGTTTTCAGATACTGTTAATACCTCATTAGCTAAGCCTTGCTTGCGCTGAAGCATTTGATCGATTCGCTCTTCTAGAGTTCCAATTGTTATAAATTTATGGACGGTCACATCCGATTTTTGACCAATTCTAAAGGCACGATCGGTTGCTTGATTTTCAACAGCAGGGTTCCACCAACGATCATAGTGGATAACATGCGTAGCTGCTGTTAAATTTAAACCGACGCCTCCCGCCTTTAGTGAGAGTATAAAAGCGGGAATGTCTGGGTTTTCCTGAAAGCTCTTGACTGCTTCTTCTCGTTTAGAACGGGTAAGACTCCCGTGCAAAAAAGGGATTTCTTGTTGGAAGCGATCATGAAGTGCATCGGAAATAATCGTACCCATTTCTTTATATTGCGTAAAAATTAACACCTTTTCTCGTCTATTTATCGTTATCTCTTGAATGAGGTTCATAAACGCATTCCACTTTTCAGAATCATGTTTTTCATAATCACGATCTTTTAAGAAGTGAGCAGGATGATTACATATTTGTTTTAATCTCGTCAAGCTTTTTAGAATAATCGCCCTTCTTTCAAATGAGTTAAGATCATCCAGTTTATTTAAGAGCTCATCAACAATCATTTGATATAACATAGCTTGTTCCACTGAAAGAGGGACACGGTGTGTCGTTTCGGTTTTAAGAGGTAAGCCGAGCTGTAAATATTCATCTGACTTTTTCCTCCTTAAAATAAATGGGAAAATAAGGTGCTGTAACTGTTTAAGCTTTTCTTCGTTTTGATTTCTTTCAATAGGCTGGATGAAGTCGCGTTGAAATTGATAATGTCTACCTAAGAGTCCTGGAATCAATACGTCAATTAATGACCATAATTCTCTTAATTTATTCTCGATAGGTGTACCGGTTAAAGCGATTCGGTGTTTAGCATGGATCGCTTTGATCGTCCTTCTTTGCTTCGTCTCAATATTTTTAATATGTTGTGCTTCATCTAAAATTAAACCATTCCAGCTATAATCACTTAGCAGCTCTTGATCACGAACCGCCATTTGATAGGAGGTGAGTATTAAATCATATTCGTCCCAATGTGAATCATCTATCGGTAAACGAGAAGCGCCATGATGAATAAAGACCTTTAAGTCAGGTGCAAAGTTATCACATTCTATTTGCCAGTTAAAGAGTAGGGAAGTCGGGCAAATGAGTAAAAATGGTTGTCTCGAATGCTCTTCTTGTTGTTTGAGAACATGTAAGATATAAGCAATCGTCTGAATGGATTTCCCTAAGCCCATATCATCAGCTAAGCAAGCGCCGAAGCCAGCACGCCTTAAATGGTATAACCACGAAGCACCTTCAAGTTGATAAGGTCTTAATGATCCACGGAGAGCATCTGGAATCGGAATATTTTCAGCTTTGTTTTGATAGAGACTGACTAATTGATCGGTCATTGAACGGTCCCACTGGATCTCAAAGTCAATTTCCTCTAAGCTCGCCGGAATCACTTCTTTTTGTTCATTAATCAACCAAGTATCTAAATAAGAAGCCTTTTTGCTCATCTGTTCCAAATGTTGCTTGAGTCGATTTGCTAAGGTTCTGTCCCATGCTAACCACTCGCCGTTCATATGGAGGAAAGGTTCATCACGGTTCACATACTCCCTAAACTCTTGCTCTGTTAGAACTTGGTCACCAATCGCAATCTGAAACGAAAATTGAGCTAAACTATGCCAGTCAACGATGGGATCCCCATTTGATTGATTTTCAGGGGTAGCCATTTGTAATTCGACCTTCATCTTCTTTTGCTCTAATAGTGATTTTGGAACAATTAATTTAAAACCTGCTTCTGAAGCCATCTCATCGTACTCGGTGTAAAGTTGATAGGCGAGCTGCGGAGCAAGGGCTATTTTCGGTTGAGTCATGCCGATTTCAGTCAAAAATGGTATCGCATTTTTGATGGCTTGCAAGTCATTTTTTAACAAAGGAATTGGATTTTGGAGCCATGGGTGGTTACCCTCGTATAAGTCGTCCATTCCTACGATTAAATTCGAGTTGGCCCGATCACTTACCGCTACCTGTACATACCAATCTTCATGAGCCTGTGCTGGCTCCAGCAATAATAATGCAGATTGAAAAGGCTTTGTTTGCTTGGTCCTAAGTTGTTCCTGTAATTTGTTAGCTGGTACAGTTGCTAGAACTTGTTCGTCTTTTAATAAGGTGGAAACAAGGGTTTCCCATTTCTTTGGTAATTCCTTTTTCCAATCATTGATGGCATGAATGACGTCATCTTCCTCACTTAATTTACGCATGGCTGAATTAGTTAAGAGTGAGATTATTTCTTGTATCTTTTCATGAGCAGTCTTCGATTCGGCGGTTTGTTGCTTCATACTGGAAGGTTGTCTCATGTTAAGAGTAGATGGTGGTGCAGCTTGAGCCCATTTTTCGATAGGGAAATCCTCTAATACCCAATTACCTTGAGGATTAGGTAGAAAAGAGCCAGCCTTAATAAACGTTCTAATTTCAGCAAATAGGTCAAGCCAATAGCATAAGTCAGGAGCTATCTCCATCTGTTTCTCAGTAGACCAGTTAGTGAAAGTCATCCAATGTTGAACGACCTCATCAACGGATAAGGCAATACCTTCAACTGGGAAGGAATAAGATGTCATCTGGTCCTCTGATTGATAAATGATCGATGAACCGGCGAGCGAATAGAACTGACGATCAACTAACGGGACATCCATAATCGCTTGACTAGAATCAATAAAGGTACCATAAAAAGAAAGCTTGTCGTGACGAAATAATAAAAGCTTTAATTCAAATGGGTCATATAAAAATGGGTATTGAAAGTTGACTATTTGTTCATAACGAGCCTTCGGTTTGGCTTCTCCCCATATAAAAAAGCGGGCTTGTAACCAACCGCCATGGACAATAATTGATTCACTCAACGGTTTTCAACTCCTCAATAAAGGCTCGATAAGTTCGATACTTTTTCTTTAACTGTTCGATATAATCTAAAAATTCCTCGGTATTTTCTGTGTGCATATACAGCTTCTTTAATTGTTTAATATATTGGGCTGCTTGTTCGTAATGTACTCTACTTTTTTTCTCAATGAGACGTAAAGCATATTGATGAAAAATGGCTTTTGCCAGCTCGGGTTGCTTAAGGGCTAGCTGTTGAAGTAGTTCAAATTTATCTTGTTTAATTTTAAGAGGGTCCTTCTCCATCGTTAAAAAGAATGTCGCCACATCTGTATAATGACCAAAATCCATTAAGATTCGTGTATAAGTTAACGCAGCATCAGGTTTATGGAGTCTCTTTTTTAATTCGGGTAAAAGCGTTTCAACCGCTTGTTGCTTTTGCTCGGCTGACAAATGCTCTAATAATGATTGCAATCGTTGATAGTGTGGGGCCAAGAGCCATCTTTCCCAAATCTTTTGATGCTGATTCGGATCGTGATTTAGTTTGATTTTCACTTCATCATACAGAGCCTGAAGTGAACCGTAATAGCTAGGGCTATGATGTCCAGTCCACAGTTTCTCAAACCAATTGGCTAATGTTTCGTAGGCTTTATCTTTTTTTAATAACTGAAAATGTGGGCTAACCTCAATTTCTTGCAAATCTTTAATTGTCATTAGTAGGTCCAAGGCAACCTCTTTATCCCCTTGATCAAGCAAAATATAACTGTAGACAATGCCAACTTTTCGGTGTAATGGGCCGTCTAGCTGTTTGGAAGAGGAGATGAGATGATAAATAAATGCCCTCTTCGTTTGGTCAACTTGCACATAAAGTTCATATAAAAAAGGAGCCCATGGTTTTTTTAATTGATTTTGGTTTTCTAATAAAGTTAGTGTTGTTTCCGCCATAAACGTAAAATGCTCAGGCTTCTGATTTAAATAATTCAGGAGGTAGTCCGTACATACTTGATAAAAATGTAAAAAGCGTCGTTCGTGCTCGACGTAGGACGCTTTGTCCGGTATTAAGTTAATCACTTCTTCTATATAATAAAAAATAAGAGCGGTAATTTGATCTTTGTATTGATGACTTAGTCTTTTGAGTAAGTCTTGTGTTACCCATTCAAGCTGGCCTTTTGTAAAATAACGTGAAGAGATAAGCTTACGATACGTAGCACGAATGTCTGTATGTAAATGTTGATCTTGCCTGATGTCATTTGCTATGTATGAAGCCATGTTATCCCTCCTTAAATTCGTCCATTCCTCTATTGTACCTTTTCTGATTGATAAAAGAAAGGGAAGGCATGAAGGGCAACATGGAGAATGACAGGAATAAAAATGATAATGAATGTAAAAAAAGAACCGCCATTCATTTGAGATGAGCTTTTACGCCTATATAACTTGCACGTTTATGATGAGGGAAATAGCAGTTGAGTATTCTGAGGTTTAACGGAACAGGATAAAATTATTTGAAAAAGAAGTGTATGGTAAGCAATGCTAACGTGCTCATTAACCAAATGATCATTTGGTATTTCGTTCTTTTGCCAGCAATTAATGAAGCGATTGAACCGACTACAAATAGAGTAATGAGAATGACCCAATCAGTCATATGTTTTTATCTCCTTTAAGTGTTTTTTTACTTTTATACCAAATAAATGTTAATTATAGTAGGAGAATAGAATGAACCGGACGATTTCAAATCAAGGTGAGCAGTAAAACAGTTACAATACTTGCGATGACAACAATGAGTAAAGAAGAACCAAAGTAGGCAAAAACACCGGCAACGATGCCAGCTGTTATTGCCATCCACATCTGGTCTGTGGCAACAAGAATGCCAGGGAAAATGAGAGCACCTAATGCGGCATACGGCACATTTTTTAATGTTGCTTGAACAGGTTGAGGTAACTTTTTAGGATCAAAGAAAACAAGTGGTACCATTCTTGGTATGTATGTAACAATCGCCATGCCGATAATAATAACCCATAAATTCAAGTGAATGACTCCTTTCTCCTAAAGATGATTTCAACTCCAATGGAAGCGAGTAGTGTGGCAGAAACAATGGCCCATCCATCTGCTAAAAATTGTGATAACAGTCCATTTAGTAGTGCGGCACTAACAGCGAGAGAGATGACTTTGCCATTCCTTTTCATGTTTGGGACAAGCAGAGCGATAAAAAGGGCGTAGAGAGCAATTCCCATGCTTTCTTGAAGCAGGACAGGTAAACCTTGTCCGATGACAAAACCAAACAAAGACATGCTGACCCAACTAAGGTAGCCGATCAGACCGACTCCGAGTATAAAGGAAGAGCTAGGTGTACCTTTTTTGGTCGTTATGACCGCAAAAGCTTCATCGGTAATAAAGAATGAATAGATGGCTTTAATGAAACGGTTGTCCTTTGCTGCTTTTTCACTTAAAGAGGCACTTAATAATAAGTGCCGGATATTCACAATAAATGTTGTAAAGATAATTTCAAATCCTCCAGTTCCAAGAGCAATTAGATTAAGTGACATATATTGAGCAGCTCCAGCAAACACAAACATACTCATCATAAGAGTCTCAAGCCAGGTAATACCTGTTGCTTTTGCTAATAATCCGAATGCAAGAGCGGCTGGAATGTAGCCAAAGGCGATGGTCGTTCCATATTGTACGCCGTAAAGAAAATCAGAGGCGAGGCTTTCCTTTTTCATCATGACACCCCCAAAAGTAATTCATTCCATGTATAATGTAATAAAAAGATGATTCAGAATATTATGTGATACAATATATACTATAGTATACAAGTGATGGAGGCAAGTCATGAATGAAAATAATGAGATGAACCATTTAATTGGAACTCGTTTAAAAAAGATACGACATATGAAAGACTTGTCCTTAGAGGAGCTAGCTACTCAAACAGGGGTAAGTAAGCCAATGTTAGGGAAAATAGAACGAGGTATATCCAACCCAACTGTTTCGACCTTATGGAAGATTGCGAAAGGGTTAGGCTTGCCATTTAGCTTTTTTATTGAGGAAGAACAAGAAGAGGTACAAATTGTTAAACGGGCCGATGTAAAAAGCTTAACGAATCATGATGGCGGTTATGAGGTATTTCCATTGTTTGCTAAACAAGTCTTTAAACCATTTGAAATCTATTCTGCTCGATTGAAGGTAGGATATGGTTACCGGGCAGAAGCTCATTCGATTGGTGTGGAAGAATTCATCATGGTAGAACACGGGCAACTTCAGGTTGATGTTAATGAAGAAAGCTATTGGGTTAGACAAGGGGAAGCGATTCATTTTAAGGCTGATCGCGAACATGTATACCGGGCAATAGGAGAGGTAGATTGTGAAATGACGATGGTCATTTATTATCCGAGTGTATAAGAGTGGGATACTGATGGATAAAACGGTGTCCCCGAAAAAATGCAAGCACGATTGCTCGATGCTTGCTCATAAGCTTTTATGAACGATAAGTCTTACTTAGCTAAAAGGTGTTCGACTTGCTCACGACGAGATAATAATTTTTTTAGCTTCTTTTTATGAGACTCTATAGACAGATCATCGGCATCGGTAATGGCTTCAAACAGCTCCATTAGCACGTAATCGATTTCTAATGTCATCATATTATAAAGAGTTTGTGGTTCTACTGATTTGCCGTCATCACGGTATTGGATCATTGATCCGTTTCGGTTCATCATCACTTTTTCACTCCCATCGATTTCTATCATTGATTCAATGTCACCAGCCCGATACGAAGTTATATAATGAGGGCCTTCCGTTACCCTTTTAACGATACCGTTTCCTTTTTCTGCTTGTAATAATTTTTCAAGAGAAGTAGCGAGGACTTCATCATATACATGGAGGTTCGTCACAGATAGTGTTAAAAAATTCGGATTTCGAACGAAAGGTAATTCATGAACAGACTCATCTAACTCGACCATTAAATATATTGTCTTCGCATCATAACGCCAATAGAGAGAGTAATTCTGACTCATCATTCTTTTAATAAATTGATGGAGTGCTGTTTTCGTTAATTCTATATAGAGTTCAGAAAATTCTACTTCTAAATATGCATCATTCATGTAGGGCACACCCCTTTAATCGTTGGCTAAGGTAAGAGAATGTATCTCTGAAAATTCAATTGAGAAGTTTATTGAGTTTGCTACATCATATGTTGAATATTCAGAAAAAAGAAGCAAAAAGCCCATAACGAGTAAGAAATGGGCGTAGAAAATTTAACGATATAAAGGTTATGCGTATAAAGGGGAATGAGAGCGGTTTGAAAATGAGGGTGTCTGTCCACTTAAAAAAAAATCTAAAATCCAAAGCCGTATCGTTTTGAAATAATATCATAAAAGCCTAAAGAATTATATAAGGCTTTTGTGGCTTCATTATTAATACCTGTTTCGAGTTCAATACCTTTTATATTTTTTGTTTCTGCCCAATAGATGACTTTGAGAAGAATTTTTTTGGCAATCCCTTGATTGCGGTGTTCTTTGTGGACAAATAAATCATTTAGCCAGATGTAATGACCACCTTTATCAATACTAATAGCTACATTTAGAAAAGCGGCTCCAACAAATGCTTGTTCTTTTTCTGCAATAAAAATATGAGCGTGAGAGTGTTCCTCTTGGGCTAACTTAATCGTTGCTAATATTTGGGCATGCATATCCGTAGCAAAGGGCTCGTTTTTGGCCAAGGGACCTTGTTGTTCTAATAATAGATGGGCCAGTTTAATCAGTGTTTCTTCAGAAGCATCTTTTTGTAGTTGAAATATATGTACCATTGTAATCCTCCTAAAAACTAAAAACTACGAATCTTCCTAATTAATGCTAGCTTATCATAAAAAGCGGAAGGTGAGTAGGATGAGTTACTCGAACTTGAAAGCTAACATTTCTGCTTATGATTGTGAAACGGTGTAGTAGATTCATCAATTAAATGAAAGCCTGTCACATTTTACTTCATGTAAAATGTGACAGGCCTGTTTGTTATAATGACAAGTTTTCTTCTAGATATACGGCGATACCATCTTTTTCGTTGGAGAGAGTAATGTCGTTAGCCAAGGATTTGAGTTCTGGAATTGCATTATGCATAGCAATTCCTTTGCCTGCGTATTCAATCATTTCAAAATCATTATCTTCGTCTCCAAAAGCGATAATTCTTTCAGCAGGGATTTGGTAATAATCAGCAACCTTCTTTAATCCTACTGCTTTGTTAACTCCCGTCTTGACGAGCTCTAAAACATTCCAGGGTGCTCCCCATGAGCGTTGGTCAATCACTTGTGCATGAGCATCCTTTAATAATTGTTTTAAATCTTGGACATGGTGATCATGGGGGTGAATTAAAATACACGTCGGATCCTCAGTTAGTAGTTTTTTTAAGTCACCATATTCCACGGGGCTATTTCCTGCTACAAACGTATCAATTAAAAGTTGATCGAAGTGACGTAAATAGAAGTCATCAACAACTTCGACCATAATATTACTTACTTGAAAGGCTTCACATGTTTCAATGACTGTTTGTGCAGTTTTTAAATCTAATGGTGAATGCATCGTTTGAAAGCTTTTATCGAATGGATGGTGCACAAAGGCCCCATTAAAATTAACAATGGCTGTTTGAAGATTTAATTGTTGATAATACTGAAGACTAGCACGGTATGGTCTTCCGGTTGAAATGACCACTTTATGGCCTGCTTGTTGGGCTTTGGTGATGGCTTGTAAATTACGTTCAGAGATCGTTTTATCGTCCTTTAGTAAAGTACCGTCTAAATCTAGGGCAATTAAATGTTGTTGTGTCATCATATCTTCCTTTCGATTTCATAAATAGGTAACAAAATTGCCGTATTCGGCTCCGTCACCAATCTTTGAATATGTTATAGTTATGGATGACCAGCTAACTTCAAGGCACAAACTATCGCCCTAAGTAACTTTCATACAAATTCAAATAGAATGTAATACTAGTGGCAAAGAGTCGGTTTCAAGTTTGATGGGTGCCGTAGGGTTGCTTTGGCTTGCATCGGCATCTTTTATTCATATAATTCTCTTTTAGAGATAAGTCATTTTTTCATATATAGGAGGTTCACCCTATGGATTCATTATTTACGACTTTTACGTGGCGTGCTCTATGGACACCTGAATTAATCGTTGGTTTACTTATCGTTGCATTTTTGTATGGTATGCTTATTACAAAATGGCGATCCCGTTTTAAAGGTGCCGAGCCTGTCCCTTTTAGAAAGAAAATATATTTTGCCCTTTTTATGATTGCTTTATATCTTGGTTGGGGTAGTCCGTTATATATCGCCGGTCATTTAATGATAACGATACATATGGCTCAAATGATCTTTGCGTATATTATTTCGGTCCCATTATTATTACTTGCCTTACCCAAGTGGTTCCTAGAAGCGATTGTCAATAAAATAAAGCAATGGAAAGTGACAAAACCATTGGTTTTTATTTGGAACCCTATTATGGCATTATTTTTATTTAATGGATTATTTTCATTTTATCATGTACCGTTTATGTTTGACAGTCTTATGCAAAATCCGGTCTTACATAGCTTCTATCAATATGGCTTGTTTTTTGCAGCGTTTCTAATGTGGTGGTTTATGATTCAGCCATTGCCGAACTATAGTTATTTATCTGATTTAAAACGAATTCTTTATATTTTCTTGAATGGTCTATTAATTACACCTGCTTGTGCACTGATTATTTTTGCACCAAATGCGATGTATGAGACGTATACAAATCCAGCAGTGTGGGCTAATGCAATGGCTTACTGTTTACCAGCAGGAGCAACAATACCATATGATATGTTTAGTGGCCCTCAATCATTTTCGTTTCTTGAAACTAGAATGGACCAACAGCTTGCAGGTGTTTTGATGAAGATTATGCAAGAAATTATTTACGGGATTACGATCGCTTATGTTTTTAAAGAGTGGTTAAGAAAAGAGAAACAGCAAGACGGAGAATTGACAATTAGTGATATTCCATCTCAAATGAGAACGGAATAAAAGGGGAATTCAGTATGAAACATGCATGGATTGTTTTACTAGGCGTCCTTCTACTTTCGGGTTGTGGTTGGATATATGAGCTAGGTGGCTCGGAGCTTAATGATGAATATGATTATGCGAAATATGACGCACATATACCTAGTTTCACCTTTACCAATCAAGAAGGAGAATCGTTTGGTAGTGAGGATTTAGCAGACAACTATTATTTAGCCAATATGGTTTTTACGTTTTGTACGACTGTCTGCCCGGTGATGACACCGAATATGTTACATTTGCAAAAAGCACTTGAAGAAGAAGGTGTGGACATACAGTTTGTAACTTTTACGGTTGATCCTGAAAGAGATACGCCTGAACACCTAAAAAATTATGGCACAAATGTTGGAGCCAATTTGGAGACATGGCATTTCTTATCGGGTTATGATCAGAAAGAAATCATGGAATTCTCAGTAGAAGGATTTAAGCAACCTGTACAGCCTTACCCAGATGGTTCAGACATTGGTCATTCAACAAGATTTTTCTTAATCAACAAGGAAGGTCAGGTCATTCGGAGTTACAACGGCATGCAACCACAGCAGGAGCCTATTATTGAAGATATTATCAAAGTAATTGAGCAAGAGTTATAATGTAGGTTGGTAGTAAATACCAAATGACTTGTTCACGTCTGTCATGATAATGGTATACATATTGCATATTTATGTATATTTGATGTGTGAGGTATCCACTGTTCATGAATGAATAAAAAAACTGTCTTAAGAGTCTAAAATGACTTTTGAGGCAGTTTTTTATTTTTTGGTAAATATAAACAAAAAATAGTCTTTTCTAATTTATTTGAAATAAAATAAAAATACAGTTGAATTTATTTTTATTCATATTTATAATGTTACCAAGATCAAAAAAAGAGTTGTGAATGAATGGGAGAGAAAAAAATGAGAATTGGAATTGTTGGAGCAACAGGATACGGTGGTTCAGATTTGCTAAGGTTGCTTCATCAGCATCCAGAAATAAATGAAATCGTCGTATATTCATCTTCGCAGGAAGGTATGAATATTCATGAATCCTATCCACATTTATCAGGAATTTATGAACAAAGATTAGAAGATATTCATACAGAGAAAATGGCAGAACAGGTAGATGCGGTCTTTTTTGCCACACCACCAGGAGTTTCAGCAAACCTCTCTTTAGAGCTTGCAAACTTAGGTTTACAGATTATTGATTTATCAGGTGATTTACGTCTGAAGAACCGCGAACTCTATCAGTCTTGGTATAAAAGAGAGGCTGCTAGTCAAGCTATAATCGATCGTGCTGTTTATGGGTTGCCAGAATGGAACAAAGAGCAAATCAAAGAAGCAACTGTTATTTCCAATCCAGGCTGCTACCCTACAGCTACTTTGCTTGGGTTAGCCCCATTAATAAAGCATAATCTGATTCAACTGGATTCTATAATTATTGATGCAAAATCGGGAACTTCTGGGGCAGGACGTAGTCCGAGTGCGATGACACATTTTAGTGAAATGAATGAGAACTTTAAGGCTTATCAAATCAATAAGCATAAACATATACCAGAAATTGAACAAGTACTAAAGGGCTGGGATGAACAAGTTGCACCGATTACCTTTCAACCACACCTAGTACCGATGGTAAGAGGGATTATGGCCACGATTTATGTACAGGCGAACGAAGGGTTGACAGAACAAGACCTGCGTACTCTATATAACGAAAGTTATCAGTCGGCACCTTTTGTCAGAGTGCGACCAGAGGGAGTATTTCCAGCGACTAAAGAGGTGTACGGCAGTAATTATTGTGATATTGGTATCGGTTTTGATGAACGAACGCAAAGAATAACCGTCATTTCCGTTATTGATAATGTTGTTAAAGGGGCAGCGGGTCAATCGATTCAAAACTTAAATATTATGAACGGCTGGGATGAGCAGGCAGGTTTGAAGATTGTTCCGGTTTATCCATAAAGGAGTGCATGTAGTGAAAACTTTAAGTAAAGAAAAACAAATCATAGAAAAAGTAGATGGCGGAATCTTAACACCAATTGGCTTTCAAGCAGCAGCGATTCATTCTGGTGTTAAACGAAAAAGATTGGACTTAGGAGCGATCGTCTGTGAGGTTCCGGCAAGCACAGCCGCTGTTTATACATTAAATAAAATACAAGCGGCTCCATTACAAGTTACGAAGGAGAGCATTGCTAAAGAAGGTAAAATTCAAGCACTCGTAGTTAATAGTGGAAATGCAAATGCTTGTACAGGAAAGCAAGGCTTAGAAGATGCTTATGAAATGAGAGCATTGAGTGCAAAAAAGTTTGCTTGCGAAGAACATTTGGTAGCCGTGACATCTACGGGAGTCATTGGTGAATATATGCAAATGGACAAAATCAGAGCAGGTATTGAGCAGCTTGAGTTAGGTGGTAGCTACGATGATGGTGTTTTGTTTAATGAAGCAATCTTGACGACGGATACGATGAATAAACAAGCTTGTTATCAAATACAAGTAGAGGGAGAGAGCGTCTCCATCGGAGGAGTTGCGAAAGGTTCGGGTATGATTCATCCAAATATGGCAACAATGCTTTCTTTTATCACAACAGATGCCAAAATTGAACCAGAAATTTTGCAACAAGCTCTTTTACAAATTACGAATGAAACCTTTAATCGAATTACTGTTGATGGTGATACTTCTACAAATGATATGGCGATGGTGATGGCTTCAGGCTTAGCTAATCACGAGACATTAACGCCGGCACATCCAGATTGGGAGATTTTCTATCAGGCATTAAAATTGACGTGTGAATCGTTAGCGAAGCAAATTGCCCGAGATGGTGAAGGGGCGACGAAACTTATTGAAGTTCAAGTACATGGTGCCATTTCAGATGAGGAAGCGGGAAAGGTAGCGAAACAAATCGTCGGTTCTGACCTTGTGAAAACCGCGGTGTATGGGACGGATGCAAACTGGGGAAGAATCATTTGTGCGATTGGTTATAGTGGCTGTGAAATTAATCCAGAAACGATTGATATTAAATTAGGTGAAATCGATACCTTAGTGAACAGTCAACCTGTTCCTTTTTTGGAAGAAGAAGCTACACATTATTTAGAAAATGAACAAATTTTGATTACCGTCAATTTACACAATGGTCAAGGGTTTGGGAAGGCTTGGGGCTGTGACTTAACCTATGACTACGTACGAATTAATGCAGGTTACAGAACATAACTATTTATCCATATAATACGCTGATGTCGGGGCCAAAACCGCTCCACCACCAACAAAGATGAAAGTCTGCTATCGCCACCTTAAGGTTCATAAGGAATCGTGAAGATACTGAGCCCAAACCTCGGAGTATCTGCACAAAGTGGTCATTATGTAGCGACGATTAACGCTTTATGTTCGCACTAACTTTCATACAAAAGGAGGAGAGATTTGATGAATTCAATCGTTGTTGTGAAATGTGGAGGTAGTACAATTACAGAGCTAACAGATTCCTTTTTTGAGAGTATTAAGCAACTTCAGATGTCGGGTAAACACCCGATTATTGTCCATGGTGGCGGGCCAGCCATTAACGAAATGCTTACCAAACTTGAAATTCCTTCAACTTTTATAGACGGTTTACGAAAAACAACAGAAGAGGTATTAGATACGGCAGAAATGGTGCTTTGCGGAAAGATGAATAAGCAATTGACGCGTAAGTTACAAAGCGTTGGAGCAAAATCGATTGGTTTATCAGGTAGTGACGGTCAACTAATTGTTGCGGAAGCAGTAGATGAAGAGAAGTTCGGCTTTGTAGGAGAGCCGATACAAATTAACACAGATTTATTGGTTCATTTGCTGCATCAAGGTTATATACCTGTAATTGCACCGATTGGGATCGGTGTATCGGGACAACGATATAATATTAACGCAGATAGTGCCGCGGCTAGTATCGCTTCAAAGCTAGGGGCAGAAGAGCTTGTTTTTGTGACAGATGTTGATGGAATTTTAAAGGATGAGCAGTTAGTGCCGACGATTACTTCTGAAGAAATTGAAGCTTTTATGAGTGATGGTACAATTTATGGCGGCATGATCCCAAAGGTGAAGGCTGCCGTACAAAGCTTAACAGGTTCCTTGCAATCGGTGTGGATTATGAATGGGAAAGGCTCAAGCCTCATTTCAAATGGAACTTTATACGGTACAAAAATTATAAAAAAACAAGTCGCCACAACAGCGTCTTAAAGGGTGGTCGTAGATGAGTTCATTGTTTTCAACTTATAACAAATGGGAAGTAGAGGTTGCCAAAGGGCAAGGAAGTTATTTAATCGATACAGAAGGAAAAGAGTATTTAGATTTTGTGCAAGGTATAGCGGTTAACAATTTCGGACATTGTCATCCGACGATTACAAAGGCTGTCAAAGACCAGCTTGATCTTTTATGGCATAGTTCAAACTTATTTCAGATTAAGCAACAAGAGGAAGTCGCCAAAATCCTAACGGAACACAGTGTATGTGACCATGTCTTTTTCTGTAATAGTGGAGCAGAGGCAAATGAAGCCGCGATTAAATTAGCTCGTAAGGCAACAGGGAAACATAAAATTATCTCGATGAAAGATTCTTTTCACGGACGAACGTTTGCGACGATGTCTGCAACAGGTCAAGAGAAAATTCACGGTGGATTTGGCCCGCTCTTATCGAGTTTTGATTATAGCCCTTTTAATGATACGGAGACTTTATTAAAAAAGGTGAATGATGACGTAGCGGCGATTATGATTGAAGTTGTTCAAGGTGAAGGTGGCGTAAGGGTATTAGAACCCAGCTTTGCAAAAGCTTTAATTGAGTTGACAAAAGAAAAAGAAATCTTGCTGATCATCGATGAGGTTCAAACTGGAATTGGTCGCACAGGTTCATTTTTTGCTTATGAGCAATTTGGTTTATCCCCAGATATTGTGACATTAGCAAAAGGGTTAGGAAACGGTTTTCCAGTAGGAGCTATGTTAGGCAAAGCCCATTTAAATGATGCTTTTCAAGCAGGTTCACATGGTTCGACGTTTGGAGGTAATCCACTCGCAATGACGGCAGCTAAAGCCGTATTAGAAGAATTACTAGCACAAGATTTTCAGGAAATTAAAGAAAAAGCGACGAAATGGAAACATGTTTTACGTGAAGAATTAATGGACCATTCATTTGTAAATGAGGTTCGGGGCTTAGGTTTTCTAATTGGGATAGCGTGTAGCGGACCTGTCAATGAAGTGATTACGAAAATACGCCGACACGGTTTACTCGTTTTGCCAGCTGGTCTGAATGTCATTCGCTTACTACCACCTATCAATGTAAGTGAACAAGACTTAAATAAAGCCGTGCAAATTATAAAACAATCAATGAATGAATCGAAAAAGGAGATATCGGTTTCTTAATATCTATACATGTTGACCAAAAAAAAGCTGAGGAAAGCTTATTATTTTGGTTCTGAATGAATAAACATACTTGTAAAAGAATAAAGATTCGTTTTGGTGGAGGAGAAGTCATGAAAGGATATATTGTATTAGAAACTGGAGATATTTTTAAAGGAGATATTATTGGAGAGGTAGACGGTGATATTCATGCAGAAATCGTATTCTTTACAGGGATGACTGGATATCAAGAGGTATTAAGTGATCCATCATTTAAAGGGCAAATGGTTGTTTTCACTTATCCGTTAATTGGTAATTACGGCTTGAATGAAGGTGATTTTGAAAGTATAAAACCTCAGGCGGAAGCGTTAATTGTAAGTGAGTTATCACAAGCAGCTTTCCATTATGAAGCCAACCATTCATTAGAATCAGGTTGCCGTTTTGCGAATATGCCATTAATAACCAATGTAGATACGAGAGCGATTGTGAAACGGATTCGCGAACATGGTGATATGAGAGCGATTATGACGACAAATCTAGATAGCGTTGATTTCACTCAAACTAAGCCTCTAGAAGAGAAAGATGTTGTTTCGCAAGTCGTTACCAAAGAGGTGTTAACATTTGGTGAAGGTAAAGAGCATATTGTCTTAATCGATTTCGGGTACAAAAAGTCAATGGTCGATATGTTAGTAAAATTGAATTGTCAAGTAACCGTGATTCCTTACACAAAAATGGAATCGGAAATCGCACAGATTAAGCCAGATGGAATATTGTTATCCAATGGCCCGGGTAACCCTAAGCTATTGACACCTTACTTGGAGACGATTAAAACGCTCGCAGAGACGTACCCAACTTTAGGTATTTGTTTAGGACATCAGTTGCTAGCCCTTGCTTTTGGAGCTGATACAGAGAAGTTGCGCTTTGGTCATAGAGGAGCCAACCAACCTGTTTTGGACGAAGTGACGAATAAGGTGTATATGACTTCACAAAATCACAGTTATGTTGTGAATGAAGAAAGTCTTACTCAAACAGCTCTTAAAGCAAGGTTCTACAATATTAATGATGGTTCCATTGAAGGGTTGGAGCATAAGACATTACCGATTTTATCGATGCAGTTTCATCCGGAGGCTCATCCTGGACCGAGCGATAGTGAGAAAATGTTTGAAACGTTTGTGAGTATGGTGAAGTTAAAAGGGAGAGAGAAGTTGTATGCCTAAACAGATAGAGATAAAAAAAGTGCTTGTGATTGGCTCAGGGCCAATTGTCATTGGGCAGGCTGCTGAATTTGATTATGCAGGGACACAAGCATGCTTGGCGTTAAGAGAAGAAGGAGTCGAGGTTGTATTAATCAATAATAATCCAGCTACGGTGATGACGGATGAAGCTTGTGCGGATGTCGTTTATTTTGAACCACTTACGGTTGAAACGGTTGAAAAAATCATGACAAAAGAAAAACCAGATGGAATCTTAGCAACGTTAGGAGGTCAAACTGGTTTAAATTTAGCTCTTGCCTTACATGATCAAGGAATTCTAGCTAAGCATCAAATTGAATTGCTAGGAACACCGATTGATTCGATCAAAAAAGGGGAAGATCGTGAATTGTTTCGGGCATTAATGAATGAGTTAAATGAACCAGTCCCAGAAAGTGAAATTGTCACGACGGTTGAAGAGGCTTTAGCTTTTGCTGAATTGGTTGGTTACCCTATTATCGTCAGACCTGCTTATACATTAGGTGGTGCAGGTGGTGGAATTGCGGATGATCAAACAGAATTAAGGCAAATTATTAAAGGTGGCTTAGCATTAAGTCCAATACAGCAATGCTTAATTGAAAAAAGTATCGCAGGCTTCAAAGAAATTGAATATGAGGTTATGCGAGATAGTAATGATACATGTATCACTGTATGTAACATGGAAAATATTGATCCAGTAGGTGTACATACGGGTGATTCAATCGTCGTGGCACCTTCACAAACATTAACAGATGTTGAATATCAAATGCTTCGTTCCGTTTCATTAAAAATCATTCGTGCTTTAGGTATCGTTGGCGGATGTAATATTCAATTTGCTTTAGATCCACACAGTAAGCAGTATTATTTAATTGAAGTGAATCCACGTGTTAGTCGGTCTTCGGCATTAGCATCGAAAGCAACAGGTTATCCGATTGCACGAATGGCAGCGAAATTAAGCTTAGGTTATCACTTACATGAACTTTTAAATCCCGTAACTGGCCATACGTATGCGAGCTTTGAGCCTGCCTTAGATTATGTGATTGTTAAGTTCCCACGATGGCCATTTGATAAGTTCATTCATGCTGATCGCAAGCTAGGGACACAGATGAAAGCAACGGGAGAAGTAATGGCGATTGAGCGTAATTTAGAAGCAGGGTTGCAAAAAGCGGTGCGTTCATTAGGAATGAAAACAAAGGGATTAACATTAACAAGTTTAAATGGCTGGAACAATCAAGAGTTATGGCAAGTTGTTCAACAGGCCGATGACCGCCGTTTTTTTGCGATGTTGGAACTTTTACGTCGAGGGATAACGAAAAAAGAACTTCACGAAAAAACAGGTATTAACCATTACTATTTAGCGGCTTATGAACGTCTTGTTGGGATGGAGAAGGAAATAGAAAAGGATTCATTTGATCTTGTTACTGGAGATGCTTTAAAAAGGTATAAAAAATACGGATTCTCAGATGAACAATTAGCAGTTGCTTGGACGGTAGATGAAAGCGATGTTCGCAAAAAGCGTAAAGAGCTGGGGATCATCCCTTCTTACAAGATGGTTGATACGTGTGCAGGAGAGTTTTTAGCTTCAACGGCTTATTTCTACTCCAGTTGGTCAGGTGAAAATGATGCAATTCCAAGTCAACATAAAAAAATATTAATTATAGGTTCTGGACCGATAAAAATAGGTCAAGGTATAGAATTTGATTATAGCTCTGTTCATGGTGCAATTAGTTTGCGAAAGCTTGGTTATGAAGCGATTATTATGAATAATAACCCGGAGACGGTGAGTACCGATTATGCAACAGCCGACCGTTTATATTTTGAACCTTTAACGGTTGAAGATGTTCTATCCGTTGTTGAATTGGAGCAAGTGGAGGGTGTAATTGTTCAATTAGGAGGACAAACGGCCATCTCTCTTGTAGAAGGGTTGGAAAAAGCAGGAGTGAAATTATTTGGAACGAACCAGTTAACGATTGATCGACTTGAGGATCGAGGTTTATTTTATGATTTTATGCAACAAGTGAAAGTCCCTCATATTCCTGGTGAAACCGCTTATGACCATCAAGATGCTTTACAGAAGGCAGAACAGGTTGGTTTTCCAGTTTTAATAAGGCCTTCCTATGTAATTGGCGGTCAAGGAATGATGATTTTTACAGGCGAACATGACATGAATCGATTTTTACAAAATCCGCAAAATGAAGTGGCTTTCCCTCTTTTGATTGATGCGTATTATCCTGGTATTGAATTTGAAGTTGATGCCCTTTCAGATGGAACAGATATTTATATCGCAGGTGTATTTGAACATATTGAGAAAGCTGGTGTCCACTCTGGAGATAGTATCGCCGTGACACCACCTCCTACTTTAACAACCAGTGTGTTAGAACAAGTACAAGATTATACGAGAAAAATTGCTCAAGGCATTGATTTTAAAGGTATTTTTAACATTCAATTTGTTATGTTTGACGGTCAAATTTATGTGATTGAAATTAATCCTCGGGCTTCAAGGACGGTTCCTATTCTGAGTAAGGTATATAATGAGCCTTTCATTCACGATACAGTCCAACTTTTATTAGGAAAATCATTAAAAGAAATTGGAAAAGAGCGTTCCATCGTTGAACCGACAAGTTTTTATACGGTAAAAGCACCGATCTTTTCATACCAAAAGCTTGCAGGGGTTGATCCGATTTTAGAAGCAGAAATGAAATCAACGGGAGAATTGATTAGTATCAGTGATCATCTGAATGAGGCTTTTTATAAGGCGTTTACTTGGACACAAGCACAGGTCCCTGCACTGTATAAGCAAAGTGGTATCATTTATTTGGATATTGATTCTATTTATTCAGAGGAAATGAACAAGTATAAAGAGACCCTATTAAAACATGGATTTAGTTTTGTTGAAGATGATTTTGAGACATGGTTACAAAATGATGAAGCTGTCGCCTTAATATCTTTACCGAAGCCTGGTTTCAAAACAGGAAGTGAAAACCGGAAAGAAGCATTAAAACAACGATTGACGGTCATTACAGAATTGACAACATTGGATGCGATGATAAAAGGGCGAAAGAATGACCGGGAGACATTACGCTCTTTACAGGAATGGTTACAAACCAATAAACAAGTTACCGTATAAAAATAAGAACAAGGAGTGGGAAATTTATGGAGCAGACGATTGAGAAAAGTGAAATTGATTTAAAGGGTTTGGACTTTTTAACGTTATTGGATTATTCACCACAACAAATAAAGCACTTATTAGAAGTTGCGATTGACCTTAAAGCGAAACAAAAGCAAGGTGAACAAACTCCAATGTTGCAAGGGAAATCATTAGGGATGATTTTTGAGAATGCCTCAACTAGAACGCGCGTATCTTTTGAAGTCGGAATGACTCAGCTTGGCGGACATGCCTTATTTTTAAGTCCACGTGACTTACAAATAGGTCGTGGAGAACCTATTAAAGATACGGCCAATGTTTTAGCGAGATATGTGGATGCAATTATGATTCGTACCAATTCTCATGAAACCGTTGAGGAATTTGCCCAATATTCGTCTGTACCGGTCATTAATGCTTTAACAGACCTTTATCATCCTTGTCAAGCGATGGCTGATTTATTAACGGTACTCGAACATAAAGGGAAGTTAGCTGGTTTAAAGCTTGTTTACGTTGGTGATGGTAATAATGTCGCACACTCTTTACTAGCAGCAGGTGCTAAGGTTGGGATGGACGTTGTTGTTAGTACACCAAAAGGATATGAGGTTGATCCGGTTATTTTCGCTAAAGTACAAGACGCAGCAAATGAAACCGGTGCGACAATCTCATTGTGTACAGATCCAAAAGAGGCAGTAAAAGATGCGGATGTCATTTATACCGATGTTTGGGCTAGTATGGGATTTGAAGCTGAACAACACGAAAGGGAGCAAGCTTTAAAAGCTTATCAAGTTAATGAAGAGTTAGTACAGCACGCTAAACAAGACTTTCTTTTCTTACATTGCTTACCAGCACATCGTGGAGAAGAGGTATCTGATACCATTATAGATGGGGGGCATTCTGTCATTTATGATCAGGCTGAAAATCGCCTTCATGCTCAAAAAGCGATCCTAGCTTCACTTATTCGTTAAAAGACTCATGATTTTCTTTTCTTAGGAAAAGCTAAGCAAAAGGAGGGGAAATCATGGGACAAAACCGTCAGTTTGAACCGGGGCAAAAAGCTCCAAACAATGGGATTTATGTAGAGATAGGTGAGACTGGTAGTCCAGTAACAAAGCCTCGCTCAGTCAGATTACACGCAGGTGATAAGTTTCCAGATACAACCAATCACAATCGAAAATGGACACCAAAAAGAAAACCATAACAAGCGATAAAAGCTGTAATGATACGTTGAGAACAACGGATCGTTGCAGCTTTTTTTGGGTATATAAAGAGAAAATCGGGTTCGCGGAGGTGGGGGCGGAAAAAGTCGGAGGAAGCCCCGAAAACGAAGATACGCAACAAAGCGGAAGAAAATGTTGGCGCAATGCGGAGAAAAAATCGAATCTCGGGGTTGCAGGCGAGAAAAGAGGGAGAAAGCCCGAGCAAACGTCGAATCACGGGCTTGCGAGCGGAAAAGCGAGTAGAAAGCCCGAGCAAAAGCGGAATCACGGGGTTGGGGGCGAGAAAAGAGGGAGAAAGCCCGAGCAAAAATCGAATCTCGGGGTTGCAGGCGAGAAAAGAGGAAGAAAGCCCGAGCAAAAGCGGAATCACGGGGTTGCGAGCAGAAAAAAGAGGAGAAAGCCCGAGCAAAAGCGGATCACGGGGTTGCGGGCGGAATAGCGAGTAGAAAGCCCGAGCAAAAGCGGAATCACGGGGTTGCGGGCGAGAAAAGAGGGAGAAACCCCGAGCAAAAATCGAATCTTGGGGTTGCGAGCCAAAAAAGCGGGAGAAAGCCCGAGTAAAAGCGGAATCACGGGGTTGCGAGCCAAAAAAGCGGAAGGAAGCCCGAGCAAAAGCCGAATCACGGGGTTGCGAGCCAAAAAAGCGTAGAAAGCCCGAGCAAACGTCGAATCACAGGGTTGCAGGCGAGAAAAGAGGAAGAAAGCCCGAGCAAACGTCGAATCACGGGGTTGCGGGCGGAAAAGCGAGTAGAAAGCCCGAGCAAAAGCGGAATCACGGGGTTGCGGGCGGAAAAAGCGTGAGAAAGCCCGAGCAAACGTCGAATCACGGGGTTGCGGGCGGAAAAGCGAGCAAAAGCGGAATCACGGGGTTGCGCGCGAAAAAAGCGTGAGAAAGCCCGAGCAAACGTCGAATTTCAGGGTTGCGGGCAGAAAAAGCCTGTGGAGAGCGTGTCCCCATTCCCGGAGCGATTTTCGAAGATGAGCATACCGCCTCTAAGTACACTTTCACACAAAAATCACCTAACATCTTTTCTAATTGCGTACATATACATGAAACACTACAAAATCAATGGAAATCTCAAGATACGGTTTCCACTTTTCGACTTGCTGCATACGGTAATATAAGGATGAAAAAAAGAAGGGCTAAAATTAAAAAAAGAGGCGAGAGTATGACAGTCTACACGCACTATTTTCATATGGAAGAACAAGCGAATGTGGTTTATTTGCCTCAGCGTCCAAATGGCTTTGCAATCATCCTTTTATCGGATAATGATCGGACAGTTGAAAAAAACTCAAGCATTTGGGAGCGGCATCCAGAACGACATTCGTTCCTATTAAGTTTATTAGAAGAAGGCTATACAGTGATTGCTTCACAATTGTTTGGAAAGCATTGGGGAAGTGAGCGTGCTTGTGAATATATGGAACAGCTTCATCATTACTTAGTAAAGAAACAAATCTTAAACGAAAAGTTTCATTTCTTTGCAGAAGGTGCTGGGGCTTTGGTTGTCCTAAAGTTACTGGAAAAGCGACCTCAGCTAATCAGGTCTGCATTCCTTTTGAATCCATGCATTTATTTGGAACGGATTTTTCAAGAAGAAAAACAAAGTAAGCTATTTTTTAAACGGTTTATTCAAGAGCTTTCAGCGGCACATGGAGTCGAGGAAAATGATGTGACGAAAGAGTATTGTCAGGCATTTATTCAATTTGAACATTGGGTTGACTGTGCCCCCATTCATATTTATCACATGATGGCAGACAAGAGATTTAAAGTTGCTTCTCATAGCCGCCCTTTCGAGCAAGAATTTGTGAAAAAGAACTTACCAGTATCATTAAGTTTGTACGGGTTGGGCAAAAGTTTTTCCTCTTTTAAACAACCAGTACGGTCGTTTTTTAAGAAAAATGAAAAAAAGCTCTGAGACCCTCTCTGTGAAATGGTGGCGGAGAGGGTTTGAGTTCTTTTTATTGCTAGTATAGGAGGAGCTTGATGAAAAAAGTTGTCATTACTGGAGGATTAGGGTTTATTGGTTTTCACCTAAGCCAAAGACTTTTGGAAAATGGATACGAGGTGATTGCGATTGATGAGAGACAAGTTGATCGTCAAAAAGAACGGGAAGAAATGCAGATGCGGTTAGGTAGGAATGCTTTATATAAACTTATTGAAGAGAAAATAGAAGAGGTTGATTTGAAGGAAGTAATAAATGATGCAGATGTTGTTTTCCATTTTGCGGCCTTAACCAAACATGATAATAAGTGGCCGAGGCTTCAGGAAGTCATCAGTCGCAATGTTTTATTAACGAAAGAGGTCATCAAAAATATGTCTAAATCGTCACGATTCATTTTTCCTTCTACTGTGCAGGTATATGGGGAAAGACCTGGACTTATTACTGAAAAAACCCCCACTAATCCCACGACCGCATACGGAATAACGAAATTAGCCAGTGAAACATTAATTATGAAATTGGCAAATGAGCTTGATCTTTCCTATCTCATTTTTCGATTGCCAACTATATATGGTCCGTTTCAGCGAACAGATATGACTTATCAGCAATTTTTAAATGGGGTTGAACAACCGAATATGGATCGCTCACAAATGGATGTTGTATATATTGATGATGTTATTGATGCATTCATGTTAAGTGTGACTACATCACATACAAATGAAATTTTCCACATTGCGACGGGAAAATTAGGAGAGTGGCAGCGTGGGGTTGAGTTGTTAGGGCATAAATGGACGGCAAAGAGTGGATTCAAAACAACACTATCCACTGAAAAGGCGAAGCAATTACTAGGGTTTGAAGTTCAAACAAGCTTAGAAGAAGGAATACAAAAACAAGTAGAGCATGAAAAGCAGATGAATCAAAATAACTGGTCAAGTGATTCTGATTAAATAGAGGGTGTGATAAGCTACTGTGAAAGCTTATTACACCCTATTGTTTAACCACTTTCCTACTCAACTATCAGGTGGTGAAAAACATATCCTATCCTTTTTTTTGGACAGGTTTTTTCTTTTGAGCCAAAAGTAATCTCATTATATAGAGATAATCGATGTTTGTATGAGAAACCAAGCCCCTAATCGCAAATTGATTGGGGACTTGTTCGTTCTCATTACTTCTTCTTCACAAACGAATTCTCAAAGAAATCAAGCTCTGGATATTTGTCCATGGCTGTACGCATTTGGAAATCATTTTCAAATAAAACGACGATGCGTCCATCGCGGTCGGTGACGAGGTTTCGTTGCGTATTTTTAAATTTCTCCATCGCTTTTTCTTCGCCGTTTACCCATCGTGCAAAAGAGAACGGTAATCTTTCAAGTTGGATGTCAACATGGTATTCGTTTTTTAGGCGGTGCTCTAATACTTCAAATTGCAGGACACCGACAACTCCAACAATTTGCTTTTCAACATAGCTGTTGTACGTTTTGAAGAGCTGAATGGCACCTTCTTCTGTCAACTGATGTAGACCTTTTTCATAGGATTTATGCTTTAATGCTTCCTTCACCGTTATTGCATTAAAATGTTCAGGAGAGAAATGTGGCATTTCATCAAATTCAAAAGCTGAACCTGTGACAAGTGTATCGCCAATACGTAAATTACCTGGATCAAATAACCCGATAATATCACCTGCATAAGCTTCATCGACTAAACTACGGCTTTGAGCTAAAAATTGTGTAGGTTGAGCTAATTTTAAATTTTTCCCGATGCGGACATGCTTAACTGTCATACCACGTTCGAACTTACCAGACGTGATGCGTAAAAACGCAATACGGTCACGGTGGGCAGGGTTCATATTCGCTTGGATTTTAAAGATAAAGCCAGAAAATCCGTCATGCTCAAATGGATTCACTTCGCCATTTGTACTCATTCTTGGAGTCGGAGCAGGTGCCAACTTTAACATGTGCTCGAGGTAAGTTTGGACACCAAAGCTTGAAATCGCACTGCCGAAAAAGATTGGCGTAAGCTCACCATTCTTCACTTTTTCTAGATCAAACTCATCACCTGCAACATCTAACAGTTCTAGTTCTTCACGGAACTGAGCCACTAAACCCTCATCATTAATCGCTTCATCTAGCTTAGGATCATCGGGACCGCTTAAAGAAATCACATCAATTTCTTTAGGGTTATCAGGGTTATAAAGCTCGAGTTTTTTTTCAACACGATCGTATACTCCTGAGAATGATTGCCCCATTCCAATAGGCCATCCCATTGGATAAGAACGGATGCCAAGTAAATTCTCGAGCTCTTCCATTAATTCAAATGGGTCGCGTCCTTGTCGATCTAATTTGTTCATAAAAGTGAAAATGGGAATACCTCTCATCCGACAAACTTTAAATAACTTTTTCGTTTGAGCTTCGACCCCTTTGGCAGCATCTATTAACATCGTTGCTGAATCAGCAGCGGTTAATGTTCGATAGGTGTCTTCACTGAAATCTTGGTGACCAGGTGTATCTAGAATATTGACATGGTAGCCATCATATGAAAATTCGAGCACGGAGCTAGTAACGGAAATTCCACGCTGCTTTTCAATTTCCATCCAATCACTCATCGCATGTTTACTATTTTTTCTTCCTTTTACCGTACCCGCTTCACGAATCGCTCCACCAAATAAAAGTAATTTTTCCGTTAATGTCGTTTTACCGGCATCTGGGTGGGAGATAATCGCAAAGGTTCTACGTGATTCTATTTCCTTTTTTAATGTCATAATGATCCTCATTTCTTGAAATGCTACGATACATTATACCAATCTTTTGAACAGGAAGCACGAAAAGCTTTTGTTTACATTTCCGTTACAAATGTCGAAAAATTGCAAGATAGAAAGGAAAAAAGCATAAATTGAACGAAAAGTAGACGGAGTAATTGTTTATGGCTGTATAAGAGAGGATGGGTTTGATATGTTACATAAGTTGTATCGTAAAAAAGGCATTCTTTTGATTATATTAATATTGATGATCTTGTACTTATTTTTATCAACAATCACGTCTATTAGTACGGCAGATAGCCAAAATATTGGATTATTATTAGAAGATACGATTGACGACCATGGTTGGAATCGACAAGGTTACGAAGGGTTGCTTTCGGTTCATAATCAGTTTAATGTTGATGTTTTCTATAAAGAGGAAATAAAAACAAAAGCTGAGATTCATCAAGCGGTTAAGCAATTAGTAGACGAGCACGTTTCATTAATTTTTGGACATGGGAAAAGCTTTAGTGAGGTTTTTTCTGAGTTGCCAAATGATTATCCACAAGTACACTTTGTGGTGATTAATGGGGATGTAACGGGTGAGCGTGTATCAAGCTATGCGTTTGATGGGTATGCAATGGGTTATTTTGCAGGTGTTTTATCAGCGATTATGAGTAAAAATGAACAAGTAGGAATTATAGCAGCATTTCCTTGGCAACCGGAGGTCAATGGATTTATTGCTGGTGTCGCGTCTCAAAATGAACAGATAGACGTTTCGGTGGAATATGTAATGAGTTGGCATGATCTTGAGACCGCAAAAGAATTTTATGAAGCTATGAAAAAAGAATCGGTCGATATTCTTTATCCGATCGGTGATGGATTCCATGTTGAATTAATTGAATTAAGCAAAAGAGATGGTCTCTATGTCATAGGCTATGTTTCAGACCAAACGGATTTAGGTGAAAGCTCTGTACTTTCAAGCACCGTTCAACATGTTGATCAAGTTTATGTTGATGTCGTTGATGCTTTCTTAAAAGGGAAGTTAGTGTCAGGGCGTTTTTCATTAGATTTTCAAGATGGTGTGATTAGTATGGGTGATTATAGTTCTCAGGTTCCTGAGGAGGTTGTATTATTTATCGAGGAAATGGTTCAATACTATATTCAGACAGGTGAGTTTAAACAGGTGTCTTACTTGCCTTGATTAATAAAACATAGTAGTTTAGAGGTGGAAATCGATTAATTTTGTTTTAAAGGATGATGGAATTGGAACAGAAAAAAGAACATTTACTTGCGTTTGCCAAGAGAATGACAGAGGGCATTGAGTACATTAAGAATAAAGATGATCATAAGGGACTTGAAATGTTACAACCTTTTATAGATTTAATGAAGGAAAGTGATACGGCTCAGGTTCGAATGTTTGCTTATTATGCGATTGCTCAATTTAGGACAGGCCATATCGAAGGGTTTATGGAGACTTTCTCTTACTTAAAAGAGATGCCAGTGAAAAACGAAGAAGAGCAAAAAATTAAGGATCAAGTGGAGCAGATGTTCCATTTGATCATGAATGAATTAAAAAAGGAAGAAAGCGAATAAGGACTAGACAAGCGCAAAAAAGGGCTAAGGGACATAACATAACAAGAGACACATAACGAAGGAGAGTTTTTGATGTCCAATTACCCTTATCAGTACTATCATTATCCACATGCCCGCGGGCAGCGTCACCCACACAATCGAGATGAACGATTCTTTCCTCTACTTCCGTTTGTCGCGGGTTTAGCGGTTGGCCCTTTACTTTTTAATAGTTTTGGTAACAATACGTTTTATCCGGCTCCGAATTATGGTCCTCAATTTGGTCCCAATTACGGCCCTAATTACGGCCCGGGATTTGGTCCTCAATTTGGTCCGCAATTCGGACCGCAGATGGGTCCAGGATATCCATTTCCTATGTATAGATAAGTGAATAACTAAAGAAAAGTCGCCGTGTTTTACACGGCGACTTTTCTTTAAGTGTTAAAGTGGGTACTTAGAAACCTTGTCAAACATAGCTTTTTACATATCTTTTTTACTCTCTATCTCTTTCTTTTTGTTTGAATCATCTGTTCCTTTGTCACTAATTAAAGCTTGGGCTATGATTAATAGTGGTGCTAGCTTTTCAATGGCAGGGCTAATTTTATCAATTAAATGAATACATTGTTCGATGGAGTCAGTAAATGAGCTTTTTTTCGGTTGCGGTTCGGGTGGACGCCCAAACATTAAATCTGTAAAAATATCTCTTTGCACTGGATCATTTGATTTTCTAGACATTTTATCCCTCCTCTTTAAAATGCCTATAAGGTAGATTACTCCTATAGTCTATGGGCAAATTACCATGTCTGTGAGCAAGAAAACGCCCAATTGCAAATGGTGATCATCTTAATTACAGCCTAGACAGGTTTTGAATTTTGATGTAGTATTAGTATCAGGTACTAATATTGTGAAGAAAGAACGTTTTATTGGGGAAGGGGAACATGTAAATGCCAAAAGCTGGAGTTTGGGGCATCGGAAGCTATGTGCCAGAGCAAGTTGTGACAAATACCGATTTTGAAAAAACATTAGATACAACAGATGAATGGATTCGTACTAGAACAGGTATCGAGGAGCGGAGATTTGCAGGTGATGATGTGAAAACATCGGATATGGCTTTTTCAGCAGCGAAGGAAGCTCTTACAATGGCGGAAGTAGCGGCGGAAGATATTGATATGATTATCGTTGCGACCGTTACTCCAGACATGCCTTTTCCATCTACATCTACATTAATTCAGGAAAGACTCGGGGCAACAAATGCAGCGGCAATGGATGTCAGTGCTGCCTGTGCCGGTTTTATGTACGGAATGATTACAGGTCAACAGTTTATTGAAACAGGTGCTTATCAACATATTTTAGTAGTCGGGGTCGAGAAACTTTCTACCGTTACAAACATGAATGATCGAAATACGGCTGTGTTATTTGGTGATGGGGCAGGTGCGGTTGTTTTAGGTCCCGTTTCAGAAGATAAAGGTATTTTAGCCTTTGAATTAGGTGCAGATGGACGTGGAGCCATGCATATTAAATTAGAGGAAGACTATTTAGAAATGAATGGACGTGAAGTCTTTAAGTTTGCTGTGAGACAAATGGGTGAATCGTGCTTACATGTCATTGAAAAAGCGGGTCTTACGAAAGAGGATGTTGATTTCCTTGTTCCCCATCAAGCAAATATAAGAATTATGGAAGCTTCGAGAGAGAGATTAGGCTTACCGGTTGAAAAAATGGCCAAATCTGTTCAGAAGTACGGGAATACCTCTTCAGCATCTATCCCTATGGCTTTAGTTGATGAGCTGAAAAATGGTAAAGTAAAAGATGGCGATGTTATTGTTTTAGTTGGATTTGGTAGTGGTTTAGTATGGGGTGCAGTAGCCTTAGTTTGGGGTAAATAAAGTTAAGAACGAAGAACGAAGTAAAGGAGCGAGTTTTGTGGAGAAAAGGCGTGTAGTGGTTACAGGTTTAGGTGCTGTAACACCATTAGGGAATGATGTAGAGACAACATGGAGCCAAGCGGTTGCGGGTGTATCTGGAATCGGTGCTCTTACGAGGGTTCCTGCTGAGAACTTTCCTATAAGTGTTTCAGGTGAAGTAAAGGATTTTGAGCCAACGGATTTTGTTGATCGCAAAGATGCGAGGAAAATGGATCGCTTTACACAATTTGCGGTAGCTTCTTCATTAATGGCCGTCAAAGATGCTGATTTAAAGATTACGGAAGAAAATGCTGAGCGTGTTGGAGTTTGGATTGGCTCTGGAATTGGTGGAATGGAAACATATGAACAGCAATTTCATAATTTTATTGAAAAAGGATACCGCCGAGTGAGCCCGTTTTTTGTTCCGATGATGATTCCGGATATGGCATCTGGCCAAGTATCGATTACTTTGGGTGCAAAAGGAGTGAACTCTTGTTCAGTTACCGCCTGTGCATCTGGAACAAATTCAATTGGTGATGCCTTTAAGGTCATTCAACGGGGCGATGCGGACGTGATGATTACAGGAGGTACTGAGGCGCCGATTACTAATATGGCTGTAGCTGGTTTCTGTGCAGCTAAAGCAGTCTCAACGAATTCGGATCCGAAAACAGCCTCACGTCCTTTCGATAAAAATCGAGATGGGTTTGTGATGGGTGAAGGTGCGGGAATCCTTGTTCTAGAAAGCTTAGAAAGTGCCGAAAAACGAGGTGCTAAAATCTATGCAGAAATTATCGGTTATGGTTCTACCGGTGATGCTTACCATTTAACGCAACCAGCAGCAGAAGGAGAAGGCGCAGCAAGGGCGATGAAAATGGCGATAGATGATGCTGGACTAAACCCGAGTGATGTTGATTATTTAAACGCACATGGTACTAGCACATTTTACAATGATCGTTATGAAACGCTTGCGGCCAAATCGGTATTCGGTGAACATGCATACAAATTAGCGATAAGTTCAACGAAATCGATGACAGGTCATTTATTAGGTGCCGCTGGTGGTGTCGAGGCAATCTTTACTATAAAAGCCATCAAAGAAGGATTAATCCCTCCTACGATTAACTATGAAACACCTGATGAAGACTGTGACCTTGATTATGTACCAAATGAAGCAAGAAAATCGAATGTAAAAGTGGCCATGAGTAATAGCTTAGGTTTTGGTGGACACAACGCAACGATAGTATTCAAAGCTTTCGACTAATGAAATGAGTGCCGTCTGTTAGGCAAGCCTGCATAAATCATAGAGCTAAATGCTAATACCCTGAAAGTTAGCTTCTCAACTAACACTCAGGGTGTTTTTTTGTAGAGGAGAGGGTGTTTGATGAAAAGAGATGGAAAGTAACAACACTCTGAAGTAAAAAGGAACAGGAGTGTTGTAGGAAGAGGTAAGAAATAACAATGCAAGCTGAGATAAGTAGCCAAAACAAAACCACTCCTTCACTAACATAGGTAAACGAGTGGTTTGCACTTTATTTGGTGGGTTTTCATTAATCAGTGGTTTAGGGGAATCTCTCAGTTTTCCATAAGACCCCCGCTTTTTTGAATAACTAATGAGGCTCATTCATTTAATTTGATAATGCTTTTGCAGCCATTTAATCGCTTCTGCTTTTGTCGTAACAGTTTGAGCAAGTTGCTGTAATTCCAATTCAAGCAACATTTCGCTAAAGAGGGGACTAGGATTAAACCCGAGCTCAAGTAAATCAGCACCTTTTAGTAAAACAGATAAATGACTTCGTTTTTGGATGTACTCTTTAAATAATGGCTTTTGACTGGCCATGGCAAAAAATTGCATCGTCTTTATTGGAATAAAGCGAGCAAATAAGTGAAGATTAACAACGGAGTCCACGTCTGTTTCACTTTCTTTTAATACCTTTAAATCTTGAATGAACTTTTTTTCCTCTTGACTAAATGCAAATTGTTCTAATTGAGAGAATACATCTTCATTGAAAAAGTAGAGGGCGGTTAGTAAAAGTAAAACATCTCTTTCCTCTTTATGCTCAAGGTGCTTTAATAAGGACCAGCCCTCTTGAGTTGGATTTACTCCGAAGATATTGAACCACACATTCATTTCTTCTAGATGAGTAAGCATAGATAACCAATTTTGCTCTTTTGTCATTAAAGTAAGTTCATTTTTTATCCTTGACTTGCTTAATTTCGTTAATGAAAATTGTGCATTTTGAGCAAGCTCTAATGTTTGTTTGGCGAGCTTATACTGAAAACGATGAGCAAAGCGAACAGCTCTGAAAATGCGTGTAGGATCTTCGATAAAACTTAAGGTGTGTAAAACACGTACTTTGCCTTTAGCTAAATCTTGACGTCCTTGAAAGAAATCAAGGACTTTACCGAAGTCATACTCGTTCAGTTTTATTGCCATCGCATTAATCGTAAAGTCTCGTCTAGCTAAATCCTCACGTATATGTGAGTACGTAACGGTAGGTAGGGAAGCTGGTTCATGATAATATTCTGTTCGACTTGAGACAAAGTCAATCTTATGCCCGTTTGTTAATGTTAAAGTGGCTGTTCCAAAAGATGGATAGCTTTGGATTTCACCATTCATGAGCGTAGCAATATGTTCGCTAAATGTGATAGCATCGCCTTCAATAACAATATCAATATCTTCATTAGCTCTCTCTAACAGTAAGTCTCGAACAATACCACCTATTAAGTAAGCATGAATGTGACGATGATCCGCTTCTTTAGCAATAATCTGTAAAAAATCGTAGACTTCATCTGGTAAAGCCTTCTGAAGGTAACTGGTCATATTATCGATATGTTCAATTTCCGCCTTTTTCTGTAACTGTTCACGGTACGTATGGTTATAAAGGACCTCAATCACATCTGAACGTGAAACAATACCAACTAGCTTTCCGTTTGAAACAACAGGTAATCGGCCAATATTATTTTGCATCATTAAATCTTGGATTATTGTTAAAGGATAGTCTTCTTCAATCGTGACTAATGATGTTGTCATATAAGCTTTGACAGGAGCATGGCCTAACTGGTGACGCAGTGCTTTATCAGCATCCCGTCTTGAAATTACCCCTACTAATTTTTCTTGGTCATTTAAAACGGGTAAGCCACTGTGACCAAATTTTTGCATTTCTTGTCCTGCAAAGTCAATGGTTTTCGTTTCTAAGATAGATTTGACAGGAGAAGACATCATTTGTTTTGCCGTAATAGAAGGTTTCAACATAGCGGATAATTCATTCTCCAATATGGTGGTAGCTTGTTGGAGGTCCGTATTTTTCAAGGTGGCAGAAGCCGCTTTTTCATGCCCATTTCCACCTAAAGGAATCATCACGGAACGGATATCCACTTGTTCGCTATCTGAGCGACCGACTACATAAACGTGTTTGCCCATTTTGACAACGGAGAATACTGCGTCCACCTCAATCGTATCAAGAATTTTACGCGTTAAAAAAGAAAGGTTATTCGTATAATCTTGTTGTTCGTGTGTAGCAATAAAATAACTAATCCCATCTATTTCTTCTTTATGACTACTATGTAAAAGGGTTTCAAACAATTCTTGCTCCATATCAGTAAACGATTGTGAGACGAATTGATTGATAATGGATAAGTCAAGACCATGATGAAATAAATAAGCGGCCGCCTCAAGGTCACGTCCAGTCGTTAAATCATATGTAAAGGCACCTGTATCAGAATATAAACCAAGACCAAATATCGTCGCTTCAAATGCAGAGATCGGGATGTTTTGTTCAATTATTTTTTCGAGCAAAATGGTAACGGTAGCTCCAATTTGAGTAATCGTATCCTGCTGGACAGGATACGGAAATGGCGTTGGTGGATGGTGATCATACAAGATAAAGGATACGTTATCACTAAGTTTTTTTGTTGGTATTTCTGTTCGTTTGATATTTGTTGTGTCCACTAAAATAATGGTTGTAACAAGGGACCAGTCGAATTCCCTTGGCGAATATAGTTGAAAAGAATCTCGGTGTAGGCCTAAGAATTGTTTGAGCTCTGGCTTTTGCTTTTCTGGTAAGACCATATTAGCTGATGGATAAAGCTTTTGGACGGCTAGCATAGAAGCGAAGCCGTCAAAGTCTAGCTGTGTATGTGAATGAATAATAATCAAGGTTATTCCCCCAAGTACAAGCATAGGGTTCTATACTTTTTCTACTATTGTATTATATAGATGGAAATTTAACAAAATCATTGTAGGCCGTTCTTACATGGTTGCTTCAAAATAAAGACCTTTACATTCATGAGCAGAAATGGATGATACATAGCTTTCATAAGGTTCAATGTCATTTTGAATGAGGTTTTGGAGTAGAGAGGAGCTTTCATGAATAAAAGATTGACTGACAGACTTGCCTTCTTTTTGTTGTTCTTGTTGGAATAATTGAAGAAACCTTGGATAGAATTGAGTACCTTTAATATGATCATAGTGTTGAAGATGTTGAGTAATTTGCTTATACTTTTCTTTAACGTGGGGAACTAGTTTGAGTGAATGCTGTGTATTTGAATAGCGATAATAATGGTCGTAAGCGATGAGTTTATTCTCAGATTGGGGTTTTGCATCATTTCTAGTTCTTTGTATTTGACTTAAGCCTTGTACAGCTTGAACGGATGAATCTTTATCGTATAATTGTACATACATTTCATGGATTCGATTTGCTTTTAATGAGCGGTCAATTCGTGACATGGCTATCACCTCATATTAGTAGTATATTTTTTATATTCCTTTTTTTAAAAATATGAAACAAGTTTGTGATGTAGCATCAAGAATGACAAAAGGAAGGGTTTTTATTTGTGAATATCAGACAAGTATTAAAAAGCGACCAAGTTACTTATCAACAAATTCGTTTAGAAGCATTGGAGAAAGAGCCCTATTTGTTTGCTGATTCCTTTGAGCAATTACGTGATCGGGACCTTTCTTTTTATGAACAAGAATTAGAAAATAGATCTCAACCTGTGTTTGGTGCATTTGTAGATGAACAATTAGTAGGAATCATCTCACTACGTTTTTATCCGATTGAAAAGATGGCGCACAAAGCCATGATCGGAAGGTTTTATGTGAAAGAAAAGGTTAGAGGGCAATCAATTGGAAAGGCTCTATTTGAAGTAGTGATGGAGAAGGCTAAAGGTGAAGGGATAGAACAAATCCAGCTTGTGGTAGCAGCCACAAATGAACAGGCCATTAAAGTTTATGAAAAGCAAGGATTTCAAAGGTACGCCTATGAAGTAAATGCTTTAAAAGTCGGCGACGTCTACGTAGATGAAATGTATTATGTGAAAAAAATCTAAAATTCTAGTCGAGTGATTTAGTAGCAATAGATGAATGGACACGATACGGCAAGAAAATAGCGAGCTAAGTCCTAACCGGAATTGCGATTAGATCAGCGCCACCAAGTAGTGGCGCCTTCTTAAACATCTGGCCCGTTTACAACTCCATCACCATGAGGAGTCGCACGCACAAAAAGGGAGCCGTGTCCTGTTAAGTCATATATCGCAAGATAGATGACCAGCTAACTTCAAGGCACAAACTATCGCTCCTAAGTACACTTTCATACAAAAAGCCGCTGATATGAAAATATCAGCGGCTTTTACATGTGTAGAATATCATTTATTTAGAAAACACGTGGTTACCAATTGTAACCGTTTCTGTACGTGTTGCATTCCAATGATTTGTAGCGATAGCTGGGTTATAGAAGAAGATAGAGCCTTGTCCTTGACCGTTAAAGGCTAAAGCCTCGCGTACAGCACGGATTGATTCTTCATCTGCTGCTTGATTAATCTCACCATTCATGTATGGCGTAAACGCATAATGCCCACTTGGTGTTACTTCTTGAATAACTTCAGTAATCGTATTAGGAAAATCTTTATGGTCTACTCTATTTAAAACAACTGTAGCAACCGCTACTTTTCCTGCATAAGGTTCACCAACGGCTTCAGCTCGAACAAGTCTTGCAAGAAGATCCATTTCTTCGACAGAGATAGATTCTGGAATCGAAAGCGTCTCACCAACCATAATCATGTTCCCAGATTTAGTATTTGCTTCTTTTAAAGCATGTACAGAAACGCCATATTCCTGTCCAATCAAATATAAACTGTCTCCTCGTTTAACCTCATGTGTTGTTGCAGCCTTGGCATCATTTGTAAATAAGAAAGCAAATGAAAAAGCGGCTGTTAATGTAATAAGCATTTTTTTCATGCTATGATTCCTCCTTTTAATAATAGAAAGGTTATTGATTGCCTCAAAAAAACAATCAAAATTAAATCTATCATAAAGAAAAGTGAATTAGGGCAAGAAATTGTTACCATTTCGATGGGAGATTGGTGGCATTCCTGTAATAGCACGTGTTAAGAGCAAAATTTACAGTTCTGTATGAACTATTACGTTTTTGTAACATAACGATAACGAAGCGAATTTTCTATAGTTAGCTTATTAGGCTCGAACGTTAGTAATGGCTTTAAATATGCTTAAAGTCTAACATAATGAAATGAAATAATTCTAAAATATGGATCGATAATATGAATCTTTTTCCATAGTCAGCTATGATTTCGTTATGCTAGTATTCAAAACAGGCAAGACATAAAATTAAATTTCTCAGGAGGTAAGTTTATATGAAAAAGATGATCGCAACATCATTTTTAGCAGCAACAATCGCTGTTACTGGTTTTTCTGCACAAGCAGATGCCCATCATACATTGACACCAATTAAAAAGGAGTTCTCTTACCAAACGGTTCAATTGAATCAAGCAGACATGGAGAATCTTTCAGCTTGGGCAGAAGGAAAGTTAGCTGAAATTTTAAATGGTAATGAAATGAAAGCACATGTTTGGAAAGTAGTTGTTCCATTTATTTTCGGTGACTATTTTGATAAAGATAGTGATGAGAAGAAACCTATCGAACAAAAACCGGAAGATACAGTGAAGGAAGAGCCGAAAGAAGAACAAGTAAACAATGAACCTAAGGAAGAAATTCAATCAAAACCAGAGGAAAAGCCAGTACCTAAGCCTGAACCACAACCAGAAGTAGAGCAACCTAAAGAGGAAGTGGAACAGCCTGCACCCGCTCCAGAAGAAGAGCAACCGGTTGTTGAAGAGCCTAGTGTAGAAGAGCAACCACAAGAGCAGGAGCAACAAGCTTCTGTATCTGCAGAAGAGCAACAAATGGTAGATGCAGTTAACCAAGAGCGTCAACAAAGAGGTTTAGCACCATTAAAAATTAATCAAGAATTAACACATGTTGCAAGAGTTAAAGCTCAAGATATGATTGATAACAATTATTTTGCTCATAATTCACCAACATATGGCTCTCCATTTGATATGTTAAATCAATTTGGTATTTCTTATCGTACCGCTGGTGAGAACTTAGCGGGGAACCAAAATGTCAACGCGGCACACCAAGCATTAATGAATTCACAAGGACACCGTGAAAACATTTTAAATGGTAATTATACAGAGGTTGGAATCGGCGTTGTTGATGGTGGACCATATGGAAAAATGTTTGTTCAACTTTTTAAAGGCTAAGCAATCATAGTCAATTTATACCTCAGTCTCTGAAGGCTGGGGTATTTTTATACATAATTAGGAAATAGATCAAAAATAACGTAAGTATACCATTAGGATTAGGTCTTTTTAACTGATTTGTTATCGAATTGTAATCTTTGTGTTATCTAACTGTAATTAGATTCTTTTAGTCTAATTTTTGAGAGAATTTTTTGTGAGGAGGACTTCTGTTGTTTAGGCAAAAAATCATATATGTGTTTCTTGGTATTGTTGTGCTTAGCCTTAGTCTGACTGATAAAAATGTAGAAGCCACATCGAATCCAAACTTTCAATTTCATAGTGAGGTCGCTTTGTTAATTGATCAAAAAAGTGGCGAAATTCTTTATGATCAATTAGCGGAACAGCGTATGTATCCTGCTAGTATCACCAAGATAATAACAGGGATTATTGCAATTGAACAAGGAAATTTAGAAGATATCGTTAAAGTTAGTAAAGAAGCGACAGAAGTCATTGGGACACGTGTTTATTTATTAGAAGATGAAGAGGTAACACTAGAAAAATTAGTACAAGGATTACTTATTAATTCAGGTAATGATGCTGGTACGGCTATTGCCGAACATATGGATGGAAGTGAAGAAGCCTTTGCCAAAAGGATGAATGATTTCGTTCAAGAAGAGATTGGTGTTGAGAATACCAATTTTACAAATCCACATGGTTTGTTTGATGAGGATCATTATACAACGGCACTTGATATGGCTCGAATCACTCAATATGCGATGAAAAATGAGACATTTCAAGAAATCGTCAGTACAAAAGATATGGAATGGATTGGAGAAGGGTGGGAGACAACGCTTTATAATCACCATCGGCTTCTTTGGGATTATGAAGGAACGACTGGTGTGAAGAACGGGTTCGTTTCACAGTCAGGCTATACGTTAGTAACTTCTGCCGAACGTGATGATCAAGAATTTATTGCGGTAACATTAAAATCAGCCAATGCCCGTACCGCTTATCAAGATACGATTCAATTGTTGAATTATGGATTTGAGCATTTTGAAACGGGCAAAGTACCTGAAAATAAGCAGTTTTTCTCTGATGATGGAGAAGAGTATATCGTTCAAGAGGATGTTTATTTTACGCAAATGTTAGATGAGCAAATCGAGTATGAACTTACTCCTGCCAATAAATTAGCTATTGTTGGTGATAATGACCGAACGATTAAGAAAGTGGCTTTAGAGCAAATTGAAGTGGAGCCAATCCTAACAAAAGCTGAGCTTGAGGAAAAAGAAGCAGAGCAAGGCTTGTTTACACGATTTTGGGACTGGGTAAGCCAGCTGTTTTCCAAATAAAAAGTTGAAGACCTAATCATTAAAATGATTAGGTCTTTTTGATCTTAATATCGGTTACACGGTGTCCAGTCCCTTTTTTTAATATGAGGTCGGCACGGTATTTGGTTGGTTTGATATTTTTTTCTAAGTTAACTTTGTTGACTGTATTCCAAACATCTGTTGCAAAAGCGATGGCTTCATCAGTAGAAAGGTTGCGATGTTGGTGGAAATAAGAACTCGGGTCTTGAAAAGCTGTATTTTGTAAAAGTTTAAACCTTTCAATATACCATTGCTTAATGTTTGATTCATCGGCATCGACATAAATCGAATAATCAAAGAAGTCGGATACAAAAATCATCGGGATGTTTGTTTTCTTTTTATTAACTTGCAAAACATTAATACCTTCAACGATGACGACATCTGGTTGATTGATAATTTGTTTCTCATGATGAAGACGGTCATAGGTGAGGTGCGAATACATGGGCACCTCCATATATGGGGCGCCTGATTTTAAATCCGTTAAGAATTCGATTAAACTTTCAATATCATAACTTTCAGGAAAGCCCTTACGTTTCATTAATTGACGTTCTGTTAGAGTGGCATTTGGTAGTAAAAAACCGTCGGTTGTGACGAGGTCCACTTTAGGTTTGGATGGCCATTGCGAAATTAGTGCTTGGATAAGCCGTGCGGTTGTACTTTTTCCTACGGATACACTTCCGGCAATGCCAATTACAAAGGGTACTTTTTTTGTTTTTCTTTCTAAAAATAGGTTCATTTCTTGGTGTAATTTCATTGAGTGCGTCATTTGAACATAAAGCATATGAGAAAGTGGTAAATAAATATCACTTACTTCATCTGTTGATATAATTTGATCAATTCCTTGTAATAATCCAATTTCCTGGGTTGATAAATTAGCATGTTTCGGTTTCGTTAACGATGACCATTCAGTACGGGTGAAATGGCTATAAGCTTCTGTAGATTTCATAGTTAGATTCACTGTCATCAGACTAAGGCTCCTTTAATAAAAGACATCAGACCTGTCGTCTTTCACTCCATTTATTACGACATGATAATACCGACATCATACCAAAGGATGTGCAATTGAACAACAAATTATTATCAATTTTAATTTTGTTATTATTTTCTATGTTTTGTATGCATGTTACCTTGGGCGACGGGTTGTGCCTTGAAGTTAGCTCGTCATCCATCTTACGATAAATGACCTTAGCAGGACAATGCGAAGAGTTTTAAATGGATATAAATAATTTTATAAAATGTTGAAATTAGGATTCCTTTTCTGGACAAATCTCTATATAATTAAGCTTGGATATGGATTGAGGAGGAGTGTATGGTGGCTCAAGGTAAGCTTGTGAAGACATTGTCCATCTTATTTATCGTTGGAACATTGAGTCTCATTATTTTTGCAGGAATATAAGAAATTTTGTTAAAATTATATATGACATGTTTAGAAAGCTATCAGGTGAATTGAAGGCTTTCTTTTTTTGATTGTTAGAAATAGAATGTGATGACAAGAGGTGATACTGTTTGAAATGTATTATTACTGAAAAACCATCTGTTGCCAAAAATATAGCTGATGCTTTAAAGATAAAGACCAAAAAAGAAGGTTTCTTTGAAGGAAAAGGTTTTGTTATTACGTGGGCATTTGGCCATTTGTTGCAACTCTATGATGCGGTAGATTATCAAGCTGATATGAAAAGATGGAAAATGGAGAACTTCCCATTTGTACCACCGAAATTTCAATATAAAGTAAAAAGTAGTCGGACGAATCGTACGAAGACCGATTATAAAGCATTGCAACAATTTAAATTGATTCAAAGTTTGATGAGAAGACCTGATGTTACTGAGATTATATCTGCGTGTGATTATGATCGGGAAGGACAATTAATTGGTGATAGTATTATTTATCATCGACCCATTCATAAACCAGTAAAACGACTTTTATTAAATGAGTGGACAGAACAAGAGGTATTGCAAGGCTTACAGCATGTCAAGTCTAATGAAGACCTTAGAGCTTTGCTCAATGCCGGGATGAGCCGACAATGGACAGATTGGTTATTAGGTATTAATTTGACGTCAGTAGCAACATTAAAGTACGGTCAAGGTTCCAAACAAGTATTCAATATTGGTCGAGTGCTGATGCCTACGCTTAAGATTATTTATGACCGAGACCAGGAAATTGCTCAATTTACAAGTGAAGATTATTTTAAGCTTCAAGTTGACTTTTTAACTGAGAATGGCACCGTTTTTCAAGCTTCCTATCGTGAAAAGGAGAAAGAGCAATTCCCAGAAAAGAAAAAGTTAGAAGAAATCAAACAGCAGCTTGTATCAAAATTCGGCGAAATAAAAAAGGTAGAAAGGAAAAATAAGAAAGAATATCCTCCTTATTTATTTAACTTAACCAATTTACAAGGTTATATGACGAATCGGTATGCCGGATGGTCAGCAGATAAAGTTTTAAAAGTTGCCCAAGCATTATATGAAAAAAAGTTTATCACTTATCCAAGAACCTCGAGTCAAGCATTAGATGAAAGCCTCAAAGGAAAAACGAAATCGGTCCTCGAAAAAATGAAGGTTGATTACCCCTTTCAAAATGAGATTCAATTCCATCAATCCAAGAGGATATTTAATAATCAAAAGGTTGAAAGTCATAGTGCTATTATTCCAACATATATGAAACCAACAAGGTTAACTCCTGATGAGGAAAAGGTTTATACGGCAATTAAAAATCGTTTTATCATGCAGTTTATGCCTTTATTTGAATATGAAGAAACCGTTGTAAATACAGAGATTATCGATGCGAATATTGAGGGTTATTTTTATTCTAAAGGGAAACGAGTTTTGCGTTTAGGGTGGAAGCAAGTCGAACAAATGAATACCAATGAAGTCATCTTACCAGCTTTACAAAAAGGTGAGCGTGTTCAAGTGCAAGGAGTTGAAGTAACGGATCATCAAACACAGCCTCCTAAGCCGCATTCTGAAAAGACGTTACTGCGTATGATGGAAACTTGCGGAAAACAAATAAAGGATGAAGTTGAAGTAACAGAAGTTTTATCTGGTTTTAGTATTGGAACTCCAGCAACAAGGGCAGATACGATCAAAAAACTGAAAGATATTGGTTATATCACAACAAATAAAAAATCATTGATATGTACGCCTTTGGGCAAAGCACTCGTAGAGACATTTCCGATTCAGCAGTTATTGAACTTAAGCTTTACAGGGAAACTAGAAAAAGCTTTATTTGACATGGAAAAAGATAAAGTATCGAAAGAGCAATTTATGTCATTTATTTATCAGTTTACAAATAAAGCGGTAGAGCAGTTAAAAAATGATGAAAGGCTATTACCTGTTAAACTGGCAAAAAGATCTTCACGTGCATCTAGTCCAATATCTAAAGAAGTATTAGGTACATGTCCACTCTGTCAGCACAATGTAGTTGAAGGGAGAAAAGGATTTGGTTGTAACAATTGGAAAAGTGGCTGCAAATTTGTTGTCTGGAAAAATGATTTTTATTTGAAGGCCATGAAGAAAAAAACTACAAAAACAATGGTCAAAACGCTACTTAAAGATGGAATCGTTGAAGTGAAGGGCTTAACAAGTAAAAATGGCAACAAATTTAACGCAAAGCTGACCTATGAATATCAAAAAGAAAAGCAAACATTCCAATGGAAAATGAAATTTTAAGACTAAAGGAGACATCACCCATAAATATAGCCTGAGTGGTGTAGGAAAAGCCGGAAAGTTTTTCGGTAGCATCGCCCATAAGTAACTTTCATATAAAACTCACATCACGAAGCCAATTCACTTCGCCACGAACAAAGATGAAAGTAGTGGCGACTGTTCAAACTGTTGGCCCGTTTACAACTCGATCTCCATCAGGAGTCGGCCTGAATAAACAGGGAGCACTGTCCTACTAAGGTCATTTATCGAGAGATGGATGACGAGCTAACTTCATGGCACTAACCATTGTCCCTAGATACACTTTCATACAAAAGAGCTGTTCAATCCATAAATTAATGGTTGAGCAGCTCTTTTTACTTTTGATTCATTAAGGAAGAAATAAAATCGCCAATAGGTACATCACGAATCTCATCAATAATACGGTCAAGCTCTGAGCGTTTTTTTAATGAACCCTCCAAAAGAATTTGAATATTTTGCTCCCTATCGATCAAAATGGATTGGACCGTTAAAGCTTTAGTAATTAATGCGGCAATAACAGCCAATTCATTAGGAGAAAGCTGGTTATCTTTATGGCGACCTTGTTGTTTATTTGCCTGTTTGGTCTGATTAGATTGATTAAAGAAAGGGTTCGAGCCGGATGGACCATACCCATACATGAATATTCCCCTCCCTTTCTAAACATTAAAGGAAAAAATAGGGTTGGGTGGGGATGTGTCTCCACCTTCATTCCAAATTCCTAATGCGAAGCTAAAAAAAATAAGGGCACCTACCGCAATAAGAAGCAAATACTGCCAATCCTCATTCATTGTCCCACCTACTTATACGTCTGACTATATCGTAGTGTATTCGTTTTTGCTAGTCCCTGTGCATTTGTCTAGGAACCATGTCTCCATTGACCTTCACTTCATCTATCAATAGCCTATCCTCTAACAATTGATGCATTTGCACCTGATAGATTTGTCTATACATCAAGAAGAATCCTGCATAAGATGTACTATACTTTGAAAGGAGGTTAGTGCATTATGGGATGTTCAAGTTGCGGGAACTACGGCAATTATGGAGATAACAGACGAAGAGGAAGAAATAATGACTGTGATTGTGATACGTTTTTTAGACATGTATCAAGAAACCAATTTGTTAAAGTCTTTTTAAAAGCTTCTAAACCTGTCGAAGGATTTTTTATTGAGGCGAATGGAAAAGAAGCGACATTGTTTGATTTTGATAGAAAATGTCATTCGGTCATTACAATTTGCTGTGATGATATTGTGGCAGTTGCAGTCAATCATGTAAATGAAAAAAGATGTAATGACAAAGACGACTATTAATTTATCTAATTCTTTCAAGTATTAAATGTAACGTAATCATTGATTTATTTTAGGTCAATCTTGATAAATATATCAAGAGCAATGACCAAGCTAAAACGATAGTTTTGAATCAGATATATTAAATTATTTTGAGGAGGAAAACAATTTATGGGATATAACAATTATGGTGGATATAACAATAATTATGGTGGTTATAACAACAATTATGATAATAGAAGAAATGATTGTGACTGTGATACGTTTTTTAGACATGTATCGAGAAATCAATTTGTCAAAGTATTTTTAAAAGCTTCTAAACCGGTGGAAGGATTTTTCATTGAGGCGAATGGAAAGGAAGCAACATTGTTTGATTTTGATAGAAAATGTCATTCGGTCATTACGATTTGTTGTGATGATATTGTAGCTGTAAAAGTTAGTCATAGTAATGATGATAAACAATGTGATGATGATAAAAAATGCAAGGATCATGACCAATATTAAGAAAGATAGTATTTCTTTGAACCCATGATAACATCATGGGTTTTTATTTAATAAATTCAGGAGGTAGGAGGAGGGAAATGGACTGGGATGAATTAATGTGTGGAGAGTCTACATCCACTATCCAACAAATCAAAAAAAAAGAAGAGAATAGAAATGAGCGTCATGGTCACGCACTATTTAAAAGAATTGAAAAAAACTCATTTGTCATCGTGTATGTAAAATGCTCAAAATCGATTAAGGGGTATTTTGTTGAGGCTATTGGTGATGAAGTTTTTTTATATAATTTCAATCAACACGACCGTTCTGTTATTACGATTTGTCGTGAAGCAATTGTGGCAGTAGAAGTAATAAATAAAAATCATGGTAATCGTCAAAAAGAACCTACTAAAAAGACGAAACCATCCATTCCTTTGTTAAAAATTTAGTTATTAACAATGGTTAAAGGGTCTAATTTTGAAACCAAAGGTGAAAAATGCTTTTGGTTTTATTTAATTTGTATCAATGGAAAAATACAAACTGTGGCTGATTAAGGATGAAGTAAATAGGATCATGTCTTTTTCGAGGTTAGTACAAAATTGATTTAAAACATCATTTATGGATAAATGATCAATTGTCGAATTCAAAGATTTTTTGGCATGTTCATTGATAAAGCTGTGAATTCCTTAAAATCAGTTGCATAAACATTTAAGTAAGGTGAGGGAGGCGTTTGGATTGGGAGTGGTTAGGACCGATAAATGGCTTTTATATTACATGAAATTCTGGAATGAGAAAAAAACGGAGCGTGAGCGTTTTTTATGGCAGCAAAAATTGTTCATAAAACCGATTAGTGATTATTTCCGTGAACATAAGGTTAATGAACTTCATCATTACTTCTTAGCACTAGGATTAGTTCATCCAAATGTGAATGTAAAAAGTCTAGACAATCAGCCATTTAGAGAGAATTTGTGGAAAGTTGCTCAGCAAAAATTCCTTCATCTTAGAAAAAAGTGGGAGGGTCCAGATATTCCTATTTTTATCTTACCAATTGAACGTGAACGTGAAGATTTAATCAGGGATGTAGGTGGAAAAACAGGAGTTTCAACGGAGTCAATGATTTGTTTATTTATAGATCCATTTATAAAAAAAGAACAACTATTTTCGTTAATCGTTCATGAATATCATCATATATGCCGCTTGGAACGAACAAAAAACTTAGAAGAAACGATCACTTTATTAGAATCAATAATAATGGAAGGGTTAGCAGAGGTTGCTGTCAAGGAGGAGGTTGGACAAAAGGCTTTAGCTCCATGGGTAAATAATTATAATTTAGAAGAGTGTTTAGTTTTATTTGACTATTACTATCGGGATCACCTTCTATTAAAGGGGAGAAAAAATTACCGCCATTTATTAAACGGAGACAGGAAAGCAGGGATCCCAAGGATGTTAGGTTACTCGATTGGATATATGATCGTAGACAATGTAATAGAAAAGAATCATTATTCTACAAAAGAACTTTTATCTATGTCTGCACTGACAATATACAAGAAGTCTAGCTTCTCGAAATGAATCTCTTATATTTTCTTTTTGAATTGTAATATTAAATCGTGGAATAAATTGGGTAGTGCTTGACCATACTGAGGGTACAAATCTTTTCAGAGTAGGAGGAGTATCAATGGTCCAGATGAGAGATGTATGGGTGAACTGGTTTGAAGGGGAAGAAAATGGCTATAACGTATGTCATTTCTTTGAGTGGAGGAGTGAAGATCGTGTTGAAGTACTCGATCAAGTTATCGTTATTCGGGTATCAGACGTATTGTTTCATTTCATCGAGAATGATTTGGCGGACTTACCAGATTATTTATTAAAAACGGTTCATAATCAAAGTTATTTAAGAAAAAATATGACACGCGTGCAGCTAGATTATTGTTTTATTGCAACAGATGGTCAAAGAGTGATAGCAGTCGATACGATGGGGTATAAAACACCGATTCGAAAAAGTCGATTATCACCGCGACAGGAGCAGTTGGTTTTTGAGTTATTGGAGCAAAACGAATTAGAATATTTTGAATTAGAAATGGATCTAGAGCAAAAGGAATATCATCTGTTATCTCCCGATCCGTTGGATATGCAAGGCTTAACGAGAAAAGAGCGACAGTTAAAACAAATACTTTACATGGCATTAGACCAATTATTTACATCTGGTGAAGATGCGGAGATGAAATATTGGTATACAGAATGGGCACCAGATCAATATTCTTCCATTCAAATGATGAGTAAAGAAGAAGTGACCGACAAATTATATGATGAGATTAAATGGGGTTGGACAGAAAAGCATCATCAGCTGTGCCAGTCGCTCGTAAAAGGACAAGCGTTTTTTGAGAAGTTGTGGGATTTAGAGCATGGTGAAGGGGTAAAATAACGGGAGTGATAAGAGGCGAAATTGTGAACTGTTATCTTCCGACTATTTGTATCGTTTACATCATGGATGAACTCTCCTATAATAGATAAGAATAAGTGTAAGGAGGGGGAGTCTTTATTATGGAAACATGGGATAATTTTGCTTACTTAATTATGCAAATCCTTGCCGTTGTTTTATTAGTAGGAACTTTAGGACTTTCATTTTTTGTTGGGAAAGTTTGGAGAAAAACAAACGGATATTAAAATGAAGAAACGTTTTCTGTAGGTTAGATGCAGGAAGCGTTTTTTTTGTATGGAAGTGTAGTTAGGTGCGTTGGATTGTGCCTTTAAGTTAGCTGGTTCGATAGATAACTTATCAGGACACTGCTCCCTTTTTGTTCGTACGACTCCTAATAGTTATGGAGCTGTAAACGAGCCAACTGTTTAAAAAGTCGCCACTACTTTCACCTTTGTTGGTGGAGAAGTGAACTTGAGCTTCGTCATGAGCGTTTTATATAGAATTAATGCTTGCTCGATTAAAGATGAATCCTTGCTTTTTGGTCCGTTTTTGAAAATTGAAATCGAGTTATCTGGTGAATAGAAAAAACACCTTCCACAAGGCATGAATGTGGAAGGTGTTTTTGTGTTTGGGTTGTTATGGTTAGCGACGTTTTCGGCCAAGGCCGATCGCTCTTTCTGCTTTGCTGATCATTTTTGAAGCCGTTCGATTTGCTTTTTCTGCTCCGATGTCTAGAATTTGATCAAGCTCCTCTGAATTGATTAATTCGTGATAGCGGTTTTGAATCGGTTCAAGTTCCGCAACGATGACTTCTGCTAAATCTGTTTTAAAGTCCCCGTACCCTACCCCTGCATACTTCGCTACAATGTCATCAATAGATAAGCCTGTGCATAAGGAATAAATAGAAAGAAGGTTAGAGACTGCCGGTTTATTTTCACGGTCAAAGCGAATTTCACCATCTGTATCCGTGACAGCACTTTTTACTTTTTTTCTAATGGTAGCTGGCTCATCAAGCATCGAGATGAAGCTTTTTGGATTAGGGTTAGATTTACTCATTTTTTTGCTCGGGTCATTTAATGACATAATCCTGGCCCCAACCTTTGGAATTTTCACCTCTGGGATTGTAAATATATCATTATATTTTTTATTGAAGCGCTCTGCTAAATCACGTGTTAACTCTAAGTGCTGTTTCTGATCTTCTCCCACTGGAACGATATCTGTTTGATATAAGAGAATATCAGCAGCCATGAGAGGGGGGTATGTAAGCAAGGCAACAGAAACCGCATCTTTACCATCTGATTTATCTTTAAATTGAGTCATTCGTTCAAGCTCGCCGATATATCCGACACATTGCATGATCCAGCCTAACTGGGCATGGGCAGGTACTTCAGATTGGATAAATAAAGTCGATTTTTTCGGGTCAATCCCGACAGCTAAATATAAAGCGGCAAGACTACGAATATTTTCTTTGAGCTTTAAACGGTCTTGTGGAACGGTGATCGCGTGTTGATCAACAATACAGAAATAACAATTTGCATCTTCCTGCATATCGACAAAATTCTTCATTGCTCCTAAATAATTTCCGAGCGTAAGTGTACCACTCGGTTGAATACCAGAAAAAACTGTTTTCAAGTTATTCATCCTTTCCTTGTTTCATCCATATTATCTTAACCGAAAATAGAGCAAAAGGTAAACTTATTGCTTAAAACTGGCTACATTTAAGAATAATTTCCTCTAATTTCTGTATATTAAAAAGTATAAGCGTAAAATGACCTTATTTAAGAGAGTTGGGCGTGTATGAAGTCAGAGCCAATTATATTATTTGCGTCGTTTGGACATGGCCATGAACAGGCAGCTTTGTCATTGCAAAAAGAAATCATCAGTTCAAGTTCATTTGAGCCTGAATTAATTGATATATTATCGTGGATGCCATCGCTTTTGCAAGTAGGATTACGCTCTTCTTATATGATGATGATTCGTCATAAACCGCAATTATGGAGGCAGATTTTCAAGCAATATACAAAAGATAAAGTGAAAGATTATAAACATGTAAAGTGGATAAGCCTAGCATTAGGGAAAGCATTATCGTCAAATCAGGTGCCGTTTGTTATATCGACCCATCCATTAGCTACTTGGATAGCGAGCCATATTAAGCAACAGTATGATTTACGTTTTCCGATTTTTAGTGTGATTACAGATTATCGTTTTCACCCTAGTTATATTACGAATGAAGTAGATGTTCTTTTTACAATTGATGAAACCGCAAAAGAACAGCTACAACTTTCAGAAGCAACCCATCAAACGGTTTATCAAACGGGTATTCCGATTAGTAAAAAATCCATACATGCTGACGTTGATTTCCTAAAAAATAAATTACAAGTTAAAAAAGAACAAGCAACGGTCATGATTGCTAGTGGAGGAACTGGCTTAATTGATTTTCCGAAAATATTGGCTGCTTTGGAATTATTAGCTGAGCCAATAACTGTCTTATGTATGGTTGGTCATAATAGTCACATGGAGAAGAAAATTAAACAAATGACAAGTAAGCATCAAATTATTGTACAACCATTTACGTCTCTTTTTATTGCTTATATGAAAGTTAGTGATGTATTAATTACAAAACCTGGTGGATTAACCATTAGTGAGGCGATGGCCAATGAAACACCTTTGATTATATATGAACCAGTTGCGGGTCATGAAGAAGAAAATGCTCATATTTTAGAAAGGTGGGGAGTGGCACTGTTCTCTAAATCTACAACTGAACTTCTTCATGACATACAACTTGTTTTAACAAACCGTGTAATGAGGGAACATCTTATAACTCGTGCGAATCATTATAAGAAACCGGATGCGTCTAAGGAAATTACCAAATATATCTTCAAGTATTTGGTGGAGCATCCTTTGCCGTTTTACGACGCTCCGCTTGGCGTGCAATCCAGAGGGCAAGGTTGATTAGAGCTAAAATAGTAAAGATAATGAGGTTGTTTTCCCCACTGAAATACGTATAAAAAATAAAAGCAAGTAATGGTAATAAAAAGATCAGTTGAAAAATTTGTATTTTGGTCATGGATACATTCCTTTCTTTTTACATGTATAAAAGTCTATTATAACGGATTTGTACCTGAATATAAAAACAGAAGTATGTTCCTTTTGGAGGTTGTCAGATGAATAGGTTTAAAATAATGAAAAGAATTGGATTAATCACAGCAGTGGTATGTGTTGGATTTTTCTATCAACAATTTGATTCGATTTTTCATCATGTTGATGAAGTTATGGCAAATGAGGTAAAAGAAGGAGTTAATATCGGTAATTTATCCGTTAATATTTCTGGTCAAACATTAAGTGGCGCACATTTTGACCTAGAAGATTTACGCGGTAAACAAGTAGTCGTGAATTTTTTTGCGACTTGGTGTCATCCTTGCCAAGAAGAGATGCCATTAATCGCTGAGTTAGAGAAAAAGTTAACGGCCAATGATGTCACATTTGTGGCAGTCAATTTAACCAATCAAGAAAGAAGTCTTTTAGAAATCCCGCCTTTCCTTAGGCATTATGGAGTGGAGTTTGATCCTGTTTTAGATAGTGATGGAAAAATTATGAATGATTATCATATCATAGGTATCCCGACAACGCTTGTTATTAATGAAGAGGGAATGATCACACAAAGAATTGATGGAATGTTAACGGAACAAATTATAGAAGATTTGATACCGTTCAGATGATGAAGCAGTTTTGTTTTAGGACGAACAAATATGTAGAGGATGTAGACTCTTGTTGGAAAATGACCTAACAAGAGTTACATGTGATGCTTATGAATTCTTTTCGAATGGTAAAGGGGTGAGTGCCTCATCGACGAGGCGATCGAGCTGTTCTAACATACGTTGAGCTCGTTTATCCGATATCGTTCGGTAGTGATGATTACCTTTTGGTTCTTCATCTTTTTCATCTGCTAGGGCAACAACCTTTTGTAAAGAAGTTAACTGCAATTGACCGTCGGGTAAATAGGAATCTGTGTGCAAAAGAACAGCCAAAGCGATCTCTTTAGCATGCTGTGGATGTTCACCTAAGCGAATAAGAAGCTTATGCGCTCTTTCCGCCCCTTTAATTGCGTGTATATCGTTCCGCTTGTATAACTCATAATCCCATTTTCCGTCTCGATACCACATATAATGACCAATATCGTGTAAAAATGCCGCTTTGGTGGCCAAATCAGGATTAACATCATATTGTTTAGCAAGACGAAAGGCATGGTAAGCTGTTGAGATCGCATGAGCCATACCTGAACGATTCACATATTTTTGTGTGATTCTGTGGGTATATAAATCCAATAACGTAACATATCTCATCGCTTTCCTCCTTGTCTATTTTTTCATAAGTCCAGCCGCTTATTTGACTTAGTAAATGAGAATATTTTTTCTATTATATAGAGATGGCGGCTTGGATGCAACGGATATTTTAACCAAATTTTATATCTTCTTTCACCATTGTATACCCGATTTTCTGATATACTAAAAGTGATAGATAAAAAGAGGTGATTTGTATGTTATCACAGACGCATACTTTTTCAAAAGTGGAAGAAATAGCTAATGCTATAACACATGGAATTGGGGCCATTCTAAGTATAGCGGCTTTAGTTTTATTGATTGTGTTTTCGAGTTTATATGGTACAGCATGGCATATTGTTAGTTTTACGATATACGGCGTCTCAATGGTCTTACTTTATATGTCATCAACTTTATTACATAGCTTGCCAAAAGGTAAGGGCAAGGATGTTTTTGAAATTTTGGACCATTCATCGATTTACTTATTTATTGCGGGAACGTATACACCGCTCATGTTTGTCGTTGTGCAAGGTGCTTTGGGTTGGACAATCTTTGGAATTGTTTGGGGACTCGCCATAGCGGGTATAGTCTTTAAGGCTTTCTTTGTCAAAAAATATATGTTTGTATCCACGCTCTTTTATATTGTTATGGGTTGGTTAGTCGTCATTGCCGTGGAGCCATTGGTTAATACACTACCTACAGCTGGGTTAATGTTACTTGTTGGTGGAGGTATTGCCTATACGGCTGGTACGATTTTTTATGTGTGGCGTGGCTTTAAATTTCATCACGCCGTTTGGCATATGTTCGTTTTATTAGGAAGTATTTTACACTTTCTTTTAATATTCTTCTATGTCTTACCGATCCAATGATAAGGGGGATTAGAAGATGTACATAACGTTACAAGAGCTTGCTGATTATTTAGGGGTTAGCGAGAAATACTTGTTTGAAAAAATTCAAAATGGACAAGTCCAAGCCGTCTTTGATGGTAAGCAATATCTGTTAAATAAGAAGCAATTTATTTGGCACAAAGAGCAGTTGGATTTAAAAAGAAAGCAAGTGTTAGCGGAGCTAGAGGAGATCCCTGAAGATTGGGATGCGAAGGATGAGGATTGAGCAAAACATACAAAAAAGGCGTGATAAAATGGGGAAGAAGTTTTTTCTAAGTCTTGTCATTATGTTAGGAATGCTAGCTATACCAGCATTTGTTATGGCTGAAGGTGAAGAGGAAAGTGAAAGTGAACCCGCTCAGTCAGAAGAGGAGAATGAAGAGGTTCAACAAGATGCGACAGATAATAGCTTCGCATTGAATCATTCGTTTGCGACACAAGCAAGAGCGTTACTACAGGTACCTGAAGTACTTGCGCGATTTACAAATCAACCGAGTTATCAATTTGAATATCCAGAGGACGGTGTACGGGGCATTTATGTAACCGCACATTCTGCAGGAGGAGCAAGGTTTGATTCACTAGTAGATTTAATTAATACCACTGATTTAAACTCGATGGTTATCGATATTAAAGAAGATCATGGCTATTTGACTTACCACCCTGAAGCAGATTCCGATTATACAGATATTGCGAAAAACTATATTAGTGATATTGAAGGGTTGATGGAACGTCTCGAAGAAGAAGAGATTTATCCAATTGCTCGTATTGTTGTTTTCAAAGATTCTGTCCTAGCAGAGAATAAGCCAGAATGGTCATTTATGGATGGAAATAAAGTATGGAAGAATAATCGAAATGAAGCATTTGTGAACCCATTCTTAGAAGAGGTATGGGAATACAATGTAGATATTGCAGAAAAAGCAGCTAAACTAGGTTTTAAAGAGATTCAATTTGATTATGTTCGTTTCCCTGAAGGGTTTGAACGGATGTTTGACCAGCTAGATTATGACGGTGGCGATTATTGGAGTGGTGAAGGAGATGACACCGAAAAAAGAGTAGCAGCCGTAACGGACTTTGTGGCTTATGCAAGGGACAGGCTAGCTTCATATGATGTCGATGTTTCGGTTGATATTTTTGGTTATGCTGCAACGATTTCAGAGGCACCAGGTATCGGACAGAACTTTTCTAAGATCTCAGAAAATGTCGATGTCATTTCTTCGATGATTTATCCAAGTCATTGGACCCCATATTTTGGCATTGATAAGCCAGATACGCAGCCATATGAATTAACAAAAGCCTACGCAGAAGTCGAAAATGAAGTACTAGGAGCTTTAGATGAGCCTCCTGTCTCTAGACCTTGGATTCAAGACTTCACAGCAAGCTGGTTAGGGGCAGGGAATTATATCCCTTATGGTGTCGAGGAAGTAGAGGCGCAAATTAGAGCTTTAAATGAAGCGGGTATAGAAGAATTCTTGCTCTGGAATGCAGGGAATACCTACACAAAAGGTGTCGATTATAAGCCTTAATGAATAACGATTTATATCGATAAACCACCCGGATGACGGGTGGTTTTTTGGCTGATGAGGATGAGTGTTTAAGGCAAGTACAAAAATAGCCACATAAAGAGTTCGCTCGCGGAAAGTAGAATTCCGCATACTACGATAAAGTAACTTTTATATAAAACGCCCATGGCCGGCTGTCGCTCCGCCACCAACAAAGATGAAAGTCAGTTATCGCCAACTTAAGGTATATAAAGGTTTGTGCAGATACGGAGGGGAAACCTTGGAGTAACTGCACAAAGAGAGGGTTAATGTGCAGATACGGAGGCCAAACCTTGAAGTATCTGCACAAAGAGGCGATTAATGTGCAGATACAGAGGTCAAACCTTGAAGTATCTGCACAAAGAAGGGGTTAATGTACAGATACAGAGCTCAAACCTTGAAGTATCTGCACAAAGAGGCGGTTAATGTGCAGATACGGAGGCGAAACCTTGAAGTATCTGCACAAAGAGGCGGTTAATGTGCAGATACAGAGGTCAAACCTTGAAGTATCTGCACAAAGAGGCGGTTAATGTGCAGATACAGAGGTCAAACCTTGAAGTATCTGCACAAAGA
>NZ_JAQQWS010000004.1:340466-348754 GCF_028610675.1 Alkalihalobacillus pseudalcaliphilus
GGCGGTTAATGTGAAGATACGGAGGCCAAACCTTGAAGTATCTGTACAAAAAAGGGGTTAATGTGAAGATACGGAGGTCAAACCTTGAAGTATCTGCACAAAGAGGCGGTTAATGTGAAGATACGGAGGCCAAACCTTGAAGTATCTGCACAAAGAGGCGGTTAATGTGAAGATACGGAGGTCAAACCTTGAAGTATCTGTACAAAAAAGGGGTTAATGTGAAGATACGGAGGCCAAACCTTGAAGTATCTGTACAAAAAAGGGGTTAATGTACAGATACGGAGGGGAAACCTTGAAGTATCTGTACAAAGGCCATTCTTCGTGGATAGTGACTACTTTTTAAACAGTGGGTAAGATTACATTCAGCGCCACGTGATTGTCTCGGAGCATGAATTTCGGGAGCGATAAGTAAACCTCCGCACAAGAGTATCAGCACTAACTTTCATATAAAAAACATGTTTATAATTCTCAGTTTGAGGAATATAAATAATATGAAGTTTAATGGAGGCTAAAAATAAATGGATTGGTATGAAAAATTAAATCAGTATTTTCCGATTGAAGAAATGAAATCAAAACAGCATTTAGACATCCTACTAAAGGAAAAATCAGAAATTTATCACAAAGACGAAGGACCTCACCATGTACTTATGTATGTGGAAACAAATGATTTTGTTTTTGTCGATTATTTGTTTGTATCAAAAGAAGCAAGAGGTCAAGGACTAGGTAAAAAACTTTTGAACAAGCTAAAAGATAAAGACAAACCAATTATCCTAGAAGTTGAGCCAGTTGATTATGAAGATACAGATACTCAAAAAAGACAAAAATTTTATAATCGCGAAGGATTTCAACACGCGAAATCGATAGGCTATAAGCGCAGATCATTAGCAACAAATGAAATTAACGAATTAGAAATTTTATATTGGGCTCCTAATGATGAAACAGAAGAGACAATTTTTGAACAAATGAAACATACGTATGAACATGTCCATACGTATAAAGATGTCGAAATTTATGGAACAGCTTATCAACCTACCGATGAAGTTTTATCGTATAATGAGGAAGAAGCAGCTAAAAGCGATCCGCTACAGCCTTCTTAACTTCTCAAGAAAACAGGTACAATTTTCTTGTTAGCTGCTACTTTCAAGTGATGGAAGGGTGGTATAAATGAGAAGGAAAGACAAAGAAAAAAGAAGAAAACAAAAGAATAAATTACTCAAAGAATTATGGAAAAAGAACCTCAACGATTTAAAAGGCAAAGTAAAAGGAAATTCACCAGTAACACAATCTAGAAAGAACATTAAAATTATTGCATAAAGTATGAGCATTCGTAGATGTTTTTAACTACGGGTGCTTTTTTCATATGGTCCAAGATAACCACATGAATACAAAAATTGCATGGCGAAGCCCCCATTCAGTTCGCCACCAACAAACATGAAAGTGTGGTTTTGCTCTTTAACTGGTGGCTTTTCATTCATAAACGGTTTTGATTCAGCACACCGCACAACCAGCCACCACCAACTAAAAAAATGTATAGTATTCCATCAGGATTAGTATCCAAAAACAAAGACGGAAAGGTCAAGTTAACTAGAGAAATGAGCACCACCCATTTAACTTTCACATAAAATGAAACCTAATTAAACTTAACTACGTATATATAAATAGAACATTAATGAGGCTGTAATTATGAAAAAGTTGTGGATAAAATAAGTAAATCCTCACATAAAGAAAAAAACTTTCTAAACATATATGTATGGAAAGCGATTTTTTTGTATAATAGGTTTATAAAGAAAAAACATTGGGTACATCTATTATAGGCTTATCAGTAAAAGTATAGGTAAATTAAAACTATACATAGATTGATTAAATATGATATGAAGCCCAAATAAAAAGATAGGGTTCGTTTATTATAGATCTCATATTTGGAAGGAGAGGTCCACCAGATGGTTACTTTATTAACATCCCCTAGTTGTACTTCTTGTAGAAAAGCAAAAGCTTGGTTAGAGGACAATAACATTCCGTTTGAAGAAAGAAATATCTTCTCAGCACCTTTATCGGTAGAAGAAGTGAAACAAGTTGTAAGAATGACGGAGGACGGAACGGACGAGATTATTTCCGCACGTTCCAAAGTTTTTCAAGATTTAAATGTTGAAGTGGAAGCATTACCACTACAAACATTATTTAAAATTATTAGTGAGAACCCTGGCTTGTTAAGACGCCCAATCATTTTTGATGAAAAACGTTTACAAGTTGGATATAACGAAGCTGAGATTCGTCGTTTTCTCCCTAGAAAAGTTCGTACCTTTCACTTACAAGAAGCGCAGAAGCTTGTTAATTAATTTATAAATATAGCTAAAAAGAATGGAACTTTGACTCTTCCATTCTTTTTACTGTTTTAAGAGAGCGGCGGATATCTTTTTACAGTATAGATACTTTTATTTTTAATTTGATAACCAATATAGAGAATGCCGACTATTAAAGCTATTTGGAAGAGCGCTTTAAAGATGGGCCAATTGATGAACAGTGGTGCAAGCATTGGTTCGTGAATAATCATTTTAGAGGCTGTAAACGCCAAAATGCCAGCCCCGATATAAATCACTTGCGGGAAGCGATCGAATATATATAAAATAACTTTGCTTCCGAAAATAATGATAGGGACAGAAATGATTAATCCAAGTATAACTAACAGCTGGTTTCCGTGAGCTGCACCGGCAACGGCAATAACATTGTCAAACCCCATGATAAAGTCAGCGATTAATATTGCTTTGATGGCCGAAAAAAGCGTCGTAGATTGCCGATTGATCGCATGTTGGTGATCGTCATTTGTTAACAGTTGTAAAGCAATATAGGTTAATAAGCCACCGCCTAAGGCTAGAAGGAATGGAACGCTAAGTAAGTGAACGGCAATGAGTGTTAGACCCATTCTCATTATTATGGCAAGCGTTATTCCAAGTACCATTGCTTTATTACGTAGTTCTACAGGTAAATTTCGGCAGGCGAGTGCCACGACTATGGCATTGTCGCCACCTAAAATAATATCGATTCCGATTATGGTGAGTAAAGCAATGAAAATTTCCATATCCATAAAGTATCCACCTTTACTTACAAGTTAATTGAATTGAACGTATTCCGAAGTTAACTATTTTTGAATGGCTGTCAACTATTCCTTTAGAGAATAATTCTCTCAAATGCTTGTCTTTTATTAACTTATATTGAAAGATTAATGGAATTATGATAACAATACAGATAATAACTTTTTTAAAATTCATTATCATTTGCTTTTCTTTTCTTCTCGTTTTATCATAATATAAAGAGATCGCCTCTACCCTTTATTTGATGAAACAATCGTGAGGTTATAGATGGCTTTTATAGGGTATAGGTTTAAAGGTTATGTAGATAGTTAGTTTTACTTTTTGATAGGAGGGGGAGCGAACATGGAGATTGAGCGCGTAAATGAATCAACAATCAAGTTTTTTATTACGTATAACGATATTGAAGATCGGGGATTTGACCGTGACGAAATATGGTATAATCGCGAACGTGGTGAAGAGCTCTTCTTTGAGATGATGAATGAAGTCAATGAACGAGATGAATTCATGCTAGAAGGTCCGTTATGGATCCAAGTTCATGCTTTAGATAAAGGATTAGAAATTGTTGTAACTCGTGGCCAGGTTAGTGATGGGCATGTTAAATTAGAAATACCTGTCACCCAAGAGGAAAAGGATTCTGAAGAAGATTTGGTTAAGGACCAAGACTTAGATGAGTTAGAAGAGCCCGAACTGATGGAAGTTGTCATTGGTTTTTCAGACCTTGAGGATGTAATTTCGTTAAGTAAAAGCTTCTCAGATGACGAAGTGGAGAATGACTTATATTACTTCGAGGGAACGTATTATTTACATGTGATCTTCCGATATGAGCATTATACCGAAGACGAGCAGGATGACCGTTTGAGTCAAATGCTTGAATATGGTTATGAATCAGATATATCTATACACCGTGTCAAAGAATACGGTAAAGAAATTATGTTACAGCATGCTTTGAAACAATTTCGACAAACTTTCTCATCTTAAGAAAGAATGATGCCTCCAAGTTATGTATGTTAGAGTTAATGACTTGGAGGTTATTTTTTTAAATAAAAAAACTGAATATTTGATTAATGGAGGTGTTCATACTGCTAACGGCAAAAATCAAATCGGATATTACGATTTCACTGATCGAACCATGGAGTAAAAAGGAATTACTGACACTAAGGGAAAAAACCAACTTTTTTTGTCCTGCATGCCAAGGGGAATTGGTGATGAAATTAGGTGATAAGAAAATATGGCATTTTGCTCATAAGTCTAATCAATCCTGTTTCGTTGAAATGGAACGAGAAACCAAGTATCATTTACAAGGCAAAAAGTTGCTGTACCAATGGTTTAAGCATCAAAATATCCAAGTTGCCTTAGAGGTTTATTTGCCGTTTATTAGGCAAAGACCCGATTTGTTAGTGAAGGTCAATCAAAAGGTATACGCCATTGAATTCCAATGCTCCTCGCTCTCACTGGCGTCAATTAGAAAAAGAAATGCCGGTTATCGCCAAATTGGCATTACACCGATATGGATTTTAGGTGGTCACCAGTTACGAAGAAAAAATGCTACGACATTTAACATTCAAGCTCCTTTTTGGGAGATGATGCTCCCACAGGAAGAAAACAAACGTCTAAAACTCCTTTATTATTGCCCCGAAAATCAAAAGTTTAGCTTCTTAAATCATATTCAACCAATCAGTGCCACACAAGCCCACGCTCATTTACAAGAAGTCGGAGAATTATATTCCACGTATTATACACTTATAACAGAAAATCAAATTCCTTCTAATGCCTATACAAATTGGAATCGTCTCAGAAAAAAATGGCGTACACAGCCACCACCTGAATTTCCTGCTAAAAAGGACTATACTTTGCTTCAAATTTTGTATCGAAACCATTTGTCGTTATCCACATTTCCGCTAGAGGCAGGTTGGCCAACCGCTTATTATTTTCAAATAGAAAGTTCCCCACTCATTTGGCAAACATCCCTATTATTAGAATGCCTTATGCATCAACCAAAGCGTAAACCGATTCATTTTCAAGTACTCTCCACCTGGTTGTTATCTTTTCTCCATACAAATAAGATCGCTTGTCGATACGATTCCGATACTTTAACTGAAAAGGCGTTAGAATTTTATTTAAATTGGCTTTGTGAGTTGAATGTCTTGAGGCGTGCAGAGAATTCTGTTAATATTTTTCTAAGACTTCGAAATTATACGCAAATAGAAAGTGTTGAGCAAGCATTAAAATCAGATGAAGAAATGACGGAATCTTTTATCAATTATGAACGCAAAAATAGTAAGAAAGTTCTGTTTTAAAAAGGTTTTAGCATATTCTGAGCGAAATAAAAGGTGAGAAGTCTAATAGCGTGTTTGATTATGGTTAATACTATTACTATGGAGGTGCCACTATATGGCCAAAGCACTAGCAAAAAGAAGTGAAATTCCTGCAGAAAAAACATGGGATCTAGAAGCGATATTCTCTACAGATGAACAGTGGGAAAAGGAGTACAAATCTGTATTGGAAGCTATTCCTTCCTTACAAAAATATCAAGGAAAACTCGCAGACTCCGAAGAAACTTTATACAATGCCATTAAAGAACAGCATGAACTTTCTGAAAGGTTAGGAAAGATTTATACATATTCCCATATGAGATATGACCAAGATACAACAAATTCCTTTTATCAAGGTCTAAATGACCGTGCAAAGAGTTTAGCTTCACAATTTGGTCAAGCAGCTTCTTATTTTGTTCCAGAAATTCTCTCTGTAGACCAAGAGATTATTGAAACATATATAAGCAATCATGAAGGTCTTCAGCAGTTCCGCCAAATGTTTAATGAATTAAATGAAGAGCGTGAGCATGTATTATCAGAAGCTGAAGAGGCTATCTTGGCTAAAGCAAGTGAAGCTCTAGGAACAGCAAGTAATACATTCGGAATGTTAAATAATGCTGATTTGAAATTTCCAAGTGTTAAGGATGAGAATGGTGAAGAAGTAGAAATCACACACGGTCGTTATATTCGCTTTTTAGAAAGTAGTGATCGTCGTGTTCGTGAAGAGGCATTTAAAGCTGTTTACCAAACATATGGTTCTTATAAAAATACCTTTGCATCTACTTTAAGTGGACAAGTAAAGAAGAATCAATTTTATGCAAAAGTAAGGAAGTATGAATCGGCTCGTCAAGCGGCACTAAGTAACAACCATATTCCAGAAGTTGTCTATGACCAGTTAATTGATACGGTCAATAAGCATTTACACTTATTACATCGTTATATCAAGCTACGTAAAAAAGTTCTAGGCGTCGATGAGCTTCATATGTATGATTTGTACACACCATTAGTCGCAGATGTCAAAATGGAAATCCCTTATGAAGAAGCGAAAGAGCTTGTACTAAAAGGTGTAGCTCCTCTTGGTGAAGAATATGTAGCCACTTTAAGAGATGGCTTTGACAAACGCTGGGTTGATGTAGAGGAAAACGTAGGGAAAAGAAGTGGTGCTTACTCTTCAGGAGCATATGGGACAATGCCTTATATTTTAATGAATTGGCAAGATAATGTTTCTAATCTATTTACGTTAGCTCATGAATTTGGTCACAGCTTGCATAGTTATTACACGCGCAAACACCAGCCGTATGTATATGGCAATTACACGATTTTTGTCGCTGAAGTTGCTTCCACTTTAAATGAAGCTCTTCTAAATGATTATCTTGTAAAAAATACTGAAGATGCGAAAAAGAAATTATACTTATTAAATCATTTCTTAGAAGGTTTTAGAGGAACGGTTTTCCGTCAAACGATGTTTGCAGAGTTTGAATATGCGATCCACGAAAAAGCTGCTGCTGGGGAAGCACTAACACCCGATCTACTTACACAGACCTATTATGATTTAAATAAAAAATACTTCGGTGAGGATTTAGTGATAGATGAGGAAATTGGTTTAGAGTGGTCAAGAATTCCACACTTCTACTATAATTTCTATGTATATCAATATGCGACTGGTTATAGTGCAGCGGCTGCCTTATCTAAGCAGATTTTAGAAGAGGGAGAACCTGCGGTTGAGAGATATTTAAGCTTCTTGAAGGCTGGAAGCTCAGATTATCCAATTGAAGTATTAAAACAAGCTGGCGTTGATATGACATCTTCTGAGCCAATTGAACAAGCATTAGCTGTTTTTGAAGAAACATTAACAGAAATGGAAAAGCTCATCGATGAAATCAAGTAAAACACAAAAAAAATGCTCCTAATTTGGAGCGTTTTTTTGGTTAAAAGCCACGAAACTTCTTTCTGGTCGGAAAACTCGGTGTCAACGTAAATAAAATAGATAGAAATAATAAAGGCATTGCAATCCACTTAGGAAAAATATTTATAAACGATAGCAAGATTAAGTAAAATGAAAAGAGTATCGCACCAAGGCCAATCATTGGTTTCAACCACTTCCAATGCATATCACCACTCCTTACACAAGCTTTCTAACATTCCTATGCCATGTCTATAAGGAATAGACATAAGTCTGATTAGAACATAATCAAGTCGGAGTGTTGTAGGGAGAGGCGGGAAGTAACAACAGAAGCGGAGGAGCAGTGACGATGACGATCATATTGTGCTCAAAGCGAAATGATGACAACGAAATGGCTTGGAGAGGCGTTAATGTTGTCCTCAAAGCGGAGTGACAACAACGAAAAGGTGTGGAGGGACTATCAAGTAACAACAAGTCGAAGAGGAAAGAGCCCGAGTTTTGTAGGAAAAGCCAAGAAGTAACAAACATGTCGGAGAAAAAAAGGTATAGTGTAAGAAAAGTTAGGTATAGCCCCCAAGTATCGCTTATAACCTTTTTTTAATAGCAACAAGCAGAGCACCTATATTAGTATCAACTTCTTACTAAACACCCATAACGAAGTAAGGTATTTTACCATCAACATGCATAATTTCCGGTAGCGAAGAGTAACGCTCCATGTCCGCATTTAATTTCATATACAACCCACATGGTGGAGCCAAAACCGCTCCACTACCAAACAAGATGAAAGTCATCTTTCGCCACCTTAAGGTTCATAAGGAATCGTGAAGATACCGAGACAAAACCTCGGAGTATCTGCACAAAGAGGCGGTTAATGTGAAGATACTAAGGCCAAACCTTGGAGTAACTACACAAAGAGAGGGTTAATGTGAAGATACCGAGACAAAACCTCGGAGTAACTGCACAAAGAGAGGGTTAATGTGAAGA
>NZ_JAQQWS010000005.1:0-45719 GCF_028610675.1 Alkalihalobacillus pseudalcaliphilus
ACTAAGGCCAATCTTCAGAGTAACTACACAAAGAGAGGGTTAATGTGAAGATACGGAGGCCAAACCTTGGAGTAACTACACGAAAAAGGCTGAACGTGTCAATTACTCAAGGGGCACGATGTCACAATGAGCTCTTGAGCTTAATGATTAGTCATAACCTGTCATACTGAAGTGAACTTAACGAGATTCCTTGCATCACCCATTGAACTTTCATATAAAACCCGGGCCCCATTCACTTCGCCACCAACCAAGATGAAAGTAGTGTCTGGCGCTTTAACTGGTGACTTTTCATTCACTTTGTTATTGTTCTTTTTAATATTTGTTGTAATAATGTTTTTTGGAATTGAGAATGAGCCGTAACCCAGCGGACGAAAACATGTGGAGATTCCCGCGGGACCTAGCGGCGGGCTGAAATCCACTGGCTGTACCAGTATTAGTTCAGCGCCACCCAGCAGGACGCGGAGCATGATTTTCGGTAGCAGCAATCAAAGCTCCGCATATGAGTATCAGCACCAACTTTCATATTAAAACATCCAGAAAATGTGGGATTGTAACGAGATTCTTTCATTTATGTGGCAAAAAAGAAAACGTTTCTGTTAAAGGATTGTCAGGCAAAGAAACGGATGTTATTCTTTATATGTGAAGCACATCACATTCTCTCCCCCATAGAGAATAAAAGAGCGAACGCATGCGTTCGCTCTTTTTTTAAGTTCCAACATATCTCCAGAAGGTTCCATGTTTAACTGGAACTTGCTCTATCCTTTGTTGAAGAATGAGAGGCGTTAATTCTTTTTTGACGTCATGTAAAGAAAGGTCGTAAACAACGGCTATTTCGATGGAGGCAACAAATTCATATTTTTTTATAAATGATTCAATTGACAGCTTTTCCTTTTTCGGAGGGAGGTAGCCAAGCATTTCCTCGATTACTTGTTGGTAAACCTCATATTTATAAATCCCTGGCACTTTAATACCATCCTGTTCAATATCATCATTAAAAAATACAAACGTAGGCACGGTTTCTACATCCATGTCATTGGTTGTTGTGATATCACATTCTAGTGCTTTACGTGCAGTGGTAGAATCAAGATCATTTAGAAATTCTTCCACGTCTAATCCAGCAGCCAAGCAACAATTTGTCAAAGTATTAATATTGGTGATGTCTTGTTTCTCCAGAAAAATCTTCTCACGTAGTTTTCTTAAAAAACGCCCACCTTTTTGAGGGCCTTGAAGCTCTGCAGCTTTGATTGCTAGTGCAACTGTAAATGGAGAATTTCGCTGGTTTTCAAGCCAGTAATCGCCATCACAAGACATCCCTGTTTCCGTAGAAATTCTATCCCAGCTTTGAGCTAATTCTAACTTTTTTTGTTGAGAATTCTTTTGATCCGTACAAAGATTCCAGGCCTTAAGTTTACCAGTAAGTAAAACTCTAATTCTAAAATATTCGCCATACTCCATCACTAATTTTTTCATAATTGGTTCAAATGACCAACATTCGGCACTAAAAGGATCTATAAAAGCATATAGTTCGATAGCTTTTCCGGTCTTAGGTTGGTAGGAATCTTTTGGATCTAGACCACATATGCCTGTCAAGTTATTGCATAATTGCTGTTTCTTTCTAGGGTTCAATGGTCATTCTCCTTTCTTAATTTGATTCATTCGTGGTGTTTACCATATGGAAAGCTGTCATTGTTAATCGTTCAACGAGATAATCATAAATAGGTCCACTAATGTTATGTGTATTCAAAGCCTTTTTCATACAGGCTATCCATGCTTCTGCTTGTTTTTGACCGATGGCAAAGGGCATATGCCTAGCTCTTAGCATCGGATGACCATGTTCGTTCGTATAATTTGTTGGCCCACCTAAAAATTGTGTTAAAAATTGCGTTTGTTTCCGTTTGGTTTCTGATAAATCATCTGGAAACAAATGGGCGATATCAGGGTGCTCAGAAACATAGCCGTAGAACGTATTAATTACTTTCGTTAACACGGCTTCACCTCCGAGGGCTTCGTATGGTGATTGCCCTATATTAGACATTATAATACCTCCTCATTCGAGCGATATAAATATTTTTATGCTATGTTTTGCATTTTACCTTATTTTTTGGAAACTGTCTTATATTTTGCATTTGTACTAACACACATTGTAGCAAGTTGGAGAAAATGGGGCAACTTATCTGATTGAGGAATAAAGAATGAGGTATTGTTTTATACAACAGGTTTAACGCATATGGCAAAATGGTTTGACATGAACCAGTTAGAGTGGTGGGAGTTCAGGTACTGAAGTCGTGACGAAGAGTAGTTTCCATACAGTGTGGCTTGGCTTTATGTAGTAGTGCGGTTTGAAAACGAGGGACTACCTGCAGAATAGGGGTGCTAGTGTAATGAAATGGGTGGTTCGTTCTTGTTAGCTGAGTATTCGTCCAATTGAATATTGTTTTTCAATGGAGCGGTTTTGTTCATAAACGCGGTTGTGTGTATGGCTCATACAATCAACTCAAATCACCGTCAGGAGTCGCAATCATCCTAAGTTCATCGATGTTAGGTGACCTGCTAACTATTTCCATACGTACAATTACACAAAAAACACCAAAAGCATCAACATACTTCTGGCATCTACGGTTATGATTAAATGTGGTAGGTAGAGAGAACTTTTGGTACATAGTTTCTCGTTTCTTTAAAAGGTGGAATGCCACCATATTTATCAACATTGCCTGGACCTGCATTATATGCGGCCAAAGCTAATTCTAAATTATTATCATAGCGGTCAAGCATCTGCCTCATATATTTGGCTCCGCCTTCAATGTTTTGTTTGGGATCAAAAACGTTCGATACTTGAAGTCCCTTTGCCGTTTGAGGCATTAATTGCATGAGACCTGCAGCTCCAGCAGGACTAACGGCTTGAGCGTTAAAATTAGACTCATGTTTGATGATGGCATATAAAAGCTTAGGGTCTATCTGATATTTTTGTGCCGCTTCCTCTATATATGGGCGATAACTCTCTTCTTGGGCACTTGCATAAATAGGCTCTTGAATAGGTTGGTCAACTTGATTAGCATAGTGATGGGTTCCGCTATGTATAGCCGCTGAATCTAAATAATTGAGCAGTGAATGACCAGGCTGTGGCTGGTTCATGTTTGCTTGATATTGGGTCAAAAAAGCAATTTGATTAAATGAAGGTGGTGCTGTTTGCGAGAATGTTTGACTTTGCAATTCAGCTTGTAGATATGCCTGAAATAGGCGGTTATTTTGTTGGCTGTTCATTGGGTTCGCTGTTGCTAAGGTGTTAGGACTATTCGTCAGCGTGTTATTTACAAACATAGGATGAAATAGTGCCACAATTAACCCTCCTTTTGTCCTGTTGTTCTTATCCTAACAAAAAAGTAATTTTCAGAAATCCGACTTTTTCACTAAAGTTTATATTTCTAAACTTCTCTCAAAAAATCGTTGTACTTTGTTTTTAGATTTTTTATTTTCAATTTGCAAGGTTTGTAATAAGTGTGCCATTGTCGCCTCTGCGTGTGCTTCACTATGGCCTTCAAATTCAACCTCATAATCGGTCTTACCTAAATAACTACTTTTATCTAAGCATAATAATCCTTGTTCGTAAGTGAGCTCATGTCTTTCAGTTTCCAAGCAACCTAAATAAATAAATGTGTCTGTATGAAGGGCAGAATCTTGAAGTTGTTGTTGGACTTCACCAGATGGAAGGGTACCAGTAGTCTGAAAAGTAACCAAATCACTCCCGGTGATTATTTGATTCGTTTCTAAAAGTCCTTCTTTTTGGGGTTGTTTTAATGTTAACGTATATTGCTCGTTTTTTTTGCGAACCCGTAAGGCACAATGGTGCACCTTCAATTGCATATCTTTCGTTTCAAAATAGTGGTTTTGTTGTAGAAAGCCTTGCTGCTGATGTAATTGAAAATGGTTGATTAACTGATGATAATCATTCAAGGAAAGCATCGATTTGGATTCAATTTCAATTTCTTTTGTCATTGGAAATTACCCCTTTCATTAAATATGTGTACTGTAATTATGACATAGCCTTGTTCGTTCGACAATTTGGGAATCAATGCGGCGAGATTCGTAGGTTGATGGAAGAAAATATGTTAAAATAAAGGTAATGGAATGGAATGTTTGTTAAGAGAGGCAGTGACTTGAATGAATCGATTTTTTGTTACAGAACTTCATATAGAGGATGAATATATTGAACTTAGGATTTCTGAACCTGTAGATAAAACGGTAGCAGAGCAGTTGCAGGACGGTGAAAGAATGTTGGTTGATTCGGACCAGCTTGCATTTGTGTATATTTTAGAAGATGCTGAACAATTTTATTACCTCGTTTTCGTGGAAGCAATATGGCAAGGGTTAGCAAAAATATACAACGAAGATAAGCGCGTGCAAGTGGTTTTTAATGATGAAAAAACAATAGTATTAACGGCAATACATAATGAGTTAGAATTTTTGCTAGAAAATATTCAAGGTAATGGAAATTACGGAGAGCGTTTAGAGGAAGCGGTTTTAGCTCATTTTTCATGATAAGAATGTGATGGATGGTGGTTAGATGCGAAAGTGGGAAATATTATTAGCCCCTTATAATCAAGCGGTTGATGAGTTAAAGGTGAAGCTTAGAGGGGTCCGTGAGCAATATTTAAAATCATCAAAGCATACACCAATTGAATTCGTAACAGGTAGGGTAAAGCCGATATCGAGTATTATTGATAAGGCTAGTCGAAAAAATATACCACTTGATCGTTTAGAGCAAGAGTTACAAGATATTGCAGGAGTACGGATCATCACGCAATTTGTTGAGGATATTGAAACTGTTGTGGAATTAATACGAAATCGTAAGGACTTTGAGGTGGTTGAAGAGATTAATTATATTTCTGAAAAAAAACCGAGTGGATATCGTTCTTATCATATGATTTTAAAATATCCAGTTCAAACGATAGATGGTGAAAAGAACGTACTAGTCGAATTACAAATTCGAACGATGGCGATGAATTTTTGGGCAACCATTGAACATTCATTACGTTATAAATATCGAGGTGAGATACCTCAAGATATATTAATGAAGCTACAGCGTTCTTCGGAGGTTGCTTTTTTATTAGATGAGGAAATGTCTATTATCCGTGAAGAAGTAAGAGAGGCACAACAGATCGTCACGGCTAAAGAAGAACAAGGGCGCAAACTGTAGCTTAATTGGGAGGAAATGAAATGAAATTTGCCGTAACCTCACGAGGTGACGATATATCCAATACACTGAAGCGACGAATTGAAACATACTTACTTGATTTTGGTTTGTTTCTTCAAGAGGAAGAGCCTGATTTAGTGATTACTGTTGGTGGTGATGGGACACTTTTACAAGCCTTCCATGATTATAGTCACCGTTTAGAGGAGACAGCCTTTGTCGGTATTCATACGGGTCACTTAGGGTTTTATGCGGATTGGATACCAGAAGAAGTGGAAAAGCTTGTTATTCACATTGCGAAAACACCGTTTCAGGTTGTCGAATATCCTTTATTAGAAGTAATTATTAAATCAAATGATGAAACAGAAAAGGAAATTCGTTATTTAGCTTTAAATGAATGTACGGTAAAAAGTATCGAAGGCTCACTTGTTAGTAGTGTTGAAATTAAAGGAGAAACGTTTGAAATTTTTAGAGGCGATGGCTTATGTATATCAACACCTTCAGGAAGTACAGCTTATAATAAAGCATTAGGGGGGGCGATTCTGCATCCTTCCTTAGCTTCCATTCAAATTGCAGAAATGGCTTCTATTAATAATCGTGTCTATCGGACTGTAGGTTCGCCACTCGTTTTACCACAACATCATACTTGCTTATTAAAGCCATTAAACAATGTTCGCGTGCAAGTTTCTATTGACCATTATAACCCTGATATTGGAGAGATTGCTTCGATACAGTGCCGAGTTGCTGATGAAAAAATTCGGTTTGCTCGCTTTAGACCATTCCCTTTCTGGAAACGGGTAAAGGAGTCATTTATCGGTGATTAAAAAGCAAGTGCAATTAGAATGGCTTGTTAGTGCGGAGGATGCTGGCCTTTTATTAAGAGATTTTTTATTAACCAAACAAATGATTTCTAGAAGTGCTTTAGCTAAAATCAAACATCAAGATGGAGTTATATTGGTGAATGAGCAGGAAAAAAATGTGAGGACGGTCTTAAAGGAAAAAGACAAAATCGTTATTTATTTACCATCTGAGCAGCCTAGTGCATCATTAGTTGCCGGAGATGGTTCATTAGATATTCGTTATGAAGATGAGCATGTTCTTGTCATCAATAAGAGGGCAGGGCAGTTAACGATTCCATCACGTGAGCAGTCGACAGGCACATTAGCTAATGATGTCATTGGTTACTATCAACAGAATGGCATTGCCGCTACCTTTCATGCCGTTAACCGCTTAGATAAGGATACGACAGGCTTATTGATTGTTGCTAAGCATCGACTTGCTCATGATAAATTGTCCAAGCAACAACAAAAAAAGCAAGTAAAAAGATATTATGAAGCGATTGTTGAGGGGCGTGTTTGCCCATTAAAAGCCTGTATTGATCATCCAATTACTAGGAAGCCTACTAGTATTATTGAGAGAATGGTACATTCATCGGGCCAATTCGCTAAAACTTATTATGAGGTTATTTCTCAAAATGAGTTACTTACCTATGTGCGGATTGAGTTAGAGACTGGAAGAACCCATCAAATTCGGGTGCACTTTTCATCGTTAGGTTTTCCATTATGTGGAGATGATTTATATGGTGGACATGTAGATCTAATTTCTAGACAGGCTCTCCATTGTTATCGTGTAACTTTTAATCATCCTTTTACAGGCAAACTGATTTCACTTGATAGTGAAATGCCTGAAGATATGAAGCTGCTTTTACGAAAAATAAAAACCAAGCCGTGAATTTTCACGGTTTGGTTTTGTTTATTCCTTCATCGCCATTCGTACAATAGGATCGACATTACGTTCTTTTTTCTTTTTGCGTAAGTAATAAATAAAAGCAACAGCCCTTACAAATCCTTTCACGTTTTTTTGCTTCGTTACATCAACGCCCGTCTTAACATGATTCATTTTTTCTTCAGTAAAATGAGCTAATGTTGATGTTAGGTGATGGGAGGCATTTCCAGCATCCTCAATAGTGTCAAAAATAGGATCAAGCTTACGAACTTTTTGATTGACATCTAATAAAGTTTCATTCGTATTATAAAGGACTAATTTCACCTCTCCTGTTACTTCGGTGATACTTTTTTCAGCTTGTCCAATCACTTGAGCTGTTTGGTCTAACGTTTTTGTTAGTTTATTAAGGACGGGAATCAAAAAGCCAATACCAACTGCCAGTGCAAGGGCAATAATAAAAACACCAATTCCTAACCATTCCATTTCAGTCACCTCATTTAGTCAATTTGAATTATAGCTGAGCACGGTATGTCTCGACCATATTTAGGAATTCTGCAACCCATTGACCGACAACGGGCCAAGAGCTCATTTGTAAGAGTATAAATAAAAAGATACCGATAAAGATAGCGGTTCCTAGTGTTAATCCGACACCACGAGATATTCCGGCAATCAAGTTTACTTTAATAACCTCTTTTTTGTCCGAAAAATGATAGGCCATATCTTTTAATAGACCATTTGTCGTCATAGCTTCTAGTTTCTCTACGACTTTTTCAAAGCGTTCATTGTCCTCATGTCGCTTCTCATCTTCTCGATATGTAGGAGGCACTTTCCGTCTCTCTTGCTCTGGACTTAACCCCATCATTATCACCTCTTTTCATCAAAAATGCAATGTAATAATTAAACTGTACCCGAAAATAAGGATGCTGAAACAACCTCCAATCCAGTAATCAATCACAACGTGCACATACTCATGTGATGGAGAAGTGCAATACGTATCAGTTACAGGAGGAATAGTAACTACACGAAAAAGGAGGAACGTGTCAGTTACTCAAGGAAAGTTGAGTAGTATCTGCCCGAAAAAGGGGGAACGTGATAGTTACAGGAGGAAAGAGGAGTAGTAACTACACGAAAAAGGAGGAACGTGTCAGTTACTGGGGGAAAGAGGAGTAGTAACTACACGAGAAAGGAGGAACGTGTCAGTTACTCAAGGAAAGTCGGGTAGTAACTACACGAAAAAGGCTCGTCGTGTCAGTTACTTAGCCCTTAACAACTCAGCTCTTCATACAATTTGAAATTTAGCTCCTAATTTGGAACAATCTTCACAATATGATTTTGCTTACGTATATGTTGGCTCTTTATTCGGTCGCTTTTGTTTCAATTTGATTGTTCTTATTCATTTTAACAATTTCTGTAAAGCTAATTGTACACTTGAGAATGAGTATTACCTAGCGGAGCATCATTTTCGCTAGCGACAATTAACGCTAAGCACATCGCCTTTAGTCAACTTTCATACAAACCCAGCATGGCGAAGCCTAATTCACTCCGCCGCTAACAAAAATGAAAGTGGAGTTCACCTTCAACTGGTGGCATTTTGTTCATATGCCTTTGCTTCTTGGTTTATTAGCTTTTATTAGATGTCATTCATTTATTTTGTATGAGAAGTGTACGAACCAAGGAGCCTGCACCAACCCGAGCGGAGGGAATGGGGAGGCCGACTCCTGCAGGAGGAGAGGGCAGGCTGAGATCCACTTGCACTAGCAAGTTAGCTCAGCGCCCGACTGCGGAAAGCGTGCCCCCCATTCCCGGAGCGATCTTCGAAGAAGAGCACTTGAGATTTAGTCCACTTCCATACAAAAAGGTTGACTTTTACAGCAAGCATTTTTATGATTAGAAGATATTTGAAATAATTTAATTTTTTTAAATAACATAATGCTTTGAAGTTTTTGGAGGGTGTGAATTTCTTGTTAAATCAACCTATTACTGATCCCGTATTAATATTTGCCATAACGATGCTTATTTTCTTAATTGCCCCGATTATTATGGCGAAGTTAAAAGTTACAGGAATTATTGGGTTAATTGTCGCTGGGCTCATCATTGGACCGAATGGAATTGGATTATTAGAAAGGGATTCTACGGTATTACTATTAAGTACGGTAGGGCTACATTTTATCTTTTTCATTGCAGGGCTGGAAATCGATCTAGACGGCTTTAAAAAATATAGAAATCGGAGCTTAACATTTGGTGCTTTATCATTTCTTATTCCTTTTGTATTTGGAACAGCAGCAACGTTACTAATAGGGTATGAATTAATGGCGGCCATATTAATTGGCTCTATTATTGGTTCGCATACTTTACTTGCTTACCCAATTGCAAGCAGGTTAGGTGTATCGAAAAATCGAGCAGTGACTACAACGATTAGTGGTACAATTATTACCGATACAACCGCTTTTTTAGTCTTGGCGATTGTAGCTGGTGCCGCACATGGTGTCATTAATGCAGAATTTTGGATAAAAATGATTGTTTCTTTAGTTATTTTTGTAGCAGCTGTATTTTTAATTATTCCAAGAGTGTCTAAATTCTTTTTCAGAACATTAGGCAGTGAAGGTAATTTAGAGTTTACATATGTAATAAGTGTCCTATTTATTACTGCCTATGGAGCCACCTTGGCTGGAATAGAAGCGATTATAGGTGCCTTTTTAGCTGGCCTTGCTCTTAATCGGTTTATTGCTGAACAAGGAACATTAATGAATCGAATTAAATTTGTTGGAAATGCCATCTTTATTCCTTTCTTCTTACTGTCTGTTGGTATGCTAGTTGATTTAAGAGTTATTTTGACAGATCCAGATACGTGGATAATGGCGGGTATTGTCGTTGTTTTTGTCATATTAGGTAAACTATTAGCGGCAATTATAACTGGAAAAATATACGGATATTCAAAAGCAGAAAAAATTCTGATGTTTGGATTATCTGTTCCCCAAGCCGCCGCTACTTTAGCGGCAACGATGGTCGGTTATGAGCTTGGTTTATTAGGTGAATCAGTTGTTAATGCGATGATAATAAAAATATTAATTACGTGTCTAATTGGCCCTTCATTAGTAGAGAAGTATTCAAAAGTACTGGCATTATTAGAAGATCAAAAGCCATATGAGCCAAAGCAGGCTCCTGAAAGAGTGATGATTCCAGTGGCAAACCCAAATACCTTGGCATCACTTTTAGATTTAGGGTTTATCGTACGTGGTCAATCTAAGGAACCCTTGTATGCATTAAGTGTCGCCCAAAGTGGTGAGAATTACCAGGAGATTCTGGCGAAAGCTGAAAAGGTTCTCCAAGATGCGGTTAGTTATGGGGCAGGTGCTGAGGTTCCTGTTCAGACATTAACTCGAGTCGACCGTAATATTGCAACAGGTATGATTCGTGCGATGGAAGAAAGTAGGATAACCACAGCCGTTATTGGTTGGAATGGAAAACTATCGACTCCACAAAGAATTTTTGGTAGTGTACTGGATCAGTTGTTAGAACGTTCGACACAGACTATTCTCGTAACAAAAATTGAATATCCTATTAATACGATGAAACGTTTAGTTGTGATTGTTCCTGCTGGATATACACATAAAGTAGGTTTTTATAAAGCAATGGAAATTATTAAAACGTTTGCGTCGGAGTTAGGAATGTCGATCCGTTATTTAATCGTCAAAGATGATGTCGAGTTGTATAAGGAAGCTTATGCAAAAACAGGTACTAGTTTAAATATTTCTTTCGAGAAGTTAGAGGACTGGGAGCAGTTTTATGAGCGTCTACCAAAGTTTCATAAAGATGATTTATTGGTTTCATTAAGTACAAGAAAAGGTACGTTAGGATGGGACCCACAGTTAGAGCAGTTACCAAGAGAATTATCGAACACTGCATCTGAAAGTTTCATCATTCTTTATTCTCCAGAGGAAGTGAATGTTGACTCGCGGGGTACAAAAGGAATTGAGGCACCTAAAAAGGTCTTAAACCCAAGAGCTTATCATTCTTAACCTATTAGTAGAAAACTAAATGCCTAAACCGTTGACAGTCATGTCGACGGTTTTGTTTAGGCTGAGGGTAATTAAAAATGTAAGGAAGAGCCAGGAGAACAAGGGTTTTATCATGAATTAATAAAGGGGAGTAATACAAAAAAGAAAGTTTCCCATCCGAGTCTATTCATATAGAAGTATCTATGATAGAATGAATTAGTACTTACTACTAATAACTACTATTAATACAAGTGGAGGTTATTTCTAATGAACTTATCTTTAAAAGGACGGACATATGTTGTTATGGGCGTGGCTAATAAAAGAAGTATTGCCTGGGGAATTGCCCAATCATTAGCTAATGCGGGGGCAAAATTAATTTTTACATTTGCTGGAGAAAGGTTAGAAAAAAATGTTCGAGGTCTTGTTGATACTTTGGAAGAAGAGCATCACCTTGTTTTACCTTGTGATGTGACTAATGATGAGGAAATTGAAAAGACCTTTGCTCAAATTAAAGAAGAAGTTGGCATTATTCATGGTCTGGCTCATTGTATTGCTTTTGCAAACAAGGATGAGTTAGAAGGAGAATATTTAAATACGACAAGAGAAGGCTTTTTACTTGCTCACAATATCAGTGCCTATTCATTGACGGCGGTTACAAAAGCAGCTCGTCCGCTTATGACTGAAGGCGGTAGTGTGGTAACGATGACGTATTTAGGTGGAGAAAAAGTAGTTCGTAACTATAATGTTATGGGCGTAGCGAAAGCCTCTTTAGATGCTAGTGTGAAGTATTTAGCCAATGACGTAGGTAAAGATGGCATTCGTGTCAATGCGATTTCAGCAGGACCGATTCGAACTCTTGCAGCTAAAGGGATTGGCGGCTTTAATGATGTATTAAAGGAAATTGAAGAAAGAGCACCATTACGAAAAACGACAACTCAAGAAGAGGTTGGAGATACGGCGTTATTTCTTATGAGTGACTTAGCACGAGGAATTACGGGTGAATTAATTCATGTGGATGGTGGATATAATATTTTATCATTATCTTAATATAAGATGAGATGAGAGGATGTATCGTAGATTAAAAAGGTGGTATTTTACTCAAAGTAAAATGCCACCTTTTCTCTGTTATATTTCTAAGGTTTCAGTCCTTTAGCCGATAAAACTATAAAATGAACTCTATTTCAATATAACATGCTCAACCTACTCATTCTCATCGTGGTTCATAAATGCTCTATGACTCGAACCAGGCCCTGGTCCCGGATGAGGTCCTGGTCCCGGATGAGGTCCTGGTCCCGGATGAGGTCCTGGTCCCGGATGAGGTCCTGGCCCCGGATGAGGTCCTGGCTTTGGATGAGGTCCTGGCTTTGGATGAGGTCCTGGCCCCGGATGAGGTCCTGGTCCCGGATGAGGCCCCGGTCCCGGATGAGGCCCCGGCCCTGGATGAGGTCCTGGTCCCGGATGAGGCCCCGGCCCCGGATGAGGCCCTGGACCTGGAGGTGGTGGCCAATGTCCGTGTGGTCTTGGTGGAATAGGTCCGTTATAAGGTCTTATTCTCGATAAATTTCGTTGATGCACTCTAATATATTGCGGTGTGTAGTATGGGGGTTGGTAGATATATAAATCAACCATTCCTATTAAATGGTGATAAGCTTCTACATATGCAATAACTGTATCGTATCCAGAGATTGTTACTTGAATCCATTGATTAACATAGCGATTTATCGGTGAATGAGGTATAAATGACACTGAAATTTGACGATTATTGGCGTAAGGGATCATGTTAAAAGCACTCCTTTCAATTATACAATGCCTGATAAAAACCCATATCCTCCATGTAGGCTATGCAAAACTTAGTAAGATGTGTGTTATTTTTCAAAATCAATATCAAAGTTGTTAGTTGCCGTATACAATATAGTACTTCAATTATGAAGGAGTTGATGTGTATGGAATTAGCTTGGTTTGAGTTTGCAATCATTGCAGTGGCTACTTTTCGATTTACTCATTTAATTGTTTTTGATCAAATAACCAACTTTCTTCGTAAACCGTTTCAAACGATTAGAGAAGAAAAAACGAGCAATGGTGAGATTTTTGAATTTGTGTCGCCTAGAGGTAAAGGGATTCGGAGGTTTATAGGAGAGTTAATTAGCTGCTATTGGTGTACGGGAATATGGACTGCAGCCATTTTTGTCGTTTTATTTTGGTTCATTCCAACCATAGTATGGCCATTGTATTTGATTCTTGGAATTGCAGGGGTTGCTTCTTTTTTAGAAGCAATTATTAAAAATTAAAAAAGGCCCTTACTGTTTGTATGTGAACAACTTAACAGTAAGGGTTATATGAGATTATTTTAAAAAATATTACAGATGATTTGATTATTTGCCTGCATACCATCCTGGATTTCTTGACCATATATAAAGCCATCTACTACAAAATTAGGAAGCTCATGTCCTTTTAAAATTTCAATTTCAAAATCAGAAAAACTTATTGTTTCATTCGGTTTTAATACTTCTAAATCATTGGGTTGAAGCCAATAATGACCACTTTTTTTGGCTTCTTTTCTAGACTGATTTTCTACAAATGACCAAGATTGTACGATTAAATTATCATCCATTAAATAAACATTAAGGTCCCTTTGTTTGGGGTGGCTAATTTTTCCAGTTAAATTGGAATATTTCGGTTGATTGAAAACAAGGCAAATTATTGGATTGTGTAATGGATTTGTGCCTGTGTTTTTTACGATGAAATGACCTTTTAATGTAATCGTATCGTCGTCTTTTGGAATCATAATGGAATATGAGAAATAACTATTAATAAGTAATTGTTCTGGTGCAGACAATGGTTCTGTGTGGAGGTTTTCATTAGATAGCTGAGCTATTTTTTCTTTAAGTGCTTGAATCGTTTCATCTTTTTCTCTAAGTGAGGCCTCCATTTTTTTCGTATCTGTTGATAGCTTATTTATTTCAGAACGGTAATGTAGGAGCTTTTGTTTATATTGAATTTCTTTATCTTTAAAAGAAGTAAAAGGTGTTTTGGACATGATAATTCCCCCTCGTATAAAAGTATCTAACCTATTCCTATGTACGGTTGGCTTTATTAAGAAGAAAAATCGAGAAGAGGATAACCTCATCTCGACCAATTTATTACTATTATTCTTTTGTCATGCCTGGGAAGATGACATCGCAATTAGGTGGACGTTTGTATGTGCCACATACTACATCATTAATTGGTAATTCATGACGAGGGTTGCAATAAGCTGCTTCAATTTCTACTTTGACATAATCAGTTACTGTTACGTCTAAGCAAAGACTTACTGAAATGTCTAATTGCTGGAAGTTTTCTGTACAAACGAATTCTGCGTCACATTCACCTTCGATAATGCAAGCATCTACACAAGTGCCTTTAGGAGCACATAAATACAAGGTTTGGATTGTGAAGAATTCAACCGTATCATTTAAAGTGTAACAATCATTTTCATCAACCACAGCAACTTCTATTTGTCCTTTTGCAAGAACCTTTACACGGTATAAGATAACAGTTTCTCCATTTGGTAAGGTAACCTCTACTTTTTGGCGCCCGTTTGGTTGCGTAATCTCTTGCGTATAAAGTGTATCTTCTAGAACACGACATTTTGTTGTATAGCACGGGTGGTGAGCTGTAAGGAATTCACAGAAAGAATCGAAATCTGTAGTATCAAATAATCCTGCAGTATAAGGTGCCAAGGATGGGCCAGTAATACTAATTGGTTGTACTTCGACAGGACGCATAACCCAGTCATAAACTTTTTCTGCATTAATGCAAATATTATGTTTTTTGGATTTCATTTTTTTACCTCCTATTTTTTTCACCAACTTTTTTCGATTGAACGAAGAAGTAGGTATTCAGACTACTGTATAGTATGACAATTCCCCAAATTTGTGTATCGACACAAAATAAATTCAAAAAAACGGGCGTATGCACATTTTTTTGAAAAAGAATAAAGTTGGGAAAGCTTCCTTCATATTGTATGTATGAGAGGAGGCGTTTTCGAATATGCGTAAATTTAGTCAATCTAAAAGTATAAAAAGACAGTCGAATAGACCGAAAAATAGAGTGACCAGAACTGAAGTGAGAAAAACGATGACAACTGATTCTGGTTTGAAAGCGACCAAAAATTGTTGTGGCAGATAATAAACAGTAGAAAACAAACCTTTTGATAGGTTTGTTTTTTTGTTGATATATGTAGGCAAGGCATATGTGGAATTTCTTGTTATATAGGTAAATCATACAAGCTAGATTCGTGTTTAGGTAATACAATGAACTATACGAATGAAAGGAGAGATAAATAATGAATTGTTGTTCACCTCGTTATTTTGTTAATGAGAATGGATTTTTACAAACTTGTCCAAGACGTTATCGTAAAAGTTTTTGTTCTGTCGTTACGCCTAGTTACTTGTTTGCAACGAATGCGACAGCTACTTTAACAGTAACTGATGCTGTTACACCAGTTTTAGTACCATTAGATGAAAATGTTAGAATGCGAGGTTTTATTGGATCGCCTGATTTTACACAGCTTGCTTCTCAAAATTCTGGGATCTACAATTCGTCATATAGTATAACGTTAACAAGTGCAACACCGCAAACGGTGAATGTAGCGGTTTATGTGAATGGAGAACCTCTTGCTGGAACAGAAAGAACGGTTACTTTAGCTGCCAATGTACCTGCAACGGTTTCATTGACAAACTTCCCAATTGACTTATTTAGTGGGCAAATTGTTAGTTTAGGTTTAGTGGGGGGAGCTGCAAGTACGATTACAGCAACAAATGCAAGTCTAAGTTTGAATCGGATTGCTAATCCTAGTGGTCCAACTCCTATTTAATGTATAAAAAAGGTGGTCCTTGATTGGACCACCTTATTTATCTTCGGATTGTTTCTTAGAAAAATTACGGTAAAACCAATTCTGATTTTGGTTTTCATTGTTTTCGATTTCTTTCGTTTGTTTGGGTGAACCTGCATCATTGAAATTTTGTAAATAAGGAAAGACTTCTTTGGATTGTGAATGTGTTGATTGAGCTTTTTCTTCATGGGGTGAGAATTGGACGTTTTTTAATTGTAAATTTAGTGCCTCATTTTCTTTTTTTAGTTTTTCTGTTTCTTTTTTGTAATGGTTTTGAATAGAAGAAAGTTCCGTTTGATGATTTTGGTTCTTTGTTTGTTCTACGTTCAATTGTAAAGTTAGTACCTCATTTTCTTTTTTTTGTTTTTCTATTTCTTTTTTGTAATGGTTTTGAATAGAAGAAAGTTTCGTTTGATGATTTTGGTACTTTGTTTGTTCTACGTTCAATTGTTGCTCTAATTCAATGAATTGTTGTTCTTGTACCTCTTTTTCAGCTTGTAAACGGTCAATTAAATTATAGTGGTAATCATTTTGATATTTTTCCAGTAATTGTTTTTGTTTTTTTAGCTCCGATTCCAGATGTATAATTTTCTGTTGTAATTGCGTATTTGTTAATTTTGACAGTGACACCTTGCTATTGGATTTTTTCATTCTCTTCATCCCTCCAGGTGAAGTCGTTATTTTATTCTTATGTGCAACTTTTAATCGTTATGATGTACATAGGCTTTTTGCTTATTTAATTTAATAGGGATACTAATACAAGCCACTTTTCTTTCTTTTACATATGATGGAACAAACATAAGAAAGGGGTGAAAAAATGAAATTTAAAAATAATAGAGGATGTTGTGGGAATCAAAGCGGTATACCTTTTATCGCTGGTGGTATTGCAGGTGGAGGTAATCCATTTGCACGCGGAATTACTGGAGCACGAGGACCAGCTGGCCCGGTAGGTCCAGAGGGTCCAACTGGAATTACTGGAGCTACGGGTCCAATCGGTCCAACAGGTCCGGGTGGAGGAGCAACGGGAGCAACGGGAGCAACGGGAGCAACGGGAGCAACGGGAGCAACCGGAGTAGCAGGAGCAACGGGAGCAACGGGAGTAGCAGGAGCGACCGGAGCAACCGGAGTAGCAGGAGCAACGGGAGCAACCGGAGTAGCAGGAGCAACGGGAGCAACCGGAGTAGCGGGAGCAACGGGAGCAACCGGAGTAGCAGGAGCAACGGGAGCAACCGGAGTAGCAGGAGCAACGGGAGCAACGGGAGTAGCGGGAGCAACGGGAGCAACCGGAGTAGCAGGAGCGACCGGAGCAACGGGAGTAGCAGGAGCAACGGGAGCAACCGGAGTAGCGGGAGCAACGGGAGCAACCGGAGTAGCAGGAACAACGGGAGCAACCGGAGTAGCAGGAACAACGGGAGCAACGGGAGTAGCAGGAGCAACGGGAGCAACGGGAGTAACGGGAGTAACGGGAGTAACGGGAGTAGCAGGAGCAACGGGAGCAACCGGAACGCCTGGTGCAGGTGCCATTATACCTTTTGCCTCTAATTTACCGATTCTAATGACGACGGTATTAGGTGGATTAGTGGGTACGGTTAGTTTAGTTGGTTTTGGAAGTAATGTCACGGGTGTAAGCTTATTAGGTGGAGCTATTGATACAACAGCACTTGATAATTTAGCTTTCTCAGTACCGAGAGATGGAACGATAACTTCGATGGCTGCTTTCTTAAGTACAACTGCCGCCTTAACATTAGTAGGTTCAACTGTCACAGTAACAGCACAACTATTTACTGCAACTGGTGATAATACATTTACTCCGATTCCAGGAGCAGTCGTGACATTAGCTCCTCCATTTACTGGAATACTTGCAATCGGAACCGTTAGTGAAGGTTTAACAACTGGTTTATCAATACCGGTAACGGCAGGAGAAAGGTTATTAATGGTATTTTCTGCTGATGTTACGGCTGGACTTGATATAGCGACTGTAATAGCTGGTTATGGTAGTGCTGGAGTAGCGATATCTTAATACTGAAGAAAATGAGAAAAAATAATGGATCGGAACACTTTGGTTCCGATCCATTATGTAAAAATACAAGAAAGTAATTCTGGAAGGAGGAAGCCGCATGAAGTTTAAAAATAATAAAAATTGCTGTGGAGGAAATAGAAATGGAATCCCTTTTATTGCTAGTGGTATCCCTGGTGGGGGTAATCCATTCGCACGGGGGATTACTGGAGCAAGGGGGCCAGCTGGTCCAGTGGGGCCAGAAGGTCCTACTGGGGTAACTGGAGTAACGGGTCCGATTGGTCCAACAGGTCCGGGTGGAGGAGCAACGGGAGCAACCGGAGTAGCAGGAGCAACGGGAGCAACGGGAGTAGCAGGAGCAACGGGAGCAACCGGAGTAGCAGGAGCAACGGGAGCAACGGGAGTAGCAGGAGCAACGGGAGCAACGGGAGTAGCAGGAGCAACGGGAGCAACGGGAGCAACGGGAGTAGCAGGAGCAACGGGAGCAACCGGAGTAGCGGGAGCAACGGGAGCAACGGGAGTAGCAGGAGCGACGGGAGCAACCGGTCCTACAGCTGAGAACTTTACGGAAACTTCAGGCTTTGCTGGTAATACTACGGGAGCAACAATTGCCGTTGTGTTAGGTGGGACACCGGTTCCTTTACCGAGTGTACAAAACCTTGGACCGATTGCCGTAAATGGTGCAAATACAATTTTTACTGTGCCTGAAGCTGGTAGGTATTATATTGCTTACAACTTGAATTTTACGGCTGGATTATTAGTGAGTTCGCAAGTATTAATAAATGGAGCAGTAAGTCCTGCTTTAACTCGAACACCTGCTGTAGCACTCTCTCAATTGGATGCCAATGCAATTGTGACCTTAACGGCAGGAACGACAATTGAGTTACAATTATTTGGGCTTTTAGGAGCTGCTATTTTACAGGGTGGATTAGGTGCCTCATTAACGATTATACGCTTAAGTGATTAGTTCTATTTCAAATAAAAAAGACCTCATTTTGAGGTTTTTTTTTTGACTTTACTCAAATGATATCCTGACAAGTTTTGGATGCATATATTAGCATTACTGAGTAGGAAGGGTGAATGCTATTGAAATTAGCAATAATCGGTTGTGGGAGAATTTCAGAAAAGCATTGTGAAACAATTAATCAGATCTCAGATATTAGTGTCGTTGCCTTAAGTGATATTTCAATAGATAGAATGAACATAATAAAACAAAAGTTAAACTTGTCAAATAATGAATGTACGTTTTTTACTGATTACGAACATTTACTTAATGAATCTAATGCAGAATTAGTTGTCATAGCTACAGGATCAGGAAGTCATTTTGAGATTGCAAAGGCTGCTATTCTTGCAGGAAAACATACACTTATTGAAAAACCTTTAGCTTTATCGTTATCGGAGGCCAGTCAACTACATGAATATGCAAATAAACATCATGTTCACTTATATGTGTGTTATCAATTACGTTTTTTGAATAGTATGATTGCTATTAAAGAATTGATTGAAAGTGGTCGATTGGGAACTGTTTTTTATGGAGTGTGTACGTTAGAACTAAATCGTTCGAAAGAGTATTATCAAGGTGCGGCTTGGAGAGGTACCTGGGAATACGATGGTGGCATGCTAATTAATCAAGGAATTCATTTGATCGATCTTTTATTATGGTTTATGGGTGATGCAAAAGAAGTCAGAGGAGAATTAATGAAAGTGGAACGTTCGAAGGAAACAGAAGATATTGCGATTGGTCTGGTTGATTTTAATAGTGGAGCGAGAGGGTTGATAGAAGCTAATACCGTTACTAAACCAAATAATTATGGTTACTCACTTAAATTATTTGGTGAAAAAGGCTCGATTATCATCGATGGTCAACAATTAGAAAAAATTAGTCGTTTTGCTCTTGAGGAAATAGAAGTCTCAGAGAAAGAGTTAGTATTTGATAAAAAAGAACATGTCAGAATGTATAGGGCTTGTATAAAAGCAATTAAAGAAAGTCAGCAACATAAAAGTTTGGTTAATGGAATCGAGGCTCAACGTTCATTAGAACTAATTTTTGGTTTATATCAATCGGCTTTAGAAAAAAGAGTTGTGGATTTACCTGGATTGAATTTTAATTTATTGGAAATGAAAAAGTGGGAGGTGAATTAACTTGAGGATTGATCCTTCAGTTCAATTAGGAAAGCAGGTTGATATTGGCTACAATGTCATCATTGAAGAAGATGTCATCATTGGAGATTACGTTTCAATTGGCGAACACAGTATCATTCGAAAAGGAACATTAATCGGTAATCATGTGCAAATAGGTGAATTTGTTTTGTTAGGAAAGTCACCAAGCTCTAATAATAAAATGGCTCGAAAGCCGACTGTGCAGTTACCGCCATTAGAGATTGAAGCAGAAGCAAAAATTGGTACTCACGTGACGCTCTATAGAGGAAGTGTAATAGGTAAGCATTCATTTATCGCAGATTATGTGAGTGTTAGAGAGCAGGTGACGATCGGGGAACATACAATAATTGGTAGACATGTCATGGTAGAACCGAATACAAAAATTGGAGCTAAAACAACGATTCAAACGGGATCTTATATTACGGCGGATACGCTTATAGAAGACCATGTTTTTATTGGGCCATGTTGTTCGATGTCAAATGATAAATATATGGCTTCTGGTAAAGGTATTCACACAGGACCAATTATCAAAACAGGTACCAAAATAGGGAATCATGCAACGCTTTTACCTAATATAGAAATTGGTCCAAACTCAACGATTGGAGCTGGTGCAGTTGTGACAAAACATATACCAGCACATACAACATATGTAGGGAATCCTGCGAAACCTTTGAAATAAATATTCTAATGAGGTGTTAAAATGGTAACGATAAGTTTATGTTATGTATGATCGTTAAAAATAAAGAAGCTGTATGAGCTCGTGGTTTAGATACAGTAAAAGACATTGTCGATGAAATCAATATTGTTGATACGGGATCGACAGACCGAACTGTTGAAATTGCTAAGGAATATACAGACCGTGTATTTTTTATGAATGGACGGGGAACTTTGCAGCAGCACGTAATGAATCTTTTAAGTATGCAACATTATGAGTCAATTTTCTTGAAATGTAAATGAAAATAGGCTTCTAACTATACAAAACATATTAGACAGAATAGTTTAATTAGAGAATAACCCCAATTTATGATTGTAAGGAGGGACAATATGTCTGAAGAATTAATTACTCCATGGATTGTTGATGAATTGACTCAATCTGATTTATATGTGCCGCAGTATATAGAGGATATGGCCCAACAAGTTATGGGTAACTATGATATGAATGTCAATAGAATGGACGTTATAACAACGAAAGCAGACAAGGGTGGTTTGATTTGGAAGATGGAAACAGATAAAGGCCCTTTCAGCTTAAAGATTCTTCATCGAACACCTGCAAGAAGTTTATTTAGTTTAGGTGCACAAGAATATTTAGTTCAAGAGAAGCAAGCACGAGTGCCTTCATTAATTAAGACGAAAACGGGTGAGAATTATGTAGAAAAAGGTGGGAAATTGTGGTTCGTTGCTGAATGGATTGAACCGCTTTATCCTGTGACAAAGGACTTGGAAGGTGCAAAGTCACTTTGCTTTGCATTAGGAGAGTTTCATCAACTTTCAAAAGGATACATTCCACCAAATGGCTCTGAAAAAGCAACTAGAACTAAACGTTGGCCTAAATCTTATGAAAAAGTTGTTAAGAAGATGGATTGGTTTAGAAAGATTGCTGAGGCCTACGGTGAAATGCCAGCAAGTCCAACCATTCTTTCAGTAATTGACCAATTTGAAAATCAAGCAGTTATGGCCTTGGAAAGACTTAATCAATCAGCTTATCAAGAATTGATAACTCGAGATGATAGCGAATGGGGACTTGTCCATCAGGATTACGGATGGTCCAATGGACAAATGGGTCCTAGAGGGATGTGGATTATCGACCTTGATGGTGTTGCGTATGATATACCGATTAGAGACTTAAGAAAATTAATTACAGGGACAATGGACGATTTAGGTGTGTGGGATATAAATTGGATGAAAGAGATGATCAATGCTTATCATGAAGCAAACCCGATTGATGATTCGCTCTTTAATATTTTAATCATTGATATGGAGTTACCAAATGAATTTTATAAAAATGTAAAAGAGTTAGTCTATGAACCTGCTATTTTTATGGATGAGCAATTAGATGTTTTGTGTAGAAGAATCGTAGAGTCAGATCAAACTAAATGGCCAGTTATTGAGGAATTAAAACAATGGAGAGGGGCAACTTCAACATGAACATACTCATGATATGTACTGAAAAACTTCCTGTCCCTCCAATAAGGGGAGGAGCCATACAAACTTATATTGATGGTGTTTCCTCATTGCTAGCAAAGGAACATCAAATCACTATTTTAGGTAGAGATGACCCTTCTTTAGAAACTGATGAGTATATGATGGATATTCGCTACGTTAGGATTAAAAGTGGAACATTTGAGACTTATGCTGATGGTGTAAAAGAATTTCTTCGCACAAATTCATTTGATATTATCCACCTTTTTAACAGGCCTAAGTTAGTAAAGTATATTCGAGAAGTTGCAACAGATACTAGACTTGTTTTGAGTATGCATAATGATATGTTCACATTAAATAAAATTAGTTCTGAAGAGGCAGAAGAAACGATAAACCAACTTGATCAAATTGTTACAATAAGTAATTATATTGGCAAAACCATTTCTGATTTATATCCCCAAGCTGAAAGTAAACTAAAAACGATTTATTCAGGGGTAGATATTAAACGCTTTGTGCCACCCAATTCGCAAAACGCTCAAAGAATGCGTAAGATAATACGTGAAGAAAATAACTTGCCTAATAAAAAAGTTATCTTATTTGCTGGTAGACTATCTGCTAATAAAGGGGCAGATATACTAATTCAAGCTATTCCAGAATTGGCTAAAAGACATCCTGATATTGCTTTAATTATAGTAGGTAGTAAATGGTTTAGTGATAATAAAGTAAGTGATTATGTTGCCTATGTTCGAGCACTAGCATCACGTTTACCAATACCCGTTATTAATACTGGTTTTGTCTCACCTGATGAAATTCAAAATTGGTTTGCGGCAGCTGATATATTTGTTTGTCCTTCGCAATGGCAAGAACCACTAGCACGTGTCCATTATGAAGCGATGGCTTCAGGGTTACCAATCATTACTACAGCACGTGGAGGTAATCCGGAAGTTATTATACCAAATGAAAATGGGCTCGTTATTGAGAATCCTGAAAATCCTCAAGCGTTCACAGAACAATTAGATTATCTCCTTTCAAATGTAACACAAGCAAGAAATATGGGATTATACGGAAGGGAATTAGTGGAGGCAAATTATACATGGGAGCGAGTAGCATCAGATATTCTCCAAGTCTGGCAAGCAATTGAGGTTAAGATTCAAAATAATATTCCTATAACAACGGATAGCCTGGTGACAGAGGTAGACTCAGTGATTCAAGAACAAGATATACAAAATCAGCCTCTTTATTTAATTAAAGGAGAATATGAGGAGGACATAATGACAAATCATAGGTCAAGAAAAGAAAAGTTAAAATCGATTTTATTATATGAATTATCTAATAAAAATTCGCTAATCGATTCACTATTAGAAAAAATAGATGAAAAAGCTGAAGATAAATATGCTTCAAATATTAATCAAATTATTCAAAACACTATAAGTGAGTTAGAAGAAATGATCATACAAGTTGATTCAAGCTATCAAAAAGAAGAAGCTAATAGTAGCATTATTAATGATGTTTCTACAGCTAAACTTTATTATAAAGAAAATTCAAAAAATAGGCGAAAAAGCTCATAAATGATTCATTTTATTTCTTTTTTTGAAATAACTATTCCAAAATGTATGGATACAACATACTTTATAAAGAAATTAATAAATGGATGTTAGAGGAGGTTTTTATTTTGAAAAGAGAAATTATAGAAATCAATATTAATGTGGAGCTTAATGATGATGTGTCTGTTGAACTGGAATTTGATTGTATTAATAATCATATGGAGATCTTAAAAGTAACAGATATTGAAGAAAAAATCACTGAAGCTGAGGAATTCTTTGATACTAGTGTTCTAACAACTTCTGATTTTTCTAATTTATCCGAAGAAGAAATAACAGATGCAATCATTGCTGCATTAGCTAAAGATACATTTAAAGAGGTTGAAATAGAAATAGTATTTAGTGATGGTACTGAAGTGAAATTTAAAATAGATGGTGAAGAAGACGAAGAGGATGATTAGTAAAGTCTAAAAAGAGATTAGGTTAGTACTCGGCAGAGCACAGCTCAAAACAACAATTAGCCATCGCTAATTGTTGTTTTATTTACATTCGGCATTTTCAATGTTTTTTGATATAGTCAATTTCGTTTTTTAAACCTGTTTTTAAATCAGTGAGTGGTTGATAATTAAGTAATTTTTCAGCTTTTGAAATATCTGCCCACGTATGCTTCGGTTCACCAATTGCTTCGTTTATAAATGCTTTTTTTGCTTTTTTACCTAGAAGCTCTTCGAGAATGCTTATAACATTTAATAATGATGAACGTTGCTTTCCACCGATATTAATGGTTTCTCCAATCACATTTTTAGCATCCCTAACGGACGCTGTTGCAATAACGCAGTCATCGATATATGTGAAATCACGTGTTTGTGTCCCATCACCGTAAATGGTAATTGCCTTATCTTTTATCATACTTTTAATAAATCGGTAGAAGGCCATATCACTGCGTTGCTTGGGACCAAAAACGGTAAAATAACGTAAGATAACGGTTGGAATGTTAAAGCTTTCTCGATATACGTGACATAAATGTTCGCCCGTTAATTTTGTAATCCCATAGGGTGATAGTGGTTTTGGTATACTTTTTTCTGATATTTGACCACTTTTCTCGCCATAAACAGATGATGTTGAGGCAAAAATAAACTTTTTTAAAGGTATTGATTTACATGCTTCTAGAAGACGCTGTGTCGCTGTAATGTTGTATAGTACATATTGATGAAAATCAGCTCCCCAGCTCGCTCTTACCCCTGGTATACCTGCAAGATGGTAAATATATTCACTTCCTTTAAGAAGGGGTTCCCAGTTTACATCAAGCATATTCGACTCAATCAATGTAAAGCGAGGATGGTCTAGGAGAGCTTGAACATTTGCATATTTTACATTTTTAGAAGTTGGGCCAACAAATGCATCTAATCCAATTATTTCGACAGTTGGATTTTCAAGTAACTTTTGACAAAGGTTTGAGCCAATAAAACCAGCAGCACCTGTTATGACTATTTTCATAGCCTTGCCACCCCCATATAGTTTAATCCTCGGCTGGTAACTAAGTCTGGAAGTATACAGTTACGGCAATCAAAGATTAAAGTACCATTCATTTTTTCCGCAATAATTGACCAATCAGCATTTTTATATAAATCCCATTCGGTCGCTATAATAAGTACATCTGATTGTTCAATCGATTCATATAAATGTTGATAATTAGTTGTATTCTGTATGTGTGTCTTGACTACTGGATCGTGGACATGTAGATCATAACCTCTTGCACTTAGATGTTCGATTAATTTTATTGCTTGTGATTCGCGGATATCATCCGTATTTGGTTTAAATGAGAGCCCCCAAACAGTTATTTTTTTATTGAGCAAATCAGGCTCTTTATTTAGCAACTTTTTAATATAGAAGTCCACTTGACTATCATTAACAGTTTTAGTTGCTTTTAAAAGATGTGGACTAACCTGCTTTTGTGAAGCTAAAAAAATAAGTGCTTCAAGATCTTTTGGGAAACAAGAACCACCATAACCTAACCCAGCTCCTAAAAAATGAGAACCGATTCGCGGGTCCAATCCAATACCTTTGGCAACTTTTGTGATGTCGATGTTATATACTTCGCAAATTTTAGATATTTCGTTTATAAAGGAGATTTTTGTAGCTAGAAAAGCATTAGCAGTGTACTTAATCATTTCCGCTCCTTCTAAACTTGTAATATGAAAAGGTGCATCGAAAGGTTTATAAAGCTTTTGAATTAGTTCAATAGGTTTATGATCGTTAACGCCGATTACAATTTTATCTGGTGAAAGCATATCTTGAATGGCTGAACCTTCACGTAAGAACTCTGGATTTGAAACAATGTCAAAATGAAGAGGTGATACCCCTAATTTTATTAGCTCTTCAACTATTTTTTGATTCGTCCCGATAGGTACTGTACTTTTTGTTATTATTACTTTATATGAGTTTATGCAAGAAGATAATTCATTAATTACACTTTCTAGAAATGTAAGGTTTGTACGTCCATCAGATAAAGAAGGTGTGCCAACCGCAATAAAAATAACAGAGCTTTCATTTACTGCTTTAGATAAGCTTGAAGAAAAAAGCAGTCTACCACTTTTTAAGTTGACTTTGATCATATTTTCTAATTGTGGTTCAAAGATTGGAGTGTTTCCGTTTTTTAATTTTTCTAGTTTTTGCTCGTTTATTTCTACACAATATACATAGTTACCTAAATCGGCTAACACGGCGGATGTCGTTAAGCCAACATAGCCAGCACCAATGACACATACATTCATTTCTTTCGCTCCTTTTTCAATCTAACCATATGAATAATATAAAAGTTTGTGGCACTAATATCGTATTTTAATTGGTTAAAAAGAGTGATAGATATTCGGGGAATCTAACTATTGCCTATGATAGATAGGGGAATTGCCCTTTTTGCACGTTATACGTTTAAATTGGCAGAATATAAGAATACTCGACATAGTAGCCAATTTTGTTCTAAGTATAAGTGCTAGTAAGCCTCTGCCTTCGCCATTTCAAGGCTTGACAATCGGTAAGTTTTCTATAGGGACAACTTTCTCCCTCTGTATTAATGAATAAAATAATAGTAACTTTTGACAGGGGGGGAAATTGTGAAAGTCAAAAAAGCAATTATTCCAGCAGCTGGATTTGGTACAAGAAATCTCCCAATTACCAAAGTCGTTCCAAAAGAAATGTTTCCAATCCAAGGAAAGCCAGCTATTCATTATGTCGTGGAAGAAGCGATACAATCGGGAATCGAAGAAATATTAATCATCATTTCAAGGAGTAAAACTTCTATCATTGACTATTTTGACCGTTCCATTGAACTCGAAAACTTTTTGAAGGAAAGAAATAAATCTCATTTAATCCACAAGATTATGCCTCCTTCTGTTCATATACAATATCTCCGTCAACCAGTTGCAAACGGGCTTGGGGATGCTTTGTTGTTAGCAGAACCTTTTATCAACGATGAGCCTTTTGTTGTTTTACTTCCCGATGATATTTTTATTGATAAGGAGTGTGACCTTATACAATTAATTGAAACATTTAAACAAGTTCACTCGAGCGTAGTGGGGGTTAAGTATGTTGAAGACGACTTGTTGAAAAATTACGGTGTTATCAAAGAAAACAAAGTAAAAGACAATCTATACGAAATATTGGATATTGTTGAGAAACCTCAAAATCATCCACCTTCAAATCTTGCAGTTGTAGGACGTTACGTATTTAATCCTGATATTTTTTCCTATTTAAAAAAAGTAAAACCTGATAAATCAGGAGAAGTACAATTAACCGCAGGGTTAAAAGGGATAATTGTTGATAAAAAGTGTTTTGCTAAGGAGGTAGTAGGTGAAAGGTATGACATAGGAACAGAGGTAGGTTACGTTAAGCTTATCGAAAGAATGAATATAAATGATGGAAAATGATGTGAGTAAAGGAGATTTTAATTAAATTAATAGGGTGACCTCTTCAATAAAAACCACTATTTGAAAGTGGTTTTTGTTTTGATTTTTATGTCTACTTACAAGGTTAATGCATACTCTAACATTAGTAGTGACTGTAAGGACGTGAGGACGGAATAATCATGAGAATGGCGATTGTTGGCTGTGGCAGAATTACTGAGAAGTATTGTCAAACTATATGTCAGCTTGAAAATGTTGAAATTGTTGCCTTGAGTGATATTTCAGAAGAGAGCTGTTGAAAATACAGTTTCATTATAGAGAGGGAGGAGAATATATTGAAAATTGACCCTTCAGCTCATTTAGGTAAACAAGTTGAGCTAGGATACAATGTCATCATTGAAGCGGGTGTTGATGATCGGGGATTATGTCATGGTTGGGGAACATCGTATTATTCGAGAAGGTACAGTCATCGGTAATCATGTTCATATTGGTGAATTCGTATTATTAGGAAAGATGCCAGCTTCCAATAAAAAGATGGAAAGAAACCAACACATTAGTTACCAGTATTACAGATTCATTCCGGTGTGATAATTGAGACATATGTCACTCTTTATAAAGGAAGTTTAGTAGGGGAGGATACCTTTATTGCTGATTATGTAAGTATTAGAGAACAGGTTCATATAGGTGAACATACTATAGTTGGTAGGCATGTAATGGTGGAACCAAATACAAATATAGGAGATCATACGACAACTCAAACAGGAACGTATAATACAGCTGATACAACAAGTGAAGATGATGTATTTATTGGGCCTTGTTGTTCGATGTCGAATGATAAATATATGGCTTCAGGTAAAGGTATTCACATAGGACCAATTATCAAAACAGGAACAAAAATAGGAAATCATGCAAAATATGTAGGGAATCCTGCGAAACCTTTGAAATAAATATTCTAATGAGGTGTTAAAATGGTAACGATAAGTTTATGTATGATCGTTAAAAATGAAGAAGCTGTATTAGCTCGTGGTTTAGATACAGTAAAAGACATTGTCGATGAAATCAATATTGTTGATACGGGCTCGACAGACCGAACTGTTGAAATTGCTAAGGAATATACAGACCGTGTATTTTTTTATGAATGGACGGGGAACTTTGCAGCGGCACGTAATGAATCTTTTAAGTATGCAACAAAGGATTATATTTTGTATTTGGATGCGGATGACGTGTTGTTAGAAGAGGACCAAAAGAAGTTAAAAGCGTTAAAAGAGACACTAGATCATTCAGTAGATTCTGTTTCGATGTTTTATAATGCAGGGATGGATAGCTATGGGAATGTCACGTTGCGATATCGTCGTAATCGATTAGTTAAAAGAGAGAAGAACTTCAAATGGGGCGGAGATGTACACAATTATTTAAATGTTTTTGGAAATATCATCAATTCAGATGTAGCAGTTACTCATAAGAAGATCAAACATGCAGTTAGTAGGAATTTATCTATTTATAAAACAAAGATTGAGCGAGGAGATACATTTTCTGCAAGGGATTATTTTTACTATGGGAATGAACTGAGAGAAAATGGTCATCCAGAAGAGGCCATTGAATCTTATGATAATAACATTGCTATGGAAGAGGGCTGGATTGAGGATAAGTTTTATGCGTGTATTAATAAAGCGGATTGTTATCGACATTTAGGAGATACGAAAAAAGAATTGGAATCATTGTTCCAGTCGATTATGTTTTCAAAGACTCCTAGACCTGAGACTTGTAGTCGAATCGGTTATAACTTTCAACAAAAGAAAGAGTATGTACATGCGATTTATTGGTATGAGTTAGCGACTAAACTAAAGCCGGATACGAATCAATGGAGCTTTAGTTATCCTGCTTATTCGACATGGTATCCTCATATACAACTATGCGTTTGTTACGATCGAACTAAAAAATATGCGAAGGCTTATGAGCATAATGAGAAAGCGAGAGCGTATAGACCGAAGGATCCTTCAGTCCTTCATAACAAGAGCTATTTAGAAAAAACGTATGGGTTCGGTAGCGAAGAGAATCAAGAAGATTAATAATAGGAAAGGGTTATTTGAACGGGTTGTTCCTGTTTGGATAACCTTTTTATTTTGTTTTGGACTTTTCTTTTTTGTATAGGTTATTGTGCAAGCGGAATTAGGTCCTAAGAATATATTAGTTAATAGAATTAGTTGAAAGTCTAGCTTTGTAAGGTATAAGAGGTGGGGGAAATTGAATTTTAGTCAGAGAGGAAAAAGATGTTGTTTAAATGAACGAGTTTTTTTGGGGGTAAATCAGAGTATAAATCCTTTTCATACTAGAGGCATTCCAGGTCCAAGGGGGCCTGTTGGACCTCAGGGGGCGACTGGATCGACAGGGGAAACAGGAGCCACTGGCTTAACCGGTCCAATGGGAGTAACCGGCGTCACGGGATCGACTGGGATAACCGGGGTAATAGGACCGACCGGAGTAACGGGAGCCAGCGGGGTAACGGGAGTAACGGGAGAGACCGGACCAACCGGGCCAATCGGAGCCACGGGGCCAACCGGAGTCACAGGAATAACCGGAGCCAGTGGGGTAACGGGAGTAACGGGAGAGACCGGGTCAACAGGAGTGACAGGGCCAACCGGTTCAATTGGAGCAACGGGAGCCACAGGACCAACAGGAGCCAGCGGGGTAACGGGAGTAACGGGAGGGACCGGACCAGCCGGGGTAACGGGTCCAACGGGAGCCACCGGGTCGACCGGAGTAACCGGAGCCACCGGACCAACCGGGTTAACCGGAGCGATCGGGCCAACGGGAGAGACGGGACTAACCGGGTCAACCGGAGTAACCGGAGCAACGGGAGCTACAGGACCAACGGGAGCCACCGGGATAACCGGAGCCAGCGGGGTAACGGGAGTAACGGGAGAGACGGGACCAACCGGACCAACCGGACCAACCGGGCCAATCGGAGCCACAGGAGCCACGGGGCCAACCGGGCCAATCGGTGTAACAGGAGTAACAGGGGTAACCGGAATCACGGGAGCAATGGGAGCCGCAGGACCAACGGGAGCCACCGGGCCAACCGGAGAGACAGGGGTAACCGGGGCGATCGGGCCAACGGGAGAGACGGGACCAACCGGGCCAATCGGACCAACCGGACCAACCGGTCCAACAGGAGTCCAAGGAATAACCGGAGCCAGCGGTGTAACGGGAGTAACGGGAGAGACCGGACCAGCCGGGGTAACGGGAACGATAGGAGCAACAGGGATAACCGGTCCAACGGGAGCGACAGGATCAACGGGATCAACCGGGGGAACGGGAATAACCGGAGCCACCGGGGCAACCGGAGTAACGGGAGTAACGGGAGCGATAGGAGCAACAGGGATAACCGGGCCTACAGGAGTAACCGGAGCCACAGGGGTAACCGGGCCTACAGGAGCAACAGGAGCAACGGGAGCAACGGGAGCAACGGGAGCAACGGGAACAACCGGAACAACAGGAGCAACAGGGATAACTGGTCCAACGGGTCCAACGGGAATAACCGGAGTAACTGGGGTAACGGGAGCGATAGGAGCAACAGGGATAACCGGTCCAACAGGAGTAACCGGAGCAACGGGAGCCACAGGACCAACCGGGGTAACGGGAGAGACCGGAGTAACAGGAGTGACAGGGATAACCGGAGTGACAGGGGTAACAGGAGCCACCGGGCCAACCGGTTCAATTGGAGCAACGGGAGCCACAGGACCAACCGGAGCCACCGGGATAACCGGAGCCAGCGGTTTAACGGGAGTAACGGGAGTAACGGGAGCGATAGGAGCAACAGGGATAACCGGGCCTACAGGAGTAACGGGAGCAACGGGAGCAATCGGGGTAACAGGTCCAACGGGAGCAACCGGAGTAACGGGAGCGATAGGAGCAACAGGGATAACCGGGCCTACAGGAGTAACCGGAGTAACGGGAATAACAGGCTCACCGGGAATAACAGGAGCCACCGGAGTCACCGGGACAACAGGGGTAACTGGTTCACCGGGAGCAACGGGAGTAACAGGAGTCACCGGGGTAACGGGAACAACAGGAGTAACTGGCCCAACGGGAGTCACCGGGGTAACGGGAACAACAGGAGTCACTGGTCCAACGGGAGTAATCGGAGCAACAGGGATAACCGGGCCTACAGGACCAACCGGAGTAACGGGAGCAACAGGGATAACCGGGCCTACAGGAGTAACCGGAGCAACGGGAGCAACCGGAGTAACGGGAGCAATTGGGGCAACCGGAGTAACGGGAATAACGGGAGCCACCGGGGTAACCGGAGTAACGGGAGCGATAGGAGCAACAGGGATAACCGGGCCTACAGGAGTAACCGGAGCAACGGGAGCAACAGGGATAACCGGTCCAACGGGAATAACAGGAGTCACCGGGGTAACGGGAACAACAGGAGTAACTGGCCCAACGGGAGCCACCGGGGTAACGGGAACAACAGGAGTCACTGGTCCAACGGGAGTAACCGGAGCAACAGGGATAACCGGGCCTACAGGACCAACCGGAGTAACGGGAGCAACTGGAGCCACCGGGGCAATAGGAGTAACGGGAGCGACAGGTCCAACCGGAGCCACCGGAGCAACTGGGGCAACCGGAGTAACGGGAACAACAGGGGTAACAGGTCCAACAGGATCGACAGGAGTAACAGGAACAACAGGAGCAACAGGGGTAACGGGAACAACAGGGATAACCGGTCCAACAGGATCGACAGGAGTAACAGGAGTAACAGGAGCAACAGGGGTAACGGGAACAACCGGACCAACCGGACCAACCGGACCAACCGGTCCAACAGGAGTCCAAGGAATAACCGGAGCAAGAGGTCCAACAGGAGTCCAAGGAATAAGAGGAATTACAGGAGTAAGAGGTCCAACGGGAGCCCAAGGAATAAGAGGAATAACCGGAGCAAGAGGTCCAACGGGAGTCCAAGGGATAAGAGGGATAACCGGAGCAAGAGGTCCAACGGGTCCAACGGGTCCAACGGGTCCGAATGTTGCTTTAACTGGTTTCTCGGCTCAACGATCGGCTACTTCCACGGGTGCTTCAACTCAATTAGGTGGTTGGACTGTGACTAGCCCGTATTATACGGGTACAGGGTTTAATGCGACAACTGGTTCTTACACTGTTCCTATAACCGGACGTTATTCGATAAAAGCAATTATCAGTTATTCAACAACTGCTGCTATTTCAGTGCAGTTAGGTGCTGGGGTTAATCCAACTTTTGTGATACAAAGAACTTCACCTACATTAACAAATCTAGTTTCGGGTTTATTTCCTGTATTGAACGTAAACATTGCATTATTATTAAATTTGAGAACGATTTTAGGAAGCGGCTCAGTTACGTTAACAGCTGATGTTCAATTAAATGCCGGAGATGTAATTGGAATATTTTATGTGTCAAATGGGTTGACAATTAATTTGAACTTAGGAAATGCAGATCCATCAGCTACGGTATGGTCCGTGCATAGAATCACTTAATAAAAAAACAAGCACAGTTCATTTAAGATCTGTGCTTGTTTTTTTATGAAAGGATACGATTTTTTCAATTACTTTCTCTGCGGGCACATCGTCGTGACAAGGTAATGTAATGGTATGTTTTTGTAAATAAGCAGAATTTATCTGTTGCTGTTGGTATTTTTTTGTATAAAAGCTCGTGTTGCTTAAGCTATAGGTGCCCATTGTTGCCTCTATATGGTTGACGAATAAATAGTTGATTAATTTATCTCTATCTATACTAGGAGGTGTTTTGAAAACAACGGATTGTTTATTGTGTGTCGTATCTTTGTTAACCTTTTGAGCTTGGAACCCTAATGGAGTCAGGTTAGCTTCATATAGGTCATGAAGTGATTGACGTCTTTGGATAATGTCATCTAATTTGTTTAGTTGATGAATGCCTAGTAGGCAAGAGATGTCTGACAATCTGTAGTTGAATCCACTATAGATAAAATCAAAACCCGTATCTCTAATAGTGGCTCCGTGGTTTAATAATATGTTTAATTGATGATTCCAGGTCTCGTTGTTTGTTAGAATGGCTCCTCCTTCACCCGTTGTTAATAACTTTCTAGGATGAAAGCTAAAGCATGTTAAGTCGGCAATATTACCAATTTTTTCGTTTTGAATCGAACTACCAATTGAGCAGGCGCCATCCTCGATTAATGGAATCCCTTTATTGGCACATATATTTTTAATTTCTAATAAATTGGAAGGGTTACCGAGAGCGTCGACGAAGATGACCGCTTTTGTACGGGGAGTAATCTGAGATACTAGAAGCTTTGGGTTCATATTAAAGGTATCTAAGTCAACATCTACAAAAATTGGGATTGCTCCTAAATTTTCTATTACATTGGCAGAGGCAGGGAATGAAAAATCAGAAACAATCACCTCGTCACCCTTCTGTATGTTTAATAGAGTAAGGCATGTGCTTAGTGCAGTTGTGGCAGATGAGGTAAGATGTACATAACGTGCTTTCGTATAATCCGATAAAGCCTCTATGAATGTTTGGACGTAAGGTCCTTTTGTAAATTGTTTCGTTTCAAAAATCCTTCTTAAGTCTGCTTCGACTTCTTCGTATTCAATATAAGGCTGAATGAGCTTAATCATGATGGGTCATCCTTTTTTACTCTTTTTTTGATGACTTTTACAGGTACACCTACAGCGACACTATTTGAGGGGATGGAGCGATTAACTAAAGCATTTGCTCCAATTTTACAATTTTCACCGATTGTTACGTCGCCTATAATCGATGAACACATACCGATGTTACAATTCTTTTCAATCGTAATCGAAGGAAAATGTAAAGGTGAAAATAGTGTGGGTTCGTTAGGGTCGTCTGGGTCGATATGGGAAGAAGCTAATATATGAACAGATGGACCAATTCCAGCATACTCCTTAATCGTCACACCACCCGCCCCATGTATAAAACATCTTTGACCAATCCAACAATTTGACTCAATGGTTAATGGATGGAGATAGTACCCCTTTATAATCGTATCGTGACCAATATAGACATTATCGCCGATATAGACATTTTCTGGATGAAAAATGCGTACACCATCTTCAATAATAACATTCTGTCCACATGAGCCTAAATATTCCTTTTTAAACGTGCCTGCTCCGTCACCTTTCCATTGCTTTTCCATCAGGTATTCTCCCGTTCTATAAATTTTGAAGTTCTACGAATGCCTTCTTCAAGGTCTATTTTTGCCTCGAAATGAAGAAGTTCTTTCGCTTTTTTTATATCTGGGATCCTTAATTGAATATCAGCCGTTGAGTTGTCAATATGCTGAATACTTGATTTTGACTGTAGGACTCGAATAATTGTCTGAGCTAATTCGTTAATGGTTGTAATGGCTTTTTCATTCCCGATATTAAAAGATTCGCCGTTAGCTGAATCATTCACAAGCGCACAATAAATGGCATCCACCATATCGTCTACATAACACCAAGCTCTAATTTGTGTTCCGTTCCCGTGTATATAGATAGGTTGATTTTTTAATGCTTTTTCAACCATTAATTTAATTGCCCCTTCACCAACTTGACCAGGACCATATATATTAAAAGGTCGTAAAATAACGGTAGGTAAACCTAATTGCTTATAGTATGAATAAGCTAAGTGTTCACTAGCAAGCTTACTTACTGCATAAGTCCACCGAGCCTCACCTACAGCTCCTAATACAGCTTCACTATGTTCAGAGGAGCGAAAGGCCCTTTGACCATATACTTCGCTTGTGCTGAAACAAATCACCTTTTTACATTGACTGAGCTTTGAAGCCGCCTCTAAAACATGCAAGGTTCCTAACATATTTACTTTCATGGTATTAATGGGGTTTTGTGTGACCGTATCTATACCGGCTATTCCAGCGGCATGGACAATATAGGTTGCTTGATGTAAAGATTGTTGAATGTCTTCTAAGTGAAGGATATCACCTTTAACAATCGTAATATTCGGGTCGTTCATATAATCTTTGTACCTCAGTGAATTCCGAAAGAAATTATCAAAAACAATAATTTTGTTGTTTGGTAATAACTTTTCTATAAGCTTTGAACCTATAAATCCGGCTCCCCCTGTAATAAAGATTGTTTCATTTTGTAGTTGATTCATCTTAACTAGCACCTCTTTCATTTTTTGAAAGAATCTCTTTGTATACCTGTAATAGTTTTTGACTATTTTTCATATGATCATGGTGTTTCATCGCATAGTTTCTTGATTGTACCGATATAGAAGGTAATTGATCTTGGTTTTGTAAGGTGTTTCTAAGAACTTGATAAATAGTATTGGGATTGGCTGAGATAATAGGTAAGTCATCAGGGTAATGCTCTTTCATGTAGTCGCTAATATGACAAATAGTCGGCTTCCCTAATGCCATGCATTCCACGGCCAATAATCCATAAGTTCCAATGTGTAATTGATCAATGATTATATCTGCTTGTTCATAGATTTTTTTTGCCTTGTGATGAGAGGTTCCCGTAATTAATTGAAAGTCAAAGTCAAATTCTGCTTGTAATCGAGTAATAGCATTAATGATGTCGTTAGATCCTTTAATCTGATAATTGGTAGGAGCGTGAACAATGAATGGTTTTTTCTGTTGCTGTTTAATAAAAGGATACTTAGCGATATCTACACTAGTAGGGATCATGTAAATTTTCTCGTAATAATCCTCCACATATCGAAGTAATTCATGATCGGCCACGATACAATACGGGATATAGGTGGATATTTGACGTAAATTGCTTTCGATATAATGAGGATCACTTACTTTGGCTTTAGCGTAAGGGTTAATTTCTAGTGCTTTATTTAAGGTGCGAACATCGCTACCCCAATGGTGAAAAAGCATCGGTTTTTGATGAGCCTTTATGATGGGTAGGTCATTAAAATTCGGTAACAATGTATGCAAAAAATGAAAATGGAACATGTCGAAATTAGGAATAATTGAATGTTCTATATGTTCCTTCATTAAAAGCGGTTGATTAAAATCTTTCCAATCACCAGCTTCTATTTCAAATTCAGAAGAATAATTAAGGTAGGAAGGGTAGTAATTAAGTGTATGTGCTTTAACATTTATTTTTGATAATCCATGGGCGATTGTTTGCATTTGATTAGCTATTTCAATCGTTCCTTGTAAAACTCGTAATTGTTGATGAACCGAGCTATTCTCGTGTGATTCTCCTTCATTTAACATGTTATTCCTACTTTCCGTGATAATGTTCAAGTCATTATATGTTTTATTTGTGGAAAGTGTTTTATATTTTTTGTTGCGGTACATTGAATTCCGCGGTTGCATATAGTAAATTATCTAAATTTGAAGCTGAGGTGATAATTTGATCCCGTTAGTCCATGTAGATAGACAAATGCAAAGTATGAAAGCAGAAATAATTTCGTGTGTAGCAGAAATTATTAATAGCGGTCAATATGTTTTAGGAGAACAGGGTAGGCTTTTTGAGAAGGAAGTCTGTCAATATCTAAATAGTCCATATACTATTAATGTTGCCAATGGAACGGATGCACTTGTTTTGGCACTAAGATCACTTGATATTGGTGTTGGTGATGAAGTGATTACAACTCCATTCACTTTTTTTGCAACGGCAGAGGCTATCTCCCGAGTAAAAGCAATACCTGTTTTTGTTGATATTGATCCCGTTTCTTATAATATGGATCCTAAATTGATTGAAGCTAAAATAACGAACCGAACCAAAGCAATTATTCCCGTACATCTCTTTGGGAAATCGTGTCATATGGAGCAGATAAGTAAGATAGCAAAGGCTCATAATCTGTATGTAATTGAGGATGCTTGTCAAGCTTTTGGAGGTGAATATAATGGTGAAAAACTGGGGGCTATTGGTGATGTAGGCTGTTTCTCATTTTTTCCGACTAAAAATCTTTCAACATTTGGAGATGGTGGTTTAGTGGTGACGAAACACAAGAAGGTAGCTGATAGAATCAAACGCCTACGTCATCATGGTAGTGAAAAGAAGTATTTTCACGAAGAAGTCGGATATAATAGCCGTTTAGATGAGGTACATGCTGCTGTATTAAGACTTTCCTTACAAAAAATAGATCAATGGAATGAGACAAGAATAAAAAAAGCAGGGACCTATTCAACACTTGCAGATTTAGAGGGTTACACATTGCCGCAGTTAGTTAAGGGTAAAGAGCATGTCTATCATCTATATTGCTTGGAACATAATCGTCGTGATGATCTGATTCAATATCTAAATGACCAAGGTATTGCGTCAGGTGTTTATTATCCATTACCTCTGCATCTACAAAACGTGTATAAAAAATTAGGTTACCAACATGGTGACTTTCCAGTAGCGGAATTAAAGTCAAAACGATTATTAGCTTTACCTATGCATCCTTTTCTAAAAGAGGAAGAACAGCAGTATATAATCGAACAACTGAGAACCTTTTGATGAAAAATAGGGGAGAATTACAGCCCATTTAAAGGTATTGGCATGTCGAAATTAATCCTAAATTCATACATATAACATATGGTGTTTACGTGTCTGGAAAGGGGTTAATGTATGAATAATAAGGTCGCCATTATTGGATTAGGGTATGTAGGCCTACCCTTGGCGATTCTTTGCCATCAAAAAGGATTTGATGTTACAGGAATCGATATTGATCAAGCGAAAATAAATTCATTAAGTCAAGGAATTTCTTATTTAGCAGACTTGTCGGATGGAGATGTTCAAGAAGTTGTACAATCACCAAAATTTAAATATGCAACAGACTTTGGAAAAGTAAACGATGTGGATACAATGATTATTTGTGTGCCTACACCATTAAGCGCGCAATCAGAACCGAACTTGAATTATCTTCATCATGCGATTGAACGATTAATGCCACATTTAAAGCAAAATCAATTAATTGTTGTAGAAAGTTCTACGTATCCTGGGACAACAGAAGAAGTCATTAAGCCAAAACTAGAGGGAAATGGTTGGAAGGTAGGGCATGATCTATTTTTAGGATATTCTCCAGAACGAATCGATCCAGGAAATCAGTTATTTTCTTTGGAGAATATTCCAAAAGTAATTAGTGGTGTGACCGAATCGTGCTTAGATGCATTAACAAATGTATATCAGCATATTTTTCGTGAGTTAGTTCCTGTCAAGAGTACAAGAGTGGCTGAAATGACAAAAATCGTCGAAAATACACAGCGGTTTATTAACATTTCATTTATGAATGAGTTGAGTAGAATTAGTGAGAAGTTAGATGTTGATATTTGGGAAGTGGTGACAGCCGCTAGCACAAAACCTTATGGATTTACGCCTTATTTTCCAGGGCCAGGAATTGGAGGGCATTGTATTCCCGTTGATCCGCTTTATTTGAAATGGAAGGCGGAACAATTAGGAGTGAAAACGGAATTTATCGATTTGGCAAAAAAAATCAATGACAAACAACCAGATTATATTGTTGAACGAGTTAGTCAGGTTGTCAAACATGATAAAGCAAAGCTATTAACAATTGGTCTAACGTATAAAAAGGATATTAACGATATAAGGGAATCAGCTTCAATCCCTGTCTTTCAACGTTTAGTCAGAAGTGGTTATCAAGTTGATTACCATGACCCCTTTATAGAAAATTTGGAGTTTAATGGACATACTCATTCGAATAAACCATTATCAGCTCCAATGCTATCTGATTATGATGGCGTTATAATATTAACCGATCATAGTCAAGTCAACTATGAATTAATTAAGAAACACGCTAAGCTCATCTTTGATACGAGGAATAGATTTCAAGAAGATTCTAATACCATATATAAGCTATAAGAATAGAATAGCTATGATTGGAATGCGGGAATTGAGAATGAGGGGAAATAATGCGAGCGATTCAGCTAGAGAATCCCCCAGGACGGAATGCTAGCTTAGTGCCCCGTACTATCCGATATCGACGAGCAAAGCTTTGCATATCGTTATAAAACAACTACCATTCAAAAAAACATCACTCATTGAACTTATATATAAACACATGGCGAAGCGGATTCGCTCCACCACCAACAAAGATGAAAGTCGGCTAACACCAATTTAACGATTAATAAATGTTTGTGCAGATACAGACGCGAAACCTTTGAGTATCTGCACAAAGAGGCAGTTAATGCGGAGCAAACGAAAATACGAAGCAATGAAGCCGAAAAAAGAGCCAACAATGCGGAGTAAGTGAATAAGAGCGTCAATTTGATATCAAAAAAAGCCCGTATTTACAACCATTAACACGGACATTTATCCAGCAGGACCACGCGGAGCATAATTTTCGGTAGCGACGAGTAGAGCACTATGTTCGCACTAACTTTCATAGAAAATAAACCGATGACAAACAAGGAGCTGTCATCGGTTTTTTAGGAATCGCTTATTTCCATTCATGATAAAATTGTTTTAGAAATTGTTCCATAAATTCATGACGAATATTCGCTTCCTTCTTACCACTCTCTGTATTCATTAAATCTTTAAGCTTTAATAGCTTCTCATAGAAATGGTGAATGGCGGAGGATTTCCCGTTACGATATTCTTCTATAGTCATATTTTCTCTCTTCTCAATAGTTGGATCATAAATAGGTTGACCTTTATGTCCTGAATAAGCGAATGTCCGTGCAATACCAATCGCCCCAAGAGCATCTAATCGATCGGCATCTTGAACGATCATAGCTTCTTTGGATTGCAGCTTATCACCGTTACCACCACGATAAGAAATCGTTTGGATAATCGTTAGAATATGATTTTGAATGTCTTGATGAACTTCAAGCTCCATTAGTTTATCCGAAACTCGCCTTAATGCTTCTTCTTGATTTTCAAATAGCTTATCATCAATTAAATCGTGTAAGAGTGCTGCCATAGTCACGATAAATCTATCGCCACCTTCAGCTTTAGCAATAGTTTGAGCTAAATGGGTAACTCGCTGTATATGGTACCAATCATGTCCACTACTCTCTCCTAATAAAATTTCTTTGACCCATTTTTCTGTTTCCTCTAAAATGTGGACTTGATTCAAACTAATCATCCTTTCACTAATGATTTGGGTAATATTGTCTGTCTTTGTGCTTCTCTGACAAATCGAGAAGGTTGTGCTTGCTTGCCTCGTCTCATTTGTGGAACGGATATATAGAGATTCTCGATAGCTCGAGTTATTGCTACATACATGAGCCGTCTCTCCTCTTCTAAAGGGGCATCATTTCCTTCACGAAGCGATTCCAAAGCATAATCGTGTGGTAAACTACCTTCTGTTGCACCGATAATATAAACATGTTTGAATTCTAGACCTTTTGCACGATGAATGGTCATCAATTGAACGGTATCATCGTCTTGGCGTTGTAGTTTATATTCTTTATGCTTAGCTGTCATATGCTCAACATGATTAAGAAATTCTTCGATCGTTGTAAACTGTCTAGCAATCACCTTTAAATCACGTAAATCATCCGACCCTCTATCCATTTTATTGCCTTCGTTTCCTTGCTTTTTTAGAAAATCCTTGAATCCCATCTCTATTTCAATGTAGTCAAGCGCTTCTATCGGTTTTCGTTTTTTCAATGATTGAAATTGCTTAGGTAAATTTTTGAGTTTTTTTTGTTGAAAGGGTAGGATATCTGTTAAATGTGTAAATGCTTCCACTAAGCTACAATCATTTAATATACTACATGCTTTGATATCCTGTACGCAGCCCTGTTTTAAGAATAATGCACCCACTAACTCTGTGACAGAGTGAACATGATTAGGGTTTTGGGACAACTGTAAATACGCAATGATTTTCCTAACGGACTTGCGGTGGTAAAATGATTCGTTCATGCCTTCAATGGAAAAGGGGAGACTAGAATCTATGAACCTTTCAAATATAGCTCTCATATGTGTATTTGTACGATATAAAATGGCAAAATCGCTAGGTTTGGCACCTGATTCAATTTTCTCTCGGATATCTGTCACTACCATCGTCGCTTCTTCTTCCTCATCATAGGGATAAAATAAAGTCGGGTAACGCTCTAGGTCGAATTGTGCTAATAGCTTTTTCTTGAACCGTTTTCGATTTGTTTGTATGACTTTATTTCCAATCGCTACAATTCCATGTGTGGAACGATAGTTATTGTTGAGGATTACTTTTTGAGCTTCTGGATATTCCTTTTCAAAAGATAAGATATAATCTGGATCGCTACCTCTGAACCCATAAATCGCCTGGTCGTCGTCGCCAACGACACACAAATTCCTAGATTTAGCTATTAAGAGTTTAATTAATTCAGCTTGTACTTTATTAATATCCTGGTACTCATCAATAGATACATAATGAAAGCGTCTTTGGTAACGGGCCAGTAATGGTTCATTTTGCTTCAAAAGTTCATAGCAGCCTATCAGCATATCATCAAAATCAAACTTATTTTGATTTTCCTTACTTTCCTCATAAAATTTATATAAATGAAGAACTTGTTCCTCCCAATGGTCTCGTGGTTTGACTAAAGCAGGGGGGATTAAATGATTTTTCCACCAGCTGATTTGTGTGAGGGCTTGGTCAAAGGCAAAATCTTTTTCTTCGATATTAATGGTTCTGGCAGCTTCTTTTACGATTTTTTCTTTTTGCCAGTCTGCTACCAATAAATGGTTTTGGTTCCATTTTTCAGGTTGATGGTGCATTAATATTTTATAAAAAATACTATGAAATGTTCCGATCATAAGCTGTGACAAATCTGAATGTGAAAGGTTAGGAAATGAAGCCATTCGTTGTTTCATTTCTTTGGCAGCTTTGGCTGTGAACGTTACTAAAATCATTTCTTTAGGAGAAATACCTTTTTCTACGAGCATATAGGCAGCTCGTGTTGTTAGGACTCTTGTTTTTCCACTACCTGCTCCTGCAAGTATTAATAAAGGACCTTCCGTTTTCTCAACTGCTGACCATTGGATATTACTCAACGTAAAGCCTAAGTTTTCAAGGGTCTGTCGATAGGGAGAGGGCAGTGTAAAAGCTTGGTCCAATTTCTGATGTTGAAAGGGAATGACGTTCCGAATAGATTGTGGCTCTTTCCATAAGCTAGAATCGCCTTCATTTTTTTCATTGGAAATAGATCGACCAGTCGGTAATGAGAATCCATTAAAGGAACGTGATGTTTGATTCGTGTGCTCTTTTTTTACTTGATGTTTTTGATAAGAAGCTTCTATGTAGGCTTCCACTTCTTTCTCACACGGGTAAGAGTTGTTTCGGTGAAAGAAAGTAGGTTTGGATTCTAAACTAATATGTAGTTGTAATGGTTCCCCACAATGAAGGCAGGTTACCTTACCTGTTTTAGCTTCTTTATGTAGAATTTGCCACTCTGCTCGTTCTTTTTCGGGGAGATATATGATTTTATTTTGATAATAGGCAGCTTTCATGTCTACCAACTCCTATTAATTATAATCGCACTATGCATGGTTAATAAGAAAAAGCTACACAAGGAAGCCGTTAAACGGACCTTATGTAGCAGGTAAGCTGGGCTAGCTGGATTCGAACCAACGCATGACGGAATCAAAATCCGTTGCCTTACCGCTTGGCGATAGCCCACTAATAAAAAATATTATATCCTAACTGATCCTTTTCATGCAAGTTATGGAGGATTTTTTTCGTCGATGTCGAATTTGTACAAAGTAAAAAATAGGAGGTGCCATTGTGTATGAAATCGAACAATTAAGCCAAGCGATGATTCGTGAGGCCATTGAAAGTCAAGCTTCCGACTTACATCTTATTCCTACCAATAAGGATTATGTCATTCAAATGAGAATACATGGTCAGATTTCTCGAAGGAAGCGCCTGAAATATCAGCAGGCAGAGAGACTCATTAGTCATTTGAAGTATCAGTCTGGAATGGATATTGGTGAAAGGCGAAAAGCACAAAGTTCTACGATTTATTTTTATGAAAATGAGATAGCGTATTTCCTTAGATTGTCAACTCTTCCCGCAGTTCCCTCAGAAAGTCTAGCCATTCGAATATCCGAACAACACTCCCATAAGAACTTACATGCATTACCTCTATTAAATAAACAAACTAATCATTTATTATCCCTTTTACGATTTACTTATGGATTAATTTTATTAACTGGACCAACGGGTTCAGGAAAAACTACGACCCTTTATGCCTTGCTGAAAGAGTGGTTGAAAATAGGTGGAAAGAGAATTATATCGATTGAAGATCCCGTTGAGCAAAACCTAGAGGAAGTTGTGCAGATACAAATCAATGAAAAAGCAGGGATTACGTTCGATTCCGGATTGAAATCAATTTTAAGACATGATCCAGATATCATTGTCATCGGTGAAATACGTGATCGTTTAACCGCTGAGCTTGCTTTGCGAATGGCTCTCACCGGACATCTAGTTATCGCAACCTTGCATACCCACAATAGTTATTCAGCTATTTTTAGGCTATTAGATTTTGGATTAACGAAGGAGGAGTTAGGAGAGGCTTTAAGAGTGATTCTTTCACAAAGGCTACTTTTACCAACGTGTTCGTTATGTCAAATCCATTTGTATTCGACTGATTGTACGCATTATTTAGAAAGGAAACGCAAGGCCATCTTTGAGTTTTTAAAGGGAGAAGAATTAAAAGCAGCATTATTGAATCGTCCTTTTCATTACAGAAAAATTTCATCGGAATTAAGGCTAGCATGGGCACTCGGGTTGATTGAGCATACTGAATTAGAAGGGTAGGATACTGTACATGTCTTTATTTAAGCGAAAAACAAAGAATAGTAAGCGAATCATTACGGACCACTTGTATCGGATCTCACGCCTTTTGCAACAAGGTTACTCTATATCAGCAGCACTATCATTTATGAAGGTTCATTCAAGTACTCATATGAAAATACTTTACGAACATATAGAAGCTGATTTAAATGAAGGAGTTCATATATCAGAGGCATTTTCTAGACTAGGCTTATCTAAAGATATCTTATCTTTTTTATATTTTTTTGAGAGGCAAGGCAATTTAGAAGAGGGATTTTTGTTTGCTAGTAAATTAAGTCAGCGAAAAGAGCGTGTAAAAAAAGATTTTATGAAAATTATAAGATATCCGCTAGCATTAATATGGATAACATTACTAGTAGTTTTAATGTTACAACAAGTGGTCATTCCACAATTAGTAACGATTTATGCGAGCTTTAGTGGTGAGAGACCGGCTATGACCTCTTTTTTGTTTTCGGTGATTCAAAGCACTCCGTATATTATAGCTTGTTTGAGCTTTGTACTTGTTTTATTGTTCTTCTCATATATGGTTTATATCAGACCGAAATCCTCTGTATATCAAGTGAGACTTCTCCTTAAATTCCCCCATGTTCATCAATTCGTTAGAAGTATAATTACTTATTACTTTTCATTGCAATTAGGTAGGTTGTTGGAGTCGGGTATGGCGATTGGTCAAGCATTATCGGTTTTTCTAGAACAAAATTACTTAGATTTCTATGAAGGAGAAGTTAAGGAAATTCAAAGCTTGTTAACTCAGGGCTTCTCATTTTATGAAATTATGAAAGCACATCCTTATTTTTTGACTGAACTTGCTTTCGTTATTGATAATGGAGAAAAAACAGGATTCTTAGGAAAAGATTTGCAATCCTATAGTGAAATTTTGTATGCTGATATAGAAAGGTCGATCGAAAAATTCTTTGCCGTTCTCCAGCCTTTGTTTTTTATTGTCATTGGAAGTTTTATTTTGTTTTTGTTCATCGCGATAATGCTACCAATGTTCTCATTATTTGAGTCTTTTTCATTTTAAATAAAAAAAGATAAAAAAGTGTTGCACATTTTAAATGTTTCGTGGTATAGTAATAAACGTCGCTAAGACATTACATAAAAACGTTTGGGGCCTTAGCTCAGCTGGGAGAGCGCCTGCTTTGCACGCAGGAGGTCAGCGGTTCGATCCCGCTAGGCTCCACCATGAAACAGTTCATTGATAGTTGGCACGGAGGAATACCCAAGTCCGGCTGAAGGGATCGGTCTTGAAAACCGACAGGCGGGTTAAACCGCGCGGGGGTTCGAATCCCTCTTCCTCCGCCATATTTTTTTTGCGAGTAATATCGACGCATAATCTTATCTGAAAAACGAGAAGAGGAAGATGTCCTCATCCCAGAGTAAACATCATCCATAAACTTTAAAACGACGCGGGGTGGAGCAACGAGCATTACATCAACGAGTAATCTCCGAG
>NZ_JAQQWS010000005.1:45819-47078 GCF_028610675.1 Alkalihalobacillus pseudalcaliphilus
AAAAACGAGAAGAGGAAGATGTCCTCATCCTAGAGTAAACATCATCCATAAACTTTAAAACGACGCGGGGTGGAGCAACGAGCATTACATCAACGAGTAATCTCCGAGTAACATTGACGCATAAACTTCTTTGAAAAACGAGAAGAGGAAGATGTCCTCATCCTAGAGTAAACATCATCCATAAACTTTAAAACGACGCGGGGTGGAGCAGTCTGGTAGCTCGTCGGGCTCATAACCCGAAGGTCGGCGGTTCAAATCCGTCCCCCGCAACCAAATTACTTATGCAATTATGTCGAATAAACTACTATGCAAGTAAAAATAGTAGTGCCTGTGGTGCAACCAATTACTTGAGCGAATCTACGTTGTTAGACTCCTAGAAAGTGAAAACGGTAGTGCCTTTGGTGCAACCAAATTACTTATGCAACTACGTCATTATGCTTTTAGTAAGTGAAAACAGTAATTGCTATGATTTATTTTACATAACAGTTAGACAAGTTATGGTCCGGTAGTTCAGTTGGTTAGAATGCCTGCCTGTCACGCAGGAGGTCGCGGGTTCGAGTCCCGTCCGGACCGCCATTATATTTTTTCTCTCGTTTTTGTGGAGGGGTAGCGAAGTGGCTAAACGCGGCGGACTGTAAATCCGCTCCCTCAGGGTTCGGCGGTTCGAATCCGTCCCCCTCCACCAGTTGTGGCGATTGTGGTGAAGTGGTTAACACATCGGATTGTGGTTCCGACATTCGTGGGTTCGATTCCCATCAGTCGCCCCATTAATTTTATATCCTTATGAAGAGCAAATAATGGGCTATCGCCAAGCGGTAAGGCAACGGATTTTGATTCCGTCATGCGTTGGTTCGAATCCAGCTAGCCCAGCCATATTGCGGAAGTAGTTCAGTGGTAGAACACCACCTTGCCAAGGTGGGGGTCGCGGGTTCGAATCCCGTCTTCCGCTTACTTCTAAGGTTGTCCTGTGCCGGGGTGGTGGAATTGGCAGACACACAGGACTTAAAATCCTGCGGTAGGTGACTACCGTGCCGGTTCAAGTCCGGCCCTCGGCACCATTTTTATCTGCGCCCTTAGCTCAGCTGGATAGAGTGTTTGACTACGAATCAAAAGGTCGGGAGTTCGAATCTCTCAGGGCGCGCCATTATTTTTTCACCATTTAAAAGTAATTGAATACAATAGTAACATGCGGGTGTAGTTTAGTGGTAAAACCTCAGCCACGAGCGAAACATCCATGAAAAGTCAACGAGTTGTCTCGA
>NZ_JAQQWS010000005.1:47178-102336 GCF_028610675.1 Alkalihalobacillus pseudalcaliphilus
TAGAAGAGGAAGAGACATAAACAAGTGAATATGCTTCAATTAACATGCGGGTGTAGTTTAGTGGTAAAACCTCAGCCACGAGCGAAACATCCATGAAAAGTCAACGAGTTGTCTCGACGCAGCAGCTTCAAAGCAATGCTAGAAGAGGAAGAGACATAAACAAGTGAATATGCTTCAATTAACATGCGGGTGTAGTTTAGTGGTAAAACCTCAGCCTTCCAAGCTGATGTCGTGAGTTCGATTCTCATCACCCGCTTTTTTATTTATGAGAAAATAAAAAGAGCACTTTAGATAGTCAATGGGTATTGACTCATCCTAAGTGCTTTTTTTTGATGATACTTTTTTCTCTGGAACAAAATCTATTCCTCCTTTGTGAAACGGGTGACATTTGCTTAATCTTTTGAGCGTTAACCAGCCTCCTTTTAATGCCCCAAATCTTTGAATCGCTTCTAATCCATATTGGGAGCAGGACGGGTAAAAACGGCAAGTGGGAGGAGTAAGTGGTGAAATGAATTTTTGGTAACCTCTAATTAATATAATCATTGACTTTTTCATATAAAATCCTTTCTAAAGCAGGAAAATGTATCAGCGATGTTGTAATTATATCAAAGATTCAAAAGAAAGGTGGTGTACACAAAAGAAATCTTCCGTGAATGTGTCGTTACAATTACCCTCTAGGTTCCCCCTAATAACTAAATCCATTATGCACATGCCTGGACTCCTAACTCTCTTTCAAATTCGTGAGTTGAGGTGAAGGAAATGAAAAGAAAATGGCAATATCAACGAGGATTTACATTAATTGAAATGCTTGTTGTGCTTATGATTATCTCCGTGTTATTACTCATTTTAATCCCAAACTTAACAAAAAACCAATCTGTGGCTCAAGATGCAAGTTGTGAAACAACGATACGTGTCCTTCAATCCTTGGTATATACGTATCAAATAGATAACGATTACGAATTACCAGAACAAATTGATGAATTAGGTGATTATATCGTTGGTGATGAACAATCGCTGAATTGTCCAAATGGTGCTGAACTTGAAATTAATGAGGGCATTATTAGTGTCAGGAATCAATGACATTAAACCAACATTTTGATGAAAGAGGCTTAACATTTTTTGAAATGTTGATGGTTCTTTTCATCCTTTCTATTCTTTTACTTCTCCCCATCCTATCCTTTCCATCATTACAAAGTGAAAAATCCCCTGATGAAATAGCTGAAGGTCTAAAAAAAGACTTAATCATGGCCCAGCATTTGGCCATGACAACAGGTAGAACTGTATATGTTATATTCAACCTTCATCAGCAAACCTTAGTCATACGGCATCATTCAGCGGAGATTATTTATGAGAAGCCTTTTGATTATGGTCAAAGGCTGTCCTTCTCATCACCATTATCACATAATAATATATCGTTTAATCAATTCGGTCATCCGAGGTTATCTGGAAGCTTTGATCTTATCGTTGCTTCGCAAACATATCGGTTTACGATTTATTTAGGGAAGGGGATGATTGATTATTATCAGCGATAAAGGTTTTACATTAATGGAGGTTTTATTGTCTTTTTCAATTTTGGTTTTCCTCGTTATGACAACACTCCCACTCTTCTTGAAGGTACAAGCTGAAAGGATGGCTATCAGACAGCAATATGAAGCGATACAATATGCTGAAAAGGGCATACATTCTTATTTAGTTCAAACCCCATTTTCGTCGCCACCGACTTTTCTTGAAGAAATCATACTCACCGATGAACATAGGGGCTTTGTGATGTATTGCTTAGCTTGGGACGGTATGAACAAACGTCCTTATGAGTATTGTCTATATGCTAAATAATTCAAAAGGCTTGACCTTAATGGAACTTTTGATGGCTCTTGCGTTAACGAGTTTATTGATATTACTTATGCCTCCCCTCTTTTCTGTCACAAGGGAATCTCAGCACTCGACTTTTTTAAATGAAGAGGTGATGATCTTTTTTAACCATCTTGCCCAGGAGGTTAGGGGGGCTATGCATTTACAGAGCTCTAACAATGGAGTCCTTATTTATCGATGGGATGGGGATGTTATTCGTATGCAAAGGCAAAATAATTCTTTTATTATGTACCAAAGGAATAACCAAGGACAAGTTCGTATGTTGCGGGAAATTCAGAGATTTGCTTGCACGCATGAATTAAGCTTACTATTTTGCGAAGTTATCACAAAAGATGGTCAGTTATTTGAACGTTCATTTATCACGGTAGGTCGCTTACATGAATGAAAAGGGTATGGCCTTACCGATTGTCTTATTTATGAGTTCATTGTTATTTTTGGCGATACTGGTTCAGCTTTCAAGTTTGGAGTATGAGCAACGCCTCGTAACAGCTCAAAAACAGCAATTAATGTTGCAATCCTTACTTCAAGTAGCTTTTGAAGAATTTAAAGACAATCCAGAACAGGATTTTGATACGAAGGTCTTCTCATATGAACACGGTAACGTTACACTTAGTATAACTAATAAATTTGATGATTATGTGCTCGAAATAGCTATGTTAGCTACCTTAACAAATGGCTATCATAAAAGAGCGATTTTTAGGTATGACATTGATAATAAAGTTACTAAGGAGTATTGGGAGGTCAAGTGACGTGCATGAAGTTATTTATTTAACTGGGTTTATGGGGTCAGGGAAAACGACTGTGGGGGAACAGTTGTCAAAAGCTTTAGGAGTCCGAGTTATTGATACAGATGAATGGATTGAATCGCAGGAACAAAAAACAATTAATGAAATTTTTAAAGAGCATGGTGAGGCCTACTTTCGTCTAAAAGAAACAGAGGCACTTCTTGAAATTCAAGATAAACAGTTGCTCCTTGTGACGACTGGTGGAGGTATCGTTTTAAAAGATGAAAATAAAAAAATTATGCAAGAAAGAGGTCAAGTTATTTACTTAGATTGTGATTTGGATGCGATATTTGAGCGAGTAGCAGGGGATACATCGAGGCCTCTGCTACATCAAAAAAGTAAAGAAGATATAAGAGCTCTGTTTGAAATGAGAAAAAATGATTATTTAGCCGCAGCGACAATGGTTTGCGACACGACAGGAAAATCTGTCAGACAAGTTGTTCAGGAATTAAAAGAGAAGGTGCTTAAAAAATAAAAATACGGGTAACCTAGATCATGAAAGAGGTGATCAGAAATGTCATTGAATGATTATGTGAAGTTTGTGACACAACAACTTGTGATGAAAATAGATGAACCGAAAAGTAAGAAGGAAAAAGAAGAACATGTAGTTGAAATAAAGAAACCATTATCAAATAGAGCTTTTGGTATTATTCCGCTTGGATTGTCCATGTTTGTGCAAAGGAAAAGAAATAATTAATGACTCCATGAAACTTTCACGGGATTTTACGATTTAGCGTCGTTAAAGCATTTACAATTAAGAACACGGTCGTATATAATATAAGCGTACTCAATTCTGTAATTGATCAGATATGTATGAAAAGGAGGGGCAGCTATGGATCGAATGTTTCGTGTCCTTGCTTTCTGGACAGGGATTTTCGCAGTGCTATTTTTTGTTGGAAGTATGACGAATATGGCTCTGTTATTCTTTGCTCAAACAGGTGCATTATTAGCATTGAGTTATTTGAAATTATCTGAACGAGTTTATATTTATATTTTTGGAGCATACTGTACAATATTCTTTATTGGCTTCACATATTACTCAACATTCTTACTCGTTCCAAGCTTCGGTGGACATTAATTTGTACATACGAAAATGAGAACCGCTCTTTAAAGGGCGGTTCTTTTCGCTTTTTAGAAGCCTGATAAAAAGGGATTACTGTCCATTTCAGCACCGATGGACGTTGCTGGACCATGGCCACATGCAACGGCCGTTTCTTCTGGTAAGTGAAGTAGTTTCGTGTGAATACTATGTAGGAGTGTTTGATGCTCTCCGCCAGGCAAATCGGTTCTGCCAATCGATTGTTGAAATAATACATCGCCAGAAAAAACTACGTGTTCGTCTTGGAAATAATACGAAACACTCCCTGGTGAGTGTCCGGGTGTGTGCAAAGTTGAGAATGAAAAGGGTCCTATCTGTAAAGTATCGTCCTCATGGATGAGCTGGTCGGCTGCATTGGCAACAATCGATTCGCCAAACCGAGTAGAACCATTTTTTGCAGGGTTCTCTAACCAGTCCTGCTCTAAGTTATGGACATATACAGGAATTTGAAACGTTTGCCTGATATCTTCAACAGCACCAATGTGATCGAAGTGTGCATGTGTAAGGAGAATAGCTAATGGCTTCAATCCTTTATCTTTAATAATAGCTGTTAATTTTTTGCTTTCATGACCTGGATCAAAAATAACGGCTTCGTTATCTTGGTTATATAAGATGTAAGCATTGGTTTGTAACGGACCTAAAGGGATTTGTAAAACAGGCATAATCGAACCTCCATTTAATAAAAACTTATCTCATCTTAGTGTACATATTTTTCACGAGAAGTTCAAAAAAAATCAAACCATCTTTTATACAAGTTTTAAAGTATTGTGGATGGAATCACACGGTTTGGAGCCGAAGAAAATGAGTAACGTGCAAAAAACGGTGAATCACGGGGTTGGTGGCGGAAAAAGAGGTAGGAAGCCCGAGCAAAAGCTGAATCACGGGGTTGCGAGCAAAAAAAGGAGAAGAAACCCCGAGAAAAAACGAGACCTAAGTGTATGATTCCGCATATCACCTTTAGTACACTTACATACAAATCCCACATGGCGAAGCCCGATTCATTTTCACAGCAACCTCCATAAAAAAGAATAATTTTTGACAAATCGAAAGACTTGCCTCTAATTCAACATGGAGTACTCGACAAATACGAATAAAAAGAGTAAAATATTCATGTATTGTGCATGCTAAGACCAATCGATAAATGAAATGGTTTACAGAAATCATGATTCAGCTTATAGTTAAGTATGGAATGCCTACTCATCGGAAAGGTGAAAAGGTATGATCAAGGTCGGTTGTAGGTTATAGCGATAAAACGATTAAGAAAATGGTGCTACATAAGGAGGAAACATAACGTGTTTTTAGGAATTTTGTTTCTACTCGTTGCAATTCTTTGTTTAATTGGGATGTTCCGTGAAATTCGTCGCAAAAACTTTTTTGCAGTTGGATTCGCAGGAATTACATTAGCTGTATTTGGTTGGTTTGCTGTCATGACCATTTATACAGAGCTATTTCCAAGTAGCTAATTAAAAGAAAAGAACTCATTCATAATGGGTTCTTTTTCTTTTATTAAGATTAAGCTTCAAATACTTGAGTTTCTAAATAAAACATACCGCCATTAATAATCGAAATCTCGATATAAGGAGAATAAAGTTCTTCTAGGGCTTGCTTTTCTAATACATAGCTTTCTGGTTTTTCAGCTAATTCTTCATAAAAGCTCTCCAGCAAATTCAAATCCTCTTGCCACCTTTGCTTTGCTTCCATAGCCCAACGATCATCCTCATTTTCAGCATATGTTTCAACAACCTTAAATAAACGGTTAATACCACTTTCAATTTGAATAAATGGTGTTAAGGTAAAACAGTAGTCAGGTAGTTTCGGCGAAAGTGAGAGGTTTTTCAATTTGTCAAAAAATTGTGGAACGATTTGGCCATGGATTAAATTAATACCTAAAGACAAAATCAATTCTTTTTTGCGGTCGCTGCAATAAGAAATTTTCATATTTAAACATAACCAAGGATGAAGAGGTTGTGATTGATTTCCATTTACCTTCATATTTTCATAAATCCGTATATAGCCACCTAATGTTTTCGCTGTTGAAAAAAGCTGATGTAATCTCGGAGAACCAAAGTGAATCTTCTCACCTTTAATCTCTTCAGGGCATTGTTTAGTATCCGTAATAAAAGTCACTTGCATAGGGTTAGGAGTCCCGCCAGTTCTTTCTAGGTAATGCCAATAAAATGGCCGGTTCATAATTAATTTATCAAGTTCTGGAGTCAGTTGTACAGAAAGATAAGCGGGAGTCTCTTCAACAATCGTACACTCGTTGGAATTGAAATAATCAGTTAGAAATCTATGAAGACTTTGCTGCTGCATCGATTCCATCTCCTTCATTTGAAGTATGTTCTTCTATCGTTTGATTCATAATTTCAGCAAGGTGTTCAAACTTAATTTCCATTTCGCGTTGGGAGTCAGAATTTGATAGTGCCTCTTGAATATAGTCTTCGATTTTAGGTAAATCCATCTTCGTTAATATATCGTCTAGCTCACCAATCACACTCTCAAATAAGTGTATTTTCTCATATAATAATGAAAGAATGTTTTGCTCGACGGTGTCATTGACGGCGAAATTATAAATATGAACATCTTTTTGTTGACCTAAGCGATGAATACGTCCAATCCTTTGTTCAATCCGCATCGGATTCCAAGGAAGGTCATAATTGATGATATGACTACAAAACTGTAGGTTAATACCTTCTCCACCGGCCTCGGTAGCAATTAAGACTTGAGCGTGATTTTGAAATAGTTGACGCATCCAATCTTTTTTACCTCTTTTAAATCCGCCTCGAAAAGGTACCGAACTAATTCCATGCTGTTTCAGGAACCATTGTAAGTATAGCTGTGTAGCCCGATACTCTGTGAATATAATCACTTTATCGTCAATAGATTGAATGAGCTCTAGGGCTTTTTCAGCTTTTGCATGATGGTCGATAGTCGAAACTTTTTCAAGGAGCTCAAGAACAAAGGGAGCAGGTGTATAATCTTCTGTTGGCTTAGCCATTTTACTAAGAGTCATATAAGCAGCTTCTCGACTCGAACATAGCTCTCTTTGTAAGGTTAATACAGAAAAATGATTGGCTGTGCCTTTAAGCTGAACTAATTCTTCGTAGAAGTCTCTTTCCGATTGGCTAAACTCAATTGGGATCGTCTTGACAATACGTTTTGTCCATTGAATGCCCGTATCCTCTCGGCGATTTCTTACCATAACCTTATTGACTAACTCTCGTAAACGCTCTTCATTTTTAGGAGAGCGTTTGTTTGAACGGAACTCCTTTTCGAAGCTTGTCATATCGCCTAAATGTCCAGGTTTCAATAACGAAACAAGATTAAAAATTTCCTCTAATTTATTTTGTACAGGGGTAGCTGTTAATAACAAACAAAATTTCTTCTTCAAGTGTTTGATAAATTCGTAGTTTTTGGTATGTGGATTCTTTAACTTATGGGCTTCATCAATAATAATCAGATCGTAGTTTTGATTCATGACAATATCGCGATGCGGTTGTCTCTTAGCTGTATCAATGGACGCAACAACCACATCATACTGCTCCCAAACATAGGCTTTCTTTTGAGCCATGGCAGGAATATAAAATTTTGTATTTAGCTCAAAAGCCCATTGTGAAACAAGTGAGGCTGGTACAAGAATGAGAGCTTTTTTAACCAAACCTCGAATCATATATTCTTTTAAAATGAGCCCGGCCTCAATGGTTTTACCTAATCCAACTTCATCAGCTAAAATCGCTTTACCATTCATATTTTCAATGACCGTGTGGGCAACTTCAACCTGATGGGGATAGGGTTCCAATTCAGGTAAATAACGAGGAGCCATTAAACCCTTGAAATTAGGTATAGCTTGATGTTGTTCAGCTTCAAAAGCAAGTCGGAATTGTTCGATATTACACCAAGGCCCATCTTGGTGAATTTTATTTAAAAAATGATCTTTCCAATCATAATCAAAGCGAATATCAATATGCATAAATATAACTCCTTTCAAAATAAAAAAACTTGCGTAAAATTAGAGGTATTGGTACGATATATGTATCAATCGAATGACTTTTTTTACATAAACACGAACATTAAATGCTATTTTAAGTCTCAATGTTTCGATTTTATTCAAATTCTATCTAGTTTCCTCTTAGTATGTACCAATTTATATATTTCATGCCACGTATCGTCATGAAAGCAATTACATCGTCGAGATGATAGAATATTTTAAATGAATATGAGGCGGATGAAAATAAGGGGAGAGACTGCAAAGTGCAGCGCCGAAGGAGCAAGCTTTGAAACAAAGTGAATCTCTCAGGCAAAAAGACTTTTATTTGACGCAACTCTGGAGAGTGCTTAATGGAGATTAAGCCACCTACGAAGACAATTTTCCGTTGCACGTATCGGAAAATGAAACTTTCTGGTACAAGGACAGGGAATACATCAGTTAGGTGTATTCTTCTGTCCTTTTTTTGGCTCAATTATTTAAAAGCCTATACTCCACACGACATGTTGCATGAATTTCGATTGATTCTGTGATGTATCATTTACTTTTTATCGTAAAATCAGTATTTTGAAGGGGAAAGCTCTAATTAAAAGGAGGAGACGTATGTCGGAATTATTAAGAACACCTCTCTATGAAATTTATCGTGATTATGGTGCAAAAACGGTTGATTTCGGTGGCTGGGATTTACCTGTACAGTTTTCGTCAATTAAGGAAGAACACGAAGCGGTAAGAACACATGCTGGTTTATTTGATGTTTCCCATATGGGTGAAGTGCTAGTGGAAGGTCCACAAGCATTAGCTTATATTCAGTCGATTGTTACGAATGATGTTTCGCTTATTGAAGATGGACAAGCTCAATACACGGCAATGTGTTATGAAGATGGTGGCACAGTCGATGATTTGCTCGTTTACCGTAAAAGTGAGACCACTTATTTACTAGTCATTAATGCTTCTAACATTAACAAGGACTTAGAATGGATGGAAAAGCACCTCATTGAGGGAGTTCAATTGTCTAATCTTTCTGACGAAATGTCACTGATCGCCTTACAAGGACCTGAGGCGGAGTCGATTTTACAGAAGGTGATTAATGAGGATCTTTCGGTATTGAAGCCGTTCAATTTCTATGAGCAAGTGCAGATTGCAAATGGTAGAGCCCTTATCTCTCGAACAGGATATACAGGTGAAGATGGCTTTGAAATCTATTGTGATAATACTTATGCAATTGCCATTTGGCAGTTATTATTAGAGCAAGGTGAAGAAAAAGGACTTATTCCGTGTGGTCTAGGTGCTCGAGATACACTTCGTTTTGAAGCTAGATTAGCTTTATATGGTCAAGAACTAACGAAGGATATCTCACCTTTAGAAGCGGGGATAGGATTTGCTGTAAAAGTCCAAAAGCAAGCAAACTTTGTTGGAAAAGAAGCGTTGCTTGAGCAAAAAGAGAACGGGTTAACTCGTAAACTTGTAGGAATTGAAATGATAGACAAGGGCATTCCGCGTACTGGTTACGAAGTATTTGCTGGCGAAGAAGTAATTGGCTTTGTCACAACGGGTACTCAATCACCAACCTTGAAAAAAAATGTAGGATTAGCGATTGTTGATATTAATTATGCCAAGCTCGATACAGAGATTGAGGTTCAAGTTAGAAAAAAACGTCTAAAAGCAAAAGTGGTTAAAACCCCTTTCTATAGAAGAAGTAAATAAAAGGAGGCAATCCAATGAATAATCGTTATTTACCAATGACTGAAACAGATAAGCAGGAAATGCTGGCTGCAATTGGTGTTGAATCTATTGATGAACTGTTCTCAGATATTCCAGAGGCTGTTCGCTTTAAAGGACAATTACAAGTTAAGGAAGCACTTAAAGAAACGGAGCTCGTCCATTATTTTAATCGCTTAGCCCAAAAGAACGTTTCTATTAAACAAAAACCTTCTTTCCTAGGTGCGGGTGTTTATGAGCATTATATCCCTTCTATTGTCGACCATGTGATTTCTCGTTCAGAATTTTATACGGCTTACACACCGTATCAGCCAGAGATTTCGCAAGGTGAGCTTCAAGCGATTTTTGAATTTCAGACAATGATTTGTGAATTAACGGGAATGGATATTGCTAATTCTTCCATGTATGACGGACCTACAGCTTTAGCAGAAGCGGCTATGATGAGTGCAGGTCATACGAAAAATAAAACAATTTTAGTATCAAAGGCTGTTCATCCGGAAGCGAGAGCGGTTATTCAGACAAATGCCAAAGGGCAAAACCTTAAAGTAGTTGAAATTGACGTGAAAGATGGGGTGACAGATTTAGCCCAATTAAAAGAGGCTTATAATGATGATACGGCATGTGTGGTCGTTCAATACCCGAACTTTTTCGGTCATATGGAACCGTTAGCCGATATTGAATCTATTGCTCATGAAAAGAAATCATTAATGGTCGTTTCAAGTAACCCATTAGCATTAGGTATCCTTAAGCCACCAGGTCATTTTGGAGCTGATATTGTAGTAGGTGATGCTCAGCCATTTGGTATTGCAACACAGTTTGGTGGACCGCATTGTGGTTATTTTGCCGTGACGAAAAAATTAATGCGTAAAGTACCTGGTCGTTTAGTTGGTCAAACAACTGATGATCAAGGTCGCCGTGGTTTTGTGTTAACACTACAAGCTCGTGAACAACATATACGTCGTGAAAAAGCGACATCAAATATTTGTTCAAATCAAGCATTAAATGCCCTAGCTGCCTCAGTAGCAATGACAGCCATCGGGAAACAAGGTGTCAAAGAAATGGCGTACCAAAATATGCAAAAAGCGGCTTATGCTAAAAAGAAATTTAAAGAAGCTGGAATTGATATTGCTTTTGAACAGCCTGTCTTTAATGAGTTTATTCTTAAGTTAAAGTCACCAGTAGCCGAAGTGAACAAACAATTACTAGATAAAGGGTTTATTGGTGGTTATGATTTAAGTCAGTACTACCCAGAATTAGAAAATAGTATGTTAGTCGCTGTGACTGAAATTCGTACAAAAGAAGAAATTGACCAATTTGTTAAAGAAGTGGGGGCGTTACAATGAGACAAGAAAAGGATCAGGCACTCATTTTTGAACTAAGTAAGCAAGAGCGAGTTGGACATAGCTTACCAGATTTGGACATCGATGAAATGAACCTTGATGAACTTTTGCCTGCTGAATTTGTTCGCCAAGAGGACGCTGAATTACCAGAGGTTTCTGAATTACAAATTATGAGGCATTATACTGCTCTTTCGAAACGAAATCACGGTGTCGATAGTGGTTTCTATCCATTAGGTTCTTGTACGATGAAGTACAACCCTAAAATTAATGAAGATGTCGCTCGAATTGATGGCCTGGCGAATGTTCACCCTTATCAACCAGTTGACCAAGTTCAAGGCTCTTTAGAACTATTACATGAATTACAGACATCTTTAGCTGAAATTACTGGTATGGATGAGGTTACATTACAACCAGCCGCTGGTGCCCATGGTGAGTGGACGGGTTTAATGCTTATTCGTGCTTTCCATGAGAAAAACGGTGATTTCAAACGTACAAAAGTCATTGTACCTGATTCTGCACATGGTACGAATCCTGCTTCAGCGACTGTTGCTGGTCTTGAATCCGTGACAGTTAATACAGATGAGAATGGTTTAGTTGATTTAGAACATTTACGTTCTGTAGTGGGAGAAGATACAGCGGCTCTCATGTTAACGAATCCAAATACATTGGGTCTTTTTGAATCTTATATTGTGGAAATGGCTGAGATTGTCCATGCAGCCGGAGGTAAGCTCTATTATGATGGTGCGAACTCCAATGCGATTTTAGGAATTTCTCGTCCAGGTGATATGGGCTTTGATGTGGTTCACTTGAATTTACACAAAACATTTACAGGTCCGCACGGCGGTGGTGGTCCAGGTTCTGGTCCAGTTGGCGTGAAAAAGGATTTAATACCATTCTTACCGACACCCATTATTGTCAAAACAGAAAGTGGCTATGATTTAGATTATAATCGTCCTGAAACAATTGGCCGAGTGAAACCTTATTACGGAAATTATGGTATTAATGTGCGTGCTTATACGTATATCCGTACGATGGGACCAGTTGGACTGAAACAAGTATCTGAATTTGCGGTGTTAAATGCGAACTACATGATGCGTCGCCTTGAGCCGCACTTTGATTTACCATATACTCAACATTGTAAGCATGAATTTGTTTTATCTGGTCGCCGTCAAAAGAAATTAGGTGTACGTACGCTCGATATTGCAAAACGCTTACTTGATTTCGGTTATCATCCACCAACGATATACTTCCCGCTTAATGTGGAAGAGTGTATGATGATTGAGCCGACAGAAACAGAATCAAAGGAAACGTTAGATGAGTTTATTGACGCTATGATTCAGATCGCCAAAGAAACAGAAGAAAACCCAGAGATCGTCCAAGAAGCACCCCATCACACGGTTATTGGCCGTTTAGATGAGACGACGGCAGCTCGTAAACCAATTTTACGTTATCAAAAAGTTTAATGGAAGAAAGGCTTAACATTGGTTACACCGATGTTAAGCTTTTTTGGTATAGTGAGAATATCAACCATCAGAATCTTAAATCTGACCAAATTTAGGGGAGGGTTTTGAAGTGAGTGATTTGAATAGAGGGTACGGTTTAGACGAACATGGTTTTATTGTCAGTGATGTTTCGGTTGAGAAAATAGCTACTGAATATGAGGGATGTATTCGCAATACGATCAAGAACCTTCATTTGTTATTTCCAACAGGACTTCATAGCATTTATGTTTATGGGAGTGTCGCTAGAGGCGATGCCGTCGCTTTAAAGTCAGATTTAGATGTTTTAGTGATATTTCATCAACCATTGGACTATACACAAATTGCTCAGGTGAAAGAGCTTGGGAAAGAGCTCTCCAGTATTTATAAATCTCTTGTTCGTGACGTAGGTATTGCTGTCGTTCATTATGACTATGTAATCAACCCGAGTACATATTATGAACAAGCTTTTATCAGCGAGCTTTGTGTATGTGTAGATGGGATCGATATTCGTAAGCAGTTTGGTCCCTACAAGCTTACGGCAGACATTGCGATTCATTTTAATGGAGATATTGGCGAAGTTTACGAAAGAGCGATGAAACGATTCGAGCAGGCCAACTCGGAAGAACGCCCTTTGCTGATTCAAAACTTCTCTCGTAAGCTCATACGTACTTTCTATTCAATGGTTATGGCAAGAGCCCAAATATGGACAACTAAACTACAGGAACAGGCTGAAGTATTTATAAGCTTTTTTGGAAATAAAAAAGAGGTGGTCCAAATATTATTGAGATGGGTGGAGGAGCCAACAAGTGAGTGGGAGAAAGTAGAGCACTTATTTACTAATGAAGTCCAATGGTTAGGGGAACATTTTGAAGATGAGGCACACGTAACCATTCGTTGAAGAGAAAGGGACTGAACAAAAAGCCTTATGCTTTGGTTCAGTCCCGTATTAAAGTGATAGTAATTACTTCTTCTTAATCTTGCCATCCCACTTTTTAAAACCTTTATCAAGGTGATAAAGATCAGTCGCTTTATGCTTTTTCTTTAATACCTTTGCAGCTTGTCTACTTCTAGCTCCTGATTGGCAGTATAGGTAAATAGCTCTGTCAGGGCTCAGTTCATTTAGTCGTTGACTTAACTGTGATAACGGTATATTTCTCGCACCTAAAATATGACCGCCATTGTACTCACGAGGCTCACGAACATCTATTAATTGGGCTTTACGATACCCTTGTTTAAAATCTTCTTGAGATAACGTCTTTAAGTACTTTGGTGTGTAAAAACGGCGAAATAAAATAAACCCAATTAAAACGACAAGTAAAACGATCCAAAAGTAATCTAAAAGGTAATTCAAAATAAGATACACTCCCTTAGGCAAATCATTCTTTCTAGTTAAATTATAAGCTTGAACGAACAATTTAGCAATAAGCTTTTAGCTTGGAAAGGAAGGGTGGCTTTGATAAACTAGAATAGACTTTGAGGAGAAAGAAGCGATGTAATGTGAAGGAAACGTGGCGATTTATTGATTCAGGAAAGTGTTCACCTAGTTTTAACATGGCATTAGATGAAGCGTTATTAGAATGGCATAGTGAGGGAAAGATACCTCCGACAATCCGATTTTATGGTTGGAATCCGGCAACTCTATCTATTGGTTATTTTCAAAAAGTTGAAAAAGAGATTAATATGGAAGCTGTCGAAAAATATGGCTATGGCTTTGTCAGACGACCTACAGGTGGTCGAGGGGTATTGCATGACCAAGAACTTACATATAGTGTGATTGTTTCAGAAGAGCATCCTAAAATGCCTGCCTCTGTTACGGAAGCGTATCGCGTTATTTCTGAAGGGATATTAGAAGGGTTTAAAAATGTCGGATTAGACGCTTATTTTGCAGTTCCTAAATCAGATGAAGAGAAATCAGCTTTAAAAAACCCCCGTTCTGCGGTTTGTTTTGATGCGCCCTCATGGTACGAACTAGTGGTCGAAGGCAGAAAAGTAGCAGGAAGTGCTCAAACTCGTCAAAAGGGTATTATTTTACAGCATGGTTCAATTATTATAGACTTCGAGGAAGACAAGCTTTTTGATTTGTTTAAATATTCGAGTGATAGATTAAGAGAAAGAATGCAAAGAAATTTTCGGAATAAAGCCGTCGCCATCAATGCTCTACGCGAGGAACCGTTATCAATTGAAGAAGCGGTGCGCGCTTTTAAAGAAGGGTTTGAAAAAGGCTTAGATATTAAATTAGAAGAATACCATCTAACGGCAGAAGAAGAAGCACATGTATGGAAAATAGCCAAGAACCGTTATGAAAAAGATGAATGGAACTTTAAAAAGTAAAGTTTGAGAAAAAGTCGAGTAAGGTGTCGTCGCAACATAGAGGGTGAAAGTAGTGCCGAGTGTTGTAGGAAAAGCCGGGAAGTAACAACATAGAGGGTGAAAGTAGTGCCGAGTGTTGTAGAGAAATCTGGGAAGTAACAACATAAAGAGTAAAAGTGGTGTTGATTCTTTAACTGGTGGTACTTCATTTAATTTGATTTTGTCTTTTTCATTTAAAAGAATAGTGTTGGATTGTTTTTTTGAACTAAAGAATTACTGTAACCCAGCGGGTGAGTCATGCGGTGACTCCCGCGGGACGTAGTGACGGGCTGAAATCCACTGGAGAAGCCAGTTCAGCGCCACCCCGAAGGACGTGAAGCATGATTTTCGGTAGCGATAGTTGGGTGCCTCATATGAGTATCAGCATCAACTTCCATATAAAAAAGCCGCAAAAGCGGCTTTTTTATCATTACTTCTCTTTTTCAAAAGCTTCCTGTAGCTGTCTCGTAATCGGGCCAACTTCAAGTGTTACTTCTACTTGCCCTTGAAACGACTTAATCGGCGTAACTTCTGAAGTAGTACTTGTAATAAAAGCTTCATCCGCATGCTCAATTACATCTTTAGGGAAAGCTTCTTCAAAGACTTCATAACCAAGCTCTTTGGCCAATCCAATGACGACTTGTCGAGTAATCCCATTCAAAATTAAATTCGTTGCGGGATGAGTATAGAGTATACGATCCTTGATAAGAAATAAATTCGAAGATGAACCTTCTGTCACGATCCCATTACGATGTTGGATGGCTTCGTGACAATCATGATCTGCCGCTTCTCGCTTAGCTAATACATTACCTAATAGGTTAATCGTCTTAATATCACAACGTAACCAGCGAATATCATCAGTTACCCAGACATCTATCCCATTTTGCTGAAGTTCAACCTTGGAAGGCATTTCTTGTGTGTATCCCGTAATCACCGCTTTTTCGTTTCGGCTATATAAATGGTTACGCGGACTAATGCCTCGTGTCATTTGAACATAGATAATGCCATCTTGAAGCGCATTTTTCTTTACAAGCTCCATCAGCAATTCCTCTAATTTCGATAGAGACAACGTTAAGACCATATCTAATTTCTTGGCACTTTCTTCAAAACGTTTTACGTGCATATCCATCGTAAACGGCTTTCCGTTATAAACACGAATCACTTCATAAATACCATCGCCAAAGTGATAACCGCGATCATTTCTGTCAATTTTTGCTTGGTCTGCTACAATGATGTGTCCATTATCAATTACATATTCCATTTTCATTACCTCCAAATCAATCTTCCACATAATCAGAACATTCCCTATATGAAATGTCAAATGATATTGCTTATTTATACGTAAGATCTCCAGAAAAGAGTCTACCCTCATAGGAAACTTGACACAGACTATTTTAACATGAAAAAAATAATTTGGTGCATTCTAACTAATAGATAGGAGTGAGTCAAATATGAAACCATTTATGCCACAGCTCGTTTATATTGAACCACAAGCCTTAGATTATCCATTAGGAAGAGAACTTAAAAGCAAATTTGAAAAGTTGGGAATTGAAATTCGAACGACAACCTCCCATAACCAAGTTCGTAATATCCCAGGTGATTCAGAATTGCAGCAGTATCGAAATGCGAAATCGACCTTTGTTGTTGGTGTACGTAAAACGTTAAAATTTGATACGTCTAAACCATCGGCCGAATATGCGATACCACTTGCGACTGGATGTTTTGCCCACTGTCACTATTGTTATCTTCAAACTACGTTGGGAAATAAACCCTATATAAGAACCTATGTGAATTTGGATGAAATATATGATGCGGCCGAAAAGTATATGCAAGAGCGAGCCCCAGACATTACTCGCTTTGAAGCTGCTTGTACTTCCGATATTGTTGGAATCGATCATTTAACGCATTCACTAAAGAAAACCATTGAATTTATCGGTCAAAAAGAACATGGGCGGCTTCGATTTGTGACGAAATTCCATCATGTTGACCATTTACTCGATGCGAAACACAATGGAAATACGAGGTTTCGTTTTAGCATGAACTCAGATTACGTCATCAAAAAATTCGAACCGGGAACCTCTTCTTTTCTAGAAAGAATTGAAGCGGCGGGTAAAGTCGCAAATGCAGACTATCCGCTTGGATTTATTATTGCCCCCTTATATCTTCACGACAATTGGGAGCAGGGTTACTTAGAACTATTTGAACGATTAGAAGCGGAACTCCCTCACTATGCGAGAAAAGATTTAACCTTTGAATTAATCCAACATCGCTTTACAAAAACAGCGAAAAATATTATTCAAAAAAGATATCCAAAGTCCAAGCTTGAAATGAATGAAGAAGAACGCAAATACAAATGGGGGAAATATGGTCGTGGCAAATATGTATATCAAACCGAACAAGCCAATCATTTAAAAGAGACGATTCAAACGTATATTGACCGCTTTTTTCCTGAAGCGAAGATTGAATATTTTACGTGAAATTCTATAGGTGTGGCATTACTTTTGATTATTCGTTGTCCATAACGGTTGATTTATAGTAGAATAAAGAAGATGGACATAAAATGGACGGTAGTAATGCTTGAAGCTTGAAGTGCGTTGCTTGTGAATATTGGAGGGGACCCTATGCCTACACCTAGTATGGAAGATTATTTAGAACGAATTTATTTATTGATTGAAGAGAAAGGATATGCCCGAGTATCTGATATCGCGGAGGCGTTGGAGGTGCATCCTTCATCAGTAACAAAAATGGTGCAAAAGTTAGATAAGAGCGATTATCTCGTATATGAGCGGTATCGCGGCTTAATCCTGACGGCCAAAGGGAAAAAGATTGGAAAACGTTTAGTGTATCGCCATGACTTATTAGAAGATTTTATGAAAATGATTGGCGTTAATGAAGATACGATTTATCAAGATGTGGAAGGAATTGAGCATCATCTGAGCTGGGATGCTATTGACCGGATTGGTGATTTAGTCCAATATTTTCAAGAGGATGAGAAGCGCCTTTATGACCTAAAAGAAGTTCAAAAGAAAAATGAAGAATAGAGCAAAGAATTCACTCGGTGTTGAGTGGATTCTTTTTTGGTGAAAAGGTCCCTGTTATTAAAAGAAAACTACATCTTTTTGATGAAGAAGTGCTTGTAATAGGGGATATTTTCTTATAACCACGAATAAAAAATAAAGGAGCATAAAAATAGTAACGGAAGATACCGTTTTATTTCAGCTTGAAAAGTTAAACCAAAATAGAAAGCTTAGATTCCCGTTCATTTATTCATAGTCTAGAATGAAGGAGGGCAATTGATGAAAATCGATGGTGTTTTTGCCGGTGGTGGTGTTAAGGCGTTTGCTTTTGTTGGTGCTCTTCAAGTGATGGAAGAAAAGGGGATTCAATTTGAACGTGTCGCGGGTACTAGTGCCGGGGCAATCGTTGCAGCGTTAATAAAAGCAGGCTACACGAGTGAGGAATTGTTTACGCTATTAGATAGCTTAGAAATTGAAGAATTTAAAGATGAGCGCATGTCTTGGCTCCCTTTTACTGTAGCCAAGTGGTTACATTTATACTTTAAATTAGGGTTGTACAGGGGGGACCGATTAGAAGAGTGGTTGCGCGAAGCCTTGTTAGCTAAAGGGGTCTCAACCTTCGCTGATTTACCCGACCAATCGATAAAAATCGTAGCATCCGATTTGACACGTGGTCGAATTATTGTTCTGCCGGATGATTTACCACAGTTTGGGTTGTTGCCAGAGCGTTATTCAGTGGCTAGAGCGGTGAGGATGAGCTGTAGCATTCCTTTTTTCTTTGAGCCGGTTAAATTGTATGACCGAAGGAATCGTGGACAATTTTCCTATATTGTCGATGGGGCTTTATTAAGTAATTTTCCGATATGGGTTTTTATTGATAAGCGCACTAAGAAAAGGAAGAGGCCAGTTATTGGCTTTAAGCTCTCTCCTAACATGGATGAACGTCCTCCAAATGAAATAAAAAATGCATTAGGCTTGTACAAGGCATTATTTGAAACGATGACCAACGCCCATGATACACGTTATGTTGAAAAAGATGAGGCAAAGGATATTGTGTTTATTCCAATTAATCAATCGATTAAAGCAACAAATTTTTCGATTACGGAAGATGAAAAGGAAGAGCTTGTACAACTCGGAAGGAGTAAAACATCGCTCTTTTTGCAGACATGGTCTTAATATATAGAAGCCCCAGCTCTACTTAAGAGACTGGGGCTTTCTCGTATTAAAATAAAGCACGATTCTTTTTTTTATTTTTTTTGCCTTCAATAACGGTCAGGTTATGAGACCGATTCCGTTGCACGGGCTTTTTCTTTTTTAAAGGAGCTACTTTTGAATGACTAGTTGGAGATTGAACATTTCGTAATGGAAACTTAGAAGGAGCACTTTTGTTAACGGTACTCGTTCGTTTTGCTTTTTGTAATTGTTTTCTAGATGGTCCAGAGCGCTGTGGCAAAAAGGGTGTTCCATATTGCTTCATCATAAACAGACGATAAACAACAAAGATACCAACGATAAATAGAGCGATAAAGAGTAGTGTTCTTAATAATCCAAGTGGGTTCGTAACGATTTGGTGACTCAAGCCAACGATTGCCAAAATAACGACTGCTGGTACAAGGAATTGAAAAGCACGATGCATCTCCAGGTTCACCTCCATATTTATGTTAAATATGACACTTCTGTACTTAGTTATATTACAAACTTACCCAAACATGTTGCGGTATAAACGGGTTAGATAGGATTATCTTTTTTTGTACGTCATACATGTATTCGACAAGTTGGATTGTTTTCCTTTTGCCTGTTATTTAATTATACAATCTTTCTTACTATTTTTGCATGTGAAAATGAAAGTTCTGGATATACTAATTTTTGAGGTGAATGAGATGGTCGAAAAACGTTTAGAACAAAATGAAAAAGAGCAGCAAATGTCTTTTCATACTAAAGTCGTTCTTATTGGTTTTTTTGGAGGACTTATTTGGTCAAGTGTTTGGTATTTTTCTTTCTTTTTTAATTTCATTCGAGTCGGTCCGGCCTTAATGTTATTGCCTTGGACGTTAGGAGATTGGAAGGATACATATATCGGACAACTTGTTGGGATTGCCGTTATTATGATTTTATCAATCGGACTTGCTTATTTGTATAAGGTGACCTTGCAGAAGGTGAAGTCGATGTGGGCTGGGGTGGGCTTTGGTATATTATTGTGGGTGCTTGTCTTTTATATATTAAACCCATTATTTCCAGGCTTAAAAACCGTCCAAAATTTAGATTCTAATACAATCGTCACTTCCATTTGCTTGTTTGCTTTATATGGATTGTTTGTGGGCTATTCGATTTCATATGAATATGGTGAGCAAAAGCGCGGATAATCATTTGACTCACAAGTTGATTGGCTCATTTCCGTGCGAACTTTGGTCCGTGGTTAAGTGAACTTAGCTTACGGTCCAAAGTTTCTCAACCCCTTTTGTTTCTTTCCAGTTGATAAAATCATTGGTCATATTGGAATGAGTTTACGCTTATTTCCGACAATTATGTTACAATAGAAAGGATTGTACATATAAAAAGGGGGTGAATCTTTGAAAACGATTCTAGTCTTAAACGGTCCTAATTTAAACCGACTTGGCCTTCGAGAACCTGGTGTTTATGGTCACCAAACATTAGTAGACTTAGAGAATACACTTCATGAAGAAGCTGCAAAATTAAATGCTCAGGTGATTTGTAAGCAATCTAACCATGAAGGTCAGTTAATTGATTGGATACATGAATATGCAGATGATGTCGCTGGATTGGTGATAAATCCTGGTGCATTTACTCATTACAGCTATGCGATAAGAGATGCAATTGCCTCGGTTTCGTACCCTGTTATTGAGGTTCATATATCTAATGTGCATGCTCGCGAAACGTTTAGGCATCATTCCGTGACAGCACCCGTAACTAAGGGACAAATTGTAGGCTTAGGTTTACAAGGGTATCACCTCGCTTTATTAGCGTTATTATCGGAAGGGGACAAATCATAATGAGTCGAATTGAAGCTTTACGTGCGAAATTATCTGAAAACAAAGTCGATGCCCTAATTATTGCAAGTGGTATCAATAGACGTTATGTCACTGGTTTTTCTGGTTCTGCTGGAATTGCGTTAGTAAGTGAAAAAGAAGCTTTATTTATTACGGATTTCCGTTATGTGGAGCAGGCTAAGGAACAAGCAAAAGGTTTTGAAATTATTCAACATACAGGTCCAATTACAGAGGAGCTTGCAAAGCAAATTGAAAGACTTGGAGTTAAGTATGTAGGGTTTGAAAAAACACATGTAACCTATTCGACTTTTGAAGCGTATAAGGCGGCGGTAACTTCCGCACAACTAGTACCTGTCGGTGGTATTGTTGAAGGTTTACGACTTTATAAGGATGAGGCAGAAATTTCTGTGATGAAAGAAGCGGCAAAGATTGCTGATGCGGCATTTGAGCATATTATTACGTTCATTAAGCCTGGAGTTAGAGAAATTGATGTTTCTAATGAGTTAGAGTTTTTCATGAGAAAACAAGGGGCGATTAGTTCTTCATTTGATATTATCGTTGCCTCTGGTTACCGATCTGCCTTACCACACGGTGTGGCGAGTGATAAAGTAATTAATGAAGGTGAACTAGTCACGTTAGATTATGGAGCTTATTATCAAGGCTATTGTTCAGATATAACTCGTACCTTGGCAGTTGGCGAAATTAGTGATGAGCTACGTAAAATTTATGATACGGTTTTTGAAGCTCAAAAACGTGGCATGGAAGGCATTAAGGCTGGTATAACAGGTATTCAAGCAGATGCATTAACTCGTGACTATATTAAAGAACAGGGCTATGGTGAATATTTTGGGCACTCAACTGGGCATGGCTTAGGTATGGAAGTTCATGAGGCACCTGGTCTATCCTTTAAATCTGATACCGTTTTAGAACCAGGTATGGTTGTCACGGTTGAACCAGGCATTTATATCCCTAACGTAGGTGGGACGAGGATTGAAGATGATATTTTAATAACAAAAGAAGGAAATGAATCCTTCACTTCATCTCCAAAGGAATTAATCACATTAGGATAACCATATCAAAATGGATGACAAAGCAACCCATCACAAACAAGTTTAAAAGTGTGGTTTGGCTCTTTAACTGTTGGCACATCCTTCAATTTGATATTGTTCTTTTTCGTTCTAAAGAAAAGTATTAAAGTATTAGATTGTATTAATACTTGAGAATCAGCAGTAACCCAGCGGACGAGTCATGCGGAGACTCCCGCGGGAGATAGTGGAAGAGCATGATTTTCGGTAGCGATGAGTAGAGCTCCGTTCATGAGTATCAGCACTAACTTTCATATAAAAATATAGGTAGCTAACCATATCTATGGTATAGTATTGATTGTGACTTTGTTCTGCAATAGCAGGCGATAAGATGGAGGAAACAATAATGATTTCAGTAAATGATTTTAAAACAGGATTAACGATTGAAGTGGATAATGGAATTTGGCAAGTAATGGAATTCCAACATGTAAAGCCAGGTAAAGGTGCGGCATTTGTTCGTACTAAGCTTCGTAACTTACGTACGGGCTCAGTCCAAGAAAGAACATTCCGTGCCGGTGAAAAAGTAGCCAAAGCTCATATTGAAAATCGTCGTATGGCGTATTTATATGCAAGTGGCGATACACATACCTTCATGGATAACCAATCCTATGAGCAATTAGAGCTGCAAACGGGACAAATTGAACATGAGCTTCAATTTTTAAAGGAAAACATGGAAGTTCAAATTATGAGCTACCAAGGTGAGACTTTAGGAGTTGAGGTACCAAACACAGTGGAATTAGAAGTAACAGAAACAGAACCGGGCATTAAAGGTGATACAGCCTCTGGTGGTACGAAACCAGCAACACTTGAGACAGGTTTAATTGTTCAAGTACCTTTCTTCATTAACCAAGGTGATGTTTTGATTATCGATACGCGTAGCTCTAGTTATGTATCAAGAGCTTAGTGATATAGAAGAAATGAGATTCAAGGTCAAATATGATCTTGGGTCTTTTTTTTGTCTAATTTTATGAAAGAGAGTGGGGTGGTCTTTTAATAAAGGTATCAAATGGCCATTGTTGGATCTGTTGCTCATTTTTGTTCTTAACTCGTCCTTTTCTACATAAAGTTTTATAAAGCCGAATGGATCTAATTAGAGGTGAATAGATGAAATCTTGGTTTATTTCGATAGAGTTAGCCTTAATTGTCATGGTGATGTTACGGATTTTTTCAGGTTTGATTGAAATAAGTGCAGCAATGTTAATGCTCAAGCTCAACTCCATAGAAAAAGCGATAGGAGTAAATGCTGCATTGGCTATTATTGGGCCAACGGTTTTTTTAACATCCATTCTTGTAGGATTAGTAGGGATGTCTGATAAATTATCACTTTCCAAATTTCTCTTTATCGGTGCAGGTGTCATTTTAATCTTTATTGGAATTCGAAAGTAGGAGGAGCTCTCATGCATGCAGAAATTTTAGCGGTTTTACCCGAGAGTATTAAAAGTATATTACATGCGGTTCCCAACCATATCGCAGTCAAGGTAGAAGAAATACGGATCAGAATTGGTAGGCCACTGGAAGTAATTGCTGAGGGGAGACCCTTTTACCCCGAGCGCAATCAGGCGATGTATGTGATTAAAGGAGAGGATGGGCAATATGTTCTGAATCAACTTAGTCATTATTCCTTTTATGCGTTTGAAGAAGAGTTAAAGAGAGGATATATTACGATTCGAGGTGGCCACCGTGTAGGGCTGAGTGGCAGGGTGATATTAGAAAAGGGACAAGTTAAAACTTTAAAAGAGATTAGTTCGTACAATATTCGCATTGCCAGACAGACAATTGGTGTGGCGAATAAAATTATCACTCAGATTTATCAAAAAAATTGGTTAAATACATTAATTATTGGCCCTCCACAAGCTGGGAAAACAACCTTACTACGTGATATAGCAAGGTTAATTAGTGAAGGGGATAGAAAAAGAGCGATAGATCCAATGAAGGTAGGAATTGTTGATGAGAGGTCTGAAATAGCGGCAAGTGTCAAAGGCGTTCCGCAACATCAACTAGGTAATCGTGTTGATGTGCTTGATGGTTGTCCAAAAGTGGAAGGTATGATGATGCTGATAAGGACGATGAGTCCTGATGTTATTATCGTTGATGAAATTGGCAGGGAAGAAGATCGATTTGCGATTGAGGAAGCGATGTTTGCAGGAGTGAAAGTGATAACGACAGCACATGGTAACTCCGTTCAGGAATTAAAGAAACGACCTGCTTTAAAAGGGCTGATTGAACAAGGTGCATTTGAACGATTTATCATTCTCTCAAAAGGACAAACACCGGGTGTGATTAAAAAAATTGAAAATCAGCACATATATGAGAGGAGAGAAGTATGGTGAAGCTCCTAGGGGCGGTCTTAATCTTGATCACTACGACCATTATCGGATTTGAGTATGCAAAACGATTGAGTGACAGGCCCAGACAAATTAGGCAGTTAATGACGGCCATGCAATCATTAGAAGCTGAAATGCTCTATGGGTTAACACCTCTTGCCCAAGCGAGCTCAAACATTGCTGCCCAGCTTTCAAAACCTATTGCGGGCTTATTTGACCGCTTCGCTCATCGACTATTAGAAAAAGAAGAGTCAGCAGCACAGGCCTGGAGTGAAAGTGTGCAAGAAACTTGGTCTCAAACTGCCATGTTAGAAAGTGAAAAAGAAATAATGACTCAGTTCGGAGCAACGATCGGGCAGCAGGATCACGACCAACAAAAAAAACAAATTCAATTAGTGTTGACTCATTTAAAAAGAGAAGAATGGGAAGCACGAGAAAAACAATTAAAATACGAAAAGATGTTGAAGAGCTTAGGTTTTTTAAGTGGATTATTAATCGTCATCGTCTTTATATAAAAGTGGTTGTAAAGGTCGTGTAGAAAAGGAGAGATCGCGGTGTATGATGTAAACACCATTTTTCAAATAGCTGGCATTGGCATTGTCGTAGCGATGATTCATACCGTTTTGAAACAAATGGGAAAAGAAGATTGGGCTCATTGGGTAACCTTAATTGGATTTGTGGTTGTCTTATATATGGTCGCAACCATCGTAGATGATTTGTTTCAAAAAATTAAAGGCGTATTTCTTTTCCAAGGTTAGGAGGAGTGGCAATGGATATTATTCAAATTGTTGGGCTGGGACTCATTGCTACCTTTCTAGCCCTTATTGTTAAGGAACAAAAACCGCAATTTGCCTTTTTACTTACCGTATTTGTTGGAGCACTAATTTTCCTATTTTTAATTGATGAAGTTGTAAAGGTGATGCAAATGCTTCATAACATCGCCGCTCAAGCTGATATGAATGTCGTGTATTTACAAACGATATTAAAAATTATCGGGATAGCTTATATCGCTGAATTTGGTGCACAAATAGCCAAAGATGCTGGACAAGCTGCGATCGCTTCGAAAATTGAGTTGGCAGGTAAAGTACTGATATTGGTCATGGCAATCCCAATCCTAACTGCTGTCATAGAAATGGTTATCTCCATTTTGCCGACCGCTTAAACATGGATGAAAGAAAGGAGGTATGAGGTGAAAAAGTGGTATGTCTATATGTTTTTGCTAGTTTTTCCGTTCTTTATCGTTTCTACTCAGCCTATATCAGCTGAAACGATCAATGAAGGACAAGCTGAGGAGAAAGAGAAACAAGGCTTTGTTGATGAGCAAATACAAAGGTTAAACTTGGACGATATTATTCAATACTGGGAACAAATTTCAACCGAATATGGTGGCTATTTACCAGAAAGTCAAAAGGGATCTTTATTCGATTTTTTAACAGGAGATAAGACTTTCTCCTTTAAGGAATGGGCAATTGGATTATTAAAATTCTTATTTCATGAAATTATTGCGGGTGGAAGGTTGCTAGGAAGCTTGATTTTACTTACGGTTTTTTGTTTGATTTTACAGTCGATTCAAAATGCATTTGAACATCAAACAGTAAGTAAAGTGGCTTACGCAATTACGTATTTAGTATTAATGATTTTAGCTTTAAATAGTTTCAGGCTAGCCATTGATTATGCAGAATATGCGGTTAGTAATATGACAAACTTTATGGTTGCGATGTTGCCGCTTTTACTTGCTCTAATGGCGACCATTGGCAATATAACCTCTGCCGCCCTTTTCCATCCGTTAATTGTTTTTCTTGTGCACACGAGCGGCTTACTCATTCAATATCTCGTCTTTCCTTTACTATTTTTATCTACGGTATTGCATATCGTTAGTACATTGACTGACCACTATAAAGTAACAAAGCTCGCTGGCTTATTAAGAACCATTGCGGTAGGAGCATTAGGTGTTTTTCTAACCGTTTTCCTTGGCGTTATTTCCGTACAAGGTGCATCGACAGCTGTGGCAGATGGTCTAACCGTTAGGACGGCAAAGTTTATCGCGGGAAACTTTGTGCCTGTTGTTGGAAGAATGTTTACCGATGCTGCCGATACAGTGTTAAGTGCGTCTTTACTTTTGAAAAATACGATTGGTATAGCAGGTCTTGTCATTATGTTAATCCTATGTGCATTCCCTGCTATCAAGATATTAGGACTAGCCTTTATTTTTAACTTTACTGCAGCTGTTTTACAACCATTAGGTGGTGGACCTATTATTGATTGTTTATCGATAATTGGTCGAGCGATCATTTATGTTTTTGCTGCTTTAGCTATCGTTTGTTTAATGTTTTTCTTGGCGATAACCATTATGATTTCGGCGAGTAATGTCTCATTTATGATTAGGTAAAGGAGGGGTGTGAATGTCCTTTGTTATCACATGGCTAACGAATATTATTTTACTCATTCTTCTTGCTACGATCTTAGAGTTATTACTTCCGAAAAATGCCCTACAAAAATATGTAAAGATGGTTGTTGGGTTATTACTTCTTATTGTGTTATTACAACCTGTGTTTACTATATTTACCGAAGATTTCGATAGATGGCTATACCAAATCGCGGCTAATCAGTCAAAGGAAGAAAATTCGATGGAAGAATTAATAAATTTGCAAAAAAGAGAAATAGAGTTGGGACAATCTGCATATATTTCTAAACAGATGGCGGATCTTTTACTAGAGGAAGTGAATGGGCACCTAAAAACCACATATGGTCTCGTCGTTGTTGATTTACACATAGAGTTCAATGAAGGATACCAGCCTGGTTCTCAGTCTTCTGTAGAAGATATTGCTTCTATACAGGTACAGATTCAGCCCGTTTCGGAAAGTGAGTTAAAGGAAGAGCCAGAGATAAAAGAGGTTTCTATTGATATGGTAGAGATTGATACGAGTCTTCCTCCTATAAAAAAAGAAGAGGAAGATACATCCGATCAATTATTAGAAGAAGTCAAAGAAGACCTTATTAAAAGCTGGGAAATTCCGGAACAAACTCTCTCAGTCGTTTGGAAAGGAGGGACGAGTGCCATTGAAGAATAAGTCAAAATCAGATGAGCAATGGTTTAAAAAATTGTTTGCAACATCAAATCAAGAAACGAAAAAGAAGATTCCACTGCATTATGTGCTGCTCGTTGGCTGTGTCGGTTTAATGATGATGCTTTTAGCTAATTGGGTACTTCCAGAAGAAGAGCGTAGTTTAAACGAGACACCAAGTGAACCAGTATATAGTGACCCACCAAGAGAAAACGACGAGAGCGATGAAGTAGAAGAGACATTTGGTAGGTCTAATGAAAACTTAGAAACAATGCAAGACTATGAAATGCGCTATGAAAATCAACTCAGAGACATTCTAAATGAAATAACAGGTGTAAGTAACACGACAGTTATGATTACTTTTTCGGAAACAGAGAAGAAAATATTTGAAAAAAATCGAAATCGTAAACAACAGCATACAGAGGAGGTAGACAGAGAAGGGGGAACAAGGCAGGTAGAAGATATTAGTGAAGATGAACAGGTGGTTACCATTCAAACAGGAGATTCCGAGGAACCCTTGTTAGTTAAGACAGAAAAGCCTGAGGTTAGTGGGGTACTAGTAGTGGCTAGGGGTGTAGAAAATGTACAAGTAAAAAGTTTTGTCGTGGAAGCGGTAAGTCGTGTTTTAGATGTACCTGCCCATCGCGTTTCTGTTATGCCTAAAAAAATAGAGGAGGATGAATAATGGTCTTAAAAAAACAAACAGTATGGTTATTAACAATGTTAAGTTTAATTGTTGTGTTGGCAGTGTATTATGTACTGCCTCCTGCCGAGCAAACAGATCTTGCTGCAATTGGAACTGAGGATGAGCATGAGCAAATGAATCAAACTGAAGATGGTAAGAAAGAAGAAGATAAAGCTGAAGATGGTCAAGATGAAGAGGTTGCTGATAAAGAAGAAGCTGATAAAGAAGAAGGAACAAAAGATGACGAAAAAGGAGAGACTAAAGGAGATCAAGAGGCCGATAATCAAGATTCTGTCGTGAATATCCAAGAAGTATTTGAAGAGGAGGAAGGTTCTGTGGAAAACCCAGCTACTACTGATGTGTTTGCCCAGACAAGAACCTCACTAATGGAAAGCCGTGGTAAGCAGGAAGAGGCTAATAGCAAGGTGGTCAGTGCACCTGAATCATCGCCATCTGAAGTGTCGAATGCTTTAGATAATACGAAGGAATTGCAACTTCTTGTGCAAAAAGAAGAAGAGCTTGAACGTGAGATTATGCTTAAAGGTGGATATGAGGATGTCCTTGTTTTATTAACGGAAGGTGCTGCAGAGATTAATGTAAATGTTTCGGAGTTAACGGCAGAGCAAAGTGTTCAAATTATGGATATTGCTCAAGAAAAGCTTGGTACAAAGGTTACAGTGGCTGTTAATTATGTGAATTGATAAAGTGATGAATTTGATTAAAAGTCGTTAACATTTACTTGTAGATGTTAGCGGCTTTTTATTTAAGAATATGTTATGGTTAACGAATTAGTGTGCATTGCATTTTGGGACATGGTATAATACGACAATGTAACTTGATCCCGCACGAATGGGCAGTGAGCCCCGCTGATTGAAGTTTTACTTTATGATAATAAGGAGCGATAATAATGGAATGGACGGATTTAACAGAAGGAGCTAAGGCTGTTCTTGAACAAACGAGGAATTTAAAAAATGATCATATTCAAATTGTGGAATTTGAAATTGGATTCGAGCAACATTTTGAAGGTAATGATGGTGATTCATACACGGTTTCCATTCAAGAAGAAGATTATGCTAATTTAAAAAAATATACACTAGAAAACAGCTATGATGAAAGATATCATATGGCTCGTAATAAAGATATTGTGAAGATCATTCTATTAGAAGATGGAAAGATTCCAGATAACTTATCAGAATTCCCGGTTTTCCGTCAATATAAAAAAGAAGCTTTAATCAAAGCTGAAAATGATGCAAATGAAGCTATCCAAGAAGAGACAAGAAACTAATTAAAAAATGGTCTGCAATTTTTGTAGAAACTTATCAATAAAAAATAAGCCTCCATTATCATAAATAATGGAGGTTTTTTTTATTAAAAAGCGAATAATTACTATAAAGTTGGAAAGGGTTTTATAGAAAAGAATATTTCGTCAAATCGATCTTGTGTTATACTATGATATGTACTTCTATTATGAGGTACTAATTATTGCGATTAAAGGAGCGTACATATATGCTATCCGTTAAGGAAATCAAAGAATTAATTAAAGCTGTTAATGAATCTGATTTAGAAGAATTTTTGTTTGAAGAAGATGGAACAAAAGTTCATTTCAAAAAGTCTACACAGGCATCCTATACACATATTCCTGCTGCTTCAGTACCGGTGGTAACAGCACCGATCGAAGGAAAGGCTCAACCACAAGTACAAGAGCATGCTTCAGTTGAGAAGGAGCCAGCTGCTAAAAAAGCTGAAAGCAAAGGAAATTTGCATACAATCACATCACCAATGGTTGGAACTTTTTACTCAGCGCCATCTCCGGATTCAGCTGACTATGTGAGTGAAGGTGACGATGTATCCGAGAGTTCTGTCGTTTGTATCGTAGAAGCGATGAAGTTGATGAATGAAATTGAAGCTGAGATAAAAGGTAAAATTGTAGAGGTTTTAGCTGAGAACGGGGAACTTGTAGAATACGGTCAGCCATTATTTGTTGTTGAGCCAAGATAAACAGGAGAGGGTAAGTCATGATAAAAAAATTACTAGTAGCAAATCGTGGAGAAATCGCGGTTCGAATTATCCGTGCCTGCCAAGAGTTAGACATTGAAACAGTAGCTGTATTTTCTGAGGCAGATCGTGATGCTTTACATGTTAGATTGGCGGATGAAGCTTATTGTATTGGTCCAACACCTGCAAGTCAAAGTTATTTAAACTTTACTAACATTATGAGTGTCGCAACATTAACGGAATCAGATGCCATTCATCCAGGGTATGGCTTCTTGTCGGAAAATCCTGATTTTGCGGAGATTTGTGCAGCTTGTAACATTAAATTTGTTGGACCAAGCCCACAAGCAATTAGCAAAATGGGAACAAAAGATGTAGCTAGAAAAACCATGGAGGCAGCTCGTGTCCCAATTGTTCCAGGTTCAAATGGTATTGTAGAGGATGCTGTCGCTGGCCTTGAAATTGCTGAGGGCATTGGATTCCCCGTTATTATCAAAGCCACAGCTGGTGGTGGAGGAAAAGGGATTCGTGTGGCACGGACACCGGAGGAATTAACAAAAGGAATTCATATTACCCAAAAAGAGGCGCAGGCTAATTTTGGTAACCCTGGTGTCTATATTGAGAAATATATTGAAGATTTTCGCCACGTGGAAATTCAAATTATTGCCGATGATTATGGAAATACGGTTCATCTTGGTGAGCGTGACTGCACCATTCAACGTCGTTTACAAAAGCTGGTTGAAGAAACACCGTCACCTGCTATCTCACCAGAAAAAAGAACGGAAATGGGAGCGGCGGCAGTACGAGCAGCTGAAGCGGTTGAATATTCAGGGGCAGGTACGATAGAATTTATTTACGATCATCGTACAGGTGATTTTTACTTTATGGAGATGAATACACGCATTCAAGTTGAGCACCCAGTTACCGAAATGGTTACAGGAATCGATTTAATTAAAGAACAAATTAATGTGGCTAATGGAAAGCCTTTATCTTTTTCACAAGAAGATGTAAAATTTAATGGTTGGTCAATAGAATGTCGTATAAATGCTGAAAATGCGAAAAAGAATTTTATGCCATCGCCAGGAAAGGTTACATCTTATATTGTGCCTGGTGGATTAGGTGTTCGAATCGATTCTGCGGTATACTCAGGTTATACGATTTCACCTTTTTACGATTCTATGGTTGCTAAAGTGATCACACATGGTGCGACAAGAGAAGAAGCGATTGCTAGAATGAAGCGAGCACTTTTAGAATATGAAATCGAAGGTATCGATACAACGATTCCATTTCATTTGCGCTTATTAGATCATGAGGTTTTTGTATCAGGAGATTTTAATACTAAATTCCTTGAAACTTATGCAGTTATGAATCAAGATGAAGGTAATGAGTAGATTGGAGGAAGTATAGTATGAACGAAAATCATATTTTAGAGTTAGACGAACAAAAAAATGAATTAGGTAAAGTTGAGATTTCACCTGAGGTCATAGAGGTCATTGCTGGTATTGCGGCAGCAGAAGTTGATGGTGTGGCCAATATGCGTGGCAACTTTGCATCAGGGGTAGCTGAAAGACTTGGCAAGAAAAATCACGGCAAAGGTGTACGAGTCGAATTAAATGACGACGGTATCTTAGTAGACGTGTCCGTTGTTATTATGTATGGGGTATCAGTGCCAGAAGTAGCTAAATTAATTCAGGAAAATATCCAACAAGCATTACAAACAATGACAGCGATCCATTTATCCGCGATTAATGTCCATGTTGTTGGTGTACAGTTTGAGCAACCTGAAACAGCAGCTACTATTGAAGAAAAATAAGAACTTACATGCTCAGTAGGCAGTCAAGGTAAAATACTTGGCTGTCTTTTTAATGTTGAGCTAAGAGTGTGCTAAAGCATCGTTTGATATGGCTGTTTATCATACGAGTAACCTCTTGCGTGTAATGAAGCGTTATCTGTACGTAAGTGCTCAATAGACTATAGGTGAGAATAACAGAATGAGCTCATTGCAGTTTCGGCGGATAAGCTGTAAAATTAGCGTTTAGTATGTTATGATGAAGCGTATTAATAAGCTTAAAGGAGCAAAATAGAACATGAACCGAAGAGTGGCAAGATTAAGAGCGGCACAAGCTCTCTACCAAGTAGATGTAGCACATACACAACCATTAGAAGCACTGGAAAGTGTACTCGATGATCATGAAGAAGCAAGTCCATTTTTGAAGGAATTAATTGACGGCACGATTGAGCATAAAGCAAAAATTGATCACATTATTTCTGAACACCTTGTTGGTTGGACAATCGATAGGATGGGAAATGTAGATCGAGCAATTGTAAGAATGGCTATTTATGAGATGCTTTATATTGAAGACATCCCTAAAAATGTTACGTTTAATGAAGCGATTGAATTGGCAAAAGCCTTCGGAGGAGAGGAATCAGGTAAGTTTGTCAATGGGATTTTATCCAAAGCGATGCCGAGTAATTAAAGCTAACAAGCTTATATAAAAGGAGTGTGGCCATGACAGCAAAGATACTTAACGGAAAAGAAATTGCCAAAAGTAAACGAGCGGATATTAAAGTAAAGGTGGATTCTTTAAAGAAAAAGGGAATTATTCCAGGACTTGCTGTCATTCTTGTTGGGGAGGACTCAGCTTCCCAAACGTATGTACGCTCAAAACAAAAAGCATGTCAAACTGCAGGGATTCACTCTGTATTAATTGAATTACCAGAGAGCACATCTGAACAACAGCTCTTAACGGAAATCGAGCGATTAAATCAAGATCAATCAATCGATGGGATTCTTGTCCAACTGCCTTTACCAACTCAAATTAGTGAATACGCGATCTTGGAGAAAATAACACCACATAAGGATGTCGATGGTTTTCATCCAAGTAATATCGGTAAATTGGTCATTGGTGAAAGAGGATTTATCCCTTGTACACCTTATGGAATATTAGAAATGTTGAGAGCGTCAGAAGTTCACATTGAAGGCAAACATGTTGTCGTTGTTGGTAGAAGTAATATTGTTGGTAAACCAGTAGGTCAGTTATTATTAAACGAGCATGCTACTGTGACATATTGCCACTCTAAAACGGAAAATCTAGAAATGATAACAAGTCAAGCCGATATTCTCATCGTCGCAGTGGGGCGTGCTAGGTTTATTAAGGCAACTGCTGTAAAAAAGGGTGCGGTTGTCATTGATGTAGGTATTAATCGGGTTCAAGAACAATTAGTAGGTGATGTTGATTTCCATGAAGTCAAGGAAGTAGCAAGTTACATCACACCTGTACCTGGTGGGGTCGGTCCTATGACGATTACTATGCTCTTAGAAAACACGGTGCAATCGGCAAGTAGACGGGAGTTATGGTCATGTTAAAGCAGACGATTTTAACGGTTACAGAAGTGACCAAACAAATTAAAGCAATTATTGAGTCAGACGTACGAATGCAAAATTGTTGGATACGTGGTGAAATTTCCAATTATAAGCGACATAGTCGGGGTCATATGTATTTTACAATCAAAGATGAAGGTTCAAGATTACAGGCTGTTATGTTTGCTGGGAACAATCGATACCTAGGATTTGAACCAGAAAATGGCATGAAAGTGATCGTAAACGGCGAAATAAGTGTTTATGAACCTTATGGATCGTATCAAATGTATGTACGTGAAATGCAACCTGATGGTATAGGTAATTTATATTTAGCTTATGAAAAGCTAAAGGAACAATTACAAAGGGAAGGTCTTTTTGCAGAAGAAAGGAAAAAGCCTTTACCAACTTACCCGAAACAAATTGCGATTATCACTTCCCCAACTGGAGCAGCAGTAAAAGATATGGTCTCTACCATAAAAAGGCGTTATCCAATTGCCCATATTACTTTGCTACCAGTCTTAGTTCAAGGTGAGCATGCACCTAGTTCCATTCATTATGCGATCAATCAAGCCAATATTATAAACCAATTTGATATCATTTTATTAGGACGTGGTGGCGGATCGATTGAAGAGCTATGGGCCTTTAATGACGAAGGGGTAGCCCGGGCGATAGCCGCTTCTACGATTCCAATTATTTCGGCTGTCGGACATGAAACGGATTATACGATTAGTGATTTCGTGGCTGACTTACGAGCACCTACACCAACAGGAGCTGCTGAATTAGCGGTGCCTGATATTCAAGACATTATGCGTCAGGTTAAACAGAATCAGTTAAGACTAAAACGAATTGTTTCAGAGAACATCCAAAAACAAAAGAAACAATTAGAGCGTTATCAGCGTTCCTATGCATTTCGTTATCCAGTCAAACTCGTTGAGCAAAAAGAACAAGAGCTTGATCATTTATTAGAACGAAAAAAGCGTGTTTTTGATTCAATCTTGGCTCAACGCTTACAAAAGATTCAACATTTACATAAAGATTTATTACGTCAACATCCAGCAGATAAAATTAATCAAACAAAAGAAAAGGTAGAGCTATTAGAAAAGCGCCTACTGAACAAAATGAATGAACAATACAAAATTAAACAAAGCAGCTTTTTATCTTTAATAGCACAGCTTAAGTTAATAAACCCTTTGCAGATTATGGAGAGGGGTTACAGTGTTGTTTACAGTAAAGAGAATGATATCGTTAAAAAAGTTGAGCAAGTGCACGTTGGAGACAATCTTAATCTTAAAGTAACAGATGGCCAAATTTATTGTCAGGTTATGAAGGTTGAAAAAAGTAGCAAGGAGGAGAAGTAAATGAGTGAGCAAAAAAACGAAACAGTCAGTTTTGAGGAAGCGATGGGTGAGTTAGAGCAAATTGTTGAAAAGCTAGAACAAGGAGACGTAGCTTTAGACGATGCCATTGCTATGTTCCAACAAGGAATGGAATTATCGAAACAATGTCACGATAAACTAGAAGAAGTTGAAAAGAAAATGGATCGTATTTTGCATCCTGATGGTGAAATTGAAACCGTTCATTTAGTGGAGGAATAAGAGAATGAACGAACAGCTTCAGTTGTTTTTAAATGAAACCAAATATTTAGTAGAAGAGCATTTGATAGAATCGATAAAGGCCTTACAAGCTCCAGCTTCGTTAAAGGATGCGATGATTTATTCACTTAAAGCTGGTGGAAAACGAATTCGTCCACTCTTACTTTTAGCTACTTTACAAGGGTTCAATCAACCTGTTGAAAAAGGGTTGGATGTAGCCTGTTCAATCGAAATGATCCATACCTATTCACTTATTCATGATGACTTACCGGCGATGGATGATGATGACCTTCGTAGAGGTAAACCTACCAACCATAAAGTCTTTGGTGAAGCAACGGCAATTTTAGCTGGAGACGCCTTATTAACCCATAGCTTTGAAAGAATGAGTATGGTCGATTTACCTCCAGCTCAAGTCATTCGTTTAATTCGTGAATTAAGTATAGCTAGTGGTCCAATTGGAATGATTGGCGGTCAAGTATTAGATATGGAAGGTGAAGACCGAGCATTGACTTTAGAAGAACTATCTTCTATTCATGAACATAAAACGGGTGATTTACTCTCTTATTCTATAGTTGCTGGTGCTATCATTGCCGGTGCAAAAGAAGTTGATATATTCCACCTCCGACATTTTGCTTATGATTTAGGTCTTTTATTTCAGATTAAAGATGATTTATTAGATATAGAAGGTGACGAAGCACTAATTGGTAAACCGGTAGGTAGTGATAGTGAGAATAATAAAAGCACATATCCACATCTTTTAGGTGTTGATGGAGCACGCACTAAACTGGATGAACATTATCGTTTTGCACTCTCATCGCTTGAAAAGGTCAAGATGGATACTGAATACCTTGAATTACTGACCACGTATATTATGGAACGTAACCACTAATAGCATAAGGCAGATGTGTAAAGCTTCTCGATTGAACGTTGATAACGCAGTCGAAAAGCTTTTTTTATCATTTCTGGAAGCGTTTACTTCGTCTTGGCAATTAATTGAGCAAAGGGTTTGCCCGTGTTATAATGAAATTTAAGTTTTATTCATAAAAAGAGTTAGTTGAATTTAGAGTATGGGTATAGTAAATGATTAGATAGCAGAAGCTAAAGGGTTTTACTTTTCATCTGGACAATTTCTGATACAATAATGGGAAGACTACATGATGATACGAACGTAAATGGTAAATGGAATCAATAGAATATAAAGACAAACTGACTCGAAAGTGAGTGTTTTAACATGAGGTTAGAAGATATCAAGGATCCGCGATTAATTAAGGGATACAGTAAAAAGGAATTAGAAGAGTTAGGACAGGACATTCGCCGCTTCTTAATTGAAAAGTTATCAGTTACAGGAGGGCATTTAGGTCCTAATTTAGGTGTTGTAGAATTGACGCTTGTGTTACATCAATTATTTGATAGTCCTAAAGATAAGTTTATCTGGGACGTGGGCCACCAAGCCTATGTTCACAAAATTCTAACCGGACGAGCTGATCAGTTTGATAAGTTAAGACAGTATCAGGGTCTTTGTGGTTTTCCAAAAAGAAGTGAGAGTGAACATGATGTATGGGAAACTGGCCATAGTTCTACTTCATTATCAGCTGCGATGGGAATGGCAACGGCAAGAGATATTAAAGGTGAGGATAATAGCGTTGTTGCTATTATTGGCGATGGAGCATTAACAGGTGGAATGGCTTTAGAAGCTCTTAATCATATCGGTCATGAGCAAAAAGATCTCATTGTCGTTTTAAATGATAATGAAATGTCGATTGCTCCTAACGTTGGTGCCTTGCATAATGTTTTAGGGAAACTACGTACGGCAGGTAAATATCATAAGGCAAAAGAAGAGTTGGAAATGTTAATTAAGAAAATTCCAGCTTTTGGTGGGAAATTAGCAGCTACAGCAGAACGTGTCAAGGATAGTCTGAAGTATCTATTAGTTTCAGGAATTTTCTTTGAAGAAATGGGTTTCACATACTTAGGACCGGTTGATGGACATGACTTAGATGATTTAACCGAGAATATGAAATATGCAAAGAAAACAAAAGGACCTGTATTAATTCACGTTATAACTAAAAAAGGAAAAGGTTATGAGCCAGCCGAAAATGATGCATTAGGAACTTGGCATGGACTCGGACCATATAAAATGGAGTCTGGAGAAGTGGTGAAAAAACCTGGACCCCCTAGTTATAGTGGAGTTTTTGCCGAAACATTAAAAAAGATCGCTCAAGAAGATGAGCGTGTCGTAGCTATTACTGCAGCTATGCCAGGTGGAACAAAGCTAGACTTATTTGCAAAGGAATTCCCTGATCGAATGTTTGATGTTGGAATTGCTGAGCAGCATGCAACGACAATGGCTGGAGGTTTGGCCACACAAGGGTTAAAGCCTGTATTTGCTGTTTACTCGACGTTTTTACAAAGAGGTTATGATCAAATAGTCCATGATATTTGTCGACAAAATTTAAACGTACTATTTGCTATTGACCGAGCTGGCTTAGTTGGAGCAGATGGTGAAACACATCAAGGTGTATTTGATATTGCTTATTTACGTCACTTGCCAAATATGACGATATTAATGCCTAAGGATGAAAATGAATTACAACATATGATTTATACGGCGATTCAATACGATGATGGCCCTATTGCTGTACGTTATCCGCGTGGTAATGGTTATGGTATTAAAATGGATTCACAATTGAAGCAGGTAGAGATTGGAAAGTGGGAAGTGTTGCAAGAAGGTAAGGATGCCTGTATTTTATCTTTTGGTACGATGCTTCCTGTTGCAGAAGAAGCGATTAAATATTTAGAGAAACAAGGCGTTCAAGTAACGTTAATTAATGCGAATTCAGCTAAACCATTAGATGAAAAGTTACTTGAGCAATTAGCTGAAAGAAATATTCCTATGTTAACTTTAGAAGAAGCAGCATTGCAAGGTGGTTTTGGAAGTGCGGTGCTTGAATTTTTTAATGGGTCAGGTTATCAAGACCTGACGATTAAACGTATGGGAATTCCAGATTACTTTATTGAGCATGGAAGTGTTTCTCAACTTTTAGAAGAGATTGGATTAACCTCCAATCAAGTTGCTGAGAATATTTTAACAATGGTACCTAGACAGAGGCAAAGGGCGTAGTTTAATGGCAAAGAAAGAACGAGTGGATGTATTGCTTGTTGAACAAGGATTGTTTGAAACAAGAGAAAAGGCGAAACGAGCAATTATGGCAGGCTTAGTCTATGTAGATACGGAAAGAATAGATAAGCCGGGCATGAAAATAGAGGCTGCACTAGAGTTACAGGTTAAAGGTAAGGTATTACCTTATGTGAGCCGTGGTGGATTAAAGTTAGAAAAGGCCATTCAGTTATACGATCTTGACCTTACCAATAAAACGGTTCTTGATATTGGTGCTTCTACAGGAGGTTTTACGGATTGTTCGCTACAAAATGGAGCTCAAACGGTGTATGCTTTGGATGTTGGTTATAACCAATTAGCATGGAAGCTAAGACAGGATGAGCGTGTGGTTGTCATGGAAAGAACCAACTTCCGATATGTAACACCAACTGACTTACAAAAAGGGCTACCGGATTTTGCGACGATTGACGTCTCGTTTATCTCTTTAAAACTTATCTTTCCTGTATTAAAGGTACTTCTGCAACAAGATGGTGAAGTTATCGCTTTGGTTAAGCCACAATTTGAGGCGGGTAAAGAACAAGTTGGTAAAAAAGGAATTGTCAGAGATCCTAAAGTTCATGAGCACGTACTTAATAAAATGTGCGAATTTGTACAGTCGGAAGGCTTTGAGATAAAAGGAATTAGCTTTTCACCAATAACAGGCGGGGAAGGTAATATTGAATTTTTACTTTACCTTTGTTCCCGTGATGATATAGAAAAACAACCTATGACTGAACAAATTGGTCAAATTGTCCAAGATGCTCACGAAACATTTAAAAAATAACTACTTCAACCTATTCAATTTAATACTTAAACAGCCACCAACAACGATGAAAGTTATACATTGCTGGTGGCTGTTTATTTAACTATTGAGTTTGTATGAAAGTGTACTCAGGGGTGATAGTCCGTGCCTTGAAGTTAGCTGGTCATCTATCTGGCGATTATGACCTTAACAGGGTACTGCTCCCTTTTTGTGCGTGTGGATTCCTAGAGGTGATGGAGTTGTAAACGGGCCAATTGTTTAAATAGTCGCCACTACTTTGATTTTTGTTGGTTGCGAAGTGAATGGAGTATTGTTACTTTTACAATTTTCAAAAAATAAAAATGAAAAAATGAATATTAAGTTAACGAAAAGCCGAAACGACTCTTTAACTGCTGGCTTTTTATTCAATAATGGTTTTGAATATGCTCACATTTAGCCGTAACGCCGCAATTCAGTAAACGCTGAATCACGGGGTTGCGAGCTGAAAAAGGTGTAGGAAGCCCGAGCAAAAGCTGAATCACGGGGTTGCGAGCTGAAAAAGGTGTAGGAAGCCCGAGCAAAAGCTGAATCGCGGGGTTGCGAGTTGAAAAAGGTGTAGGAAGCCCGAGCAAAAGCTGAATCACGGGGATGCGAGTTGAAAAAGATGCGGAGCAAATCAAAATACGCCGCAATGAAGCCGAAAAAAGAACCTTCAATTCGGCGTAAATGAAAAAGAGTGCTCATTTGACATCGAAAAACAGCCTGTATTTACCGCCATTATACAACTGGTAATTAATCCAAGACGATCTAGATTTTGAATTCAAAAATATTTATTTAATTTCCTTTTTAACTGGTGGCTTTTCATTCATAAACGGTTTTGAGGATGCTCATATTATGCCGTAACCCCGCCATTTTTTGAAGTTGCCCGAAAGGGCTTGCCCAAAAAGATTCAGTGCACCGCACAAACAACCACCACCAACAAAAAGAGAGAGTAGTAATTCATCAGGATTAGTATCTAAAATCCAAGTGTTTTTGGACAAGTAGCCAAGCTCGCTTGGCTACTTCACACCACCCATTCATTAAACTTTCATATAAAATACTCTTGAAAACCAGTGGTCATCTTTTTTTCATTTTGATCGTTTTATACATAAATATACATAAAAGGTTGTCAATTGATCGGGAATTGTGGATAATGAAAACAACAATAAAACCCAGAATAGGTGATTCATTTTGAATAAAGGACAACGCCATATCAAAATTAGAGATCTCATTACCAATAATGAAATCGAAACACAGGATGAACTAGTTGAACGACTCAAATCAGAAGGCTACAACGTTACACAAGCAACCGTTTCAAGAGATATCAAGGAATTACATTTAGTAAAAGTACCAATGATCGACGGAAGGTATAAATATAGCTTACCTGCAGACCAACGCTTTAATCCACTGCAAAAATTAAAAAGAGCCTTAATGGATAGTTTCGTAAATGTCGATCTCACAGAAAATCTGATCGTCATGAAAACTCTGCCAGGTAACGCCAACTCAATTGCCATTTTAATTGACAACCTTGATTGGCCAGAGGTTATGGGAACGATATGTGGAGACGATACGATTTTAATTATTTGTAAAGATAAACAAGAAACGCCAACGATCACACAAAAATTCTTGGACATGCTTTAAGGTGGGATTAGATGCTTGAAGAATTGACGATCAAAAATTTTGCTATTATTGATCAAATATCGATTTCATTTGAGAAAGGTTTAACAGTACTTACTGGTGAAACTGGTGCAGGGAAATCGATCATTATTGATGCCATTGGTCTCTTATTAGGTGGTAGAGGATCCGTTGAATATGTTCGTTACGGGGAATCTAGGGCTGAAATTGAAGGTCTATTTATTGTTACTAAAAATCATCCAGTGATTGCAAAAGCTCAGGAACTAGGGATCGAAGTAGAAGAAGAAATGATGATTCTTAGACGTGATCTCACCAATCAAGGGAAAAGTATTTGTCGGGTTAACGGGAAATTAGTTACATTAGGAATATTACGTGAAATTGGGCAGACTCTTGTTGATATTTACGGTCAACATGAGCATCAAACATTAATGCAGCCTGAATTTCATCTTCATATGGTTGATAGTTATGCTAAAACGGATAAAGAGGAATATCAGAGAATTTTCCGAGAAGCAAAAGGCCTACAAAAGCGACTGCAGCAATTTACACAAAATGAGCAAGAAATCGCACAAAAAATTGATTTATATCAGTATCAATTAAATGAAATTGAAGGGGCTCAACTCCAACCAAATGAAGATGTTACACTTTCAGAAGAACGTTATAAATTAGCTAACAGTGAGAAACTATATAGTCATTTGCAGGATGGTTACCAAAACTTATATGGGGAAGGAAAAGGTTTAGATTTTATTTCTAATGCCCTCTCAAATTTAGAAACCGCGGCTACCATAGATAAAGATTTAGGGTCCTTGTTGGAACAAATGTCGAGTAGTTTCTACTTGTTAGAAGAAGCAACTTTTCACTTCCGCGATCAATTAGAGGCGATTGATTTCGATCCGGAACGTTTAACGATGATTGAATCACGCTTAAATGAACTTCAGCAGCTAAAAAGAAAATATGGCCAATCCGTTGAAGAGATTTTAGAATACGCAGCAAAAATTGAAGAAGAACTTCATTCTATGGTTCATAAAGATGAGCAAATTGATAAGTTGCAAAATAAATTAGAGAGCTTGTGGCTTGATGTAAAGGTGGAAGCACACGCCATTACAGAGCAAAGAGAGAGAGCAGCAAAAGAACTCATTGATGCCATACATCAGCAGTTAAAAGAACTTTATATGGAAAAAACGAAATTTGAAATCAGAATTTCTGAAAAACAAGGTCAGGTTGAACATGAACGTTTTAACTTGGAAGGCAAAGATGATGTAGAATTTTTTATTTCAACCAATCAAGGTGAACCATTAAAACCATTAACAAAAGTTGCCTCGGGTGGAGAAATTTCAAGAATTATGCTTGCCATCAAAACCATTTTTTCTTCAAATCAAGGATTAACGTCCGTAATATTTGATGAGGTGGATACCGGTGTTAGTGGCCGAGTTGCCCAAGCGATCGCTGAGAAGATTCATACTGTCTCGGTTGGATCGCAAGTATTATGTATTACACATTTACCTCAAGTGGCAGCGATGGCAGATACACATTTATATATATCCAAGCATGAATGGAATGAGCGCGTCCATACAAAAGTCAAAGCACTGAATAAAAATGAAAAAACGAATGAAATTGCCAGAATGATTTCGGGCGTTGAAGTGACCGATTTAACAAGAAAACACGCGGAAGAATTACTTGAACTTGCTAATAAACATAAATGGGTTGATATGAAAAGCTAACCAAATTAGGTTAGCTTTTTTCTCATGTTCCAGTTATAAATGTTCTCTCAGAAGGCAACATTAGTAATACAGCCATCATGGAGGTGTGGGCTAGGAGCTAGGAGAGTGAAGTGTGTGAGAGGCGAATTTTTTAGAAAAGCAATAGGGGTTTTAGTAATAATCGGCCTTCTTAGCTTAGGAACATCAACTTATTTTAAAGATTGGCTTGCCATTCCGCTAGGTGTGACGGTATTTGAAGGCATCGAGACGAATGTAAGCGAAACAACAAAATTAAACATGGAACGTTTTTTAGAAAAAAGTAATGAACTAACCTACAAAAGTACGTCTGAGCAAGACCACGAAAGTTTGGCAATAACCGCTCAGGAGGTTGGTGAACAGGCAATGACAATGGTCGTAGGTGGAGTTCCTATAAAAGAAGTTAAGGTTAATGTGCTTCCTAAAGTAGAAGTTATTCCTGGCGGGCAATCAATAGGGGTGAAGCTTAATACGGAAGGTGTGCTTGTCGTTGGTCACCATCTTATCTCCACATCAATTGGAGAGGAATCTCCAGGGGAAGACGCAGGAATCAAAGTTGGCGATATGATTGTTAAAATTAACGATGAGCCTATCCAACACATTACGGAAGTAGCTAATATTGTCCAAAAAGCAGGAGAAGGCAATAAGCCTTTGGAAATCAAAATTAAAAGAAATAATCAACTATATGATAAAACATTAACGCCAATTAAAGCCCAAAATGAACATTCCTATCGATTAGGGTTATATATAAGGGATTCAGCGGCAGGCATTGGCACTCTCACTTTCCACGACCCTGTTACTAAAAAGTATGGGGCATTAGGACATGTTATTTCAGATGTCGATACAAAGAAACCAATTATTGTTCACGATGGTCAAATTATTCGCTCTTCAGTTAATTCCATTGAAAAGGGTAGTAACGGTGACCCTGGCGAAAAGTTAGCAAGCTTTAAGAATGTACGTGACATTTTAGGTTCGATTGAAAAGAATAGTCCTTATGGCATTTTTGGGACATTAAAAAACAGTGATTTAAGAAATAACCATTATGACGAGGCTATGCCAATTGCTATGCCTTTTGAAGTCAAAGATGGTCCAGCAAAGATATTAACAGTTGTTAATGGGGAAGAGATTGAGGAATTTGATATTGAAGTTGTAAGTTCTATCCCACAAAAAGAAGCAGCGACCAAAGGAATGGTCATTCGAGTTACTGATCCTAAGCTCTTAAATGCGACTGGAGGCATTGTACAGGGTATGAGTGGTAGTCCGATCATTCAAAATGGAAAAATTATTGGGGCGGTAACTCACGTATTTGTCAATGATCCAAAAAGCGGTTACGGCTGTCATATAAGCTGGATGTTAGAAGAAGCGGGTGTCATGGAAAAACTAACTGGAGCCAAAGCGAGTTAATTCGCTTGGCTTTTTTTCTATCCCACTATAAAGTAATCTATGTTAAAGTTAAGTTAATAAAGATAATTCGACAAAAATGAATGCTGTAATAAAAAAGTTATCGAATAGTATCGAAAACAGGAGAAAATAAGAGTAAATCAAAGAATTCATATAAAAATTGATAAATTTTAAATAATTTAAAGGAAATGAAGCGAGCTTGTCGAAAACGTTAAAGACAAAATTAACATGGATAAAACGAGGAGGAAATATTTCGTGGAAAAGATTAAAGTGGGGATTTCAGATGATAACCGAGAGCTTGTTCATTTATTGAATGAATATATTTCAGCACAGGATGATATGGAAGTAATTGGAGTTGCTTATAACGGTCAGGATTGTTTGAATTTAATTGAAAACAAACAGCCGGACGTTTTAATTCTAGATATTATTATGCCACATCTAGATGGTCTTGCTGTGTTAGAACGTTTATCGCAAATGAACTTATCTCATAAGCCAAATATTATCATGCTTACCGCTTTTGGACAGGAGGATGTAACTAAAAAGGCCGTTGATTTAGGTGCGTCCTATTATGTATTAAAGCCATTTGATATCGAGATTTTAGTCTCTAATATTCGTGAAATTGGAGGCGGCAAGAAAAGTTTTATCCAAAAGTCAAACTCAGCTTCGTCTCTCCTAATTAAAAATCAAACAGTATCAAAGTCAGAAAATAAAAGACATAACTTAGATGCGAGCATTACAAGTATTATTCATGAAATTGGCGTCCCAGCTCACATTAAGGGTTATATGTATTTACGTGAAGCGATTACGATGGTTTATAATGATATTGAGCTATTAGGCTCTATTACAAAAGTGTTATACCCAGATATAGCAAAGAAATTTAACACAACAGCTAGCCGAGTGGAACGAGCTATTCGTCATGCAATTGAAGTAGCATGGAGTCGTGGTAATATTGATTCTATCTCTAGTCTTTTTGGCTACACGGTCAGTCATACTAAAGCCAAACCAACGAATTCGGAATTTATTGCCATGGTTGCTGATAAGTTAAGAATTGAACATAAGGTAAGTTGAAAGCCTTCTAAATAATGAATTTCAAGGTTGTACGAGAGAAAAAATTCTCAGCGTACAGCCTTTTTTTATTTTTCGGTTAGCTTTAACTACTTTGGCTCATACTAAGACCAATATAATGAGGAGTGTCTTTTTATGAATCAAGGTATAGAAGGAATTGCTATATATCATCGTAAAACAAAAAAAGTAATCGAAAATATTCAGCACCCGTCTTCTTATGTACTTGTTGACCATCAAGATCTTGATCCTGTTGCTGTGGAGGGATTAATTGAAAAGAAAGTGAGAGCAGTCATTAATTTAAGCGCTTCTTTTAGTGGTGTTTATTTGCATAATCAAGTGCAGCGTCTTCAGGAACATGGTATTGAGGTTTTTGACTTGAGTAATCGCACTGAATATTTGGATCAACAAGTTAATCGACCCATTACGATTAAAGTGACGAATCATCAATTATTTGTTAAGAGAATGGACGAGTGGGAATATGGTGGTGATTTACAGCCTTACACGAACGAGCTTATAACCATTAGGCAAAAAAAAGCGGATCAAAATTACCCACAAATTTTCTCTGCCTTTGTTGAAAATAGTTTGAGGTTTGCATCAAATGAAATTCCATTCTTATTAGAAAATAAAAACTATCCAGATTATTTTAAAGAAATGCGTCATAAAGATGTGTTTATTGTCGCCCGTAATAAAACGTACCTGGAGGATTTGCAGACGATTAAATCAAAAATGAGAACGGCAAGTTATTATATTATTGCTGTAGACGGTGCGGCAGATGGATTGTTAAAAGTCGGTATTCAACCTCATATGATTATAGGAGACATGGATTCTGTTTCTGATCACTCACTAACTTGTGGGGCAAAGTTAATTTGTCATCAATTTTTAGACGGTCGCTCTCCAGGGGCTGAACGATTAAAGAACATACCGAATCTCGTTTGGGATGAGCTAGCTTTTATTGGAACAAGTGAAGATTTGGCCATTTATTCGGCACACCAATCCGGCGCTAATCATTTATATCTAGTTGGATGTAGACTCGGCATGCGAGAATTTTTAGAAAAGGGCAGGAAAGGTATGGGTTCTAGTATTATCTGTCGTATCCAAGCAGGAGATAAAATTACAGACTTAAAAGGTATTCATCGACTTTACCCAAGAAAAAATCGCTTTTCTGAGCAGATTCATATACGTTTGGATATATTTTTAACGCAATTAGAAAAAGTGCTTGTCACGATTCGTCTAAAAATATGGTCTGAGCAAAGCTGGTTTTCGTTCAAGCGTAAAAAGGAGAGTTTATAGTCATGGAAATGAGTGTGATCATTCCAGCGTATAATGAGCAATCTAGAATTGAACAGACATTACAAACGATCAAAAAGCTGCCTTATCCTATTGAACTAATCGTTGTTAATGATGGGAGTACAGATTTGACTGGGGAAATTGCAGAAAAATATGCGGATATTTTGATCTCATTTACTAAAAACCAAGGAAAAGGTGTTGCATTACGTGCTGGCTGTGCAAAAGCTAATTGTGAATGGATTCTTTGTTTAGATGCGGATTTAACTACAAGTGCTAACGAAGCAGTGGAACTAATCAAACCAGCTCTGTTAAGGAAAGCGGATTTAATCATTTCAAAAGTATCGCCTGGTAGAAAAGCTGGGTTTGGTATGGTCAAAAGACAAGCACAAGAAATAATTCAATCGAAAACGGGGGTCTGGATGGAATCGCCGTTGTCAGGTCAGCGGGTTTTTCATCGTGATTGGCTTCCACTCATTCAATCACTCAAAGCAGAACGGTTTGGGATAGAGACAGAGATGAATTTACGGTTCATAGAAGCCGGTGCTTCCATTCTTGAAGTTGAAACGGAAATGAGTCATCGGGAAATGGGGAAATCACTCAAAGGACTTTGGCATCGTTATAAACAATGGCTTGATATTGTGAAGTTTCGAAAAGAGGTATAATCCAATGATGTACTTTTATATCTTTATCCTGCCAGTCATCGCACTATTAAGTATGTATGGCTTTATGTCAGTTAATTGGACAGTGAACAATTATGAAGGCCATCAGGTTCCTTATAGCTTAGGTATCTTTATTCTTATCGCTTATGCGTTGATGGTGGATTATTTTTATATTGATTACTTAGCATTAAGTCACTATGCGTTAATTTATTTGGTGCTCATTTGGTTTATTGGTTTTATAGATGATAAGTTTGGACAAACAACTCCAAAAGGAATTAAAGGACACCTTTCTTATTTGATTAAGAAGAGGAGACCGACAACAGGTATTTTCAAAATTATTGGTACTTTGGTAGGGTCACTGTTTATACTTCTTTTATTTGAACCAGAGTCTGTATATGTAGTACTCCGATATTTGGGTCTCTTATTACTATTTCCCCATATGATGAATGCATTAGATACAAGACCTTTGAGGGTATGGAAAAGCAGCCTTTTTTTCTTTATCATTTTACTTTTCTCTGGGTTTGTACCATCATTTCTCGTTGTTATTTACATCGTAACGATTTTCTATTTACTATTAGTAATGGAAGGTCACCGGATTGCGATGCTTGGGGATAACGGTGCAACAGTCATTGGCAGTATATTAGCGTTGTGGACGATCACAATTGTACCAGAACTAGGACAATGGCTGATTCTAGCCTTTTTAGTCATGATGAGTGGAATGGTGGAACGGATTTCGCTCACAGCCGTAATAGCTAGAAAGCCCTTCCTCAATTGGTTCGATCAATTAGGTGTAACAACGAAAAAAACCTGATCACGATTCAGGTTTTTTTTTGGTGAATTTAGGGGAGATTTTTCCGTTTTTCTTATCACGGTAAAAAATAAATCCGCCGATAAAGGCAACTCCCGCGATAAATAAAACAAGTCCCAAAATAAATTCAAAAGCTAATGGTATAAAAGAAATATTACTTATTTGAAAAAAAGAATCTCTCATTAATTTGATTCCATACCCAGCTATAAAGACAGGTATAAGCATAATGACTAATGCGATAAAACGCCCCATTTTAAAAGCCTCTTTCATTGGTTTTGTTTGATAACATCCTTTATTCTAACAAAAAATAATCAAATTTGACACTATTAATGGTTGCAACTTTTTGATATTTGAGTAATAGTAGAAGAAGGAAAACTAAGAGCTACAATTAGGAGTTAGTCTTAATTTTAAGTTGATTGATGATTAATATTGAAATATAGTCAAATAAAACAAATATCTTTTATTATTTACTCTGTTACAGGACGTACGTGCTTCCTTCTTATGAATCAATTATGATAGTAGTAAAGCATTCTCATTATTCAATATTAATCAATCATGTCTCAATGCTTTTAAATTCATAACAGCTCATTAGCTCAAGGAGGTTCACCATGCAGTTATTCAAAGAATTAGAACGATATGATTACGAACAAGTTGTGATATGCCATGATAAAAGTTCAGGTTTAAAAGCCATTATTGCCATTCATGATACGACCTTAGGGCCTGCTTTAGGTGGAACTAGAATGTGGATGTATGAAAATGAAGAGGCTGCCTTTCAAGATGCATTACGTTTAGCAAGAGGAATGACTTATAAAAATGCTGCAGCAGGATTGAATTTAGGCGGGGGTAAGACCGTTATTATAGGTGACCCAAGAAAAGATAAAAACGAAGAAATGTTCCGAGCATTCGGGCGTTATATTCAAGGCTTAAATGGTCGATATATAACAGCAGAGGATGTAGGAACAACCGTTGAGGATATGGATTTAATTTATCAAGAAACCAATTATGTTACAGGTATTTCGCAAGCTTATGGATCATCAGGAAATCCATCACCTGTGACAGCGTATGGTGTTTTTGTGGGAATGAAGGCGAGTGCTAAGGCGGCATTTGGCTCAGATGATTTGACAGGAAAGAAAGTAGCTGTACAAGGGGTTGGGAATGTTTCTTATCACTTATGCCGTTATTTACATGATGCAGGTGCCGAGTTAATTGTAACCGATATTAATGCCGATGCTGTAAAAAGAGCAGTGACTGATTTTGGTGCTGTGGCTGTCGATGTTCATGATATTTATCAAGTTGATTGTGATATTTTTGCACCTTGTGCATTAGGTGCGATTATTAATGACGAGACGATCAAACAATTAAAAGCCAAGGTCATTGCAGGGTCTGCCAATAATCAGCTTAAAGATGAAATTCATGGGGCAATTTTACATGAGCGTGGTATTGTATACGCACCTGATTATGTTATTAATGCTGGTGGTGTCATTAATGTCGCCGATGAACTTTTAGGGTATAATCGAGAGCGTGCCTTAAAAAAGGTAGAAACGATTTATCAAAGCTTAGAAACCGTGTTTGACATCTCGAATCGTGAAAATATCCCGACTTTTAAAGCAGCAAACCGTATGGCTGAACAAAGAATTGAACGCATGAAACAATCAAGACGTCAATTTTTACAAGATGGGCACCATACTTTGTCAAGGAGATGCTAAAGTGGGAAGGCAGGAGGACTTTTTATGGCTAACGAATATGATTTAGTAATACTTGGTGGAGGGACGGGTGGATATGTTGCCGCCATTAAAGCTGCCCAGTATGGACAAAAAGTGGCGATCGTCGAGCAAGGGAAGCTTGGCGGTACTTGTTTACATAAAGGCTGTATACCGAGCAAAGCGTTACTAAGAAGTGCTGAGGTCTATGCACAGGCAAAAGAAGCGAATGAGTTTGGTATACAACTTGAAGGTATAGGCTTTGATTTTAACAAGGTTCAGGAACGAAAGAACCGAATTATTGAGCAGCTGCATCAAGGGATTACAGCGCTAATAAAAAAAGGTAAAATCGATGTTTATGAAGGAAAAGGAAGAATATTAGGTCCTTCTATTTTTTCACCCCGACCTGGAACTATATCAGTTGAAATGAACGACCAATCTGAAAATCAAATGCTACTTCCGGAAAATATTATTATTGCAACGGGATCATCTCCACGAACGTTAGCTGGTATAGAAGTAGATGGTGATTATATTATTAATTCCGACCATGCCTTAGAGTTAGAGGAGTTACCTAAGACGATCATCATTGTTGGTGGTGGAGTCATTGGTGTTGAGTGGGCATCCTTGCTCGCAGATTTTGGTGTGGAGGTTACCATTGTTGAATATGGTGATTCGATTTTGCCACAATTAGATCAAGACATCCGAAAAGAAGCTACGAAGCTTTTGAAGAAAAAAGGAATTAGCATTATGACCAATTTTCAATTGCAGTCAAATGATGTAACCATTCAGGATAATCAAGTACATGCTAGAGGCTCTTTAAATGGTCAATCAACAGAATTGGTCGCAGAAAAAATGCTCATGTCTGTCGGTCGTCGTGCTAATGTTGATGATATTGGACTCGTGAACACGGAGATTGAAGTTGCTGATGGATTTATTCAAGTTAACGATCGTTACCAAACGAAAGAAAGTCATATTTATGCAATTGGAGATGTAATTGGTGGCTTACAGCTTGCCCATGTAGCTTCACATGAAGGGATGTTAGCTGTGAACCATATTGTTGGGAAAGAGATTGAACAGCTTAATGAATTAACCGTTGCGACGTGTATCTATAGTCGTCCTGAAATTGCTAGTGTTGGATTAACAGAGGAAAAAGCCATTGAATTAGGCTATTCAATTAATGTCGGTAAATTCCCTTTCCAGGCTAATGGTAAAGCATTGGTGCACGGAGAGGCTTCAGGTTTTATCAAGGTTATTACGAATAAAGATAATCGAGATTTATTAGGGGTTCATATGATTGGTCCTCATGTGACAGATTTAATATCAGAGGCTGCTCTAGCAAAATATTTAGATGCAGCTGATATTGAAATTCAAGAAATGATTCATCCACATCCAACATTGTCTGAAGTGTTTGGAGAGGCGGCCTTAGCAACTGAGGGAAAAGCCATTCATATTTAAAACGGATAAAGGAGGAAAAATAATGAGTGAAAATCGTCATCAACGCTTGGGTTTAGCGGATGAGCAAGTGATTGAGATGTATAAAACGATGCTCCTTGCAAGAAAAATTGATGAGAGAATGTGGTTATTAAATCGAGCAGGTAAAATTCCGTTCGTTGTTTCTTGTCAAGGTCATGAAGCAGCACAGGTAGGTTCTGCATTTGCCTTAGATCGTGATAAGGATTACTTACTTCCTTATTATCGAGATGTGGGAATGGTATTAACATTTGGTGTAACAACAAGAGATTTATTATTATCTGCATTTGCTAAAGCGGAGGATCCAAGTTCAGGTGGTAGACAAATGCCTGGTCACTTTGGTTCTAAGAAAAGAAGAATTGTCACGGGTTCATCACCTGTTACCACTCAAGTTCCCCACGCTGTTGGCGTTGCCTTGGCAGGTAAATTAAATAACGATCCATTCGTATGCTTAACGAGTTTTGGAGAAGGGTCTTCCAATCAAGGTGATTTTCATGAGGGCTTAAATTTTGCAGGTGTACACAAATTACCCGTAATCTTTATTTGCGAAAATAATAAATATGCGATTTCGATCCCTGTGGAGAAACAATTAGCGTGTGAAAATGTATCGGATCGGGCTAGTGGTTATGGAATGCCTGGTTTTACTGTAGATGGAAATGACCCATTAGCTGTCTATGAAGTGGTCAAGCAGGCAAGAGAGCGTGCTGAAAAAGGTGAGGGACCAACATTAATTGAAACGATTGGTTATCGTTTAATGCCGCATTCTAGTGATGATGATGATCGTACCTATCGCTCAGGGGAAGAAGTAGAAGGAGCCAAAGAAAAGGATTCTATTCATACATTTGCTGCTTATTTAAAAGAAGTGAATGTATTAGATGAAGAGAACCTACAAAAAATCCATCAAGAGTTGGACCAATTAGTCAATGAAGCAACCGAATATGCCGAGAAAGCACCGTATGCTGACCCTGCTTCAGGATTAGATTATGTCTACGCTCAAAAATAGAGAGGAGGGAATCGAATGGCTATTCGTTCATATATTGAAGCTGTAACATTAGCGTTAAAAGAAGAGATGGAACGTAATGACCAAGTATTTGTATTAGGTGAGGATGTAGGAGCAAGAGGTGGCGTATTCCGAGCGACGATGGGATTGCATGAGCAATTCGGAGAGGCAAGAGTTATGGATACACCATTAGCCGAATCAGCAATCGTTGGTGTAGGAATTGGTGCTGCTATGTATGGGATGAGACCAGTAGCAGAAATTCAATTTGCAGATTTTATTATGCCAGCTGTTAATCAAATTGTTTCTGAGGCTGCCAAAATTCGTTATCGTTCTAATAATGATTGGTCTTGTCCTATTACGATCAGAGCACCGTATGGCGGCGGAATTCACGGAGCTTTATATCATTCACAATCTGTAGAAGCGATGTTTGCCAATGTACCAGGGCTGAAGATTGTGATGCCTTCTACGCCTTATGATGTGAAAGGATTATTAAAATCAGCGATTCGTGATGATGATCCTGTTTTATTCTTTGAACATAAACGTGCTTATCGTTTAATAAAAGGTGAGGTACCTGATGATGATTATACATTGCCACTCGGTAAGGCAGATGTAAAAAGAAAAGGTAGTGACCTAACCGTTATTACATATGGTTTAGCTGTTCACTTTGCTTTGCAGGCTGCTGAGAAATTGGCCCATGATGGCATTGATGTGGAAGTTGTTGATTTACGTACCGTCTATCCTCTTGATCAAGAGACGATCATTGAATCGGCAAGTAAGACAGGAAAAGTCTTATTAGTCACGGAAGATAATAAAGAAGGCAGTATTATGAGTGAGGTCGCGGCAATTGTTGCTGAGCATTGTTTATTTGATTTAGATGCTCCTATCGCACGATTAGCAGCTCCGGATGTTCCGGCGATGCCTTATGCTCCGACTATGGAAAAATATTATATGATTAATCCGGACAAGGTTGAAAAGGCAATGAGAGAACTTGCGGAGTTTTAATCTGAAAGGAGAAAAAAATGGCCACAGAGATTAAGATGCCTCAATTAGGCGAGAGTGTGACAGAGGGGACAATTAGTAATTGGCTAGTATCGCCTGGGGACCGAGTAAATAAGTATGAACCCTTGGCAGAAGTCGTCACAGATAAGGTCAATGCAGAAATCCCATCTACTTTTACTGGAACGATTAAAGATATCATGGTTCAAGTAGATGAAACTGTAGCTGTCGGAACAGTAATTTGTTCGATTATTCCAGATGAAGAGTCTGCTTCATCTGACCAACAAGAGGAAAGTAGCACAGAACGGAATACTCAAGACGAATCAACGAATACTTCAGCTCAGGGGAGCGACCAAAGCCAGAAAAAGCGTTATTCGCCAGCGGTTATTAGACTAGCAGGTGAACATCAAATTGATCTTGCCTTAGTTGATGGTACTGGTAGAGGCGGCCGTATAACACGTAAAGATATTGAAGCTGTCATAGAATCAGGGAAGCATCAAACGAAGGCTCCGCAACCAGCAGTCAAGAGAGAAGCTACATCGCAGCCTGCTACTATTGAAAAAACGACGTCTAAAGTTAATTCGTATCAAGCAGGAGATAGGGAAGAGGTACTTGCGGTTAGTCCTGTGCGTAAAGCAATTGCTAACAATATGGTGAAAAGCAAACATGAGGCACCTCACGCCTGGTTAACCATAGAAGTAGATGTGACAAATCTAGTGGAATATCGCAATCGCATCAAAAATCACTTTAAGGAAAAAGAAGGTTTTTCCATTACGTATTTACCTTTCTTTATGAAAGCGACTGTTGAAGCGCTAAAAGAATTTCCACAGCTTAATTCCATGTGGGCTGGGGATAAGATTATTAGAAAGAAAGATATTAACTTATCCATGGCTGTAGCAACGGAGGATTCTTTATTCGTACCAGTCATAAAAAATGCTGATGATAAAACGATTAAAGGTCTAGCAAAGGAGGTTGTTGAGTTATCTTCCAAAGTTAGAAGTGGAACGTTAACCTCACAGGATAGTCAAGGTGGTACGTTCACGATTAATAATACAGGTGCATTTGGCTCGATTATGTCAGCTCCTATTATTAATCATCCTCAAGCTGCGATTTTATCGGTTGAATCGATCGTTAAACGACCTGTTGTTATGGAGACAAAACAAGGTGATATGATTGCTATTCGTCATATGGTAAACCTTTGTCTATCACTTGATCACCGTGTCTTAGACGGGCTTGTATGTGGAAAATTCTTAGCTGCAATAAAATCAAAACTAGAAAACATGGATGAATCAAACCTGTCCGTATACTAATAAAGAAAAGCATGTGACCATTAGATGGTCACATGCTTTTTTGCTCGTGGTGGCTATTAAACTCCATCACCAAAATGTTTGATTAGCTTTATGCCATGTTAGTTTTGTATGAAAAGGTTTTTTTGGGTCAATCTATATATAAAGCTTAGAAAGGGAGTGTAAGAGTATGGATAAGAGTCAAAGAAAATTTTCGTGGTACTTATCAATAATGACTACTAGTATTATCATGTTACTAGTCACAAGTTCAATTGTTCAAGCAACGGAAGATGTGAAAGAACAGCAAGTAGAAAAGCATCACTCACATCAAAGTTTTATCATTCATATGGATTATTATTTTGAATTACTGGCAGAAAAGTATGCACCAGAACAGGTGGATACTTGGAATGAAATAAGAAAGCAAAGAAAAGTACTAATGAAGCAGTGGCACGAGAAAAAGAAAGATAAAAAGTATGAACAACTAAAGAAAGATTCAACTTGGAAAAAGGAACATAATGATTTACAAGAAGAATTTGAAAAAGCTGTAGAAATACGAGATGAAGCAAAAATCAAAGAGTTACTACCGAAACTGTTTGAGCATTATCAAAACATGAATAAACGAATGGAAGAAAAACTAACAGATAACGAATAAAAAGAATACGAAGACAAAATCCACTGGCGAAGTCAGTGGATTTTGGCATCATTTGTGTCAAAAGGGATGAGAATGTATTCTTGGGGCACATTTTGAGAACAGGAATAATGGAATAAAATAGGAATATCATTACTTGGATTTAGTTTACAGAAACAAAAAGATAAAAACATATTTACAAATCGTAAAGATTCCTATATAATTCAAAAGTGATAAAACGTAATGATTACGAATAATGGAGTGTATGGTTATGAAACATATAAAAGGATTTATTTTCATAGGACTTATTTTAATATTATTAAATGCTTGTCAAACAGCAGAAGAAGGACAGCAAAGTATTGCTGAAGAGGATGATATTTTAACTGTCTATACGACTATTTTTCCACTACAAGATTTTGCCCAAAAAATTGGTGGTGAGTTCGTAGAGGTTCATAATATGATTCCAGCAGGTGCAGATGCTCATACATATGATCCTTCTGCAAAAGATATGATTGATGTAGCAGAAGGTGATGTATTTCTTTATAATGGTTCAGGCTTAGAAGGTTTTGTAGACTCATTAATTGAGACATTAAAAAATGAAGAAGTAGCCATTGTGGAAGCTTCAGCAAACATAGAACTAATGGAAGGTTCACATTCACATCAACATCATGAGCATGAAGGCCATGAAGAAGACGAACATGAGCATCACGAGCATGGGGGCCATGAAGAAGACGAACATGAGCATCATGATCATGGGGGCCATGAAGAAGACGAACATGAGCATCACGAGCATGAG
>NZ_JAQQWS010000005.1:102436-108807 GCF_028610675.1 Alkalihalobacillus pseudalcaliphilus
GGGCATGAAGAAGACGAACATGAGCATCACGAGCATGAGGGGCATGAAGAAGACGAACATGAGCATCACGAGCATGAGGGGCATGAAGAAGACGAACATGAGCATCACGAGCATGAAGAGGGTGGACATGAACACCATCACCATGGTGATGAAGATCCTCATGTTTGGTTGGATCCATTATTATCAATTGAACTGGCAGAAAACATCAAAAATGCTTTTGTTGATGTAAAACCTGAGCAAGCAGATCTATTTGAAAGTAATTTCGAACAGTTAAAAGAAGAATTGAATACCTTACATCAAGAGTTCGAAAAGATGGCTAAAGAAGCTGAGAAAAATACATTTATTGTCTCGCATGCTGGTTATGGCTATTGGGAACAACGTTATGGACTCCATCAAGTTGGTATTACTGGTTTAACAGGAACTAATGAGCCTTCACATAAACAAATACAAGACATTATTCAATTAGTTGAAGAAAATGATATTAACTATATTATGTTTGAACAAAACATTCCATCTAAAATATCAGAAGTAGTTCAAGTGGAAACGAACACGGATGCTTTAACTTTGCACAACTTAGAAGTATTGACACAAGAAGATATTAATAATAAAGAAGACTATTTCTCATTAATGCAACAAAATATTCAAGTCTTAGAACAAGCCTTGAATTAAATGACCACTAATCAATCACAGTATAGTTTTTTGGAGGGGAAGGCCTAAGCGCAGCATGATTTTCGGTAGCGGCAAGTAGAACTCCGCACATAATCATTAGCATCACTTTCATACAAAAATAGTATGGGTATAAGTAAATTAGTTGGTTTTATCTGAATTTCCATGTACAATGTCAATAAAGTTATTAAGCGTTTTATGAGGAGGAGTTATCTTGGAATTTAATTTCTTTATGAATGATGTGGTACAAGTGGCAAGACAAGAAATGGTAACAGCTGGTTACCAAGAGTTAAAGACCGCAGAAGAAGTAGAGGGTATTTTAAAAGAATCAGGTACAACACTTGTAATGGTTAATTCAGTTTGTGGCTGTGCTGGTGGTATTGCACGTCCGGCAGCAGCATATATGAGGAATTACGAAATCCAACCAGATCGATATGTAACTGTGTTTGCAGGGCAGGATAAGGAAGCAACAGCTAAGGCTCGTGAATACTTTAAAGGTTATGCACCTTCTTCTCCTTCATTTGCATTATTAAAAGATGGTGAAATTCAAATGATGGTTGAAAGACATGAAATTGAAGGACATGAACCAATTCAAGTAGTACAAAAGCTAGAACAAGCATTAGATGAAGTTGTGAATTAAACATAATAAAAATCACATGTCATAGTTTATGTCTATGACATGTGTTTTTTTATGAGCGGCCATCGGGCTACGAAGATAATGGTAACCTTTTTTCATGTGCTTTAGTGGCAGTGATTTTACTTATAGTAGATAAATGATATAATAAGCTGAGATTATTAAAGGAGTGTCCAATGAATGCAAACATTATATGAACAAATTCAAGTATATCTGAATATGGATGAGGAGATTTCATATAAAGAATTTAATGACTTTTATAAAAAAGTAGTAGACGAATTAGGGAAATCCCATGAATCATTTGATGAAGAGAATGTATGGAAAGCACTTTATATCGTTGAAAATATTATGTCAAATGCCAACGGTCGAGCAAATGATAAAAAAGGAAGCGAAGCCAAGAAGTATGCAAAAATGGCACAGCGCTTAGAGTTGTGGGCAAAAAACCTTTCAGCAAGATTAGCGAAAGCAGGCTATACGGAAGATGATGTCAACGAACGCTTTAATCAAATGCTTGAAGAAGGACCACAACAATAATTTTGTGTGATTTTGATTTTCTTCTTTGCTTGGTGACTCTTCATTGACTTTGTTTTTGTTGTTATTTTTTTATGAATGCAATTTGTACTTGAGAATGAGCAAACACCCAGCGGACGGAAATATGCGAAGACTCCCGCGGGACGTAGTGGCGGGCTGAGATCAACTGACTGTGCCAGTTAGTTCAGCGCCACCCCGCAGGACGCGGAGCATAATTTTAAGTAGCGATGAGCAATGCTCCATGTTCGCACTAACTTTCAAATAAAGGAAATCCCGTAAAGGTCATCTCTTCCTTTTGTATATTTTTACTCTTGTATGAATACCTTGACATTATTTTCATTTTATATTAAATTAAATATTGTCGTTTTAATTCGTGCGCCTATGGTGAAAGGGATATCATTCAAGATTCCGGTTCTTGCGTTGTAGGTTCGAGTCCTACTAGGCGCGTTAAAAGTCGATATAAAAAAGTCTAGTAAACTACTAGGCTTTTTTTGTTGCTAAGGATTTAGGCGTAGGTATGGTTGTCAAAAGATGATCGAAATAGTCATGAGTCATACGGACTTAGTTTTTAATAATTAATATTTTTAGGTTGTCAGTCCGTAGATACAACTTTTATAATAGGAGTAAGGGGGTATTTGAAAGTGAAGAAAATATACATAATGTTTACGGTTGTAGCTTTGTTTCTAGTTGCTTGCTCATCAGATGTATACCAAGAACATAAGGATGAAGCTCTAGAAGCAATTAAAGAAGAAAGATATGAAGATGCTAAAGAAGCATTAGAGGCGGCATATGATGAAAATGGTGAGGAAGAAGACCTTGTCATTATTAATGACGTTGAGAGTATGATTTGGTTTTTACACGCTTTAGATGAAGGTAAATTAGTCGATGCTAGAACTTATGTGACAGCAATACAAGAAAGTCAATCAGAATCTGAAGAAACAAGTCTATTGAAAGAGCAAGCATCATCGAAAATGGAGGAACTAGAGAAGTTAGAACAAACATATCTTGAATTGGAAGAGTTGCTTGCAGAAGTTTCTGGGCTGTATGAAGAAGAAAACTACGAAGAGGCTATGGAAAAAATTGAAGCGTATGAGATTCCAGAAGAGCCACATGGTAGCTTAGCAGACTTGCTTGTGCAATTAGAAGAGTGGAAAGGTCGCATAGAAGAGGCGATCGAAATTCGTGAAAATGAAGCTGCTGAAGAAGCAGCCGAGGAAGAAGTAGAGGAAGAAGTAGAGGTTGAAGAGCCAGCAGAGGAAGCGGAAGGAAATACAGATAATACAAATTCAGGAAATTCTAGTCAAGATACAGCAGGTGGAGGAGCTAACTCAGATTCGGATACATCAGATGGTTCTTTTAATAAAGAAGAGGCGGCAGAGCTTGTAGCAGAATTTGCAGGTGTAGGCGATAATTCAAGCTACCAAGTGCAGTTTGACCATGAAAACGATGCTCGTCAATGGGTATTCCAAGTGTTTGAAATTGTCATTACAGATGCTAATACAAATGAAGGTCACCAAACGACATGGGGTTGGTATAGTGTTGACCCGAATACGAAAAATGTTGTTGACTTAATGGACTAAAAGATGAAAAGAAACATGCCCTAGTTGGTCTTAAGGCATGTTTCTTTTTTGATCGATACTCGTCTCACCCAATTAAACGACTTAGCGATAATGTAAGAATTTAATACACACAGGGTTTGGAATCGATATTTCTTTTTCGGTTTTTGTTAATCGTCCCGTATTATCGTCCTTTATATACATCACAATGTTACTCGAATCTTTGTTGGCTACAAACATGTATTTACCACTCGGGTCAAAAATGAAATCGCGAGGATGCTCACCACCACTTGTTACGGAAGAACGAAAAGTAATCATACCTGTTGATTCATCAATTTCATAAACATAGACGCTATCATGTCCACGGTTTGAGACATAAATAAATTTGCCATCATTAGAAAGGTGAAGAGCACCACTAGTGTTATCGCCTAAGAAATCTTCTGGTAATGTTCCTACCGTTTGAATTTCTTTTAACTCCCCATGTTTATACTCAAAAACAATGATTTCAGAACTTAATTCGGCATTCACATACGCGTACTTACCGTTGGGATGGAAGGCGATATGTCTTGGCCCACTCCCTGGCTTTACAAAGATCTCCTGGAATGGAATCAATCCTTGCCCGTCTAAACGATAAATGGCTACCTTATCTGTGCCAAGGTCACAAACGACAACAAATTTTCCATCTGGTGTTAATCCAGCGTAATGGGCATGGGCTTTTTCCTGTCTTTCTTGATTAGGTCCAGATCCTGTATGTGTAACTGTACTTGATGGATTTTCTAAGTGTCCGTAATTAGAAATCGGATAAACATCGGCTTGTCCTCGGTGGTAATTAGCTGAAAAAAGAGTGCTTGAATCGTTATCCAAACTGACGTGACATGGACTTGGACCATCAGAAATAACGCTATTAATGAATTCGAGTTCTTCATTGTCTGTAATTTGATAAGCGGCTATACCGCCTCCTTCATCACTTTTTGCAACAGCATATAGGTATTGATTATCTTGGCTAATGGTTAAATAAGTTGGTCCCTCTAATTCTGCTACGAGTTCGGGTGTATCAATCACTCCACTTGTAGGGTCAAAAGAAAAACGATAAATTCCTTTACTGTCTCCATTAGTATAAGTGCCAACATAGGCGGTTAATTGACTCATCTAATCATCCTTTTCGTTAAATACTTTTAATACTTAGTCACTTGAGTAGCTAATTCTATCATTCATTTATGAAATTATGAACAAAGGTAGTTACATTTTATCATATCCTCTTGGGTGGAATGGACAGACATTCTTTTCAATGATACTTAAGTTTTCCCTGCTAGGTCTTTTGTTAAACGAAGCATATCGACGGCTTGAATGCCGTTTTCATAGATGGGTTGTTTATAATGCTTTAAAAAGAAATTAGTGTCGATACTTGTTATTCTAAAGCCGACTTTCTGATAAAGAGCCAGTTGTGAAAGACTAGAATTAGCTGTTCCAATCTCAACAGTTCGATAGTCTTGCTGTTTCGCTATCTGAATAGCATGGATAAGAAGTTGTTTACCGTAGCCTTTTCCCTGAATACTTTTATCAACAGCGAGATTAACGATTTCAATCGTATGGGGTCGGGTTGGCAATAAAACATAAACGCCCATCACTTTTTCTTTTTGATTATATCCAATATAACATGTACCTCTTTGCAGATAATTTTGAACGATTTCTTCAGAAGGATCAGCTAATAATAATAAAGGATATGGAGGAGACTCTTCATGTTTGAGAAGTCTAATTTGCATGGTATCACCTCATTTTTATTCATGCTCATTTTATCAAATTTTCATTAGATTTAAAGTAATTCATCTTAAATTAATCATTTTTATAGGTTTATTGTTTCTGAAAATTAGGTTAATTATAATGAGAAAGAATAGGAGGAATTTGGAATGGAATTAAGAACCGGTCATTTACGTTTAAGACCTATAAGATTAAATCAAGACATTGTATTTGCTGAAAAGTGGTATCAGGATGCTGAAATTTTAAAGTTCTCTGAAGGGAGCGGAACGAAACCGTATTCGATAGAAACCGTAGAAAGGATGTATAAATACTTACTAACAATAGGTGAGGTTTATATGATTGAAGTCTATGAAGAAGAAAATAATAGTTGGATTCCAATTGGAGATGTCACTCTTGCTGATGAAATGATCCCTATTATCATAGGGGAAAAGCAATTTCAAGGTAAGGGTTATGGTAAAATGGTTATTCAACTTTTACAAGAATATGCACGTCATAAAGGCTGGAAGAAACTTAAAGTGAGCAAAGTCTATAGTTATAATATTAGCTCGAAAAAATTATTTGAAAGTTGTGGGTTTAAAGAGAAATCTCAGTTTAAAGACGATCATGGAAGAGATTGTGTGGATTTCGAGAGGCATATAACCTGATTTATTAAAATCTTTTTGAGAAGGTGTCGATAATGGGTATTGTTTTATTGCTGCTACCAATTGTCTCTATTGCACTTATTTTATTTGCTTGCTTTACTCGTACGAAATCTACGAAACATTGGCTTTTGAGTTTTGGTTTAGTTGGTATTTTTGTGACATCTTTTTTATTATTCATTTTACCAAACTTAACGAATTGATTTTGATTTGGAGGGAAGGGTGAGAACGGTTGATGAACATTCGTGACGGACTTTTAGAATTTAATCAGGTTCTAACTAATTTAGGTGGAAAAGCAACAAACTATGAAGCTTGGCATCTGACCTCAGATCTTTGAGTAACTATACGAAAACGTCTGAACGTGTCAGATACTCGAATGGGCATGATGTCACAATGAGCTCTTGAGCTTAATGATTAATCGTAATCTGTAACACTGGAAGTGAACTTGACGAGATTCCGTGCATCACCCATTGAACTTTCTTATAAAACCCGCATAGTGGAGCCAAAACCACTCCACCACTAACAAAAATGAAAGTCATCTTTCATCATTTTAACAATTCTTTAAGGTTTGTGAAGAGCCGGAGGTCA
>NZ_JAQQWS010000005.1:108907-296075 GCF_028610675.1 Alkalihalobacillus pseudalcaliphilus
AACCAAGTAGTATCTGCACAAAGAGGGTGTTAATGTGCAGATACGGAGGTCAAACCAAGTAGTATCTGCACAAAGAGGGTGTTAATGTGCAGATACGGAGGTCAAACCAAGTAGTATCTGCACAAAGAGAGTGTTAATGTGCAGATACGGAGGTCAAACCAAGTAGTATCTGCACAAAACCATTTTTCGTGGATAGTGGCTACTTTTTAAACAGTTGGCACGTTTACAACTCGATCACTATTAGGAGTGGGGTCGGCCTGAACAAACAGGTAGCACTGTCCTGCTAAGGTCATTTATCGCGAGATGGATGACGAGCTAACTTCACGGCACTAATTATCGCCCTAAGCAACTTTCATTTAAAACTAAAATGAAACCATCTAAAAAGATTATACGTATATAAAGAAAAGCTTACATATAAGAATATAAAAAATTAATGAAATTATCATAACTTTTTGGTTTTATCTATGGTAAAATGAACAAAATTTCTTAGTTTTGTATGAACTATCTAGTAAAAAGAAGGGGTGTTCTACATGCAAGGTGCGGTTTTAGTTTGTGTTAGTTATGGGAAAAATGCAGAAGCTCTAATAAAAAAAGGAAAATTTATAGCTGAATTATATAAACAAAGCTGTTATGTTCTTTCGATTGAAAATAAGGAGTACGACTCTAAAGATTTTACAATGGCTGAACATAAGAAATTCTTTGAGCAATTAGCGAATAAATATCAATGTGATTTCATTTGGAAAATCAAAGGAAGTAAAAGAATATCAGATATTATTGCAAAAACGGTTGATGAAAAAAATATTAATCATGTTGTAATAGGTCAGCCACCGCTAACTAAATGGGAGGTTCTAACCAAGGGTTCGATCATACATGAACTTCTTCATATTTTAGAGGATGTTGATTTGCAAATTGTTTCTATGAAGAGGGAGCAAAATGAAGATGCAGAAGAACAATTTCAACGTGGTGTTACAGGTTATTTAGTGAAAGAAAATGATAAATATGAACTCGTCCTTGATCATTGTGAGGAGTATGTTGTAAAAGGGATTTATTTTCAAGCTGTAGCAACAGAATTTACAAATGGTGTCTTTAAGTGTGATTTAAAGGGGAAAGAAGCTATTATTCGTATTCAAGATAGTAAAGCAGAATTAGTTCAGTTAGATTTAAATAAAGAAGTCAAATCATAATTTATAAGCTACATAGGTAGAGGTATGAATATCTATGTAGCTTTTTATGAGCACACATTCGGAACGTACGTTCTTTTAAAAGGAGGGTTTAAAATGAATTCTGATTTTTACGCAATTATAAGTCAAAGCGAAGTAATGAATCATGTATTAGCGATAAGTAAAGAACTTCATCTTCCTAATTGGTATATAAGTGCAGGTTTTATAAGATCGACCGTTTGGGACTCTTTACATGGTTATGAAGAGCGTACACCTATTGTTGATATTGACCTCATCTATTTTGACAGCGAATATGTAGACGAAAAGATAGAAAAGCAATTTGAACGTACCTTAAAACAGAAAGCACCCGAGTACCCTTGGTCCGTGAAAAATCAAGCACGCATGCACATGATCAATGGAGTACAGCCATATCACACGACGGAAGAAGGGATTGCTCATTTCCCTGAAACGGTTACAGCGATAGGAATAAGGATGCAGCCAAATGGTCAAATTCAAACAGCGGCACCTTATGGTTTGGATGACTTAATGAGTATGAAGGTCCGACCAACACCCCCTTTTCAAAAAGACACTAAACTACTAGAAATTTATCTAAAAAGAGTAAAGCAAAAAAATTGGCAAGAAAAATGGCCGCGTATCGAAGTAGAACACCCTTCTATTGGCAAAATCCATATGAATAATACGCGCACCGCATACAACAAGTAACTTTCATATAAAGCGCCCATGTCGGAGCTAGAACAGCTCCGACACTAACAAAGATGAAAGTCATTGATCGCCACTTCAACACTCCATAAGGTTTGTGCAGATGCTGGAGCGGGATCATGGAGTATCTGAACAAAGAGCCGAACGTGTCAGTTACTCATGGGGACCAAGGAGTAACGAACTTCAAAGCGTCACGCGATTGTCGCGGAGCATGATTTTCGGTAGCGGTGAGCAAAGCTCCGCACATGAGCATCAGTATCAACTTTCATATAAAAGAAAGGAGAACACATGGATTACATTAAAAAGATAAGAAGTAAAGTAGGGCATGATCAAATTATTCTCAATTTTGCTGGTGGATGTGTAAAAAATGAAAAAGGTCAGATTTTGTTGCACAAGCGCAAAGATAATAAGAAATGGAGTTTCCCTGGAGGGGCCATTGAGTTAGGTGAATCAGCAGAAGAAGCAGCCTTAAGAGAAATACAAGAAGAAACAGGTTATCAAGTAAAAACCACGGATTTAATTGGGATTTATACTAAGTACACAGACAAATATGCAAATGGAGACCGAGCACAAACGATACTTTTTTTCTTTGAATGCGAAATAATTAATAATACGAATCAATATGATAAACAAGAGACGATGGAATTAGCTTTTTTTGACCTAGACACGATTCCTGAACTCATGAACCAACAGCATCAAGATTGTTTACACGATTACATAAACGGGGTTTTCCCTGTTTGTCGTTAAAATTAAGTCTTAAGAGACTCTTTTGTTCGAATGATGGTGTCATTTTTGTTAAACTACCAATATCATTGTATATTATCAAGATAAAATAGAGGTGCAGCATGGATAGTCTTATTTTTGATTTAGATGGAACGTTATGGGATTCGCGAGAGTCTGTTGTGAAAGTGTGGAATCAAGTGCTAACTGAAAACGGCATTAATAAAAAAACGACTTTAGATGATTTTACGAAAACGATGGGTTTACAAGTGGAAGAAATTGGTGAAATCCTATTGCCTGAACTAACAAAAGAAAAGCGGCATGATATTTTAGAACAATGTAATCAAGCAGAAAATGAATACCTTCAAAAAAACGGTGGTATTTTGTATGAACAAGTGGAGGAAGTGTTAAAAGAACTAAAGCAACATTACCGCTTATTTATTGTTAGTAATTGTCAAGATGGCTATATTGAAGCGTTTTTAGATTATTATCAACTTCACCATTTCTTTATTGATTATGAAAATCCTGGTAGAACGGGGCTGTCAAAGGGAGAGAATATTAAGCTAATCATGAAAAGAAATCAATTAGTATCCCCTATTTATATCGGCGATACGACTGGAGATCAAGCTGCTTCAGAGTTTGCGGGAATCCCTTTTTATTACGCGGCTTATGGATTTGGAGAAGTAGGTGATTATACACATAAGTTAAAGAGGTTTAGTGATCTATTAGCGTTAAAGAAATGAGCGTTACCATGGGGAGGCAATTATGGTTCTGTTTGAGGTTACAAGTACAAAACTAGGTGAAATAAAATCATTCGACCAAGAGTTAATTTGTGAGCAAATTGAGCAACAGGTGAGACTGCACAAATTAATAGTTACCCAAAAAACAACGTTAGTGACCAAAAAGGGCTCTTTTCATTGGCATTTCAAAAGGGAAAGTGAAAAAGGGGTCTTAGAAATCACGTATTGGCCAAAGCATGGGAGTTTGACATTAGAAGTGGCTAATAATCGCAAGGCAGAATGGAATATAAGAGTGGCTGAGCAATTGGCTACAAGTTTTGCACAGCAATTTCAAGGCACTTTACATAAAAATAAAAAGCCTTGATTCAAAGCTCAGGTTGTCGAGAACCTCATTAAAAGGCTCTTGAATATCAGGAACTATGTCAATTAGATTGTTAAAGGTACACACTTCTTGATAATCTCTGTCTCGCTAATTTTCCTGATATAAACATCAGAATCAATCACGCCAAATGAAAAATGAGTTGAGTTCTTGCTGGGTATCATCACTATGTCGCCAACGGATATTTGTTTAATAAATCTATCCATTTGCCCGTAAGTATGTCCTGGTCGTTTTTGATCAGGTTATTTTTTTCAATTTCTTTTTTTGAGTCCTATGTGAGATAATCCTAAGTATTTTCTGCTCCATTATAAAATCCACTATTATCATCGCCTTTTAAGATATTATATGAAAACATACGTTCTGCTATCGAGGTTGAAAAAGAGAGCTTTAAGCTCCCTTGACTTTTAATTCTAATTTAACAATAGATCAACAACCTTTGTTTAAAACTCTACTGTAATATCAACATCTTCACCAACATCATTCCAATCATCATCATGAGGAGAGTTGATAAGAATGCGAACCCATTCAATTTCTTCAGCTTTTGATTTTTCTAAAATGAAGAATTGAGAACCTTCTTTACTAACTTGCCCGATAAAATCACCATCAATATGATCGGACAACCACAAATCTGATTCTAGTTGTTCACCAGTATTTGTAGTTATCGTAGCTTGAGCAGGATAAAATGAAATTGTGTCTCCAGAAGTATTCTCAACTTCCATATCAATTTGAATGTATTCAATGGAATCAGCTTCTAAAAATGCTTTCAAATCGCCTTTTAATTCAGCACTTGATGCATTAACTTGCGGTATAGTTAGTACCATAGGACCTGTTTCAATTGTCTCGACTTCATCTTGACGAGCAATTAAAGTAAAAGTCCCACCTTCGTTCTCGACAGTTTCGCCAACTTTAGTTTCCCATCCATCCTCATCAATTGTTTCATCTTCTGTAACATCTTCACCTGCATCATCTTCACTTGAATCAACTGTACCTGTGCCTTCTGTTTCTGTAGATTCTGGTTCTGTTTCTACAGGATCAGTCGATGAATTACCATCTCCACATGCAGCCAAAGTCAATCCTCCGACTAAAATAGCCGTACCTAATAGATATTTTTTCATAGTAAATTCCCCCTATATAAATTCAAACTAATTATACTGAACTACAATTAAAAAATAAAGAAAAATATGTTATATATGGTTAAATATTCTTAAAGGTGAAAAATATAAATACAAAACTAAAATTAATTCTTGACGAGTGTGCTGATCTGAACAAAAAATCATAGCAAAAAAATAGGCATTACACATGCACTTATGAACGGGATAGAGAATGGTAATGACCTATGAGCCTCCAAGTATTAAAGTATCACTCAAAAAAATTAATAAAAAAACAGCTACTCACCAATTAAAAGTAGGCTTAACTACATTAGCTGGTGATATAGCTGCCTTGTGCAACTCGTGCCCATGTTTATGCAAATAATTGTGGGTATTGGTGGCGATTGGTTAAAAGGAATTTTAAGTTAAAGAAAGTTAAGTAGGCATAAGAATGAAGTTTTCGCCTGTGAAATGTCTGTTTGACTGCCTGTTTTATACCGACATTACTTGTTTTAAGAATGAGGAAATAAAAAGAACCCTTGATATACAAGAGTTCTAAACGATGACCCGTACTGGGCTCGAACCAGTGACCTCCACCCTGTCAAGGTGGCGCTCTCCCAGCTGAGCTAACGGATCGTACTGGGATATGTATCGGACAAATATAAATATATAATTTTAATAGAGTTTTGTCAATATTTTTTTATAAACAAGAAGAGAGCAGTTGGTTATTGCCCTCTTCTTTGTCTAGGCTATTAGTTGTCTTTTTCAAGTTGTTCAAAGTAATATTCACTAAAAATTTCTGCAAATTTTTCGGCAGAACGATGTAATTCATTCATATGGTTATCGACACCACCGAATTCAACAAGTAATGCTCCTTTACTTAAGTCCTGATTATATATTCCATTTCCCTGGGTTTTGTCTTTTCCAAAGACACCGCGTGATAATTGATCACCTAAACGTTTATGCATTTCAGTTGCTAGCTTTTCGTTGATTTCGTAATTAGAATGTGATTCACCAACTACAAACATAAGTCTTGCAAAATCTTCACCATCTAACTCTGTATGGGTAATATCGTAGCGGGCAGAATCTCGATGTAAGTCAATCACGTAGTCTATCGATTCATATTGATCCAAATAACTTTGAACGATTCCCCTTGAAGCGGTGTAAGAGTAACCTGTCCCTTTTCCTAACTCGTTTAATTTTTTCGTCATATTGGTGGTATCAATGACTGTTTTTATCCCTTGTTTTTCTAGTGCTTCTTTTAAATGATGCCCTACATCAATAATATTTACTTCGTTGCTAGCAGCACTATTAGGGTTTGCTTCACCAGGTAAGTGAGGCAAAAACGACTCCCAACTATGACTATGATATAAGAGCACAACCGGATCATCACCCTCACTAATGGTTGGTGGTTTCTCCTCTTGGTTCTGCTCTTCATCCTCTGCCCAATCTTTAACAGCTTCTCTGTCTTCTAAAATCGTCTCTAATGGAGGTGGTGATTCATACGGTAAATTCGTAATGTCAGTACCTTCACCAGCAACAATAATACGTACATCACGACTATTAAGTCCAGGGATTTCGCGTCCAAGTAATGAGCGGAAGTCGCCGAGTTCAATGTTAGTGGCCAGTTCGAATGTAAAGCTTGTTAGTGATTTAGTAGAATATCCATCAGGTAATACTTGTCCCAAAAAATGATTCTCCATACTCATCACATGCAATAAAAACTGACCGTTAATTCCCTCCATACTTCGGTGTAAGTTCCTAGATTGAAAGTCTGATATGGTTACAAGACTAGTTAATAGAATACAAATACTTATCATAACAACAGCAAAATACGCTGTAGCGGTTTTGATAATCGTGAACTTTTTATAGAAATGTCGCAAAGAATCACTCCTTTTCCTGCTTTACTAGAGTCTATTCTAGTAAACCTCTGATTATTATTAATTGATCAAAAAAAAGGACTTATTTAGTAGATTCATGAATACTCAAGTAGGAGTCCGTGAATAGCCATTACTAAAGTCAGCTCTCTCCTGCGGGTACGTGCTTTCATATGTACTGACGACTTCTTAACCTGTGGATACGTTTACAACTAGTCTTCTCCGAACATATAAGTAGGGTTTCACTCTTTAACTGGTGGAACTTTATTCAATTAGTATTTGCTTTTTATTTGTTGGCTTTTCATTCATTTGTTATGAAAGTTAGCTATCGCCAATTTTACGATTAATAAAGGTTTGTGCAGATAGAGACGCGAAACCATGGAGTAACTACACAAAGAGGCAGTTAATGTGAAGATACTGAGGCCAACCATGGAGTATCTGCACGAAAAGGTGCGAAGGGAATAAAGAACCAGCTAACTTCACGGCACAAACGATCGTCCCTAGGTAACTTTCATATAAAATATAAAGTGCTTTGATTGTTTTGGAGGAAATTAGGAGTCAAAAGAGAAACAGTAATGATATAGACATATCGGGGGGATAAAAATGGAGACTAGTTTAGAGAAAAGACGTCCAATGAAAAGATGGAAGAAAGTTAGCTTATGGACACTGGGAATCATCATGGTGCTCATAATGATTGCTGTAGTAGGTGCGAATTGGTATTTAAACCGTTCACTTCCACAAATTTCTGGAGAAATCACCTTGCCACATTTAGAAGAAGCTGTAACCGTTTTACGTGATGAGCAAGGAGTGCCACATATAAGTGCAGAGAATGAAATGGACCTCTTTGTTGCTCAAGGTTACATCCAAGCACAAGATCGTTTATTTCAAATGGATATGAGTAGAAGGCAAGCATCAGGCACTTTAAGTGAAGTGATTGGAGAAGCACCAATAGACAACGATAAGTATTTTAGAACACTCGGTTTAAGAAGGGCAGCAGAAGATTCGTTACATATGTACTCTGATTATGGTAGGCAAGTACTAGAGGCTTTTGCAAATGGTGTTAACGCCTATATAGATGAATTACGTCTTAGTGGTAAATGGCCGATAGAATTTACAATTTTAGGCTATGAGCCCAATGAGTGGACGCCCATAGACTCGTTAACAATTGGGAAGTATATGGCCTACGATTTAGGTGGTCATTGGGAAAGTCAGGCATTTAGACAATACTTATTACAAGAATTTGAAGAAGAAAAAGCCTTTGATTTATTTCCGAGCTATCCTGCTGAAACACCTTATATTATTGGAAAAGATGAACTTGATTTAAAAGAAGCTTTTGCCAATGCGATAGTGCCACATAAATTTAATGGCAGCAATAACTGGGTTATCAGTGGTGATAAAACGGAAAGTGGACAGCCACTACTCGCTGATGATCCGCATCTAGGATTAGCAACGCCGTCCATCTGGTATCAAATGAAGTTAGACTCACCAACGGTTCAGGTAAGTGGAGTGATTTTTGCAGGTATTCCTGGAATTATACTAGGCCATAACGAGCATGTAGCATGGGGGGTTACGAATACGGGACCAGATGTCCAAGACCTTTATATTGAAAAAAGACATGAGGAAGACCGCTATTTATTTCTATACAACGACGAATGGGAAAAGGCAATCGTTCATCCAGAACCGATACATGTAAAGGGACAAGAAACGCTAGATTATGAAGTTATTGAAACACGTCACGGCCCATTAATTTCGGAGTTTGCAGGTGAATCAAATCGGACTACAGTTCTTTCGTTACAATGGACGGCACTAGAACCGTCTGCTGAACTTGAGGCTATTTTAAATATGAATAAAGCCCAAAATTGGGAAGAGTTTGAAGAGGGATTGTTGGATTTCCATACACCGACTCAAAACTTTGTTATTGCAGATACAGAGGGTAATATTGCCTTTAAGGCAAATGGGAAAATTCCTATCCGGAAAAAGGGAGATGGTTTGTTACCAGTACCAGGTTGGACAGATGAATATGGCTGGGATGGTTATATACCCTTTGATGAGCTTCCGCGAATTGAAAATCCAGAAAACGACTTTATTGCAACCGCTAATTATAAAGTAACAGAGGAAGATTATCCTTATCATATCAGCCACCATTGGGCTCAGCCATATAGACAAATGAGGATTGTAGAGGTATTAGAGCAAAATCAAATATTTACAGCTGAAGATATGATGGACTTACAAATGGACATTAAAAACCTCCATGCAGAAGAATTTCTCCCGTTGTTTCTTTCACTACTTGAAGGTTCATTGGAACAAGGGAAAGGGAAGGAGAAGGAAGCTCTTGCTATTTTGGAAGAGTGGGACTACATGGATCGAGTCAAGGATGCGGCACCATACATCTTTAACCTCTGGATGAGGGAAATTGGTGACGTTTTATTTGAGGAACAAATTCCCAAAGATATGCGTGATTTATTTCATGGAGAGAGGGGGACCGTTGACCAAATGCTAAGAAATGCATTTGTGAATGAAGAAGGTCCATGGATCAAAGAGGCAGGAGGGCTGGAACACGTCTTGCTTGTCTCACTTCAAAGGACATTAGATTTTATTGAAGAGAGAGAAGGGGATAAAGTCGAGCAATGGCAGTGGGGTGATTTCCACCAAGTTCATTTTAGGCACCCATTATCAAGTGTTTCACCGCTTCATTTGCTATTTAATCCAAAGGGAGGAGTAGCGACCCCAGGTAGTCAAGTGACCGTACAAGCCGCCGCCTTTCGTGATGATGGAGTGGTAAATCATGGAGCCTCGTGGAGGTTTGTCATTGATATGGGTTATCCAAATGAATCCTATCACATCGTAGGGCCAGGACAATCCGAGCACCTGAAAAGTCAATGGTACGATGACCAGTTCCAATCGTGGATCGATGGTCATTACCATCAAACATACCTTCAACAAGAGGAAGGAGAGTTATTAAAGCTTATTCCAAAACAGTAGATGAAATAAAGATAGTAGCAAGAATGATACGGAATAAGGTAACAACTTAAGAATTCTAACCTTCAATCACTTTGAAGAAGAATCCACGGGGTTGCGAGCTGAAAAAAAGAGTAGAAAGCCCTAGCAATAACGGTTTTGAGGATTCTCACATTTTGCCGTAACCCCGCCACTTTTTGGAAGTTAACTCGAAGAGCGTGCCCAAAAAAATTCAGCGCACCGCACAAACAGTCACCACCAAAAAAACTCATCGGGATTAATATCCAACATCCAAGTGTTTTTGGTCCGTTAGCCAAGCTCGCTTTCGATTTTCAAAAACGGACCAAAAACAAAGGTCGAAAGGTATGTTAACTTGAGAAATGAGCACCACCCATTGAACTTTCATATAAAACGCTCATGGAGAAGACGGTTCACTTCGCCACCAACAAAGTTGAAAGTAGTGGCGACTGTTCAAACTGTTGGCACGTTTACAACTCGATCACCATCAGCAGTCGGCCTGAACAAGCAGGCAGCACTGTCCTACTAAGGTCATTGATCGCGAGATGGATGTCGAGCTAACTTCACGGCACAAACTATCACCCCTATGTAACTTTCATACAAAGAAGAACCAGACCTATATTACCGTTTTTATACATTTAAAAGGATTTGAACATTCTCTGTCTAATTAAAGATAAAATCACATAAAATCTCGTAAGACAAACCACTATGCAAAGGGGAATGACTGTGAGAAAAATCTTACTGGGTTCGATTTTGATGTTGTCTTTAGGGAGTTTAATCGCATGCCAATCAACAGACAGTACTAATGTTCAAGAGTCGCAAAAAAACGATTATGTAACCAACCATGAAACCTCTCGTATCCTTCAAAAAGAGAAAGAGAAAGAAACACTTGAACAGACATTAAGTATCGAGGATTCACAATGGATCCTTGGATTAGCTGAAGATGTTTTTCAGAAAATTAAAAGACACGACTTCCCATCGTTAGCTACAAACGTTCATCCAGATAAAAACCTAACCTTTGCTCTTTTTCCGCAATCAGAAATCAAAGCTATTTATGAAAGGACGTTTACCCAAGAACAATTAACTAGTCTTGATGAACAGCAATCTTTTTTATGGGGAGTAGAAAATGACGGTGATGAAATTCAATTAACTGGTGGAGAGTTCGTATCTGAATATCTTTTAAAAGATAAAGGAGAGTTTGATATTCATTATAATGAAGTGATTTTCCATCAAAAAATTGAAACGGATGAGAGAAGTCAGTTATTATTTGACGCACATCCTCAAGCGGTATTTGTTGATTATTTAGCCGAATCATTCGAACAACCTGAAAAACAGCAAATGATTCGTTTTTTATTTGAAAGAGTCGAGGAGCAGTGGTATTTATTTGCGGTTATTCGGGAAGGTATTTTATAAAAGTTAAAGCAGATAAGTGATATATACCATTACCTATCTGCTTTTTTATATGGGGTTATTTTGTTATAATATTCTGTAAGGTTTCTTTATTTGGAACAATCATAAAAAAGGATATAGGAGGTGGATTAACCAAAATCATCTGTGGTGGTGCAGCGGCGAGCAATGAGTATAGGCGTGATCGAGCTAGTATTTATAATTATAAGAACCTAAATAATGAGCGAATTAATGAGATTATGAATCTATTAAATAGTTCGGTGGTAAAAATGTCGGAAAGCGATTAATTTATGTTAATCAACATATTTACCCAACGATGGATTACCGTCCTTTCTTAAAAGATATTCAAGTACCAAGTTATATTTACGTCGGTCGCTTTGATTCTCAATGCCCAGCGAAACATGGTATAGAAATCGCCGATCTTATCCCGACTGCTCATTTAATCATTTTTGAAAAAAGTAATCATTTTCCTTTTAACGAAGAAGAGAAGCTTAAAGTATAAGTAAGAGACACCATATGTGGGTGATGAAATAGGAGTGATACATACATGAACAAGATTGATGCGAATTATTATCCATATCCATCACAAAGAATGACTACCTTTGCCAAAAAAGGAATGGTCGCCACTTCACAACCATTAGCGGCACAGGCAGGGCTTGATATTATGAAAAAGGGTGGAAATGCGATCGATGCAGCGATTGCAACAGCCGCGTGTCTAACAGTCGTTGAACCTACTTCTAATGGTATTGGTGGCGATGCCTTTGCTCTAGTTTGGACCAAAGGAGAATTGCATGGATTAAATGCAAGTGGTTATTCTCCTGCTGGCATTTCTATCGAAAAGTTAAAAGATCGTGGTTTTGATGAAATTCCAAAGTATGGCTGGATTCCTGTCACAGTTCCTGGTGCCCCGGCGGCATGGGTAGAGCTGTCTGAACGATTTGGTCAGTTGCCTTTAGCAGAAGTGTTACAGCCAGCTATCGATTATGCCAAAGAAGGATATCCGATATCCCCTGTGTTAGGCAAGATGTGGGAAAGGGCTTATCAACATTATCAAAGCTCCTTAAATGGTGAAGAGTTTAAAGCATGGTTTGAAACCTTTGCCCCTAACGGCCGTGCTCCTAAAATCGGTGAAGTTTGGTTTTCCGCAGGTCATGCTGAAACGTTAGAAAAGATTGCCGAGACACGAGGCGCGGCATTTTATCGAGGAGAAATTGCTGAACAAATTGTCGAGCACTCCAACCGTCATGGAGGCTATATGACCAAAGATGATCTAGCAAATTATAAGCCAACATGGGTAAAGCCGATTCATGTTAATTATCGCGGTTATGAAGTTTGGGAAATCCCACCAAATGGACAAGGATTAATTGCATTATTAGCGTTAAATACATTAAAAGGTTATACGTTTCATCAGGAAGATAGCGTAGATAAATATCATAAACAAATTGAAGCGATAAAATTAGCATTTGCTGATGGACAAACATATATTACTGAGCAAGAAAAAATGTCTGTAAAAGTAGAAGAATTATTATCTGATGAGTATGCGGATTTAAGAAGAGCTCAAATTCAAGAAGAGGCTATACTTCCTGAAGCAGGAACTCCGCCAAAAGGTGGAACAGTATATCTAGCTACTGCTGATGCAGAAGGTAATATGGTCTCTTTTATTCAAAGTAATTATATGGGCTTTGGCTCAGGTATTGTCATTCCTGGAACTGGAATTGGAATGCAGAATCGCGGCCATAACTTTTCATTCGATCCTCATCATGATAATTGTTTAGAAGGGAAGAAAAGAACGTTTCATACGATTATTCCAGGCTTCCTAACAAAAGGAAATCAAGCGATTGGACCATTTGGTGTCATGGGTGGTTTTATGCAGCCTCAAGGTCATGTTCAAGTAATAATGAATACAATTGATGCTCATTTGAATCCTCAATCAACACTAGATGCACCGAGATGGCAATGGATGGAGGGGAAAAAGATTATTGTTGAACCTCACTTTCCTCCTCATTTTGCCCAAGCTCTACAACGTAAAGGTCATCATGTATCCTTTACGCTTGATTCAACACCGTTTGGTAGAGGTCAAATTATTTGGCGAGATGCAGAAACCGGTGTACTTCAAGGTGGCACGGAGTTTAGAACGGATGGTGCAATTGCAGCTTGGTAACGAAGAGAAAGAGAGCCCAAAATGGTTCTCTTTCTTTTAATTGATTGAAATTGGTATAGTCTACTATATTAAATGAAGGTAGTGAAGAACACTATCTAAATTTGTCGAAAGAAAGTTCTGAAATTGTTATACCAAATTTTATTAATTGTGTTACAATTATCATTATAATGTTGCGAATTATCAAACGAATCAGATGGGTATTTTAGCCATTATATGAATTTTTGATAGAATATAGATTTTTCATGTTAATAAAATAGTGTTATCAATCATTACTATTATTATAATGTTACTATCTTTTATGTGAGATTATTGAGCCGATCTTTTAATTAGGTATAGACAACTGAACATTATAATAGTTTAGTTGTTTTATCATAAAAAATCATTAAATAAAGGGGAGTTATTATGCAAATGAAAAGATTTGGTTTTCTATCATGTTTACTCATTTTTTCTTTATTAATGTTAGCTGCTTGTGGTGATAGTAGCGATGGCGATGCTAATGGTGGTAATGGAGGCACTGCCTCAGATGTTGGAACCGAAGAAGAGGTTGAATTACGAGTTGTTACAATGATGGCTGGAACAGACCCTTCTGGAAAAGCATTTGAAGAAGTGTTAGCTGATTATCAATCAGAAAATCCGCATATTACGATTGTTAATGATTCACAATCCGCAGATGCAGAGATGATTCGTACAAAGGTTCAAACGGAGTATTCCTCAGGCAACGAACCCGATTTAATGTTTTTCTTTAATACAAATGCAGCAACAGGCATCATTAATGAAGGGAAAGTTATGAACCTTGAAGATATCGAGGGCTTAGATTTATCTGGATTTAATTCGATGTTGGAGCAACAGCGTAATGAAGATGGAGGCATCTATGCTGCCCCACAATCTGGGTTTTATGAAGCAATTTTTGTCAATGAGAAGTTATTCGAAGAACATGGGATAGAGTTACCTACGTCATGGGAGTTATATGAAAAAGCGATTGAAGAGTTTTCAAAAACAGACATTATTCCAATTGCGGCATCAACTGAAGCTTCTTATTATGTTGTAGAGCACTATATCTTAGCGGCAGGTGGAATAGATGCTTATCGAGCATCATTGGCTGACCAACACCCAGCATGGGCTGAAGGTTTGGATAAAATTAAAGAACACGCTGAAATGGGAGCGTTTCCTCCAGATGCAGCTACTTTAGATTTATCTTTTGCTGCGGATTTATTTAAACAAGAGCAGGCAGCGATGATTTTTGAAGGTTCTTGGTTCTGGGGTCAATTAACTGAAGCGGGAATTGCAGAGCAAGTATCAGTATTACCAATGCCTGGTTATGCAGATGGGTTTGAGTATGGAGAGCTTGTAGGTGGTTCGTCCTCTGGCTGGTTTATTAGCACAGAATCTTATGAAGACGAGTCAAAACGTGATGCTGTTGTAGATTTCTTTAATTATGTAACGGCAGAAGAGACATTACTTCGCCTTGTGCAGCCGACAGGACAGCCTCCAGCAAAAGGAGAGCTAACTGATTTAGCAGAACATATTGCTGGTGGTCATAAGTTAGTTGCAGATGCACCTGCGATAGAGTTACCAATTAACGACCGAATTTATGAAGAGTCATTTACTCATATGCGTCAAAGTGTACCTGAAATTGTAAACGGTTCTAAAACAGGTGCACAGGTTGTTGAAGAAGCAGCAGCTTTGGAATAAAGCTATAACAAAATGCTAGGGTTCCCTTAGCTCTAGAAATAGAGCAAGGGAACTGATCTTATAAATAAAGGAGCTTCTTTATGAAGGGCGATAGACTTTATATCTTTTTGTTCATGACACCAGCCATGTTGATGGCCGGTATCTTTCTTTATTATCCATTTTTTGAAAACATTAAATTAAGTTTTTATAGAACCGATGGTTTTTTTAACTCGACCTTTATAGGATTTGACAACTATATCCGCTTATTAAATGATGATTTGGCTAAAAATGCCATGTTTAATACGTTGGAACTGATGATTTATGTTGCGATTTTCCAGGTAGGAATCGCCTTATTACTTGCGATTATGGTTGATTCTATTAAGCGTGGTGTTGGCTTTTTTAGAACGACATTTTTCTTTCCAATTGTTATATCGGGTGCAGCCATTGGTCTTCTATTTTCCCTCATTTATAACTATCGAAATGGTTTGTTAAATGAAATTCTTGTTGGCTTTGGGTTGGAGAGGCAGGTCTGGTTAACAGAATCATCGGCTTTATATATGGTAGCAATACCAACGATTTGGCACTATGTCGGTTTCTATTTCATTATAATCTTGACAGCAATTGCCAAAATTCCACAAGATTTCTATGAGGCTGCGAAGCTTGAAGGTGTGACCTGGTGGAAACGTTTAACGAAAATTACACTACCATTAATTGTCTCAGATATGAAAACGTGTCTAATCTTAGCGATTACCGGTGCATTAAAAATATTTGAACTTGTTTATATCATAACTCGTGGTGGGCCTGCTAGAAACTCTGAAGTTCTTGGGACTTATATGTATCAAAAAGCAATTGTAGATAATGCGATGGGTTATGGGGCTACGTTATCGATTCTTATGGTTGTAATTGGGTTAACTTTAGCATTTGTTACAAATAAATTATTAAAACGCGAAGAAGTAACTTATTAATGGAAAGTGGTGTTTCTCGATGGCTGAAATAGAAAGAAATAAACTGACTTTTTGGGAGAGGTTACAAGATCAATATTTTCATAAGTCAAAATTTGGTCGTTTGTTTGTTTATATTTGTTTGTCTCTTTGGGCAGTGACCACCATTTTTCCGTTAGTATGGGTGCTCTTAAATTCCTTTAAAAATTCAAGAGAAATTATTACGGATACATTTGCTTTTCCCTCCGATCCAACGTTTGCCAACTATTTAAATGCCTTTGAAACGGTGAATATTGGACGGAGTTATTTGAATAGTTTTATTATGAGTGGCTCTGTTGTATTGTTTGCATTAATGTTAGGTGGATTAGCTGCATTTGCGATGTCGAGGATGAAATTTCGTTTACGTGGATTTATTCAAACTGCACTAGTGGCAAGCTTATTAATACCCGCTTTTGCGACAATCGTACCTGTATATCGAATGATGATTAGTATGGATTTAGTTAACACTCATTTAGCCTTTATCATTCCAATTACAGCAGCTAATATTCCATTTGCGATACTTGTCATTAGTGGATATATGGCGACAATACCAAAGGAATTAGAAGAAGCAGCGGTAATGGATGGTTGTAATCGTTGGACCATGTTTACGCGCATTTTCCTGCCGATATCACTACCGGCCTTTGGTACAGTAGGTACCTTTGTCTTTTTGTGGTCCTATAATGATTTATTTACTTCATTAGTACTCGTTCCACAAGAAAAGGTAGCGCCGATTGTTGTATTATTGTCTAATATTAGTTCGCAATATGGGACTGATTACGGCTTGATGACGGCAGCGATTATGCTAACTGTTATTCCGATAATTATCTTTTATTTATTTGCTCAAAAAACATTTGAAAAAGGGGCAACATCTGGAGCGGTTAAAGGATGACCATTTGAAGGAGGACACGATGGGAGTAAAACGATATAACGGAAAGCTAATGTTTATTGGAACTTATCATACAAAACAAGAAGACGCTATACTCGTCTACGAGCAGCAGTCTGACTATTCATGGCAACAAGTTGGTCGTACAAATGGGATTAGTAATCCATCATATGTGACCTTAAATCAAAATGGTGATCGACTCTATGCAGTTAGTGAGGTTAAGGAAGGAGCTGTTGTTTGTTATGAGGTGGTTAGGAAAGACCATTCAATTCTTTTAAATGAACTTAATAGAATTGACATTCAGCAACATTCCCCATGTTTTATTACTTTAAGCGAAGAAGAAGATGCTATTTTTGTTACCAATTATGGGGCAGGCACAGTTACGGTTCTCTTATTAGATGAAGATGGACGATATAATCAGGTAAGACAACAGTTAGACTTTACAAACTTTGGACAACAGAGTCATCCACACCAAATAAAAAGACTGACTCAAAATTACTACCTTATAACGGATTTAGCTTTAAATCGGCTATTTATTTATCAATGGGATACTAAGAGTAAGAAGTTCCATTTTTGTTTCGAGCAAGAAGCGAAGGCCGGTGCTGGTCCGAGGCATTGTGAATTTGATGAAAACTCAAATTCCGTTTATGTAATCAATGAACATGTATGGACGGTCAGTGCGTATGATTTTAATATAACTGAGCAGAAGTTAACTCATAAACAAGAAATCGCGACAATTCCGAAAGAGTTTCATTTGAAAAATTATGGTGCAGATATTCATTTAGATCAGCATAATAGGGTTTTGTATACATCAAATAGGGGCCATCATAGTATTACAGCGTATAAATTAAATGAAAAAGGGGATTTACATATGCTCGACTACACGATGTTAGCAGGTGAGTGGCCGAGAAACTTTCATTTAGATGCTAAAAACCAGTTTTTATACGTGGCTAATGAACATACTAATTCTGTGCACCAGTTTAAAATAACAGGATTGGCTGATCTAAAAGAAGTGAGTGTTATCAATCATATACATAAGCCAGTCTGTCTGCAAATACGTTAACCAAAATAAAAAACCACGAGAAATCGTGGTTTTTTATTAGCTCAGCACGACCCCGCAGGACGCGAGGTATAATTTTTGGTAGCGACGAGTAGCGCTCTATGTTCCCACTAAATTTCAATTAAAAAATCTAGCTTTTACTCATTGAATGAATTGCTGAATGAACTGTATTACATGGTCATCATTGGCAGAATTTTCATGCACCACTAGCATTGGATTGTAGCCGTCTAACCATTGAAAGGGATGAATATCAAAAAGTTGAATACCTTTGAAAGAAGGTGTCTTAACAGCGTTCAATTCAATTTCTATAAAACGATCCAACGGAATATTAAAAGGGGTTAACTGTAAGTTAGTAAATGGACCACTCTCAAAAAATTTTAAGTAATGTAATTCATCAAAGATATATAAATCAGGGGTCGTATCCTGAATCACAACTTGATTTTGATAAAACTGAGCTAAACCCTGATAATTATCAACCGATTCATTGGCATAAAGAAAATCAAGATGAATCGAATCCCAGCTAGGGAAAAGTAAATCAAGTTTTGTTTGAAAAGTATGTAAATTATCTTCGTTAAAATCACCAAAAATGATGATGTGAAGAGGTGCATCAATTTGTGAAGGGGAAGGGTTTGAATCTTTCTCTTGAAAAAAAACAAAGAATAAATAACCAATTAATAAAAGGGCAATCGCCGTTATCAGTGCGTGAAACTTATAATGGTAAATAAAATGTTCCCATTTACTAGCAAGAGTTTTAAAATTCATAAGAAAAGCTCCTTATAATAAGTCGAATTTTTAGCAGATAATGAAACCATCATATCGACTAATGGTGCTTCTTTATTATACTAAACAGCTAATTTAGTGGCTATATGTTTTCGTGGTTACTTGTCCTTTATATTTTGAAATCACCTCCTTTTAGGCAAATGCATATCGTATATAAATGATTTGTTATGAAAGGAGATTAATGATGTACCCTAATTATCCACAATCATATACGCATTCTTATCCAAGCAATACAACGAACGGACAATATATAAATGGAGACCGTTCATTTTTAGGAGGTTTTTTTCCACCTAATTTCCCACTTGGGCCGGGGAGTGGAGGACCTCCATTCAATCCGCCAGCTGGGCCGCCTTTTGGTCAAGGTCCCTTTAATCCGCCGTTTGGTGGAGGCAATCAAGCTCAGCCACCTTCAACACCTCCACCTGATATGAGTGTTTTGCAAAGTGCCGGTGTGACACCGTTTGCTGTTGATCCAGGTGCAATATCAGGTTGTATGTATCGATTTACTTTCATTCATCTAAATAACGGTCAATCGTTTTGGTTTTACCCAATTTTTGTAGGACGTACTTCAGTAGCTGGTTTCCGTTGGAATGGATTCCGCTGGACGTATTTCGGTATTGATACGAATAGAATTGCTTCATTCCAATGCGTATAAGTATTATTTAATCAGCGAATATATGATATACGTATTTATCAAATAAAAGCCGTGACATTACAAATTATGTCAACGGCTTTTATTTGAGCTTTTTAAGAACAAACATAATGAATAAGCATATGAACTAAAAGTCTAGAATCGTAAAATCAAGATGTTGATTGAGTGCATACAAAACGCACAAAGCGAAGCCCCATTCACTTCGCCACGAAAAAAGATGAAAGTGTGGTTTTGCTTTTAATTGGTGGCTTTTCATTCAATTCGTATAAGTGTTGTCAAGCTGCTGGCTTTGATTCCCTTGAATAATTACACATGATACAAAGAAAATAAGAAGAACTTTAGTAAAAGTGTACACTTTATTGGATTAATCATATATAAATATAATATAGTGTACATTTAATATTTAATGTGTTATATTAAATGCATGAAATAAATGATTTAAAGGATGGGATTATAGATGACAGGAATTGGAATTAGCGGTACAGGAAGAATTGGACGTTTATTAATTAGGAAAATGATGTCTAATGATACGATGAAAGGTTCTTTAAAAGTTATTAATAGCACGTATCCAGCTGAAACCGTTGCACATCTATTAAAATATGATTCAGTTCACGGCAAATGGAATGTGAAGATAGAAATAGTAGAAAATGCACTTATCATCGATGGTCAAAAAATTATTATGGGCTGCACAAGAAATCCAGAAGAGATTCCTTGGAAAGAAAACGGAGTCACGTTGGTATTAGATGCAACCGGAAAGTTTAATGACCATGTAGGTTCAAAACGCCACTTAGCAGCAGGTGCAGAATCAGTTATCATTACAGCACCAGGAAAAGAAATGGATGCAACCATTGTTATGGGGGTTAACCAAGACCAATTAAATTTAAATGAGCATAAATTAATTTCTGCAGCATCATGTACAACAAATTGTACAGCACCCGTTTTAAAAGTATTAGATGATGCTTTTGGTATTAAACAAGGCTGGTTAACGACTGTGCATGCTTTTACATCTGACCAGAAATTACTTGATAATCCACATAAAGATTTAAGAAGAGCAAGAAGTGCCACTTCATCGATTGTTCCAACTTCAACTGGAGTAGGAAAAGCACTTAAAGAAGTGATTCCACATTTGGCACCAGTAATGCAAGGGACTGCATTAAGAGTTCCAACTCAAGATGTATCACTTATCGATTTAACGGTTCAATTAAAGCAAGATATGACGGTTGATGAAGTGAAGGAAGCTTTTCTTCATATTAAAGATGAAAACCTTTCCAAAGTTGTTGGGACAAATGATGAGCCATTAGTTTCAATTGATTTTGTCGGAAGTGAGTATTCAGCTGTCGTAGATTTAGATTCGATTATGGTCATGGGTGATCAATTAAAAGTTATGGCTTGGTATGACAATGAGTGGGCTTATGCATCAAGAGTTTGTGAGCTTGCAATCTTAGTACAAAGAGGGATGGAGAAAAATGAAAACAGTACAGTGCTTGTCTAATCAAAAGCAAAATCAATTAGGGACATTGATTTGTCAAGATTGTCAATCTGTCATTGATACATTTGATTGTGAAAAAGTACAAACGTTTCACACAGTTTCTCAAAAATGTGCATGTAAACAAAAATCATTAAGTGTAGCTTCTTAATGAATATACTTCTTCCAACAATATATCTATCTTAAATTACAAAAATAATTGATCGAATACTGTGTTTAAGGGTATGATTCGATTGGGAGTAATTGTTGGGAGGAGGGATAATATGATTGAATTCACACATAGACAGAGAAATATTATAGAAATTGTCAAAAAGAGTGAGCCTATTACAGCTGAGCAAATTGCGGAGTTAGTGGGGGTCAGTAAAGCTGCATTGCGTTCGGATTTGGCTGTGTTAGTGATGACAAATGCTCTTGAATCTAAACCTAAAGTTGGTTATTTTATTGGGAAAACTTTTCATAGTAATCAAGCACAAGCTGGTTACCTGCAACAACTAAAGGTCAAAGATATCCAAAGTGTACCCATTGTGGTTGACGGAAAAGCTACGGTTCAAGAGGTTGTTATTAAACTATTTTTAGAGAATGTAGGTTCAATTATGGTTGTGGATGAAGAGGGTTTTCTAGAGGGGATCGTTTCACGTAAAGATTTATTGAAGGTTACTTTAGGGAATTCTAATGCGACTACTATGCCGGTTAATTTGGTTATGACAAGACATCCAAATATTGTAACAATCCTCCCGGATGATGCTGTGGTTGAAGCAGCAAGAAAGATGATTCACTTTCAAGTAGATAGCTTACCAGTTATCGAGGAAGTTTTGAGTGAGGAGAGCGATAAAAAGAAAGTTATCGGTCGAATCACCAAAACCAATATGACACGTATGCTACTTGATTTAGAAAATGGTGAATAGCAGAAAGAGAGGGTAGGATTGTGAACATGAAACAGCCAACATTTTATTTGTGTTCTGATGCTTTAGGTGATACGGCAGAAACGGTTGTAAAAGCAACCATGCAGCAATTCGCCATTCAAGACATTGAAATGAAAAGACATCACCTCATTCAATCAGAAGAAGAGATTGTAGATATTATTCAAGAAGTAAAAGAACATGGTGGAATAATCGCTTATACATTAGTTGAACCAAACTTACGGAAAGTGATGAAGGATTTGTCAATTGAAATGGATGTCCAAGCTATTGATATTATTGGACCTCTGATGCAGGCATATATCGATACGTTTCAAGATAAACCGAAAATGACACCTAAATTACAATATGAGCTTGATGAAAAATATTATAAGAGAATTGAAGCAGTTGATTTCGCCGTGAAATATGATGATGGTAAAAATATTGGGGGCTTATCTCAAGCTGACATCGTATTAGTCGGTGTATCACGAACATCCAAAACACCGTTAAGTATTTATTTGGCTCATAAAGGAATCAAAGCAGCAAATTTACCATTAATTCCTGGAATATCACCTCCCAGCGAATTATTCACATTACAAAAAACGCTAATTGTCGGTTTAACAATGGATACCAATCACTTGTTAAAGGTTCGAACGGAACGACTCAAGGTTATTGGATTACCGCAATCAACGATTTATACCGATTTTGAACAGGTTAAAAATGAGATTAATTATGGCAATCGCATTATGGAACAATTAATGTGCCCGATTATAAATGTTTCGAACAAGTCGATTGAAGAAGCGGCTGTAGAAATTTTAGGTCTTTTAAATGAAAAATAAATAGTGAAATCAAAGGAGAACTCAATCTCCTTGCACAAACAAAAGATTGAATATTCTGAATAAGTGGGTGTTTTTATGCATAAACCGACTCTGGTTTATTTACTATCAGATTCAGTTGGAGAAACAGCAGAGTATGTAATTAAAGCAGTGGCTACACAATTCACTAGTCCATTTGAAATTAAAAGATTTCCTTATATTAAATCTAAGGAAGACATTGATAGGGCGATAAAACAAGCTAAAAATCATGATGCCATAATCGCCTATACGTTAGTCATTCCTGGATTAAAAGAAGCCATTGATCCTAGGGCAAAAGCAAATGATGTAGCAGCGGTTGATTTATTGGGACCATTAATGTCTGTTTTTAAAAAGAAGACGTCAGAAGAACCGATAAATGAACCGATGTTAATGAGGAAGCTAGATAGTCAATATTTTAGGCGAGTTGAAGCGATTGAATTTGCTGTCAAATATGATGATGCTAAGGATGCTGAAGGAATCCTACATGCTGATTTAGTTTTGATTGGAGTATCCAGAACATCGAAAACACCACTTTCTATGTATTTAGCGAATAAAGGTTATAAAGTGGCCAATATTCCACTTATTCCAGAAGTACCTATTCCTGAGCAATTAAATAAAGTATCAAAGAAAAGATGTGTAGGCTTAATTATTCGTCCCGATACATTAAATGAAATTCGTAAAGAGCGCTTGAAATCTTTAGGAATTACAACGGATACTTCTTACGTCAATTTAGAAAGAATATTTGATGAACTCGAATATGCCGAGAAGATTATGAAAAGAATTGGTTGTCCCATCATTGATGTCTCTAATAAAGCCGTAGAAGAAACAGCAGATTACATTATGAAAGTTTTAAATATAGAACGGAGGATATAAGTGATGCAAAAACGTGTGTATATGTTTGATGAAGGCCATAAGGATATGAAGAATCGTCTAGGAGGTAAGGGTGCTAATTTAGCAGAAATGACACAAATAGGTTTACCGGTCCCTTACGGATTCACTATTAGCACAGATGCGTGCCATGATTATTATAATGACGGTAAGGCATTAAGTGAAACGATTAAAGATGAAATCATTGAGTCATTAAAAAAGTTAGAAGAAAGCACAAATAAAAAGTTAGGCGATAAAGAAGCTCCACTATTTGTATCAGTACGCTCAGGCTCTGTCGTTTCAATGCCAGGAATGATGGACACAGTTCTTAATTTAGGAATGAATGATATTACGGTAGAAGCACAAAAAGAATTAACTGGAAATGGTCGTTTTGCTTATGATTCTTATCGTAGATTTATTCAAATGTTTTCAAATGTCGTTCTAGGTGTTGATATGTATTTCTTTGAAAGCCATTTAGATGAAGTGAAAGAAACAAAAGGTTATGTGAATGACCCTGAAATGCGTGAAGAGGATTGGAAGGAAATCGTTGTATCCTATAAAGGCATTGTTGAAAAGCATACAAATCAACCTTTCCCAGAAAATCCAATCGAGCAGTTAATGCTAGCTGTGAACGCTGTATTTGACTCATGGAACAATAAACGTGCAATCATCTATCGTCAATTAAATAAAATTCCTGACTCTTATGGCACAGCAGTAAATGTCCAAAGTATGGTATTTGGAAACACGGGTGATGATTCAGGGACAGGTGTAGCCTTCACACGTAATCCTTCTACGGGTGAGAACCTTTTATACGGAGAGTTTTTATTAAATGCTCAAGGTGAGGATGTTGTTGCGGGTATTCGTACACCACAACCAATTGCACAACTAAATGAGGTTATGCCTGAAGTTTTCAAACAATTTGTCGATGTTTCATTGTTATTAGAGAAACATTATCGTGACATGCAAGATATTGAATTCACCGTTGAACAAGGTAAATTATATATTTTACAAACACGTAACGGAAAAAGAACAGCAGCATCAGCAGTTCGTGTCGCTGTAGAGATGGTTAACGACCATATATTAACAAAAGAAGAAGCCTTACTCCGTGTGCAACCGGAGCAATTAAACCAATTATTACATCGTCGTATTGATGATAAAGCTCATGTCAATCAACTAACAAAAGGCTTACCAGCTTCTCCAGGTGCTGCAACAGGTAAAGTTGTATTCGACTCAGAGGAAGCAGAGGAATATAAGTCTAAAGGTGAAAAGGTCATATTAATTCGTCCAGAAACTACACCGGATGATATTCAAGGGATTATTGCAGCTGAGGCTGTTGTCACTTCACGTGGTGGAATGACTTCTCATGCGGCTGTTGTAGCTCGTGGTATGGGAAAACCTTGTATTTGTGGAGTCGAATCACTCAAAATTGATACAGCTGCCAAACGCTTTAAAGTTGGTGAAATAGAAGTTAAACATCTTGACACGATTACGATTGATGGTGGGACAGGATCAATTATGCTCGGAGAAGTGCCAATGATTGAACCAAAGATTTCAGAGCAATTTAACGAACTTCTTCAATGGGCGGATGAAGTAAAAGCAATTGAGGTTCGTGCAAATGCTGATAATCCTGAGGACTCTGCTAAAGCGCTTGAACTAGGAGCAAAAGGTATTGGCCTATGTCGTACGGAGCATATGTTTATGCAGCCTGACCGTCAAAAACTAGTAAAAGAAATGATTTTATCGTCTACATTAGCAGATAGGAATGTAGCACTTCAACAATTATTACCAATTCAACAAGAGGATTTTGAAGGTATCTTTACTATCATGCAAGATTTACCGGTTACGGTTCGTTTACTTGACCCACCATTACATGAGTTCTTGCCAGATAAAGAAGAATTAATTGTAGAAGTAACTACTTTACGTCTTACAGAGCCAGAGTCATCTGAACTGAAAGAAAAAGAAGAGTTATTAAAGAAAGTTCAAGAGTTATCTGAAATGAATCCAATGTTAGGTCACCGTGGTTGCCGTTTAGGACTCATTCATCCAGAGATTTACGCTATGCAAGCAGAAGCTATTTTTAATGCGGCCATTACGATGCATAAAAAAGGTATTCACGTGAAGCCTGAAATTATGATTCCGTTAGTGGGTCATTCGAATGAACTAAAGGTAATGCGACAATTAGTAATTGATACGGCTGATAAAGTATTGGGTGCAGCAAACATAAAAGTTAAATACACGGTTGGTACAATGATTGAAGTACCACGTGCAGCCTTAACGGCTGACCAGATTGCTTATGAAGCTGATTTCTTCTCATTTGGTACAAATGATTTAACTCAAACTACTTTTGGATTTAGTCGTGATGATGCGGAAGGTAAATTCCTACAATCTTATTTAGAAGATAAGGTTTTACCAGAGAATCCATTCCGAGTGTTAGATAATGAAGGGGTAGGCCAGTTGGTAGAAATGGGTGTTAAGAAAGGAAGAGCGGTTAAGCCTTCTTTGAAAACAGGCATTTGTGGTGAGCATGGTGGCGAAGAGAATTCTATTGAGTTTTGTTTAAAAACTGGTTTAGATTATGTGAGTTGTTCTCCATATCGAGTACCATTAGCTCGTCTTGCCGCAGCACAAGCAACGATTCGTAATGAAGGTGTTATCGCTAAATAATAAATAAAAAAATGACCCTACATAGGTATGATGCCTTGTAGGGTTTTTGGTATGAAAGTAAGTGCTGATGCGCCATGTCGGTTTTGTTAGGAAGGTATATGGAGGGAATCTTAACAAAGTGAAATTAAATGAATAAAAAACATAGTAAGTATCAAAATAAGACCAAACTACAAGCAGAACATGACACAGCTACTCATCACCAACAAACATGAAAGTTGGTCTTTGCAGCAATGAAGCGAGAAAACTGGGCACCAATGCGGAGCAAATCAAAATACGCCGCATTGAAGTCGGAAAAAGAACCTTTAATACGGCGTAAATGAAAAAGAGTGCTCATTTGATATCGAAAAATAGCTTGTATTTACCGCCATTATAAACTAGTAATTAATTCAAGTGTACGAACCAAGAAGCCTGCACCAACCCATTCCCGTAGCGATATTCGAAGGGGAAAACCATCGTTCTTTAGTTACACTTTCATACAAAAGGAGAAAAAACCATGTTCAAACGTAAAAAAAACTATGTTCGTTCGTATATGCTAGGTTCTATCTTTGGGGGACTTTGTGGTGTAGCGGGAGCACTTTTGATGCAGCCTGGAACCCAAGCTAAAGTTAAAACGATGTATCAAAAGCAAAGAGAGAAGCTAACGGAGAAGGCACCTAAATTATCACAGCACTTACTCGAGCTAGGTGAAGAATGGGCAGAAGACTTAATAGGAAATACAGGAGAAAACAAAAAGGATAAAACGGACTCAGTAGATGTTGGCAAACTTATTCAGACTGTATTAGATAAGGAAGATTGGAAAAAGAGATAGTCTATGATTGGTATAGTATGAATTCTTATATTTTTGATATTTATGCGTTAATCTCACGTACCTTTTTACTTTCATCTACTCATAGATGTGGTAAAATAAGGTCGAATTAAAAAGGTGGGATTAATAAATGGACGAACTTATTCAAGATACGCAAGAGCAAATTGAAAATCAACGAGCCGTTTGGGAACAATGGTGGGATAGATTTCTAAATTTACATTGGGAAGATATCGGGATTGCGATTATCATATTTTTAATTTTCCTTATGCTTCGTAAGGTTTTTACAAAATATGTATACAAATTTATTCTAGCTGTTGCAAGAAAAACCCCCGCTGAAACGATTTCTAACATATTAGCCTCATTTGAACAGCCCTTTAGATGGTTTTGGGTGGTCATTGGTTCATACTTAGCCTTAAAGTATTTGCCATACACGACAGGCAATTTTTTAGATGATTTATACCAGTCGTTTATCATTGCTTTAGTTGGTTGGGGCTTTTTTAATTATTTTTCCCAGCACTCAACGCTTTTTACCAAACTCGCTGAGAAAACGAATTTAGAAGACGATTCAATGCTGATTCCATTCTTGTCAAAATTTATTCGGACAGCCATTGTTGTCTTGACTTTTGTCATCATCATTAGTGGTCATGGTATTGAAATTGGGGCGTTTGTTGCTGGTATGGGTGTTGCTGGTTTAGCGGTATCATTAGCTGCCCAAGATACGATTAGCAACTTCTTAGGTGGTGTTGTAATTGTGACGGAGAAGCCTTTCTCAAAAGGAGACTGGATTGAAACACCGGCGGTAGAAGGAACGGTTGAGGATATATCATTTAGAAGTACGCTTGTCCGAACTTTCTCAGATACACTCGTTACGATTCCAAACTCCACGCTAGCTAATAGTCCAATCACGAACTGGTCTAAAATGAGCAAGCGTCGTGTAGACTTTGAGTTAGGTGTCATGATCGATACGCCAATTGAGCGTGTGAAAGAAGCTGTTCAAGATATTGATGAGCTATTACGAAACCATAAGGATGTACACCAAGATTTGATTTTGGTTAATTTCACAGAAATTAGGGAGTCACGTCTAGGTATTTTTATTTATTACTTTACTAAAACGACAGTATGGTCAGAGTATTTGAATGTAAAGGAGGATATTAATCTAGAGATTCTAAAAATCTTAAAGGAAGATCAAGTGGATGTAGCTATCCCTAGCCAGAATTTAATCGTAACCGACCCAGAAAAAGAAGAAGAACTGGAGTTAAAGGTTAAAGAGCTAGAAGTAAAAGCAAGGCAATTAGAAAATCCTGATTCAAGTGAATAAATAGGCAAGAGGATTGTTTCTTCTACAATGAGCCGGTGACATTTAGCCAAAATGTCACCGGCTTTGCTTATTTTATAGAACACGAATTGGCTTTACGTAAGATATGCTATACTAATCTCATTTAATGATGTAAGAATAAAAGAGGCGATCAGTATGAGTATGTTTTTGGAAGTGGTTCTCCCAGTCTGTATGATTTTTCTAGTCGGTTATTTAATTCAATCTTGGCGGAAAGTAGATATTAAACCGATATCCACATTAGCGATTTACGTGCTAACTCCGGCACTCGTTTTTCGAACTTTCACCAGTTCACCTTTAAACATCAACTATTTTTATATGCTCGTATTTTCTTTATTATTACTAGTATCTTTGATTATCATAAATAAGGTGTTTGTTAAGATAAAAAAATTAGATTCGCAAACAGAAAGTAGTTTAATCCTATCAACGTCATTTAAAAATGCAGGGAATTACGGGGCACCGATCATATTATTTGCGTATGGTGAGGCTGGATTCGCTTTTGCTGTTATGTACATGGTGTTACAGTCAATGATTAATAATTCAGTTGGTGTTTATTATGCGGCAAGAGGTTCATTAGGAATAAGTGTTGCTTTAAAAACGATCTTCACGATGCCCACCACTTATGCGATGTTGATAGCCTTGGTTGTGAATATTTTTGATGTAAACTTATCAGGAGCCATACAAATGCCAATACACTTATTAGCGGAAGCATCCATTCCTGTTGCCATGATTATATTAGGGATGCAGTTAGCGACAATTAGATTTACACAAATTGACTGGTCTTTATTATCGTTCTCTGTCGTGACCCGGTTATTTTTATCACCTTTTATTGCATTTTTGATTACTTTGATGTTACCCATTGATCCACTCTTACAAAAGGTACTGATTGTTACTGCAGCAATGCCAACAGCTGCGATGATTGTCATGTTTGCCGTACAATTTAATTCAAAGCCTCAATATGTATCAACAGTAACTTTGGTTACGACGATACTAAGTATTTTTACAATAACGGGTCTGCTTATAATTCTAGATTAACTTCTTTTTTATCTATGATAATTTGTTTGCTTTTTTTAGAAGAAATCTCTATCATAAGAGAAGATTAGAATATGTTTAGGAGGATACATAACCATGAAAATGATGGATGCAAATGAAATTATTCAATTTATCTCAACAAGTAAGAAAAAAACACCTGTGAAAGTTCATATTAAAGGTGATATTGCAGGAATAGACTTTGGAAATGATACGAAAACATTTATAACAGGAAATACAGGTGTTCTTTTTGGAGATTGGACAGAAATTGAAGCTGTTTTAGAAGAAAACAGTGCAAAAATCGAGGACTATGTGGTTGAAAATGACCGTCGTAACTCGGCAGTTCCTATGCTTGACCTAAAAGGGATTAATGCTCGTATTGAGCCAGGTGCTATCATTCGTGACCAAGTTGAAATTGGTGATAATGCTGTCATTATGATGGGAGCAAGCATTAATATTGGTGCAGTAATTGGTGAAGGTACAATGATTGATATGAACGCTGTCTTAGGTGGACGAGCTACTGTAGGAAAGAATTGCCATATCGGTGCTGGTTCGGTATTAGCAGGGGTCATTGAACCACCTTCTGCTCAACCAGTCATTATTGAGGACGAAGTAGTAGTGGGGGCAAATGTTGTTGTATTAGAAGGAGTTCGCGTTGGAAAAGGTGCTGTATTAGCTGCTGGTGCGGTTGTAACCGAAGATGTACCACCAAATACGGTTGTTGCTGGTATTCCGGCTCGTGTTATTAAAGAAATCGATGAAAAAACAAAAGGTAAGACGGAGATCAAGAAAGAATTACGTCGTTTAAATGAAGATATTTAAGGAACATTTGAAAGTAGCTTTGTTGTACGGGAACTCTCGTCAGCAAGGCTCTTTCCTTACATAAAGCAAAAGGAGAGAGAGAGTTGGATTGGATAAAACGTGATCAAAAAGCCATTATGTCTACATATAACCGCTTACCTGTTACGATTGCCAAGGGGGAAGGTAGTTATTTAATAGATGTTGAAGGTAAAAAGTATTTAGATTTCTTTACAGGATTGGCGGTAAATATATTAGGACATTCTCACCCTAAAATTGTCCAAACATTAAAAGAACAAGGGGAGAAATTCCTCCATATTTCTAATGTTTTCATTAATCAACCAGCAATCATGCTAGCAGAGAGGTTAGTGGAACTTTCCATAGACGGAAAAGTCTTTTTTACCAATTCAGGTGCGGAAGCTACAGAAGCGGCAATTAAGCTGATCCACAAACATTCTGTCCAGGCAGGGCAACATCAAAAAGGTATTGTTGTTTTAGAAAAAAGCTTTCACGGTCGTACTTTAGGAGCGATCAAATTAACACGTCAGCCAGGAGTGTACCAAGATTTCCCAACGACAAATATTCCTGTCTATGAAACAAAGCCTGAGGATATTGAAGAACTTGAGCTCATTTTTAAAGAACATCAACCTGCGGCACTTCTCATGGAGCCAATTTTAGGGTCAGGGGGCATTGTCCCACTATCTAAAAATTATCTGAAAGAGGTTCAAGCCCTTTGTAGACAATATGGAGTTTTACTTTGTATGGATGAAATCCAAACTGGAATCGGTCGAACGGGAACCTTTTTTGCTTATCAGCAAGCAGGTATCGAGCCTGATGTGATTTTATTTGCAAAAGGTGTAGGAGGGGGGTTACCTTTAGGGGGAATTATCGTTGCTGATCCATACGTAAAACTTTTTCAACCAGGGGATCACGGAACTACCTTTGCACCCTCACCATTAAGTGCTGCTTTAGGAAATACCGTTTTAGAGGTTTTACTTGAGGACGGTTTGATGAAGAAAAGTGTAGAGGTTGCGGAGAAGCTTTGGACCGATTTAGAAGGTTTACAGGGTAAATTCCCTCACTATATTGAAAGTATCCGTGGAAAGGGAATGATGGTAGGGATCGCTTTAACTCTTGATGCTAAACAGGTGAAGGTTATACAAAAGCAGTTACTCCACGATGGATATATGGTAGATGTCACACAGCAAACGATTATTCGTTTATTACCTCCGTTAACGATATCTATTGCAGAAATAGAACGTTTAATAACTGCTATTCAAGGGCATTTAGACGAGCTAAGCCAATGAGAGGTGTTAAGATGAATAGACCAACGCCAATTGAGATTAGAAGAGAGCTCCATCAAATTCCTGAACCAGGTTTTGCTGAATATAAAACACAAGCATATCTTTTGCGATACATTCAAACCTTACCGCAGGATTTGCTTCAAATCAAAACGTGGAAGACGGGTATACTTATTTTCGTTAAAGGCTCCGTAGGTAATAGGACATTTGGGTATAGAGCTGATATGGATGGGTTGCCGATAGCTGAACAAACAACGTATCAATCATTTCGCTCCCAACACACTGATTATATGCATGCTTGTGGACATGACCTCCATATGGCAATTGCCCTAGGTATATTAACTCAAGTTGCTGAAAGTCAACCCGTACAGAATCTTTTATTTATCTTTCAGCCTGCAGAAGAAGGTCCAGGTGGGGCAATGCCATTATTACAATCAGCTGAGTTTCGTCAATGGAAGCCCGATGAGATTTTTGCTTTGCATATTGCCCCTGACTATAAGGTTGGAGAAGTTGCGTCTAAGCCAGGATTATTATTTGCTAATACTTCCGAGCTTTTTATTGACTTAAAAGGAAAAGGCGGTCATGCGGCTTACCCACATACAGCCAATGACATGGTTGTTGCGGCAAGTCATTTAGTTACACAGCTTCAAACCATTATTGCAAGAAATATCGATCCCCTTGATTCGGGTGTCGTAACGATTGGGGTTATAAAAGGTGGGACGAAGCAAAACATAATTGCTGATTCAGCCCGAATTGAAGGGACCATTCGCTCGTTATCGATCGAATCCATGCATTCTATTAAAAAGAGAATCAAAGCTTTATTGAAAGGAATTGAAGTAGGATTTGAGTGTGATGCTACAATTGATTATGGTTCAAATTATTGTCAAGTATACAATGATGAGTTGCTAATCAATGAACTAGAGCAATTTTTAGCGAAGAAACCTGCCATTCAATATATTCAATGTAAGGAAGCCATGACGGGTGAGGACTTTGGTTATTTTTTAGAAGATATCCCTGGTTTTATGGTTTGGTTAGGGGTGGATAGTCCTTACGGTTTACATGATGCAAGAATTGAGCCGAATGAAGAAGCTATAACTGTTGCGATTGAGTTATTTACAGACTTTTTCTCCCAACGGTTATGAGCCGAGTAAAGAACATGCATAATTTCTCCGTATAGGGATATTCTAACAAATGCAACAAGTCCCTAAAAACATGGAGGTATAAGAGTATGGCAAGAATTGGTGTTGAACAAACATTAAGTGATGTCGCACAAGAGTTACAATCAAAAGGCTACGAAACAGTCACATTAAAGAATGAGCAAGATGCACAAGGATGTGATTGCTGCGTGATTTCTGGGCAGGATCAAAATGTAATGGGTATTCAAAATGTGGTAACGCAAGGGTCTGTCATTAATGCAGATGGAATGACGGCAGAAGAAGTTTGTCAGCAAGTAGCCAATAAAGTAGGTCACTAATAAATGTGGAAGAACAAAAGAGTATGGAAGGCTTAAGGTCTGCCATACTCTTTTTATGGTTTTTGTCATCTTAACAAACGGGGGAAAGTGAAAGAATTTCGATAAGTGTGATTGCCTATTAAATAAATTGTCAATACTAGTGCATAGAGAAAGAGATATTTTTTACATTTATTCTATAAATATGACAATCCAGTGAAAATAACTAGGTTTTCACTTCTCATTACAAGTAGAATTTAGTTATAATAGGTAACGTATCAAAAGATGCTGTATCTAAATAGGGTCAGCATATAGATTCTAAGGAGGAATTAGTAATGACAGATAAACGTATGGTTGGTAAACAAGCTCCAAGATTCGAAATGGATGCCGTTTTACCAAATAAAGAATTTGGTAAGGTTAGCTTAGAAGAGAACATGAAAGAAGATAAATGGACAGTCTTATTTTTCTACCCAATGGATTTCACATTCGTATGCCCGACAGAAATCACGTCTTTAAGTGACCGTTTTGATGAGTTCGAAGATTTGGATGCTGAAGTAATTGGTGTATCTACAGATACGATTCACACGCACAAAGCATGGATCAATACATCAAGAGATGATAACGGATTAGGCGATTTAGCGTATCCATTAGCGGCTGACACGAATCACGCAGTAGCTCGTGACTATGGTGTTTTAATTGAAGAAGAAGGTATCGCACTTCGTGGTTTATTTATCATTAGCCCAGAAGGTGAGTTAATGTACTCAGTTGTTAACCACAATAACATCGGAAGAGATGTAGAAGAGACGTTACGTGTTCTTCAAGCGTTACAAACTGGTGGCCTTTGCCCAGCTAATTGGAAGCCAGGACAAGAAACATTAAACGTTTAATGATATGATTAAGAGGTCTAACCTTAGTTAGGCCTCTTGTATGCTATTATTTGTGATTAAGGAGGAAAAACGATGGCTCTAAAATTAAGATCACCAATGCCTTCATTAGAAGGAGCGACGACTTGGTTAAACGGTGAAGTAAAAACAGAGGATATTAAGAAGCCTTTGCTTGTTCACTTTTGGTCAATTAGTTGTGGTTTATGTAAAGAGGCAATGCCTAATGTTAACGAGTTTCGTGATGAGTATAAAGACCAATTAGATGTAATTGCTGTGCATATGCCACGTTCCGAAAAGGACCTGAACTTAGAGGAGATTGAAAAGGTAGCACAGGAGCATGGTATTACTCAACCTATATTCGTTGACAATCAGCATAAGCTCACAGATGCTTTTGAAAATGAGTATGTACCAGCGTACTATGTTTTTGACGAAGAAGGTCAATTACGCCATTTTCAAGCAGGTGGCGGCGGAATGAAGATGCTGACGAAACGTGTGAATCGTGTATTAGGAATTAAATAAAGTTTTTTTGCTACCAATTTCTATATGAGTTGGTAGTTTTTTATATGAAAGTGTAGCTAGGGACGATGGCTAGTGTCTTGAAGTTAGTGGGTCATCCATCTTGTGCTAGATGACCTTAACTGGATACTGCTCCCTTTTTGTGCGTGCGACTCCTCATGGTGATGGAGTTGTAAACGGACCAACTGTTTTAATAGTCGCCACTACTTTCATCTTTGTTGGTGGCGAAGTGACTGCGGATGAGGTAATTTGAGTAAGGTAGTATGTAAGGGTTTACAAAATGATAGTTAATCATGTAGACTTAGTTTGTTCGATGGATAAAGTTAGATGAATTTTATTCTTATTTTGGAGGGATCTTATGATAAATGAATGTCGTTCAGAAGCTTATCGGGCATGGTTAAGGTATGAGAAAATCACGGATCAGGCTTGGTTAGATGAAAATGAAAAGTGGCTAAAAAGTGTGATGTCTTTGCAAGAATCAAAAATTAGACAATCAGCAATAGCCGAACTTAAACATGCATTAACCGCATTGACGGGATCAGAACCGAAAGTGGAGGATGCAGAGAGTCCTTATCAGTTGTGGCTTGTAAATAGTCAAGAGCAATTAGTGTCAGTTGACAAGCATTTGTTTGACGGCTTAGAAGAAGATGGATATATCATTAAAACATTGAATGATTTTGATGAGCCTAAGATTCTTATTGGGGCAAATACAGAACGGGGCCTATTATATGGCAGCTTTCACTTTTTAAGAATCATTCAAATGGGTGTTTCTTTATCTGAGTTAAATAGTAAGAATAATACAAAAAATGAATTAAGAATGTTAAATCATTGGGACAACATGGATGGTAGCATTGAACGAGGTTATGCAGGCCAATCCATCTTTTTTGAAAACAATCAATTTACGAAAAATCTTACTAGAATTAAAGATTATGCGAGGTTAATCTCTTCAGTCGGTATCAATGCCGTCTCGATTAATAATGTGAATGTTCATTCTATTGAAACTAGATTATTAACAGCGCATTTTATGGAGGATTTAATTGTCGTTGCTGAGATATTTAGAGATTATGGAGTACAACTTTACTTAAGTATAAATTTCGCCAGTCCGATTGAATTAGGTGAGCTGTCAACAGCGGATCCATTTGAACAAGATGTACGGGAGTGGTGGCAGCAAAAGGTGAATGAGCTTTACCAACATATTCCTGATTTCGGTGGCTTTGTCGTTAAGGCTGACTCTGAACACAGACCAGGTCCTTTCACTTATGGTAGAAACCATGTTGATGGTGCAAATATGCTGGCGGAGGCGTTGGAGCCACATAATGGCCATGTGATTTGGAGAACTTTTGTATACAATTGTTTGCAGGATTGGCGTGATCGTCAAACAGATCGGGCAAAAGCCGCTTATGATCATTTCAAACCATTGGATGGTCAGTTTAAAGAAAATGTTATTTTACAAATTAAAAACGGACCGATGGATTTCCAGGTAAGAGAAGCGAATTCACCTTTGTTTGGGGCCATGAAATCGACCAATCAAATGTTGGAGTTTCAAGTGACACAAGAATATACTGGACAACAGATTGATTTATGTTATTTGCTTCCTCAGTGGAAAGAGATCCTTGAATTCGATACATTCGCTAATGGGGAAGGCACGCCGATTAAACATATTGTCGATGGAAGTACATTTGCCTATGCCAAAAGTGGAATTACAGCTGTAGTTAATATTGGTAATAATGATAATTGGACAGGACACCAACTAGCCCAAGCCAATTTATATGCCTATGGACGGATTGTTTGGGATCCTAACTTAACAGTTGAAGAAATAACGGATGAGTGGGTTCGGCTGACATTTGGTGATCAGCCTGAAGTGATTGAAGAAATCACCTGGATGCTTCTCCAATCTTGGTCGATATATGAAAACTATACGTCACCACTTGGTGTAGGTTGGATGGTGAACCCCCATCATCATTATGGTCCTAATGTTGATGGATATGAATATTCGGTATGGGGCACGTATCATTTTGCTGATCATCAAGGAATTGGGGTTGATCGAACAGTTAAAAGTGGTACAGGTTATACGGCTCAATACTTTGAGGAAAATCAGAAAATGTATGAATCTATTGAAACGTGCCCAGATGAATTGTTACTATTTTTCCATCATGTCCCATACACACATGAATTAAAGTCTGGTGTGACAGTGATCCAACATATATATGATACTCATTTTGAAGGCGTTGAACAGGCTATCCAGTTAAAAGACCGCTGGTATCGTTTAAAAGGAAAAATAGAGGAAGAAAAATATGAGAATGTTATGAATCGCCTCGATAGACAAATTGAAAATGCAAGGCAATGGCGTGATATGATTAATACGTATTTTTATAGAAAGTCAGGCATAGGTGACGAGAAAAACAGGAAAATTTACTGAGCAAAGTCTTTACTAAAAGGAGTTTATCAATCAATACGATCAATTACTTCATAGACTGGAGGAGAAGGTGTGAAACTTACTTTTCTAGATACGCCAAATTTTGATCAACATAAGATAACAACTCCACATAGTTTGGAGGAGTACATGTATCCAGATATAAAAATGGGCTTTGAATTGCTCGGTATGCATGTACGCTCGGTTAAAGACTCATGGGTTTATCCTCGGCATGAGCACTCTAAGTATGAAATTAACTTCCTACTGGAAGGTCATCAAGTCTTTCAAGTAAAAGGTAACACATATCATCTGTTTGCCGGTGACATGGTCTTTGTACGACCAGGAGATAGTCACTCAAGTCAATGTGGTAAAGAGAATGGTTTTACTTATTTTTGTTTGCATTTTGATATGGATGATAAGTTATTCCTTCCTTATTTGCATGAATCGGATGATGTTTTCTTTTCTGCGGAATCAAAGTTGAGTATGTTCATCAGCCCTTATATAAAACGTATGGTTCAATTTTGTAAAGAACATCATATGAGCTTAACTCATTATATTCATATACACACACAGTTGTTTGAGTTATTAGGTGCGCTAATTAAAGGGCTAAACTACGAAAAAGACATACAGCCAGAGAAAGAAAAATATAGACAGGTCGCCTACCAAATTGCAGAGAAAATTGAGAAGCTGGTTAAACGGACTGAAGTTCATCGCTCGGATAATAAAGATAAGACAGGAATAAAAGAAATTGCGAAGGAACTAAATATTAGTAATTCCTATTGCCATAAGCTTTTTAAAAAAGTATATCAGATGTCACCGCGTCAATACTTGTCTTATATGAAATTATCAGAGGCTAAAGCATTATTAATTGATTCTACTTATACAGTTGAACAAATTGCCTATATCCTCGGCTACCATGACAGTGCTCATTTTAGTAGGCAGTTCAAGAGATGGTCAGGCATTACACCAAGTCAATATCGCTTATCAAATGTGAAATGTTCATACGAAACCCACGTGGCGAAGCCGGACTCACTTCATACAACTCCATTACCACTAGGAAGAGCACGCACACAAAAAGGGAGCAATGTCTCATTAAGTCATCTATCGCAAGATGGATGACCAATTAACTTCAAGGCACAACCCATCACCTCTAGGTACACGTTCATACAAAAGGGGAACAGATAAGAGAGATTTGGGTAATTAATCATATTGGAATGTACATGGATTCAGAAAATTTGCATTGTTAAAATAAAAGCAGCTTGAGTGGTATACTACCATGCAAGTTGCTTTTTTAATGAAATATCATGATATGAAAGAATAGCCTTATCATCTTTTATAGTAAGGAGGAGGAATCGACGTATTTTTTGCAAAAATGATAACGCTTTCTTTGGAGCTCTAACTGATTGATTGGTAGAAGAAATCTTTGAGGGGGAAATGTAATGGGTAGAAGTTATCTTCTTTTGTTGGCTTTAACTTTAAGTATATTATTAATGGCATGCTCTGATACTGAATCAGGACAAGATTCTGTTGATGAAAATGGTACGGTCACAATTACAACAGCACGTGTGTTAGATGATGGCACGGTATTTAAAGATGGAGAAAATGTGCATGATAATGTCGTTACAAGATGGGCAGAAGAGGAATTAGGTATTCAATTTGTAACAGAATGGACGCAGCCTAATGATGAACAATTTAATACCCAATTGCGCTTAATGATGTCTTCAAGAGAGAAGTTACCTGATGTATTTTTAGTGTCAAACAATAATATAAAGGCCGATTTACTTGAATCAGGACAAGTCATGACAATTGATCAAGCGATTGAGCAGCATGCAACACCGAGACTTAAAGAATTATTTGAAAGATTTCCAGAAGCTTTCTATCCTTCAACAAACGATGGTGATAGATATGGTATCCCAAGGTATTCTGGTGGAAATGGCTCGGATACATTACTTTGGTTAAGACAGGATTGGTTGGATCAATTTAATCTAGAAGCACCGCAAACGATAGAAGAATTAGAAGAAGTGATGGAAGTATTTGTGAATGAAGATCCAAATAATTCGGGTAGGAATGATACGATCGGACTTACTTTGGCAGCGGGGGATAATGGGTTTAGAGGCGGTAATATTGCAGATGCGAGTTGGGTTTTTGGAGCTTATGGCGATTATGTGCCTGGTGCTTGGAGCCAAGCTACAGATGGTTCCTTAGTTTACGGTTCCATTCAACCCAGCATAAAAGAAGGCTTAGCCAAATTAAGAGAATGGTATGGAAATGGTTATCTAGCAACAGATTTTGCAATCTTAAGTGCAGGTGATGCACAGGAAAGTTTTATCTCGGGAAGGTCTGGTATAATGGCGGCTCCACCATGGGCACATGGTTATCCTATTGGGGAAATTGCTCAAGTTGTTCCAGATGCAGTGGTAAAACCATTTGAACATGTAACGGGACCAAATGGGCAAGCTGGTAGAAGAGGGGAAGGCCTCATTGTGGGCTCGTTTTTATTTAATAGTGAATTCGAGCATCTCGATAAGTTTTTTGAATATTGGGATGCCATTATCGGTTACACACTTGGAGAATCCGATTACTTTGAATATGGGTTATTTGAAGGGTATGACTATGTTTTGCAAAATGGTGATCCCGTATATAATATCGATGAATTTGAAGAAATTACAGGAGAAAAACATGTCGATCCAGGTAGATATTTTTTACCAACGAATGTTCCTACGATTCCGTTTGAAATGTATAGTCTCTTAGAAGAGTTTCATGACACAGGTAGAGAGCCTACTAACGGGTATGAAGCGGGGTTAGCAGGTAGAGATCCGGATTATATTGAAGCTGCTGCGATTGTAAATAAACAAAATGATATACGTATTGTTCAGGAATTTACAGGACCACCTACGGAAACGATGGTGAGTAGAACGGAGCATCTAGAAAGAATGGAAGACGAGTTATTTGCCGATATTATCTTAGGCAATAAACCGTTAGAGGCTTTTGATGATTTTGTAGATGAATGGAAACGTGCAGGTGGTGATCAAATCACGATAGAGGTCAATGAATGGTATGATTCTGTACGTGATTAATAGGTAGTCTGTTCATGGTGTGAACGATTTTAAAGAAATTGGAATTGTTCACACCATTTTTATTAGGTTAATACTTCTTTTGGTACAAGGAGGAGATTATGTGCAGAGCCAATCAGTTGTTAAGAAAGAATTACATAAAAAAAATCAAAAGAAAAAGCAGAAATGGAACTTTAAACGAACATGGCAATTACATGTTTTATTAATTCCAGCCCTGATTCTTGGACTTATATTTCAATATGGTCCCATGTTTGGCATTATCATGGCGTTTCAGGATTATAAGCCTTGGTTAGGTTTTTTTGATTCCCAATGGGTCGGTTTTGAACACTTCCGAACGATGTTGGAATACGATTATGCGAGACAAGTCATTTGGAATACGTTAATCATTTCTTTATTAAAAATGATTTTTGGTCTCATTGTACCGATTACGGTTGCGTTACTTTTAAATGAAATGTACAAAATAGTCGTCAAGAGAACAGTTCAAACGATTATTTATTTACCTTATTTTCTCTCCTGGGTTATTTTAGGTGGAATTTTGCTAGATTTACTTTCACCCGATGGGGGACTTGTTAATCAAGGTCTAGCGTGGTTTGGTGTTGATCCGATCTTTTTCTTAGGAAGTAATGATTGGTTCCGAACAACGGTGATAATCAGTGATTTGTGGAAGGAAACTGGTTTTAATACGATAGTATTTTTAGCTGCTATTACGGCGGTTAATCCTAGTTTATACGAAGCCGCGGTAGTGGATGGGGCAAATCGTTGGAAACAGACTCTTTATATTACATTACCGGCGATGTTACCAATCATTATTGTTGTTGGAACGTTATCTTTAGGAAACGTACTAAATGCCGGATTTGATCAAATTTTTAACCTATACAATCCACTTGTGTATCAAACAGGTGATATTATTGATACTTATGTTTATCGTGTTTCGTTAGTCAGTGGAGACTTTAGTTATGGTACAGCTGTAGGTTTGTTTAAATCAGTGATTAGCCTATTTCTAATTATTATCGGTTATCGTTTGGCCTACAAATATGCTAATTGGAGAATTTTTTAGGAGGGATAACCTATGCGTATGTATAAAACGAAAAGCTATACAATTTTTACGATTTTTAATTATAGCTTTTTAATTATCTTGGCTGTACTATGCATACTTCCACTTATCCATATTTTTGCCGTATCATTAAGTGGGAGTGGGGCTGCTGCGGCTAATATCGTATCTTTTTGGCCAGTTGATTTTACATTAGATGCTTATGAACGGACGATTGCTAATGAGAACTTTATCCGCTCGTTTATCATTTCTCTCGTTCGAGTTATTTTAGGTACAGTCATATCTATGGTTGCCTTATTATGTGCCGCTTATTCTTTATCTAAATACGATCATGAGTTTAAAGGTCGAAAATTATATGTCTGGTTTTTTATTTTGACGATGTTGTTTAATGGTGGATTAGTACCAACCTACATGGTTGTGACAGGCTTAGGTTTAACAAATACGATTTGGGCGTTAGTTTTACCAACCGCTATTAATGCTTTTAATTTAATATTACTATTAAACTTTTTTAGAACATCGGTACCCAAATCTTTAGAGGAATCAGCATTAATTGATGGTGCTAACCATATTCAAATTTTCATAAAAATATATTTACCCATTGCGATACCTGCGATTGCTACCGTTTCACTTTTTACGATGGTTTTTCATTGGAATTCTTGGTTTGATGGAATGATTTATAATAATGATGCTAGGAATTATCCGTTGCAAACATTTTTACAGACGATTATCGTGCAACAAGATTTTAGTCAAATCACAGACGCAGAGACGTTACGAAATTTATCGCAAAGAACTGTTCAATCTGCTCAGATTTTTATCGCTGCTTTACCGATGTTACTCGTCTATCCGTTTATTCAAAAGTATTTTGTAAAAGGAATTGTATTAGGAGCGGAGAAAGAGTAAATGTCTATCCAACCCACAAGTCGAGCATGAACTAGAAACTGATATTCAGTGATTATGATTGAGAATTAAAAGAGGTGAGTACATTGATCGAATCCTTGTCGATTCATCATGTGAGTTTGGCAGTTACAGATATCGAACAGGCTAAATATTTTTACGGGAAGTTGTTAGGGTTTCCTGAAATAAAACGACCTAATTTTTCTTTTCCAGGAGCATGGTATCAAGTGGGGGAACAACAGCTTCATTTAATTGTGCAGCCAAAATCTGAGACATTACGGACAGGTACAATCGATTCGAATGAAGGGCATTTTGCTATTCGTGTGAAAAGTTATGACAAGACGTTATACGAATTAAAAAGTAAAGGAATAGAGGTCGTAGAAAAGCCGTTGAGTATGAGTGGCTTTGCACAGATTTTTTGTATGGATCCAGATAGGAATATCATAGAGTTTAATGTGGAGCAGGGTCACTGAGGAGTATGAAGAATGAGTGTCGAAAAAAGAAGGCTACAATAACGGAAAAACCGATGATTGATAAAAATCACCGGTTTTTTTCGGGAACTTTTTTGTTTTGGGTTTATAAGGTTAGAGCATCTTTTCCTTTTTGGTCGGAAATTGATAGTGTAACGGAAAGGCCTCTGGTTTTTCGCATGTACTATTTAGATGATAGTAGGCTCCTTCTCTTGAAGCATCTAGAAATCCATGCATTGCATCGAGAACATGATAAGCTAATGTTTCATTGGCTCGATGGTTGCGTTTTTGTTGAATGGCTTCAATCATATCCGCTAAACCAATCCCACGACTATTTTTCGTATATCTATGGGTTAAAGGCACTTGATTAAACTGATGATCATCCCGTTTTCTTATTAAAACAGGTCCATCAAAGGTATTAGGGTCTGGTACGAGCATTGTCCCTTTTTCACCATACACCTCGATTTTTGGGAGCGTAGAACCACCAAAAATATCAAAGCTTGTTGTCATGTTACCCATTACACCAGATTCGAAATCAATAATACCGGATATATGTGTTGGTGTGTGAACGGTAAGTGTTCTTGGGTTTTGACCAGCAGTAATGGTGCGTTTGGGAAAACTGATTCTAGCAGATGAAGCAATTCTTTTTATTGGTCCTAACATGGAAACGAGTGCCGTTAAATAATAGGGCCCCATATCAAACATCGGACCGCCACCGTTCTCATAATAGAAATCAGGGTTCGGATGCCAATGCTCATGTCCACGACTCATCATACTGGCTGTTACACCTATTGGAGTTCCGATTTCATTTTGATTGATCAGGTGAATAGCCGTCTGAATACCTCCACCTAAAAAAGTGTCAGGGGCACTTCCTATCCGTAAGTTCTTCTCTTCAGCTAGCTTTATTAATTGAATACCTTCTTCACGAGTTACTGTAAGTGGTTTTTCGGTGAAAACATGCTTATTGGCTTGCAATACTTGCATACATACTTGTGCATGGGCTTTTGGAATCGTAAGATTTACGATCACTTCAATTTCTTTATCTTCAAGTATTTCTTCTATCGTATAGGCTTTTACATTGAATCGTTCAGCTTGTGCTTTTGTCCGTTTAAAATCTAAATCTGCACAGCCTACAAGTTCAAAATGCTCAAATGTCGTGCAATTCTCAAAGTATATAGAACTTATATTGCCACAACCAATTAAGCCTACTTTCATTTTTTCCATAGTTACCTCCTGGGTTATTGACTGTCTCCCATACCTGTATATATTGGCTTGGTTCCTTCATCTTTGACCGAATATAACTTTTTACCTTCTGCTGCCCAAAGAAAACCTCTCCGCATAATCGTAGATACCTCAGGCATAGCGATAATATTGGAAACATGTCCTAAAGAGTTATAAAAGACACGCCCCACACCCCAACGCTTTGTCCATACTACAGGCATATCAACGGCTGTATTTTTTGTATGTGGTCCTTCAATGACTGGAAAACGTGTCGTTGCCAAAATTTCATTTGCAGGATCGACATGTAAATAATATTGTTCACTTTTTACTTTGAAATCAGAGAGGCCATCTAACAACGGGCTAGAAGAATGCTTGATTTCGACTGTATATTCCACACCATCATTACCGGGGTGAGCTACCCAGTTACCCCCCGTCATAAACTGCCAATCTACATTATTTCGAAAAGAGTCACACATGCCTCCGTGACAACCAGCCAAACCAACACCACTGATTACGGCCGCTGATATATTTTGTACATACTTTTTCTCAATCTCTCCCATCGTCCAATGAGGGACAATCAAATCCAGTGATTGCAACTTTTCGGGATCGGCATAGGATTCAAGAGAATTTGAAACCTCAACCTCAAATCCTTCTTCTATTAATATATCATTAAAAATATTGGCAACTTGTTCTGGTTCATGCCCATCCCAGCCACCCCAAACGATTAATGCTTTTTTCTTCATAAAACCTTCCTCTCCTATATATATTATTATTTTTAGAGTGTGGAAACCTGCACCCATGATTTTTGTGAGATCGATTTCTCCACAGCTTCTAATACTTGTTGACTTTTCACGCCATCATAAAAATTTGGGTTAGGTAATCGGTTTTCACGAATGGCTTTCATAAATTCAACAAAGGCATGAATAAATGTATGTTCATAACCAATTGGGTGTCCGGTTGGCCACCAGTGACTTGAAAAAGCGTGTGGTTCATCTGTCACATATACCCTTCTATATCCCTGTACATCTTTACTATCATCAACAAAGTAGACTTGTAACTCGTTCATTCTTTCAAAGTCAAAAATGACACTTCCTTTACTTCCGTTAATCTCAAAGGAGTTGGTGCTTCGGTGTCCCGTTGCAAATCGGGTAGCCTCAAAGCTTCCGAGTGTACCATTAGTAAACTTCGCTAAAAACAGTGTTGCATCATCGACGGTAACAGGTCCTGTTTCCATTCCAGACTGAGCTGTTGCTGTTAATCCTGCCATATCAGTAGGCAAGGGACGCTCTTTTATAAAAGTATCACTCATTCCGATTACCTCACTGATATCTCCAACAAGGTAATGGGCTAAATCGATTAAATGTGCACCAAGGTCACCGAGAGCACCTGAGCCAGCAACATCTTTTTGTAAGCGCCAAACGAGCGGGAAGTTAGGATCGATAATCCAATCTTGTAGAAACCATGCTCTGAAGTGATAGATTTTTCCTAAACGACCTTCGTCTATTAACTTTTTGGCAAGCATCACAGCAGGAGCAAAACGATAATTATAACCAACCATATGCTTAATACCGGCTTGTTCGGCTGCCTCGAGCATTTCTCTAGAATCTGCTAAAGTAAGTGCCAACGGCTTTTCACAGTAAATATGTTTACCGGCTTTTGCAGCTTCAATGGCGATGTCTTTATGTACATCGCTTGGTGCATTAATATCAATGAGGTCAATGTCATCATTATCAATTAAATCTTGCCAGTTTGTCGTATAAGATTCCCATTGATATTGATTAGCAGCTTGAGATACGGCCTCATGGTTACGTCCTGCAATTACTTTCATAATTGGACGAATATGATCGGGAAAGAATAAAGGTAAATCCTTATAGGCATGGCTATGTGCTTTCCCCATGAATTTGTAACCAACCATTCCAATATTAATCTCTTTCATCATTTAAAACTCCTTTCAATCTGATTATTGCTGGAAGCCCTTACAATAAGTTCTACCGGCAATTTAAGCTGCATCGTTTCAGTTACTTTGCTGTTTACTTTATTTAAGACATGCTCAGCGGCCAGTTCACCCATTTTAAAGAAAGGAACACGAACGGAAGTTAAGGTGGGATGGATGATGCTTGCGATATCTGAATCATCATAACCAACGATAGCGTAATCCTTTCCTACATAGATGCCTTGATCATAAAGACCTTGAATAAGCCCGACAGCCATACGGTCATTCGCTGCAAAGATAGCATCAAACTCTTTGATTATAGGAGCAATCTCCTTTGCTTTTTCAACCCCACTTTTACGGCTGTAGTTCCCATAAAATAATGAATGTTCATTCATTTTTAAATCTCTTGAATGTAAGGCATCTTGATAACCAACAAGACGGTCTAAACTATTGGAATAGGTTTTAGGACCATTTAAGAAAATGATTCGTTCAAATCCTTGTTCTAATAAGTGTGATACAGCTTGATAACTGCCTTCTTGGTGTTTGGCATCGATGTAATGAAAGTGACTCGTTTGAAATGTCTGGTTGATAAGACAGTATGGTAAGTCGAGCCGGTGCAATTCCTCTATAGCAAACTTTTCACCGTCAACATCATGGGAGCCTAAAATAATGCATCCATCTATTTTTTTTGAGGAAAAAAATTGTGTGTAATTTCTAAACTGATCTTGAGGTTGAAAGATTAATTGTAATCCATAGTTGGCAGAAGCTAATTGGTCACCAATGCCACTAATAATCTCTGAGAAATAATAGGTTGAAAGCAAATGCCGTACTTTAGGTAGGTAAGGGACAATAACTCCAATTGTATGGCTTTTACTGGTAGCTAAGTTTTGAGCTAAGGTGTTAGGGTAATAATGTAATTGCTTAGCAGCTTGAAGGACTTTTTCTTTGGTTTCTTGTTTTAGCGGTAGGATATTATTAAACACTCGTGAGACGGTTGCTTCAGAAACACCTGCTAACTTTGCTACATCTTTCCTTGTTGCGATTCAAATCACCTCCGAATTTATATAAATGTACGCGTGTTCATTTTATATGATATGTCAGAAAATTTCAATAGCGAGATTCAGATAATTAATTAGTATAGGAAGCAAACGAACTGTATGGTTTTGAAAAAGTTGTTGTAGTGGGGAAAAGAGAGGACATTCAGAGTGGAAGCTTGAATCGCTGGGTTATGAGATTTTGCAAGTACTGACTCACTTAGTTTCGAGGAGGAGGTGATGAAACATAGGGTTGAGAGTTGGTAAACAGAGAGCGAGCCCGAGTATACGAGAAACACTTCACCACCAACAAAGATGAAAGTAGTGGCGACTGTTCAAACTGTTGGCTTTTCATTCATTCAGTTTGGTTTTGTTCATTTTCATTTTAAAAGAATAGTGTTGGATTGTTTTTTTTGAACTTAAGAATTAGTAGTAACCCAGCGGAGCATAATTTTCGGTAGCGATGAGCAACGTTACATGTTCGCACTAACTTTTATATAAAAAAGCCGCAAACATTTATATGCTTACGACTTCTCAAATTAATATTGTTTATACTTCCATAATAATTGGTAAAATCATCGGTTTACGTTTTGTTTTCTCATATAAAAATGGACCTAATAAATCAGAGATCTCATTCTTAATTTCTGACCACTGTGACGTTTTCTTTTCCATCACATCATCTAAATGCTTAGCGAGCAATTTTTGTGCTTCGTGAATCAGATCGCTCGATTCACGCATATAAACAAAACCTCTAGATATAATGTCAGGACCAGCAGTCACTTTAAATTCCTTCATATCAAGGCTCACCACAACAACGACTAAGCCTTCCTCCGATAGAATACGGCGATCGCGAAGGACAATATTACCAATATCTCCAATACCATTTCCATCTACATATACGGAACCGGAAGGGATTTTACCTACTACGCCTGCTTCATCTGGATGAAGGGCTAACACATCACCATTATCCATAATGAAACAATTTTCTTCTGGAACACCACAATCCATTGCATGTTTGATATGCATTTTTAACATACGATATTCGCCGTGAATAGGTAAGAAATATTGTGGTTTCATTAAACGTAACATAAGCTTTTGTTCTTCTTGTCCACCATGTCCAGAAGTATGAATATCGTTCAGTGGACCGTGAATGACATTAGCACCGGCACGATATAATTGGTTAATTGTTTTTCCGACACTTACTGTATTACCAGGGATAGGTGAAGAAGAAAAAACAACTGTATCGCCAGGAATAATCTGAATCTGACGGTGTGTACCATAAGCAATTCTTGACAGTGCAGCCATAGGCTCACCTTGGCTACCAGTACAAAGAATCGTTACTTGGTTATCAGGTAATTTGTTTAATTGATTTGGTTCAATAAATGTTTCTTTAGGTGCTTTTATATAACCAAGTTCTTGACCAATGGTTAACGCTGATTCCATACTTCTACCAAAAACAGCTACTTTACGCCCGTGGATAACTGCTGCTTCTACTACTTGTTGTAAGCGATGAATATTAGATGCAAATGTAGCGAAAATAATTCTTCCGTCCACTTTTCTAAAAATCGCATCAATACTTTCTCCAACCTTACGTTCTGACATCGTAAATTCAGGAATTTCACTATTTGTACTATCTGATAATAAGCAGAGTACACCTTCTTCGCCGATTTTTGCCATTTTTGTTAAGTTTGCAGGCTCTCCAACCGGTGTGAAATCAAATTTGAAATCCCCTGTATGTACGACATTTCCTGGAGGTGTCTTTACGACAATACCGTAAGAATCTGGAATACTATGTGTTGTTCTGAAAAAAGAAACAGAAGTCTTTGTAAATTTAATGACTTGATCTTCATGAATCTCATTAAATTGTGCTTTTCTTAATAGACCGTGTTCTTCAAGTTTTCCTTTTAGCAAACCTAGGGCAAGTTTACCACCATAAATAGGTACATTAATTTCTCTTAGGAAATAAGGGATTCCACCAATATGGTCTTCGTGACCATGTGTGATAAATAAACCTTTTATCTTATCGATATTTTTACTTAGATACGTAAAATCAGGGATTACATAATCAATACCTAGAAGCTCGTCCTCTGGAAACATAATTCCGGCGTCAATTATAATAATTTCATCCTGAAACTGAACAGCGTACATATTTTTTCCGATTTCACCAAGTCCACCAAGAGCAAATACGGCTGTTTGATTGTTTTTTACTTGTTTCATTAAATAGATTCCACCTTAAAGTCTTCTCGAGATTGTTCATATTCGAGGTGCGCACCAGAGATAGATGTAATAAATTCGATATTATAATTGCGGTCAGCTAATTTACTTCTTACTTCTGAGATACTCTCAGCTTCCACATATATTGAATCCGTAAGTTCACGAACAGGAACTTGTCTTGCATTTTTTTGATAAAACACTTTAAATAACATAAAAAATACCTCTCCTTAAACGATAATGATAAATTCATTATAAAGCAAATAACCATCTTTTTCATGTTTTTTCTTTTATTCGTTTGAAAATGGGGTATTTGCCTTATAATATGGCAGTATTTTTCACTTTTTTAGATGACTAATTGTTTAGTTTAATCAGTTTTACAGTTTCTATACTTCCATTAATCTTTTTTTAGGTAGCAGGTTTTTGCAGCCTTCCAAAAGTTTTTTTCTTAGCTTCTTTAGCATATGAATTCACTCCTTTTTTATGAAAGTTGCTAACGCTGGAATGCGGTGTTCTACTTGCCGCTACCGAAAATTATGCTCCGCGTCCTGCGGGGTGGTGTTGAGCTTACTGGCTACCACCATTGGATCTCAGCCCGCCACTATTTCCCACGGGAGTCTCCGCATATTTTCGTCCGCTGGATTATTGCTAACTCTCTAGTTCAAAATCATTCTTACAAAAAATTATTAAAATGAATAAGATCAAAACCAAGTTGAACAAAAAGCCATTAGTTAAATTCAAACGCCACTTTCGTGATTGTTGATGAGTTGCTGCGGTAAGTCTTCAGGAAAGTTTTGTATGAAAATACTTAGGGATGCTCTTTGAAGTTAGCTGGTCATCCCTTTGCGTTCGGTGACCTAAATTAGGACATTGCTCCCTGTTAGTGCGTGAACAATGAGCATACTTGGTTTTCGTTTGTTTTTTATAGTATGTGTAAGTGGAAGTGTTTGTTGATTGGCAATGTGTGGAAAATAGAAATGAATTGAAAAAGAGCTAACTTGACGGATGACGTAAGTTAGCTCTTTTATTTGTTAAAGTGTTTTTTTCAGTGGATCTTGGAAACCTTCGATGCGGTCGTAAAACATAATGCCATCTAAATGGTCTAGTTCATGTTGGAATACGATGGCGATATACCCTTTCAACTTTAATTTTACTTCTTCACCTTCAATAGTTGTACCTTTTACGGTAATTCGAGCGTGTCTTGGAACAATCCCTTGGACTTCGCGATCGACAGATAAGCAGCCTTCGCCACCATCAAGATGATTTTCCTCTACAGAATGACTAATAACCTTAGGGTTGAATAGACCATAGCTATATAAGGTATCATTTTCATCGTAGGCATGAACGGCAAACATTCTTTTAGAAATACCAATTTGGGGAGCGGCAATGCCAACACCAGGTCTTAGTTGGTGTTTTTCTGCGATTTCGGGGTCTTGGCTATTTATGACAAATTGCAGCATATTGGTTAATGTTTCTTTGTCCTCAATTGATGCAGGAAGTTGAACTTCTTTTGCAACTTGACGTAAAACAGGATGGCCTTCACGGATAATATCTTTCATTGTGATCATATGTACCTCTCCTTTTATGAGCAACTAACAGTTTCTTTTATACTTTATCGAACATAATAGGTAAATGGCAAGTTGAAAAATAATCAAAACCAACTAACAAAGGAAAGAAGCTAACAAAAGTTACTTAAAAAGCCTTTGTTAGCTCCCGATGTTCATCACTTATTTTTTGCAATCAGGTCCCGGACCACCGTTAAAGCAAGCTGCCCCAACGATAACTAATAAAATAAATAATACAACGATTAAAGCAAAGCCTCTACCGCCTCCACCATAGCCACCGCCATAACCTGCAACAGGTGCTCCATAACCGTAACCACAAGGATCGCTACAACAATCTGAACCGTATCCGTACATTTGAATTCCTCCTTTTAGGTACATCACACTTGGTGCGACTCACTAGTTACAATATGCATTTGTCTCGATGGCGATTGGATGTATGCCCATTTTTTCAAAAAAAAATAGTTATTTGTTTAGTGAATATGTGGACAAGCGCATATCTAGTTTTGTCTTTTCATATATAAAAGTAGATGGTTTTATGTTGCGATTTTTTATCCTTTCCTTTACTGTTTTTAATAGGAATGATTTTTGTACTTAGAATAGGGGGAACTTACGTGCTTGGAAAAAAGGGTAGGTCATACTTACTAATCGTGATGACATTATTCTTACTAACTGGATGTGGTAACGATGTTGCAGATAAGGTTTTTGAACACTTAGAGAAAGCAGTGGAATTAGAAGCACCATTTACTGAGCAGCAAGAATTAATTAGTCAGGCTGAAGAAAACGAACAAGAACTATATGATGAAGTTATCGATTTAAGTATGGAAGAGTTTGAAAAGATTCTATCGCTAACGGAAGAGGCACTTGCATCGATTGAAACAAGGGAAGAAGCAGTTGCTGTAGAGAAGGAAAGTATTGAAGCGGGCTATCAGGAGTTTCTAAAAGTCGAAGAATTAGAAAGTGAAATAAAAGATGATGAAGGATTGCCACCTTTTCAAGGGTTAGTTGAAAATATGCATGCTAGGTATAACAGCTATCAAGACTTACATAATGCTTACGTGGATTCATTAGAGCTAGATCGTGCTTTATTTGAGCTGCTGCAACAAGAAGAAGAGTTTGACCTTGTCGAATTACAACAGCTTATTGAGGATGTGAATGCTTCTTATCAAGTCATTAATGAAGCCAGAGATATATTTAATGAATACACAGCCCAATATAATAATGACAAACAAAGCTACTATTCCGAATCTAATTTATCGTGGGAATTAGCAGAAGAAAATGAATAAATCATCAATCAAATTAGAATAAAGAAGGATCTTCATATAAGATTCTTCTTTTTTGTTGTGGTAATTAATGGAGGTCTAACAAAATTAAGTTTTAAATTACATAGTAAAAGGAATATGAATGAGTATGTGTAAATCCAGGAGCTTTTGAAAGCTTGTATAACTTTCTGTTTCATTTTAGGTTTGGGTGATCTATAACACAGGTCTAAAAATGTCTTGTAAAAGTTACAGTAGTTATATTTTGTAAATGCTAGATAAAACAAAAGGATTGACGGATTTCGATCAGTTGATGTAGACTATTTTTCATAAGGTGTATTGTATTACTTTTTCTGTGTGTTTACTAATACAGTTTATAAGAGTGTTAAGAAGGATATTTTTAACATTCTTTATTATGAAGTAATGTTTAGGCTTACATTAGGTTATCCTAAAGGTGATTTCTGACTATGGTTACAATGACAAGCATACAAGACATAGAACAGAAAAGTGATGAATATTTTCCGAAAAAGAAAGGGTAGGTGAAAGTAATGACTACAAGAACTTTAGAGTCTGTAGAAGAAAAATTTGAGACTTTTCAAATTTTGAATGAAGAGGGCGAGGTTGTTAATGAAGCAGCTATGCCTGAATTAAGTGATGAACAATTGCAAGAATTAATGAAAAGAATGGTATATACACGTATTTGGGATCAACGTGCCATTTCATTAAACCGTCAAGGTCGTTTAGGTTTCTATGCACCTGTAGCAGGTCAAGAAGCTTCGATGTTAGGTTCACAATTCGCTTTAGATAAAGAAGACTGGATCTTACCAGGATACCGTGATATTCCACAAATCGTATTTCATGGTTTACCGCTACATCAAGCATTCTTATGGTCACGTGGACATATGGGTGGAGGACAATTCCCAGAAGGATTAAACATTGTTGTCCCTCAAATTATTATTGGTGCTCAAATTATCCAAACGGCTGGTGTGGCGTTAGGATTAAAACGTAAGGCTAAAAACAATGTAGCTATTACTTATACGGGTGACGGTGGTTCATCACAAGGTGATTTCTATGAAGGAATGAACTTTGCTGGTGCTTATAACGTACCTGCGATCTTTATCGTTCAAAATAACCGCTTTGCTATTTCTGTTCCAGTTGAAAAGCAATCTGCTGCTAAAACAATTGCTCAAAAAGCAACAGCTGCTGGTATTGAAGGTATTCAAGTTGATGGTATGGACGTATTAGCTGTTTACGCTGTAACTAAACAAGCTCGTGATCGTGCATTAAATGGTGAAGGCCCTACATTAATTGAGACAATGACATATCGTTATGGTCCACATACAATGGCTGGTGATGATCCAACACGTTACCGTACATCTGATTTAGATGACGAGTGGACGAAAAAAGATCCACTAATCCGTTTCCGTAAGTTCCTTGAAGGAAAGAAATTATGGAGTGAAGAGCAAGAGAACGAAGTTGTAGAAAAAGCGAAAGAAGATATTAAAGCTGCGATTAAAGAAGCTGATAATGCTCCTAAACAAAAAGTTACTGATATTATCGGAGTTATGTTTGAAGAACTTCCAGTGAATCTTCGTGAGCAAATGGAAGAATACACAGCAAAGGAGTCGAAATAACCAATGGCGCAAATGACAATGATTCAAGCGATTACGGATGCAATGCGTAATGAGCTTAAGACAAATGAAGATGTATTAATCTTTGGTGAAGATGTTGGTCAAAACGGTGGTGTATTCCGTGCGACTGAAGGTTTACAAAAAGAATTTGGTGAAGACCGTGTATTTGATACACCTTTAGCTGAGTCTGGTATCGGTGGTCTTGCGATCGGACTTGGAATTACAGGCTTCCGTCCAGTTATGGAAATTCAATTCTTCGGATTCTTATTTGAAGTAATGGATTCTGTAGCAGGTCAAATGAGCCGCTGGCGCTACCGTTCAGGTGGTTCACAAACTACGCCAATTACGATCCGTTCACCATTTGGTGGTGGCGTAAAAACACCTGAAATGCACGCAGATAGCTTAGAAGGATTAATGGCTCAAACTCCAGGGTTAAAGGTTGTTATTCCATCAACTCCATACGATGCAAAAGGTCTATTAATTTCTGCGATTCGTGATAACGATCCAGTTGTTTTCCTTGAGCACATGAAATTATACCGTTCTTTCCGTGCGGAAGTTCCTGAGGAAGAGTATACAATTGAATTAGGAAAAGCCGATATTAAACGCGAAGGTAAAGATGTTACGATTGTTACTTATGGTGCGATGGTACATGCTTCATTAAAAGCAGCAGAAGAGTTAGAAAAAGATGGTGTAGATGTTGAAGTTATTGATTTAATGACGGTGAGTCCATTAGATATTGATACGATCATCGCGTCTGTTGAAAAGACAAATCGTGCAATTGTTGTTCAAGAAGCTCAAAAGCAAGCTGGGATTGCAGCCAATGTTGTAGCTGAAATCACAGAGCGTGCTATTTTAAGTCTTGAAGCGCCTGTATTACGTGTTACGGCACCAGATACTGTGTATCCATTCGCTGCAATGGAAGATGCTTGGTTGCCAGATCACAAAGATATCGTTGAAGCAGTTAATAAAGTTGTAAATTTCTAATAAACTGATCTTTTTGCAGAGGAAAGTCGATTTTTGCTTTCCTCTGCACCAAATTATAATGTATGATAAGGGAGGCACTCATTGTGGCATATAAATTTAAGTTGCCGGATATTGGTGAAGGTATCCATGAAGGTGAAATCGTAAAGTGGTTCGTCAAAGCTGGTGATGAAGTAAAAGAAGATGATATTCTTCTAGAAGTGCAAAATGATAAGGCTGTTGTTGAAATTCCTTCTCCGGTAGATGGAAAGGTTCTTGAGTTAAAGGTGGATGAAGGAACAGTAAGTATCGTAGGAGATGTTCTTTTAACTATTGATGCTGAAGGTTATGAGGAAGAAGAAGTGCCAGCTGAAGAAGAGAAAACGGAAGAGCCAAAGGAAGAGAAGCAAGAAGCAACTCAAAGCTCTCAAGAAGAATCAGCTTCAGAAGATGACGGCTCACGTATTATTGCGATGCCATCAGTACGTAAGTATGCTCGTGAAAAAGGTGTCAACATTAAAGAAGTTTCAGGTTCTGGTAAAAATGGTCGCGTAGTAAAAGAAGATATTGAGAAATTCTTAAGTGGCGACACTGGATCAGCATCTGAAGAAACATCATCAGAAGCACCTGCAGCTTCAGCTGAAACGAAAAAATCTGAGCCAGTTTCTATTCCAGTCGGAGAATTAGAAGAGCGGGTTCCTTTCAAAGGCATTCGTAAGGCGATTGCTAAAGCAATGGTTAATTCTAAGCACACGGCTCCACACGTTACACATATGGATGAAGTGGAAGTTTCAGCTCTTGTAGCTCACAGAAAACAATACAAGGAAATAGCGGCAGAGCAAGGTACGAAACTAACGTACTTACCATATGTAGTTAAAGCATTAACTGCTGCTCTACGTAAATACCCTGTATTAAATGCTTCAATTGATGATGCAAACGAAGAGATCGTTTACAAAAAATACTTTAATATCGGTATTGCAGCAGACACTGAACACGGATTATTTGTTCCAGTTATCAAAGATGCAGATCGTAAGTCTATTTTCCAATTAGCAGATGAAATCATCGATTTAGCTGGTAAAGCACGTGACGCTAAGTTAAGCAGTGCAGAAATGAAGGGCGGAAGTGCCACAATTTCTAACGTTGGTTCAGCACGTGGTTTATGGTTCACTCCTGTTATTAATCATCCGGAAGTAGCGATTTTAGGAATTGGTCGTATTGAAGAAAAAGCTATCGTTAAAAATGGCGAAATCGTAGCGGCCCCAGTTCTTGCACTTTCAATCAGCTATGACCACCGTTTGATTGATGGCGTAACAGCACAAAATGCATTAAACCATGTAAAACGTCTGTTAAACGATCCACAATTATTATTAATGGAGGGGTAAGAAATGGTTGTAGGTGATTTCGCAAAAGAGATAGACACACTTGTCATTGGATCAGGTCCTGGAGGATATGTAGCAGCAATTCGTGCAGCTCAACTTGGCCAATCCGTAACAGTTGTAGAAAAAGGTACGGTTGGAGGCGTTTGTTTAAACGTTGGTTGTATTCCTTCAAAAGCATTAATTAACGCTGGACATAAATATCATGATGCTAAACATTCTGAAGATATCGGTATCGTTGCAGAAAACGTATCGGTTAACTTTGAGAAAGTTCAAGAATGGAAAGCAAGCGTTGTTGATAAATTAACGGGCGGAGTTAAAGGTTTATTAAAAGGGAATAAAGTAGAGCTTGTACAAGGTGAAGCTTACTTTGCTTCTGAAAACTCTGTTAAAGTAATGGACGAAAAAAGCTCACAAACATACAATTTCAAGAATTGTATTATTGCGACTGGTTCTCGCCCAATCGAATTAAAATCATTTAAATACACAGACCGAGTTATTAACTCAACTGGTGCTCTTGCTCTTAAAGAAGTACCTAAAAAGTTAGTCGTTATCGGTGGAGGTTACATCGGTATCGAATTAACGGGTGCGTTCTCTAATTTAGGTGCTGAAGTTGTTGTATTAGAAGGTGGGAAACAAATCCTACCTGGTTTTGAAAAACAAATGGCTAAATTAGTTGAAAAGCGTCTTAAGAAAAATGGCGTTTCCTTCCACACTGAAGCATTAGCACAAGGTGTTGAAGAAACGAAAGATGGCGTTAAAGTTAAAGCAGAAGTTAAAGGTAAGGAAGAAGTATTTGAGGCTGATTATGTTCTTGTAACAGTTGGTCGTACACCAAACACGGATGAATTAGGTCTTGAGCAAATTGGTGTTGAAATGACAGACCGTGGTTTAATCAAAGTAGACAAGCAATGTCGTACAAATGTAAGTAATATTTATGCAATTGGTGATGTTGTTGAAGGACCTGCTTTAGCTCATAAAGCATCGTACGAAGGTAAAATCGCTTCAGAAGCGATTGCTGGTGAAAAATCAGAGGTCGATTATTTAGCGATTCCAGCTGTAGTATTCTCAGATCCTGAGTTAGCGACTGTTGGTTATACGGATGCTGAAGCTAAAGAAGCTGGCTATGACGTAAATGTTGCGAAGTTCCCATTTGCAGCAAACGGTCGTGCCTTATCTCTTAACGATTCTGATGGTTTCATGAAACTAATCACTCGTAAAGAAGATGGTTTAGTTCTTGGAGCTCAAATTGCTGGACCTAACGCTTCTGATATGATCGCAGAAGTTGGATTAGCAATTGAAGCGGGCATGACTGCAGAAGATATTGCTTTAACTATCCATGCACACCCTTCATTAGGTGAAATTACAATGGAAGCTGCAGAAGTAGCTATTGGAACACCTATTCATATTGTAAAATAAATAACCAAAAAAAGAGCAGCTTCCTAAGCTGCTCTTTTTTTATATAAACTAACTAACTGGCTCATTTTGACTTGTAAGTTGTATGGCATTTTCAAGGGTTGTTATAATATTTTCTTTTGATTGAGGCCCTACCATTCTAAGTTGTTCGCTCTCGCCATATAAAACAAGCATGGTGGGAAAAGTAGTGATACCATAATGACGGACAATTTCTTTTTCATTCGAGTCTATTATAATAAATGATTGATGTTCATCTGGAAACTTGGATTGCATCTCTAAGATAGCGTCGTAATAGTTATCTTCTTTCATAATATTAGCTGTATCGGAAAATAAAACGGTCATATTTTTTCCTTCTTCGTTGTCAATGGGTGACGTTGTATAAAGAAAAGCTAATGAGCATCCAGATAATAGAATAATCTTACTGGACAAAAATAATAGTAATAAAACTTTCTTCAAGCACCTCACACCCTATATGTAACAAATTTATTTACTAATTTGTTTCCTATTCTAGCACGTTTCAAACAACTTTTTGGTTCTAGTAATCAAAATGTAATGCAATCGAAATCTAAAGGTAGAGTGTGAGAAATAGTAGTAAAGTATTTAATAAGAACCGAATGTTGGACAAAGTTGTGTTATGATTTAGGGCATAGCTGATAGGGTATAGTATAAGAGAAAGTGTGATTGTCGCTAGCAAAAGAGAAAGGAGCGGACATATGAAAAGGTTTTGGATTATGGGGATGGCTTTATTGTTAATTGCATGCGCCGACCAAACTGAAAATGAACAATCAGATGCAGTTGAAAAGGAGGATGAGGAAGTGGAATTAGAAGTAGATGAAGGCGAAGAAGGGGATTCCCATTTATCTAAACAAGATGACGAAATAGAGGGCACGGATCCGGAAGATGAAATGACTAATGAAGAGGAAGAGATTGAGCAAGTATATGAAATTAATACAGCGAATTGGGCTGTCGAACCAATTGAAGGTGAGGACGTAGAGGAACAAGTTGTTTTGTTAACAATTGATGATGCCCCACATACATATGGAGTTGAAATGGCACATATTTTAGCAGACCTCGATGTACCAGCTATATTTTTTGTGAACGGTCATTTTATTAATGATGAAGAGGGTGAACAAGAACTAAAGGAGATTCATGAATTAGGTTTTGAAATAGGAAATCATACGATGAGTCACCCGAACTTAAGTGAGATTACTGAAGAGGAACAAATGGAGGAAATCGTCAAATTAAACGAACGGATTGAAGAAATTATTGGTGAAAGGCCACGCTTTTTCCGTGCTCCATTTGGAGAAAATACGGATTTCTCTAATCAGGTTGTCGCAACGGAACAAATGACTCGAATGAACTGGACATACGGGTATGATTGGGTAGCTGATTATCAAAATGCAGAGAGTTTAGCGGACATTATGGTCAATGCGCCAGAATTAAATAACGGTGCCAATCTACTCATGCACGATCGGGAATGGACGAAAGACGCATTAGAAGAAATCGTAGCTGGCTTAAGAGATAAAGGTTATCAGTTTGTTGATCCTGAGCAAATAAAATAAGAAGATGGAAAAGAACTACCTTCACTTTAACGTGAAGATAGTTCTTTTTATGTTTTGTTATTTAATGGCTTTAAATTCTTTGATAACACGAATGGTTTGAAAGGTCTCATCTTCTGGTCCTTGAACGGGTAAACCTTCTTTTATATTCTCTTCAATATAATCGAGGTTCTCTTGAGTAATAATCTCTCCTGGGATTAAGATGGGAATACCTGGAGGATAGACCATAATGAACTCAGCAATGATTCTTCCCACTGATTGTGATAGTAAAATGACTTCCGTGGACGCATAAAAGGCGTCACGAGGGGAAAGTGCTAAGGTTGGAATTCTTGGTACATATACGTTCATTTCATGTTTTGGTTTGCTTGTATCACGTGATTCAAGTGATAGTTGCGTTAGTGCATCAACAAGTTTTTTCGTTTCGGTCTTCGTATCACCTAACGAAATAATGCAAAGAATATTATATAAATCAGAGAGTTCAACCTCAATGTTATATCTTTCCCTTAATAAATTCTCTACTTCAGAACCAGTCATAGAAAGGTCTTTAACAGAGATAATAAGTTTGGTCGGATCGAAATCATAAGTAGCTTTGTCACCTAATATTTCACGGCCAACACAATAAATACCTGGTATATCATTCAGTTGCTTTCGAGTCTGCTCAGCTAATTGAATGGTATTTGTTAAAAGCTGTTGACCTTCTGTTGCGAGTCTTCTACGGGCTGTATCTAAAGAGGCTAATAATAAATAGGATGTCGACGTCGTGGTGAGCATACTAATTATTGACTGAACCCTTTGTGGAGAGACCATGCCTTTTTTTACATTTAAAATAGAGCTTTGAGTCATAGAACCTCCAAGCTTATGGACACTTGTTGCAGCCATGTCAGCTCCTGCTTGCATCGCCGATAACGGTAATTCATCATGAAAATGAATATGGACTCCATGGGCTTCATCAACTAAAACAGGCACTTCGTATCGATGAGCGATTTCAACAATCTTCTGTAGGTTACCAGAAATACCGAAATAAGTTGGATTTATGACTAATAATCCCTTCGCATCTGGATGCGTTTCTAATGCTTTTTCTACGGAGTCGGTCGTTATTCCGTGGGAAATACCTAGGTTTGGATCAATTTCTGGATGAATAAAGATTGGGTTAGCCCCAGAAAATATGATCGCTGACATAATCGATTTATGAACATTGCGTGGAACGATGATTTTATCGCCTGGTGAGCAGACACTCATAATCATCGTCATGATTGCACCACTTGTACCTTGTACAGAAAAGAATGTATAATCAGCACCAAAAGCTTCTGCGGCAAGTTCTTGTGCTTCTTTAATAATTCCGTGCGGATGATGAAGATCATCTAAAGGAGCTATATTAATCAAATCTATGGCTAAAGCATTCTCTCCTATATAATTTCTGAATTCAGGATCCATCCCTGAGCCTTTCTTATGACCAGGAATATGGAACTGTACCGGTTGTTTTTCTGCATGCTTACGAACCCCATCAAATAATGGAGTAGACATTTGTCCAGACAAAGACGCCACCTCATTCACCTATAAATTACCTTAACCTTATAATGGTATAAAACAAATAAGAGTATACCAAACGTAGGATAGCTTGCATAGTAAATAAGTGATAAAAATATGTTTTTTTCAGTAATTTTATTTAGATGGAATTCTATATCATTATTGTTTAGAGAAAAAGTTTGCATAAAAAGGCGGGACGTGTTACATATTGTAGAGAGTGAAGGAGGTGTAAGTGATGGAAATGAATATGCCAATTTCTCTTGATTGGACAACCGATGAAGTAGTCGATGTTGTAGCATTTTATGAAGCCGTTGAACAAGTATATGGAAACGGGATCGAGCGTCATTTATTTCTTAAGAAGTATCAGCGCTTTAAGGAAATTGTGCCTTCCAAAAGTGAGGAAAAGCAACTTTGTGCTCAATTTGATCAACAAGTGAATGTTTCCAGTTATTTAGCTGTAAAGGAAGCAAAGAAATTAGAAGATGGAGAAATCGTAAAATTATAAAAAAGGGAGAGCTACGTGTATTGGGGAAATATAGTTACTTGATTGCATTAGTGATAACGGTTTTGCTGTTAGCGGGTTGTGGTGGTAATGATGAGGAAGCTTTATCCATTTATATGTTCGGAGATGTTCCTCGCGACCAAGAAGATTCCATTCGAGCTTTAATCGAAGACGAACTAGGTAAATTAGGTGAAGAACTCCATATATCGATTGAGTCAGCTCAGCATGAACGTATTTTAGTCATATTGGCTGCAAATGAGGGAGATGTATATTTTATTAATGAACAGCAGGCGCAAGTATTTTTTGATCCAGTTGGTTTAACACCGTTAGATGATCGATTTGAAGCGGCCAATATAGAAGGAAGTGAAGCATATACGGTGGTAAATGAGGCAACGGGTGATGAAGAATTATTAGCTTTGCCAATTAATGAAGATACTTATTTTATTGATGAGCTACAAATCAACTTAGCGAATGATATGGTTGCGTTTGTTGATAAACGCTCTGAACAGATTGAATTAAGTAAAGATATATTAAAGGTTCTATATGAAGGTCGTCCATAAGCAGATTACCGATAGCTCTTTAGCTCTACATAGTAAAGCCAGTATTTATTTACGATTAGGTAATAAATACTGGCTTTATTCACATGAAATTATTTAACGGACTCAAAAGGTGCTTTCTTGGCCACCGTATAAAGTGGTAGCACGGTTTTATATGCTTCTTCAATCTTTTTAATTAGTAATGCACCGTCTTTGAGTAGGGGATCATCACGCTCTATTCTGAGGCCACATAATAGCTCTGCCTTTTTGACGTCCTTTAAACGTGTAAACATCGATTCTAAATCTGACTTGCTTAGTTCGTTATGTTTTTTCACATCAGGCTTCATATGATCGATGGACCAAACATAGTCATTGGGAATTTCTTTTTTCCATTTGTTGACGTTTTTTAATAATTGTTCGGCAAAGCTTCTCTTAATGGGACATTCATAGATGACGGCAAACCAAACAAACAAGTGACTTTCAAATAGACCAACTTGAAAGTGAGGCAGCATTTTATAACCTCTTTTATTAGTAGCAAAAGCTACCCATGTATCGTTAGGAGGGTTAACTGTTCTTCTCGCATGCTGAGCAACGTGTGTAAACATCTCGTCACCAGTTAAGGCGGATAGAGTCGGCTCTATCTCAGAAGCGATTGCTTCAAATTTTGGTCTAATAGTAGAAATAATTCCTTCCATCCGTGCATCAAGGCCCGCAATGTTAAATACATCAAAATCTTCATCTGTAAAACCATGAAACTTCATCCAAACACTCCTCTTTCTTTTATATTGTAATTTTACCATAAAATCTGTTTTTACTCAGAAAGCATGCATTAAAAAATTGGTCATTTATTGTGCACCTTTTAGTGAACTCTTTAATAAAATGTACTAATTTAAAAGGAATTTAGGTTCATACAAATCCTAGGTGAGAGGTGTTACAGGTGGAGCATATTGTGGGATTAATTGAGCCTTCTAAAAAGAGGGAACAGGTAATAGTTTTAAAGATGGAAATTGATTATGAACTTATGTCATTGTATGAAGCAATTACAAACCTAGACGACGCCACTAAGCTAGAATGTATAAGAAAATTAAAGCGATTGCAAAAGGAACTCAAAAGATATCAATAACTAGTAAAAAAGAACGATGTGATTAAAAGACCTCCGCAAACAGCGTTAGTCTTTTTTTGGTGTGGATGTGAAAGTTGTGTGTTTATATCTTACATAGCAGAAGGAAACATGGATATTTTCACATTATTTATTCTGAATAAACTAAAGTTTATATATTTTCTGATAGATTTTCTAACAAGTTTCAACTAAAATGAATACAATACGATTATTTTAGTAGAGTACAGTACATGATAGACGGGAGGAAAAGAGGAAAATGGATACAATTAAATCAATCGTAGATGCCATTAATTCAGTAGTATGGGGACCTATCACCTTATTATTAATTGTAGGTACGGGTGTATTCTTAACTATTCGTCTTGGTTTCTTACAAGTGCGTGATTTACCTTACGCCCTTAAATTAACTTTCTCTAGGAGTAAAAAGAAAGATAAGTCGGAGAAGGGAGATATCTCACACTTCCAATCCTTAATGACAGCGATGGCGGCTACACTCGGTATTGGTAATATGACGGGGGTAGCATCAGCGATTCTCCTTGGTGGAGTAGGGGCTTTAGTTTGGATGTGGCTCGCAGCATTTTTTGGGATGGCTACAAAATACGGAGAAGCTATCCTGGCTGTAAAATATCGTACAGTCAACCATAAAGGTGAAATCTCTGGTGGACCGATGTACTACATAGAAAAAGGCTTAGGTTGGAAATGGTTAGCCTTCTTATTTGCTTTATTTGGCTGTTTAGCATCCTTTGGGATTGGGAATATGACACAATCAAACACCGTTGCAAGGTCTCTTGAAGGGACGTTTAATATTAACCCGTGGATTACTGGTTTTATTTTAATGGTGTTAACGGCTTTAGTATTATTAGGTGGAATCAAAGGAATTGGACGAGTTTCAGCAGTATTTGTTCCGTTTATGGCTTTATTTTATATGGCCGGTGGTCTTATTATTATCGTTCTTAATATCACGGAGGTACCTGCTGCATTTGGTGTAATCTTTGAAGCTGCCTTTAATCCAGAAGCTGTTGGAGGTGGAGCGATTGGTGCCGCGATTCGTTACGGTATTGCTAGAGGTGTATTCTCCAATGAAGCTGGTTTAGGATCTGCCCCGATTGCGGCGGCGGCTGCCAAAACTGATTATCCAGGTCGACAAGCCCTCGTTTCGATGACAGGAACTTTTCTTGATACGATGATTGTTTGTACGATTACAGGTCTTGTCATTGTCATGAGTGGATTACATTTAGAGTTTTTAGGTGATGGAAATGCAGCACCTAATATTACAGGTGGAGCATTTGAATCGTTCTTACCTGGTTATGGTAACTTAATCGTTGTTTTTGGTATCATCTTCTTTGCTTATTCAACGATTATTGGTTGGTCTTATTACGGTGAGAAGTGTTTTGGTTACATTTTTGGAGACAGGAATACGATTTATTACAAAGTAGTCTTCTGTATTATCGTTATGATCGGTGCCGGTCAGTCGGTGCAACTTGTTTGGGATATTGCTGATATTTTCAATGGTTTAATGGCTATACCAAACTTAATTGCCCTGTGTCTCCTTTCAGGAGTTATAGTCGCAGAGACAAATAAATTTAAAGAAGTTAGGAAAAAAGAAAAAGAGGAAGAAAAGAAACAAAAGCTTGCAAGCTAATCAGACTTACAACAACCCGATAAAAGGATGAGCAACCATACTCATCCTTTTTCTAATTGAATGAGAATGAAAGAAGGCAATAATCTTACAACTTAAGATTGTTAAATAGGTTTGGATGACACAGGAATCACAGTCATGGCTTTCATTTAAAAAACCGAAATCTTTTCTTTCTGACAATTAGTGTGTCATAATAAACAATAAATGCTTAAATCAAATTGAGGTGTCTTACATGTCATTACATTGGAATGAAATTGAGAAGATTGCTAAAGCTTGGACAATTGAAGCAGGCGAAAATATAAAAAAAGCATTAGAAAATCCGATTGAAGTTAAAGCAAAATCAAACCCAGATGATTTAGTCACACAAGTAGATAAGGAAACCGAACAGTTTTTCTATCAAAAAATCAAAGAAACCTTTCCAGGGCATCAATTTTTAGGAGAAGAGGGAGTAGCAGAGGAAGGGAAATTGAATTCTTTAGACGGTACGGTATGGATTATTGACCCTATTGATGGAACGATGAATTTTGTGCATCAAAGATATAATTTTGCGATCTCTGTTGGGGTTTACCATGAAGGTGTAGGCATGATTGGAATCATTTATGATGTGATGTCCAATGAGATGTTTCATGCAAGAAAAGGGGAAGGTGCTTTTTTAAATGATGATGAACTCTTGCCAGTTAAAGAACGCCCTTTACATGAGGCAGTGATTGGCGTCAATGGAAGGTGGCTTGTTGAAGAAAGGAATGTGTATCAGAACCCTCTAAGAGCTCTCGTTCGTGACGTAAGAAGTATTCGTTCTTATGGTTCAGCAGCCATCGAAATGGCTTATGTTGCTGCCGATCGTTTGGATAGTTATATCAGTGTCAAATTGTCTCCTTGGGACTATGCAGCAGCTCTTGTAATATTAAATGAAGTTGGGTGTGTGGCGTCCTCTTTTTCAGGTGAAACATTGTCACTGTTAGAGTCAGGTACAGTTGTTACCGCGAAACCACAATTACATAAAGAAGTGATATCGCTATATCTAGGGGAGGAATTTTAAATGCAAAAAGTTGGTTACATAGGTCTTGGAACGATGGGATTTCCTATGGTTCAGCATTTAATAAAAAATGGATTTGACGTATATGTCTTGGATGGTAGAGGAAAGTATGAGGAAGCGGTCAAACTCGGAGCAAAGACTCTATCTTCCCCAAAAGAAATAGCTGAAAAAGCAGATATTGTGATGACTTGTTTACCTCTTCCTCAAACATTAACAGCGGTTTATGAGGGAGAGAATGGATTACTGGCAGGTGGTAAAAAAGGAACCGTTTTTATTGACCATTCAACAGCTGACAGAAATACCGTGCAAAACTTATCGGGATTAGCGAAACAGCAAGGTTCAGAATTTATTGATGCTCCGGTAAGTGGAGGACCAATGGGGGCAATCGCAGGTAATTTAACGATTATGTGTGGTGGTTCTGAAAATACATTTTCCAAAGCAAAAGCGGTCATGGAATGTTATGGTGAATATATTGTATTAGTTGGTGAAGTGGGCAGCGGAACAGTCGTGAAATTGCTTAATAATATGTTGATAGGGGTCCATCAAGCAGCATTGGCAGAATGTTATATTATGGCGGAGAAAAGTGGCGTTGACCCAAGTGTTGCCTATGACTTAATTAAACGAAGTTCTGGGTTCTCAAAAAGTATGGACTGGTCGGTTGATGCCATACTCGATCGTAAATTCGAAGCAAGATTTTCTTTGAATTTATTACATAAAGATATTGGGTTAGCTTTAGATTTAGCTAATGAAATCAATATGCCTCTAGATATGGTTAAGCTAGGTGAGCAAAAAGTAGCAGAAGCCAAAGAAAAATATGGGCATGAAGACATTTGTGCAGTTGTCAAACCATTAGAAGAAAAGACAAATATATCCCTCCAAAGAAAATAAAATACTAATAGCCAAGCCCAAGTCACGTCGGCACAAACTATTGCCCATTCGTAACTTTCATACAAAACCCACATGGCGAAGCCCGATTCACTTCGCCACCAACAAAGATGAAAGTAGTGGCGACTGTTCAACTGTTGGCACGTTTACAACTCGATCACCATCAGCAGTCGGCCTGAACAAAAACAGGGAGCACTGTCCTGCTAAGGTCATTTATCGCAAGATGGATGACGAGCTAACTTCACGGCACAAACTATTGCCCATAAGTATCTTTCATACAAAAAGACTACCGTTAGCCATCCGCTAATTAGGTAGTCTTTTATCGTTTCGTTTGATTAGAGTTCATATATAACAATGAGTATAAAAATAATAGTAGGTTAAATCTCGCTTGATTCCCGTGCTCGTTTTTTTAACGTAAAGCCAAGGCCCATGGCAACGATAATGCCAATAAATGCGAAGCAAGCAATTAATACACTACGTTCAGCAATCGCTACACCAATAATCATAATACAAAAAACGGTTATGGAAGCCAACAATAAAAATAATAGGTTTTCCTTCTTCACATTAATTACCCCCTATTTCCGTGAACATGATCTAGTGTACCCTGTATTTCGCAAAAGAAAAAGGCTAATGTTGTGACAAAAAAATTAACCTTTTTAATTATAAAGGCAGATTACCTATTTTCAGTTTGTTTGTGATATACTTATACAGTTAAAGTTGAACTAAGGAGAGAATTGAATGACAGAATATCGTAACGATATCAAAAATATTGCGATTATTGCCCACGTTGACCACGGAAAAACGACTTTAGTAGATGAACTACTTAAACAGTCTGGAACATTTCGTGTCAATGAACAAGTAGAAGAAAGAGCGATGGATTCTAACGCGATTGAAAAAGAGCGCGGAATTACAATCCTAGCCAAAAATACAGCGATTAACTATGGAGATACACGTATCAACATTTTAGATACACCAGGCCACGCAGATTTTGGTGGTGAGGTTGAACGTATTATGAAAATGGTTGACGGTGTTTTATTAGTAGTAGATGCCTATGAAGGCTGTATGCCACAAACACGTTTTGTATTAAAGAAAGCATTAGAACAAAAATTAACACCAATCGTTGTTGTCAATAAAATTGACCGAGATTTTGCTAGACCGACAGAAGTTGTTGATGAAGTTATCGACTTATTTATTGATCTTGGTGCAGACGAAGACCAATTAGACTTCCCAGTTGTGTATGCTTCAGCGATTAACGGAACAGCAAGCTTAAATCCAGAGCAACAAGATGAGAATATGAACTCACTATTTAATACGATTGTTGAGACAATCCCATCACCTGTTGATAACAGTTCTGAACCATTACAATTCCAAGTAACAATGCTTGATTATAATGATTATTTAGGTCGTATTGGAATTGGCCGTGTATTCCGCGGGACGATTGAAGTTGGCCACCAAGTAGCCTTAATGAAATTAGATGGTTCTGTGAAGCAGTTCCGTGTAACAAAAATGTTTGGTTTCTTAGGGTTAAAGCGTATTGAAATTACTTCGGCTAAAGCCGGGGATTTAATTGCTGTATCTGGTATGGAAGAAATTAACGTTGGTGAAACAGTTTGTCCGGTAGATCACCAAGATGCTCTACCTGTTTTACGTATTGATGAACCAACATTACAAATGACGTTCTTAGTTAATAATAGTCCATTTGCAGGTCGTGAAGGGAAATGGGTAACAAGCAGAAAGTTAGAAGAGCGATTAATGGCTGAGCTTGAGACGGATGTAAGCTTACGTGTAGAACAAACTGAATCACCAGATGTCTGGATTGTCTCAGGGCGTGGAGAATTACACTTGTCCATTTTAATTGAAAATATGCGTCGTGAAGGTTTTGAATTACAAGTATCAAAACCAGAAGTTATTATTCGTGAAATTGATGGAGTACGCTCTGAGCCTGTTGAGCGTGTGCAAATTGATGTACCTGAAGAATATACAGGTTCAGTGATGGAATCATTAGGTGAGCGTAAAGGTGAAATGGTCAATATGACAAACAACGGTAATGGCCAAGTTCGCTTAGAATTTATGGTGCCTGCTCGAGGATTAATTGGTTATACAACTGAATTCCTTACCCAAACGCGTGGTTATGGAATTATTAATCATTCATTTGATAGTTATCAACCAATGACAGCTGGACAAGTTGGCGGACGCCGTCAAGGAGTGCTTGTTTCTATGGAAACAGGTAAAGCCAGTCAATATGGTATTATGCAAGTTGAAGACCGTGGTACAATCTTTATTGATCCAGGTACCGAGATTTATGAAGGTATGATTGTAGGAGAGCATACAAGAGAAAACGATTTAACGGTAAATGTAACGAAAATGAAAGCACAAACGAATGTGCGTTCAGCGACAAAAGACCAAACCGTTACGATGAAAAAACCTAGAATTATGTCTCTTGAAGAAGCGCTTGAGTATTTAAATGATGATGAGTATTGTGAATTAACACCTGAATCGATTCGATTACGTAAAAAGATTTTAAATAAATCAGAGCGTGAGCGAGTAGAAAAGCGTAAAAAACTTTCTCAACAGTCTTAACCTAACTGTAGGTTATATGTAGAAAGGGTGTAGGACGTATGGACGTACAATTCACTGAAGAACAACTAGCCGAAATAGAAAGTCTGTCTTGGCTAATGAGAGCGACGGCTGAAAATAGTTGGATTGGCTTTGGGGCTTTTGTTCTGATTGTGGCATTAGCGATTCTCGTTTTTAATTTAGGGTTTGCGAGAAAGCTCCCTATTTTGAAGATGGTAGTCATTTACATTTTATTAATTATTGGCTGTTTTGTTTTATGGTTCCTTGAGTTCCTATTTGGTGCACCAATGATTGCTGTATTAATTATTTCAGCACTGATACTCGGAGCGTACCGGTACCGTCTCTATCGACATCGACAAACGGAACAACCTGAATAGAAATGAAATGAAAAGGAGAGTGTTGGGTTAAACCCAATCACTCTCTTTTTCATTTGTGTGTTCTGTTGGTAATGTTCCTAATTCCTTACGTTCATTAGTACGTGTGGCGATTCGGTCATGACAAACCTCACACATATACGTATGAATAGGACGGTTTCTTAACCTTTTAGCTAATAAGATATGGTCATCAATTTTATCAACTTTATCACATAGAACGCATTTTACTCGCATGTTTTCCACTCCCATCAACAGTTGTTTCTATCTTTATCCAATTTTTGAAAGTATAAACGAAGAAATATATGAAATGGTTGTCTATATGTAGTGTAACTTTTTTCATTAGAATTGAAAATGTTTTTTTGAGTTTCAATGAAAACATGTCAATTCGTCGATATCTCGTCTATCTTCCCTTAATCGTTCATACATTTTTTATTAAGGGGACTAAGCCATGTTCATGGACATAATTGTTCATTATGCATATTTTATATAAAAGCATGTGAAACGAACTTCAGTCAGGAGGCGGAATATTGAACAAAATCTACGTCTTAGATACTAACGTGCTCTTACAAGACCCTCATTCTATTTATTCGTTCTTGGATAATGAAATCGTAATACCTGCCATTGTATTAGAAGAAGTTGATTCAAAAAAAAGAAATATGGATGAAGTGGGTCGTAATGCGAGGCATTTTTCAAAACTTATTGATAAATTAAGAGAGAAAGGTAAGTTACATGAAGGGATAAAATTAGAGGAAACAGGCGGTACGTTAAGGGTGGAGCTGAATCATCGCTCTTTTGAAAGAATGAAGGGCTCTTTTGCTGAAATGTCTAATGACAATCGAATCATTGCCGTTGCTTTGAATTTAACCGTAGAAGAGAAGCAAATCGGGAATAGAGAAGTGATTTTAGTAAGTAAGGATGCATTAGTTCGTGTGAAGGCGGATGCACTAGGCATCGTTGCTGAGGATTTTCTCAGTGATCGGGTTGTAGAAAATGATGCTGTATATCGTGGATATGTAGAAAAATATGTAGATGCTGATATGATTAAAAGTTTTTTTCAAAATCAACTTTTACCTGTTCAGCTTTTTGAAAAACAAAAATTTTTTCCTCATCAATTTGTCATTTTAAAGGATGCGTTAGGAAGCTCAAGTTCTGCTTTGGGGAAAGTGGATGCTTATGGAAAATATATAAAGCCTTTTTTACAGGAGTCTGAACAAGTCTGGGGCATAAGACCTCGAAATGTTCAACAAAGAATGGCCTTCGAATTATTACTTCGAGATGATATTGAGTTAGTGACCATGATTGGGAAGGCAGGAACAGGAAAGACTTTACTATCATTAGCAGCTGGACTCATGCAAACCGAAGATTTAGGGAGGTATAAGAAATTAGTAGTCGCAAGACCTGTGGTTCCAATGGGGAAGGATATTGGTTATTTACCAGGAGAAAAAGAAGAAAAATTAAAACCATGGATGCAACCGATTTATGATAATTTGGAATATCTATTTAATACGAAAAAACCGGGTGAGTTAGAGCATATACTGGCAGGAATGGGCTCTATCCAAGTTGAGGCTTTAACCTATATTCGTGGTCGAAGCATTCCAGACCAGTTAATTATCATTGATGAAGCCCAAAACCTTACAAAACATGAAGTGAAAACGATTATAACTCGAGTTGGCGAAAGAAGTAAAATCATTTTAATGGGTGATCCACAACAAATTGACCACCCTTACTTGGATGAGTTTAATAACGGATTGACCTATGTGGTCGAGACATTTAAAGAGGAGCAAGTGAGTGGTCATATAAAGCTTGTAAAAGGAGAACGTTCAGGGCTCGCACAATTAGCAGCAGACTTATTATAAAAAGCCAGCACTAACAAAAAAAGAGAGTAGTTACTCATTTGGATTAGTATCCAACATCAAAAAGCCGGTCAATGTTCAACCGGCTTTTATTACAGATAGGACTCTTAAATCACTTAGCGTACATCGTTTAAGTTAAATCAAAGAGATTCTTTGCACATCTTTAATAGGGTTCTCACGATTACTTCCATCAGCAAAATAAAGATGAATAGGGCCATCGTCCTTTAATGGTTTACCCTCATAAGAAAAGCCAGCAATCATACTCGTAATATCAGCTAATGAATAGGTAAAAGCTTCCCCGGATTTTGTTACAATCCTAGCGGCGGTTGCCTTTTCACTTGGATTAGCATTACGAATGAAAGGCTCAATAGCTATACCGTAAGATGACTGAAATAGTTCTTTTTTATTATAAGAAATTTTATTATCATTGGAATTAGGGTTTGGTGCTTCATTACCCTCGATAATTTCTTTATCCCACTGTGCTGAAATGGCTTTACGATAAGCGATTTCTGGATCCTCTTTTTGCTCCTTCGCTGTAAAAGCATCCTTTAAGTGGACTTTGCGCTCATCAAAAATCCAAACAGAAGGATCGATCGTTAAAGGATGAGCCACCTCACCGTCAATAAAAAAAACAAATTCTTTCATACATTACCCTCCCACAATCATATATGCCTCAATAAATATTCGGTTAAAAAAGTAAATCTAGATCATCCTATTAAAGTATAAATAGTTTTAGCAAATTTGTCACACTTTGATTAGGAAGGATTGAAGATTGATATGCTTTGTCAGAAACAACAGGATTTAGATGAGATGGTTGCAGAAGCAAAAAAAGAAGCAAAAAAAGGAGAAGTAGCTACCTATATACCAGCCCTAGCAAAAGCAGACCCGAATATTTTAGCTGTTTCCATTTTTGATGGGGCAAGTCATTGCTTTGTATCAGGAGATAGTGAGCATCTCTTTACCTTACAAAGTGCCTCAAAGGTGATAACGTTAGCTTTGGCTTTAATGGACTGTGGAGAAGCTGTTGTGTTTGAAAAGGTTGGAATGGAGCCAACAGGCGATCCTTTTAATTCAATTTCAAAATTAGAAGCTCAATTTCCATCAAAACCACTTAATCCCATGATTAATGCGGGGGCTTTGGCGGTGAGCTCATTAATAAAAGGAGAGACGGCTCAGGATAAACTTCAATACCTTTTACACTTTATTCATCGGCTAAGTGGGAACAAACATATAACGTATAATAAAGAAGTGGCAAGGTCTGAGTATGAAACAGCAGACTTAAACCGAGCTTTAGCATATTTTTTGAAACAACATCATATTATCGAGGGAGATGTCAATTTATTAATTGAATTTTACACGATGCAATGTGCGATTGAGTTAACATGTGATGACTTAGCTAAAATTGGATTTGTTTTGGCGAACGAAGGGAGGAATCACGAAGGGGAAGTTATCATGCCTTATGAGATTGCTCGATTAGTAAAAACATTTATGGTAACTTGTGGTATGTATAATGCCTCGGGCGAATTTGCAATCAAGGTAGGCATTCCGGCTAAAAGTGGTGTATCAGGCTGTATTCTTGGAGCTGTTCCTAATCGTTTAGGGATCGGTATTTATGGACCTGCATTGGATGAAAAAGGGAATAGTTATGCAGGTATGAAAATACTTGAACTTCTAGCCGCTCACTATCATTTGAGTATTTTCTAAAAAAATGTTGGGACTAATGCGTGCAAACCTATTGAAAATGATTGCATTTTTCGAGCAAAAAAGATACTATATTTAGTAAGGATATTTAGAGCCTGAGGAGGGGACAACATGTCAACCGAAGTGATGACAGGTCAAAATGAGAAAGCCTTTGCTCTATTAAAAGCAGATGCAGATAAAATCTGTCAGCTTATTGAAGTGCAAATGGAGAATTTAACAATGCCTCAATGCCCCCTTTACGAAGAGGTCTTGGATACACAGATGTTTGGTCTTTCACGTGAAATTGACTTTGCTATCCGCCTTGAACTAGTAGAGGAAGAGAAAGGCAAACAGCTTTTAGTAGAATTAGAGCACAAACTAGCAGCTCTTCATGAAGCGTCTTTACGCAAATAAAAATCAAGCGGAGAAATTCAGCTTGATTTTTTTATGCCTTTTTAAGTTTGAATAATAATAGAAGAATAGATCAAAAAAAGTCCCGCCAATAGCGGTACTTTTTTTGATCTATAGGTTATTTTTTTGAAGAAATTGCTTTTTCTCTCGTTAAAATTAACATCATATACGAGAGAGTGGTAAATAATAAAGAAACAATGAGAGCATGCATTAATCCAACTGTTAATGAGTTCTCTGTAAAGACAACAGAAACGCCACTAATAATTTGGAGGAGGACTAAACATACGGAAATAATAGTTGTCCATAATAATACGAGTTGCTCACGATATTTTATTACAGTCCATATTAAAAGAATGATGAGGAAAATAAATAATAGGATTCCTACGATTCGATGGAAGTAATGAGAGCCAATTGGCCCGGAAAAACCAGGGAACCACATACCGTTACATTGCGGAAAGCCACTACATGCAAGTGTTGCTTCTGTATGTTTTACATAAGCACCAGAATAAATAACAGCGTAACAATATGTAAGCACAAATAAAACATAATACTTAAAGCCTTTGGTTACTTTAGGAGCAATTGGTTTGCCAGCTGGCCGATCTTCAAAGGCGAGTATGGTTAATATCACTACGGAAGCGAGTGACATCGCCGAAATACCAAAATGAAGGGCAAGAATAGCATGGGATTGACCAAATACAACAGCACCAGCACCTAGTAAACCTTGAAAGGCGATAAGGATAAAAGCAAGAATAGAAAATAGTCTAGCTTCTCTCATATGGGAAAGCTTTTTCCAAGACCACATGGCCAAAATTAAAATCATAACACCTACTAGGCCAGCGACAATACGATGACTGTACTCAATAATCGTTTCGATTTCAGGACTTGTGGGAATAACTTCACCAAAGCATAATGGCCATGTTTTTCCACAACCCTCACCTGAATCCGTTTTCGTCACAGTCGCTCCTTGTAATAAAACAATAAGTACGCCGATAGAGGTAATAACACCATAAAATTTAAGAGCTCTATGCATGGAATTCACCAAACCTTCTATAAAATTGTTAAGAAATATGCTAAAGTTAGCAAGGGAATATTTAGTAACATAACTGATCTTAAAAATAATATGGGAAAAAGTCAATTTTGCTCATGTGTCAATTTTAGGAACATCCTAATTGTGAAGAATCTGTGAAAGTCATTAATTTGATGAAAGATCATCAATTTTGATATATAATGTGAATGAGTTTTTGCAAAAAGTGAAATGAAATAACGACTATAAACAAGCAATAACGTTGTTTCTCATTTTTAATGAGGAGGTGAAATGAATGAATAAAACGGATTCATTATCAAAATCAGGTGAAGTTGTACAAGGCGATACTATAGCAGCTCCAATGAGTCAAAGTCATTCATGGAAAGATTATTTGGTATTAGCTAAACAAGGTATTGTAACGTCAAATTTAATAACAACGTTTACAGGCGTCTTTTTAGCGGCTATCTATACGAGTACAGGTCTTGCTGCAAATTGGCAAGCAGCCCTTTTTGCTATTTTAGGGTCAGGCTTAGTGATGGCTGGTGCCTGCACGTTTAACAATTATATAGACCGAGATATTGACCCAATCATGGAAAGAACAAAAAATAGACCATCCGTAACAGGTCGTTTTTCGGGAAAACACATTTTAACAGTTGGTGCGATACAGTCAATTATAGGTTTAATATTCTTATCATTAACAACAGCAACTGCTGCTATAATTGGGGCAATCGGATTGTTTATATACGTTGTTCTCTATTCAATGTGGACAAAGCGTACAACAACATTAAATACGATTGTTGGAAGCTTCTCGGGTGCTGTACCACCACTTATTGGTTGGGCGGCAATTGATGGTAGCTTACATATGTATGCATGGCTATTGTTCTTTATCATGTTCTTCTGGCAACCCCCTCATTTCTTGGCATTAGCTATGAGGCGTGTCGATGAATACCGGGCAGCTGGAATTCCAATGCTACCTGTTGTAGCTGGCTTTGAAATGACAAAAAGACAAATTGTTATTTATGTCGCGGCATTATTGCCGGTATCTTTATTACTTTATCCTTTCGGTATTGTATATACGGTTGTGGCAGCTATTCTAGGAGTGGGTTGGTTAGCTCTAGGAATAAGTGGTTTCAAAGCAAAGGATGATTTGAAGTGGGCGAAGCAAATGTTTGTATACTCGCTCAACTATTTAACCATTTTATTTGTGCTTATGGTTATTGTTCATCTTTAACATTTTGTTCATAGAAAATGTCAATAAGGTGAATAATGATTATATATATATTTTGTAGTTATGTAACTACGTGAAGAAAGTGAGGTTGGTTTATCAAATGAAACGTTGGAAAACTGCATGGCGTTTTCTACCATTTTCTCTACTGCTACTTGTGCTTGCAGGGTGTGGGGAAGAGAATTTGACGGCACTTGATCCGAAAGGTCCACAAGCTGAGTGGCTTTTAGAAAATATGTTATTGTCACTTTATATTATGGCTTTCGTTACAGTTGTCGTATTTGCAATCTTTTTCATCATTCTTGCTAAGTTCCGTCGTAAAGAAGGAGATGATGAAATTCCTAAACAAGTTCACGGTAATACAGCTTTAGAGATTACGTGGACAGTTATCCCTATTATTTTATTAGTTATTTTAGCTGTACCAACTATTTCAGGTACATTTATGATGGCTGACATGGAGCCAGACCCTGTTGCAGGTGAGGACACGGTTGTCATTGACGTTACAGGACACCAATTCTGGTGGCAATTTGATTACCAAAATGAAGGATTCACAGCTGGTCAAGATGTTTATATTCCAGTAGGTGAAAAAGTATTATTTGAATTGCATGCAGAAGATGTTCTACATTCATTCTGGGTACCTGCATTAGGTGGTAAGATTGATACCGTGCCAGGAATTACGAATGAAATGTGGCTTGAAGCTACATATCCAGGAACTTATAAAGGGAAATGTGCTGAGCTTTGTGGACCATCCCATGCTTTAATGGACTTTAAATTGGTTGCATTAGAGCGTGATGAGTATGATGCATGGGTAGCGGGGATGGAAGAAGGCCCTGCTGAACCTGAAGAAACATTAGCTCAAGAAGGGCGCGAATTATTTGGTGCTGATGGGCTTGGCTGTATTGGCTGTCACGCAATTGGCGGAAGTGGTTCTGCTGCTGGTCCAACTTTAACAAACTTCGCCGACCGTGAAGTGTTTGCTGGTTATATTGACATGGATGATGAGGAGAAGTTAGCACAATGGATTAAAGATCCTGAGTCATTAAAAGAAGGTAATAACATGTCAAATGCCCCTTATTTACAAGCGGGTGTAACCGATGAAGAAGTAGAAGCACTTATTGCATACTTACGAACTTTATCTGTTTTAGATAACGATTAAGAATTTAACGTTTTACTTTTATGAAAGAAGGAGGAAACCCATTGGCTACAGCTACACAACATACGAAAGATAAAAGCGTCGTATGGGATTGGCTAACAACAGTCGACCATAAGAAAATCGGGATTATGTATTTAATTGCCGGTACGCTTTTCTTTGTTAAAGCGGGTGTTATGGCCTTATTCATGAGGATTCAGCTAATGTTCCCTGAAATGAATTTCTTAAGTGGTCAAACATTTAACGAATTCATCACGATGCATGGAACGATTATGTTATTCTTAGCCGCTACACCTTTGCTCTTTGCATTTATGAACTTTGTCATTCCCCTCCAAATTGGGGCACGTGACGTTGCGTTTCCATTTGTTAACGCAGTAGGATTCTGGGTATTCTTATCCGGTGGATTACTGTTAAGTACAAGTTGGTTTTTTGGTGGCGGTCCAGATGCAGGTTGGACGAACTACGTACCACTTGCAAGCCGTGAATACGGTGGATTAGGTATTGATTTCTATGTATTAGGATTACAAGTGTCTGGTATTGGTACATTAGTGTCGGCGATTAACTTCTTAGTTACGATCGTTAACATGCGTGCTCCAGGTATGACAATGATGCGTCTTCCATTATTCGTATGGACATCATTTATTTCTTCTACACTAATCTTATTTGCCTTTACACCACTTGCTGCTGGTTTGGCACTTATTATGTTAGATCGTATTTTTGATGGACAATTCTTTATCCCTGATATGGGCGGTAACGTTGTTTTATGGCAACATATTTTCTGGATCTTTGGTCACCCTGAAGTTTATATCTTGGTGCTTCCAGCCTTCGGTATTATTTCTGAGGTTATTCCAGCCTTTTCTAGAAAACGTCTATTCGGTTATACAGCGATGGTATTTGCAACAATGATTATTGCATTCTTAGGATTCATGGTATGGGCTCACCACATGTTTACGGTCGGTATGGGACCCGTTGCCAACTCCATTTTTGCGATTGCCACGATGACGATTGCGGTACCGACCGGTATTAAAATATTTAACTGGCTCCTCACCATGTGGGGTGGTAAAATCACCTTTAACACAGCGATGATGTTTGCATCATCATTTGTACCTACATTTGTCCTTGGTGGAGTAACAGGAGTTATGCTGGCGATGGCACCAGTTGACTATTTATACCATGATACGTACTTTGTAGTAGCTCACTTCCACTACATTATTGTTGGTGGTATCGTCTTAGCACTATTCTCTGGTTTATTCTATTGGTACCCTAAAATGTTTGGTCATAAATTAAATGAGCCATTAGGAAAGCTTTTCTTCTGGATTTTCTACATTGGTTTCCATTTAACATTCTTTGTTCAACATTTATTAGGTCTAATGGGTATGCCACGTCGTGTTTACACATACTTAGGAAATCAAGGCTTAGATGCCTTTAACTTAATTAGTACAATCGGTACGTTCTTTATGTCTGCGGGTGTTATTTTACTTGTTATCAACGTCATCTACTCTGCATTCAAAGGTGAGCGTGTTACTGAAGCGGATCCATGGGATGCTCGTACACTTGAGTGGGCGACACCTACACCGATCCCAGAGTACAACTTTGCTCAAACACCACAAGTACGTTCGTTAGATCCGTTGTTCTATGAAAAAGTACATGGTGATGGAACGATGAAATCAGCAGAGCCTATAGCTGACATTCATATGCCAAATGGTTCAATTTTACCGTTTATCATGGCGATTGGGCTTTATATTGCTGGTTTTGGTGTAATCATGAAATCTCCTTACTGGGAACTTGGCGGTAATGGATTAATTGTTTTAATTGCTGGTTTAGCAATTACATTTGGTTCAATGTTTGTTCGTTCGATCAAAGAGGATCACGGTTATTATATTCCGGCTTCTCGTGTGAAAGAAGAAATGAACAACTCGAAAGGAGGAAACTAAATGGCGGGTCATGTGGATACATCTAAAGGTTTACCTTCTCACCCAGAGAGGGCAACCCTTGAAGGTAAAAACAAATTTCTCGGCTTCTGGTTCTTCCTTGGAGGCGAAACGATTCTATTTGCGACTTTCTTCGGAACTTACTTAGGCTTACGTAATGGTGTTGCTGATGGTCCAGGTGCAGCTGATATCATTTCTTTACCACTTGTATTTATTATGACAATGTTTTTATTAACAAGTTCATTAACAAGTGTGTTAGCTATGTTTGCAATGAAGAAGAACAAGTTCAAAACGATGATGGCTTGGATGTGGGTAACAGTTCTACTTGGATTGGCATTCTTAGGATTTGAGATTTATGAGTTCTATGAGTATGTGACTCATTATGGACTAGGCTACTCAGAAAGTGCTTTTGCTTCTGCGTTCTATTCTTTAGTTGGATTACATGGTGCTCACGTTGTCTTTGGTTTAAGCTGGATTATCGTATTATTAATTCGTTACTCAAGATCAGGGATTACGTTAACGAACGCTCCGAAATTCTACGTAGCGAGTCTTTACTGGCATTTCATTGACGTAGTTTGGGTCTTCATCTTCACTGTAGTTTATCTCATGGGAGTAGGAGGCTGATCATATGGCAGATAACTTAAGTACACGTTTTGACAAGAGTGCAATGACGGAGGAAGAAAAACGTCAAACGAAAAAAGAAATAAAGCGCCAAATCATCGTATTTGCGTTAATGATTTTCTTAACCGTTATGGCATTTATCGCTGTTGGTAGTGATATTATTCCTCATTCATTCGCGGTACCTTTTATCTTGATCTTAGCTGGAATTCAATTATTACTACAATTACTGTTCTTTATGCATATGAAAGATAAAGACCATGCATGGGCAAATGCCTTTATGATTACAGGTATCTTTGTAACAGTCCCAACAATTGCAGCCTTAATGCTTCTATTAGGAATTACAAAGTACTAACATGAAAAACCTCTTTCAGTATTCATGACTGGAAGAGGTTTTTTTCTTGTGGAGGACTTTCAAAATCGATCCAAAGCAAGAACTATGATGAAAATGAGCATTCTGCTATGTAGAGTCGTTGAATGAGTGTGAGAAAGAGATAATCTGCAGCTGCTATAGGAATAAGTGGAGACAGAAAGGGGAAAGAGAAGGGAAAGAGGTATATAAAGGTGTGCTTATCTACAACTCCTGGAGTGAGAATGGTATGTTAGTGGTAATAAGAGGTTTATCTACAACTGCTAGGAAGAGAAGTGCAGTCAAATTGGGTATAACTTAAACGTATCTGTAGTGCGAGTAACGCACCATGTATCCCACTAATTTTTATAAACACCCCACACAAAAATAGCGTTTCGCTTTTTAACTGGTGGCTACTGGTGGCTTTTCGTTCATTTATTTTTTGAATGAGAAGTACAAAAACCGAAGAGTCTACATGAAAAGGCTAATAATATGTCAGTTACTCAAAGGGAGTAAAGTAACGAAAAGAGCCGAACGTGACAGTTACTCGAGGGAAGAAGATGAGTAAAGTCACAAAAAGAGCTGAACGTGACAGTTACTCGAGGGAAGAAGATGAGTAAAGTAACGAAAAGAGCTGAACGAGACAGTTACTCGAGTGAAGTGAGTGAGTAAAGTCACGAAAAGAGCCGAACATGACAGTTACTCGAGTGAAATGAGTGAGTAAAGTCACACGAAAAGTTGTGAAGGGAATAAAGAACCAACTAACTTTAAGGCACAAACCATCGCCCTAAGAACACTTTCATACAAAACCTCCATGATGACTTGCCGAAGCAACTCATCACCAACAAAAATGAAAGTGTGGTGGTTTGGCTCTTTACTGGTGGCTTTTCATTCACTTTGTTTTTTTGTTCTAATTCATTTTAATATTTGTTGAGAATGATTTTGAACTTTAGAATTAGCAGTAACCTAGCGGACGAAAACATGCGGAGACTCCCGCGGGACGTAGTGGCGGGCTGAAATCCACTGGCGAAGCCAGTTAGTTTAGCGCCACCCCGGAGGACGCGGAGCATGATTTTCGGTAGCGACGAGCAACGCTCCATGTTCGCACCACACTTTCATACAAAAAGCAACCGAGTGTCACAGTTTTGTGACATCGCTTATGGTTTGTTTCAATGCCTTTCATGCTATAATGATGATTATGTAATGTAATTGTAAGGAGATGTCATGATATGAACAACAGTGAAACAGCTAATAATGAAGCAAGTACTTTTAAAAAACGTAATTATAAACCATGGATTATTGCGATAACAATTATCGTAAATGGACTTGTTATCATTCTTTCGGGAATGCCAGGTTATGACAATTTTGACCTTTTTAATGTTCATATTTTACCAATGATGAATGCCATTTTTAATAGTTTTACTTTTACATTTTTATTAATTGCTTTTATTATGATTTTAAGAAAAAATGTTACGTGGCACCGGCGCTTTATTTATGCAGCATTTGGAACAACAACTTTATTCCTCATAACATATATCAGTTACCACTTTTTATCTCCATCTACACCATTTGGTGGTGACGGAATTGTAGCAGCCATTTATTATTTTGTACTGATCACACATATTGTTTTAGCGGCAATTATTGTCCCGTTAGTACTCATTACAGTTACTAGAGCTTGGAATATGGAAAACGAACTTCATAAAAAAATAGCAAGATGGACTATGCCACTTTGGTTATATGTTAGTTTTACAGGTGTCCTCGTTTACCTAATGATTTCACCTTATTATTAAGATAAAATACTTTCTCGTTTTTTGATAGAAGCTAGGAAGAAAAAGGAGTTAATCAGTTTGAAACGTTGGATGGGACTTTGTGTTTTGGTGCTCGTATTAATTGGATGTTCAGATCCTAGAAATGATATCGAAGTTACACCAGTAGAGGATGAGACTACATATCAAGCAGCAGAAGAGTTTGTATCAGCTTATAAAAGTGATATGACGCAAGCAGTAGGACAAGGTGGATTTGATTCATTAGAAGATTATTTAATACCGAATAATAGCTACTACCATAGCTTACGCCGATATATGGATGATCTTGAACAAGGGAAGGCAACGAAGGAATTACTGGAATTTGAAGTGCTCAATGTATATGTTGGTGAAGATCCTGAATCAGAATTTTATGTAGAAGCTTTGGAGGAAGTGGCCATTACTTATCTAAATGATGATGTGGATGAGATTAGTAGGCATGTTGAATTTGAACTAGTGAAAAGTCCAGATGGTCGTTTTAGAATCGTGACGATTAGGGAATTAAATAAGTAAAATAAAAAAACCAGATGAAATCTGGTTTTTTTATTTCATTTAGATTTTATTTAAAGCTTCTAATAGTTGACCAAGTTTGTTATTACACTTTTCAACAACCGCTTTTGGAAAATCTTCACCAATATATTCTACACCGTGTGGGTAGTAATATTTACCAAGAATTGGTGTCATCAGGCGAACAATCGTATCGTCTTTTGGAATATCACCTTTAATGGCATAGGCAGGCACTCTTAAATAGTAGATCTCTTGGTTGTTATGTATCTTTAAGTCAAACATAACTCGCTCGTAATCCCACTGCTCAGCGTGGACAAATCCTAATGATTCAGCTGAATGGTGAACATTTTCAAACTTGAACTCTTTATCAGCTAATTCGATGTGTTCGAATTTCATAAATAAAAACCTCCTCTTTTCAACTTACTATGTCCAATATTTATCATAGTATGAAAAGGCTTCAGTTGCAATCTATTCGTCCGTGAAAATCGGGTTAGATCCTATTTTTTCACGTTTTCGACAATGATTTAATGACGAATGACAAGAGACTACATAAATAGAGAAAGGAAAAACGAAATCGATTCAGAACACATAAAGAATGGTGGTATAGGGTACAAAGACAAATAGAGAGGTGGAAACATGAGAATTAAACATATCGTAGTTGTCCTTGCTATTCTTTTATTTGCAGGATTTGCTTATTTCGAATATATGAACCAAGACCGAGTGTCAGAATGGTTTCCAGAAAGGGTAGTCCTACCTGATGTAGTAGAAGAGATTGAAGAGGAACCACAAAAAGAAGATGTCCCTGAAGAAATGAGTTGGGAGGACCCGTTAATTGGTCTTTCTGTTGATGAGGTTATAGCAGACTTCGGAGAGCCAGATAGAAGGGATTTATCAAGTTTTGGGTATGAATGGCTGATTTATGAAAAAGATGATGAACGATATGTTCAAATTGGGATTCAAAGTGATGAAGTTGTGACAGCCTTTTTAATTGGAACTGTGTTGGGGGACCTTCCTTATGAGCTTCCGCAAGATTATACAGAAATGGACGAGCTTTATGAGTTTTCAGCACAAGTGTCGGTTAGTTATGAAGGGGGGCAATATCAATATCAGTTGACGGAGGATGACTTAAGAATGCGCCCTCTTTTCGAATATGAAGAAGGGGTTTGGATTCAAGCTTACTTTGATCAATTTACGGAGGAATTATCGAGTGTACGTATTCTAAATAACGAAGTACTTGTCATGCAGCGACCATATTCTGTGCAATATCGAGGCGAGCTACCAGAACCTCCACAATTATCAGCACAAGAAATTGAAGAGGTAGCAAAAGGACAGGAACAGCAAATATTTTCTGTAACTAACGTCATGAGAGTAAGACATGGTCTAGATACGTTTGAATGGGATGAAGAGATTTCAGAAGTTGCATATAAACATAGTGAAGATATGCAAAATCATCAGTTCTTTAGCCATGTATCACCAAATACCGGTGATTTAAGCAACCGAATTGAAGCAGGGGGAATTAGATTAAGATTAGCAGGTGAGAATATTGCGGCTCATTATGTCGATGGATTAGCTGCTGTAGAAGGTTGGCTTAATAGTGAGGGACATCGTGTGAATTTGTTACATGAAGAATTCACTCATCTAGGCGTAGGTGTTTATGAGGACTATTACACCCAAAATTTTATGACACCGTGGCTCCCGTAAGGAAAAGAAGGAACACTGGACAAATGTCTCTCATATCATAAGATAAGGATTATAAATAGGGGGTTTTCGTATGGCAGAGTCCGAATTAAATCCTGCCGTCAAACAGTTTAAAACCTTTGTACAGCAACATCCTGGAATTATCCGGGCGGTCAGGAGCAACGAAAAGTCATTACAAAGTTTCTATGAAGAATGGTCCATTCTTGGAGCAGAGCATGAGCAGTGGAACTCGTATCGTCAAGCAGCAGAATCAGGTCAAGGTGAGACAGCGCATAGTGGAATGGAAGGACAAAGTAATGGGGGAACGACAGGTGGTACCGAGCAAACTAATTCCTCTACTACTGGAGCTGCGTCTGGAGAAACATTAGGTATGCTGTTATCTATGGTTAAGAAAATGAACATTCAGGATTTACAAGGTCATTTAGGTCAATTTAGCTCGTTATTATCTAACGTGCAAAATGTGATGAGTACGTTTCAAAAACCTACTAACAGTTCTACCTCAACAAGGACGGACCGTTCTTTCTCTTTTAGAAGAGATTAAGGGAGGGGATTTCATTGCGTGTGGAAATTCAGCAGTTATTACATGAAAAACCTGAGCTTAGACAATTCATGAGGCAAAATCCCATTTGGTACCGAAAAATTACGAGAGAGCCTCATCTCATACCTGAGATGGAAAAGGAATCTAATTATTTCTATGGAAAAACATTTCCTCAAAGGGTAGAAAAGGTGCAAAATAATATTGGATTAGCAATGATGATGATTGAGATGCTAAAAATGGGTAAAAACTCGTTAGGGTAATGGGTGTGAACGCGTTATAGTGATTGAAAAGGTGACAATCGTTGCAGCAAACGTCTCAATTTCATTAAACAAAAAACATGCTAATCCCCTGTGAGGTAGAGGTGAACTAGCTTCTTTGTAGAAGTTTCGTTCTCGGCTACATTTTACTCACAGGGTTATTTCGCATGTTTTGTCCAATCGTTCACAGAGAGGTGGGAGCGGTGGTTTTGTAAAGATATTACTCGATTGTTTTTAATTCTTTAGTTGTTGAGTGGAAGTTGTTTATTTAAGTAGGACGCTATTTTTTGTTCGACGGATATATTCATTTGTTGAAAACCTTGGTTACCAAACAATGTATTAAATTCGAGAATATACATACGGTCATCAACAAATACAGCATCAAAACCAGCGTGATCAATGCCTAACTCCTGTGCGACTTTTAATATAGTAGTACAAGCTTCACTAGGGATATCGTTAAATGAAATTTCACCGCCTTGCGCTACATTGTTCTTAAAGGAGTTTTCGTTTTCGCGCCAATAAGCAGCAATCACTTCATCTCCTACGATACAAACGCGCAAGTCACGTTTAATAGGTAAGTATTCTTGGACATAAAAGTAAGGATTATTTTCAGCGTATTCCTCCCATTGCTCGGCGTTTTCAATTAAGTAAACACCTTTTCCCATGGAGTTTCGAATTTCTTTTGCGACAAAAGGAAATTCAAATTCTCGTAACACTTTCTCAATGTTTTCTTGGTTTCTACCGAGTATTTCTGTATTTGGTATGAGCTCTGGAGCGACACTCCAAAGGGCTCTAGTCATTTCAATTTTGTTAAATCCCAGTTGAATAGATTGAATACTTGGGAAAATCTTTTTTTTCATCCCGTATACGAGAGAATTCACTTGCCAATTTTCAGGGAAAAGGCAATAATCTGCATCCATTATTTTCTCTCTTTCTTTGTACATCAGTTCGGGTTTGACATACTTAATATTTGGGATGCCAATAGTCCGAAAGGGGTTAAAGGTTACAAAATTCATCGCTTTCTCCTTACTGTAGCCAATATTCTTTTTTCTAAGTCGAATGAATTATAGTGAAGTATTGAATGAATGTCAATTTATTTTTTCGAATTGCTTGATAGGTCTGTGATTATATATGTTGACATACTTTTGGGACTTTCATTTTTGTTGGTGGGCTTTAAGGGGTTATCGTGTTATAATGCCCTAGAAGGGGGTGGGATTATGCTAGCAACCATATCTATGGTGGATGTGATTGAAGCTGCTGAAGATTTAAGTATGGCTTTTAGGGATTCGGATATCTTCATTGAATATATTGAAAAGAAGAAACAGCTTGAAGCGGATGAGCAGGCACAGAAAATGATCGGTGAATTTAATCGCATCAAGGATCAATACGAAGAAGTCCAGCGATTTGGTAAGTATCACCCTGATTATAAAGAGGTTTCCACGACTATTCGTCAAACGAAGCGCCAGTTGGATTTACTTCCGATTGTCGTTGAATATAAAAAGGCTGAGAAAGATTTAGAACAGCTATTGAATGAATTAAGTGGAGTCATTGCCCACTCGGTATCACAGACCATTAAAGTGCCTACTGGAAATCCATTTTTTGACCAAATGTCTTGTGCAGGTGGTTGTGGATCTGGTGGCTCTTGTAGCTGCGGTTAGGCAATCGTTATATACATGTAACCATGAGTGCTCACTCATGGTTTTTACATATCGATAATGATAACGACTGATTAAGGACTTGCTGTTGCTAGGTTGAAAAGAAAGTGCTAAAATATAAACAGACTTGTTGGAAAAAAGGAGAAACGTCTTTATGCTAGTAGGAAATAGACAAGGCATAGCAGTATGGCTTTCCTCATTGAAATTTGCAAGACAATTAAGACGATTTGGAAATGTTCAATATGTTTCTAAGAAAATGAAGTATGTCATTTTTTATTGCAATCAAGATAAAACGGATGAGATTATAGAGAAATTGCAATCATTACATTTTGTAAAAGATGTAAAACCGTCGATGAGACCATTTGTGAAAACGGAATATCAAAATTCCAAGCCAGATAAAGCAAAAGAATATGATTATAAAATGGGTATTTAGTATTTGAGAAAGTCATGTTTAACAGACATGGCTTTTTATTTTTGGATAAAAAGAAGTAATTATTTTCCGATAAATTTGTAAAATAAGTTCATTCACTTGATTATTTCGTGCTGCGAAATATATAATAAGGGTGGAGGAAGTGAAAAAAGTGAAAAATTGGAGAAGGAATTTATGGATTCTCGTTGCTTGTCAATTTTTTGTCACGAGTGCGATGACCATGATTATTCCATTCCTGCCGTTATATTTAAAAGAGCTTGGCTTAGAGAATGAAACATCTATTGGAATCTGGACAGGTGTTATATTTGGAGCTAACTTTTTAACGGCCTTTTTATTTGCCCCGTTTTGGGGAAGAATGGCTGACCGTTATGGAAGAAAATCAATGATATTACGGTCTGGTTTTGGAATGGCAATCATTATCGCATTAACAGGGTTTGCAACTGGCCCTATTTCTCTGCTATTACTCCGTTTATTAAATGGAATGGTCTCAGGGTTCATCCCGGCCTCTATAGGACTCGTCTCTACGAATACGCCGAAGCAACATGTTGGTTACGCTCTTGGAATTTTGCAAGCGGGAGCCGTAGCTGGTGGTATACTCGGCCCTTTATTAGGTGGACTAATGGCAGAAATGTTTGGTTATCGAATGATATTTTTTATTACAGGTTTCTCGATTTTAATTGCAGCACTTGTTTGTCTTTTGTTTGTGAAAGAAAACTTTAAAGCACCTGCAAAATCACAGGTGAAAACAAATACAATCGAGGATTTTAAGAAAGTTACATCAAAAAAACCAGTCCTCGCTTTATTTGGTGTTGTATTAGTTATTCAGTTGGCGGTAATGGGAATTAATCCATTATTGTCTATCTATGTTATTGAGTTGACGCCTGCACAAAATACGGCTTTCTATGCTGGTTTAACGGTGGCTGTCTTAGGTTTTTCTAATATGATGTCATCAGCCTTTTTAGGAAGAGTAAGTGATAAGGTAGGTGCTCATAATGTCTTAATCTGGGCGATGCTTGGCGTTGCGATGCTCGCTATCCCACAAGCATTTGTAACGGACATTTGGCAATTAATTGTTTTACGCTTTATGCAAGGCATATGTGTGGGGGGATTATTACCTGCAGCTAATGCCCTGATTCGGTTACATTCCATTGAAGGTATGGAGAGTCGAACATACGGATTTTCTAACAGTGCGATGTATTTAGGAAATATGATTGGACCGGTCGTAGGAGGCTGGATCGTGACCGCATCGTCGATGAGCACATTGTTTTTAATAAGTGCAACCCTATTACTCATAAATGTTGCCTTAGTCAAAGGGAAAGTACTCCCACCAGCTAAAAAGAGATTTTATAAGGAAAAAGAGCGAAGAAAACAACAAGAGGTTCCGAGCTGATTTTTAGGAGGGGTATTGTTGGTTATTTGGCAATAGCAATTGGTTTTATTACCGCATTGTTCACAAGTTTGCTATTCTTGTTTTAGAGGTGAGGTTTCTTGAATACTTCACGAACGTGCTATTTCTCTCTTTTTCCCTTATTACAATGGTAGGTATGCTCGTATCGTATTCTCTTGATTGGGTAATGAAGAAATTAATCGTTACTTATTTTATGATGCTTTTTCTTTATGTGTTCGTAGGTGTTTTTGTCGGTATTATTTTTCTGAATTTTAGCTTACCAAGTCATAGTGAAGAATTTGGTTTACTAGTCGTTACACTTTTAACAGCTATCGTTTATTTTCATTTAGATAAATTAATAAAGTCTAGATATCACCCGAATATCGAATAGTTAGCTACTAACTATTCGATATTTTTTGGGTTTAGCTTTTTAGATACTAAAAATCTTTTGTCCCAGCCTCTTTCCCTTTTAACCAAGTGGAGGCAAAATCCGACTTAATCGTAAAATACCAATCAAATATTGATAATATAAAGCTTTTTCATTAAACGTTTCTGATGGCTTAACATCTAAAGACTGTATAGGAATAGCGAGTTCTTCACTTAGACTTTGAAATAGACGAAACCTTTCATTTGGAGTTACCTCGGGATTTGGAATTCCTTCTAAACAAATATAAATAGGCAAAAATTTACCTTCCTTAGCTGGTTTTAAAACAACAGCCAATGACGTCTTCTCACGCGACTCAATCACTGTGTTTAGCTGGATAATGGCTAAAATTCGATCATCATTACGTTTCGCAATCTCTAACAATTCATATAGATCTGAATATCCATTTCCTAATTCAATAAAACGTTGTAACATTCAATTAACTCTCCTTCATGGGCTGCCAGGTGGTTTATTCCATTCATAGTTTATCGTAATTTTAATAAAAGAGATAGATGTATACGAAAAAAGGCAAAAAAAAACCCCGTAAGCAAACCCTACGAGGTGCCTAATCACACACATTCTGTATGCACAGGCTATGGGAGAGGAGAAACCGGAGGAAGAACTTATGGGGAAACGTAAGTCTTCTCCGCGGTTGTGCAACATTCAATAAATGCTGCTAGTTTCATTATGACCAAGATTTATTGAATTATACACGGCTAGTAAGCAATCATTAAAATGATGAAGCAACATCTTTGTTTGGATATCCAAATAAAACCTATGATAAAATAGTAAATAATTGAGATGGAAAGTAGGAATGAGTAATGAGAGTTATTTCAGGTACAAAAAAAGGCATCACTTTAAAGGCGGTGCCAGGTAACTCGACGAGACCTACAACTGATAAGGTGAAGGAATCGATTTTTAATATGATTGGACCTTACTTTCAAGGAGGAATTGGTTTAGACCTATACGGTGGAAGTGGTGGTCTTTCTATCGAATCATTAAGTCGAGGGTTAGATAAAATGATTATTGTTGACCAAGACAGAAAAGCAGTAGCCACTATAAAAGAGAATTTGGAAAAATGTCAATTCCTAGACCAAGCTGAGACATATCGTAATGATGCGAGTCGGGCATTAAAAGCTTTAATCAAAAGAGAGATTCGGTTTGATTATATTTTTTTAGATCCCCCCTATGCGAATGAAAAAATAGCTAGTGAATTGGCCATTATCACTGATTTTCAACTGTTAGCAGACGAAGGAACGATTGTGATTGAACATGGAAAAGCCCATCCGTTACCAGATGAAGTTGGGAATTTACAAAAAGAACGTGAGGAAACCTATGGAGACACGATTATTTCAATTTACCGATTCAAAGATTAAAGTGAAGAGGAGATGCTGTAAATGGAAAAGATAGCGGTTTGCCCGGGGAGTTTTGACCCTATTACATTAGGTCACTTAGACATTATTGAACGAGGTGCCAAAACATTTGACAGAGTCATTGTAGCCGTTCTACATAATCAAAAGAAAGAGCCGCTTTTTACAGTTGAGGAAAGAGTCCGTTTGATAAAAGAAGCAACAAGTCATTTAGAACATGTAGAAGTAGATTGGTTTGGAGGTTTACTTATTGATTATGTGAAAAAGAGTAACGCTCAAACGATTATAAGAGGTTTACGTGCAGTGACCGATTTTGAATATGAAATGCAAGTGGCTTCTATTAATAAAAAAATTGGACCAGAAATTGAGACCTTTTTTATGATGACAGATAATCATTATTCTTATGTTAGTTCAAGTATTGTCAAGGAAGCTGCAAGGTATCATGCGAATGTCGATGATTTAGTGCCAGCCAATGTTGCCAAGGCATTAAAAGCAAAATTTAAAAGTGTTTAAAATGAGGAAAAGCTATTCTTACTTATTTAGTAGGAACAGCTTTTTTTAATTGCTCGTAGCCTTGTAGAAAAATATATAAGATTAGAAAGACAAGGGTGACAATCGGGCTTATGGATAAAAATAATTGCCAGGATGAATGGATATCAATCTCTTGGCCAAACGCTGGGATGACGTTGGAGAACCAAGTCATGCCCTGTCCTTCTAAATAAAGAGGACGGAAAAGAATAAAGGCAATGAAAGCAGCAAAAAACCCTTGAAGTAATCGACCGATAAAAAACGGTTGAAAACGAATATCTGTATCAGCTAAAAGACTAGCTACTTGGGCTTGAATAGAGAAACCGCTGAATCCTAATAAAAAACTAACGACGATAACTTGTTGCATAAGTAGTGCTGACTCTGTTTCACTGACTCGTTGTGCACCCATCGTCATCTCAAATAATCCCGAAATAATGGCAGGACTAAGCTCGATGGGAAGTTGAAGGATTGCGAGTAGAAGGCTCAAAGCTAAACCTATCACATCAATAAAGTGTACGAGGGTCAAGACCTTATTAAAAACTGAAAATAAAATGATAAAACCACCTACAACAAGAAGGGTTTGTATCGATGAGCGGACGGCATCTCCTAATACTTGCCCCAATGAACGTCCATCCTTTTGGCGCTCCTCATGGAGAACGGTTAGCCAAGGTTTTGTTGAACCATTACGTTTGTTAGTTCCGGGTTCTACGTTTGTTGAGAGCTTTTCTTTTTCATGTTGTCGATAAAATCGCATCAGAATTCCTACAAATATATTGGCGAGATAATGGGAAACAGCTAAGACGAGACCAAGTGCAGGATTGTGAAAGAAACCTACGGCAACGGCTCCAAAAATGAATAAAGGATTGGATGAACTTGTGAATGCGACAAGTCGCTCTGCTTCGATTTGTGTTATTTTTTTTTCCTTTCTTAAGCGACTTGTCAATTTTGCCCCTGCAGGGTTACCAGATGCAAGACCCATTGCCCAGACAAAACCACCAACCCCAGGAACGCGAAATAAGGGCCGCATCAATGGTTCAAGAAATCGGCCGAGTAAAGTAACGACACCAAAGCTAATTAATAGTTCAGAGACGATGAAAAAAGGCAGTAAGGAAGGGAATACGACATTCCACCATATATTCATACCCCGTACTGAAGCTTCTAGAGCTTCTTTAGGAAATAGCATTAAAGTAATGGCAAAAAAAATGGCGATACTAGCGAGCAAAAGCGTTTGAAACTTTTGAGAAAACAACGATTGACCCTCCTTTGCTCAACAACCTAACGAATGAGTATCGATAAGAAATCATTCATGCTTGTACAACTAACTAACATTAAATATACGTCTAGATTTGTGGATTAGACCATATGATTGAAAAAGAATCGTGGAAATCGTATGATAGGAGTTGAATGCGAATGGCAAAGCAACGTCCTAAAATAGGAATTGCATTTGGCGCAGGTGGTGTGAGAGGCTTTGCTCATGTCGGAGTCTTAAAGGTTTTAAAAGCACATAATGTACCTATTGATTATGTAGCCGGTAGTAGTATGGGTGCTTTAGTAGCTGGTTTATATGGGGTAGGTCAAACGCCAGAGGCAATGGAAAAGTTCGCTAAGTTATTTAAGAGGAAATATTATTTAGATTATATCGTTCCTAAAATGGGCTTTGTGAAAGGTGATAAAGTATTAGAACTAATACGTATCTTAACAAAGAGAAAACGGATTGAAGATCTGCAAATTCCTGTAGCTATTATTGCAGCGGATTTATTAAGTGGAAACAAGGTTGTTTTCCGTGAAGGTGATCTTGCTGAGGCTGTAAGAGCTAGTATCTCGATTCCAGGTATTTTTGTTCCGGTGAGCTATCAAGATCAACTGCTTGTAGATGGTGGAGTGTTAGAGCGGGTCCCAACTTCTGTTGTAAAGGAGATGGGGGCAGACATTATCATAGGTATTGATGTTTCGTATTATAAAAGCGAACAAAAGGTCGCGACTATTTATGATGTCATTTTATTAACGATTGATATTATGGGTCGTGAGATATATAAGCAGCAACAATCAGAAAAGTCTTTGATGATTAAACCCGTTGTAAAACAATCAAATGGTTTGCTTTTTAAGGATGTTGATTCCATTATACTTGCAGGAGAACAAGCGACTGAACAAAAAATGGTTCAATTAAAAAACATGATAGCAAACTGGAAGGAGAACGACATTGACTAAAAAGAAATCATCTTTTAAAATACGCTATATTTTACTTATCGTTTTATTTTTATTTTTATATTTTTATCAACTACCTTTCTATTACTCAGAACCTGGGTCAGCAGAAATCTTAACGCAGTATATAGAGATTGACCTCCATGATGAGTTTGAGAACATTGACAAGGGAACTTTTATGCTTACGACAATCAAAATGGGTAAAGCGAATCCATTTCTTTATTTGTGGTCATATTTGAGTCCTTATCGGGTCCTTCATCCTGATGAGTCCGTGCGTCGTGAAGGGGAGTCGGATCGTGAATATCATCACCGCCAAATTATGATGATGAATAGCTCTCAAGAGATTGCCACCATTTTAGCTTATCAAAAAGCTGGACGAGATGTTGAATTTGAATATCACGGAGCGATCGTTACACAACTGATTGAAGATATGCCTGCCGCTGATATTCTTGAGCCCGGTGACTTAATTGTTGCTATTGATGGAAAGTCAGTAAGAAACATTGAGGACTTATTTGCCCATTTAGAAGGAAAAGGTATTGATGATACGGTCATGTTTACTTTTGTCCGAGATGGAGTGGAGCAAGTAGAAGAGGTTGCCTTTGGTTATTTTCCAGAGCGTTATTTACAAGAAGGTGAAGAAAATCGTGCTGGAATCGGGATTGCCAATCCTGTAACCTCTAGAGAAGTAACGTATTATCCAGAAATAGAAATGGATACTAATACAATAGGGGGGCCTTCTGCCGGATTAATGTTTTCCCTTGAGATTATTAATCAATTAACGGAAGAGGATATTACCAAAGGGTATAATATTGCAGGGACAGGAACTCTTAATGAGGACGGAACTGTCGGTAGAATTGGTGGTGCTGCTCAAAAACTTGTCGCCGCAGACAAAGCTGGTGCCGATTACTTTTTAGCACCCGCAGAAAATGGAAGAGAGAACTCCAATTATCAAGAAGCGTTAGCCGCTGCAGAAGATATTAACACAGATGTTCAAGTCATTCCGATTAATACGATTGACGACGCCTTAGACTTTTTAGCACAAATAGAAGAAAGTTCATAACGAATAAACACTACGATTCACCGTATAAGGTGAGCGTAGTGTTTTTTTTGGGGGACTGATGGATAAAGAGGAGGTTAATGTGCAGAAGCGGAAGAGAAAGGGAGAATAATTCAACAGCAACAAACATGAAACTGTGCGATATCTTAGATTGACAGCACTTCATTCAATCTGTTTTTGTGACTAATAGCATTTTGTTCAATGTCCTTTTTAGTTTCTTTTCATTTTAATGGTTGTTGTAAGAATGATAGTAGTTCTTAAGATCTAGCGAATATCTAGCGGGAGAATCTTGCGGAGACTCCATTTAGAAGTAGTTGCCAGGGTTGAAAATCTGCTAGCTCTTATATTATTCACAGCCTTATAGTAACCTGTTTACGATTCATTTTTTATACGTATTGGCGTTTGCTGATATTCTTCTTTAAATCGGCTCGTATTGGTAAGATGTCCAAGAGCCATATTATACATAGTTGTGACTCGTTGATCTAATCTCCCAGCTGTACCTTGAACCTCGGCAAAACGACTTATTAATGGCGTCGTCATCTTTTTCTTAATCGTACCGAGGTAAGTTTGCCCGGCAGGAGACATACCGAGCAAACGAATATAAGGCGGTTTCTTGAGCTGTTGAAGCTTGTTAATTTCTGCTTTGGTTGTTTGTGTGAAAATATGAGTCGCTAAGCGTTGTAAACGGCTCCAGGTGTACCGCTTTGTTTTTAGTAACTCCATCCATTGCTGAAATGATGTTGCTTGTTGAATCGTTTCTTGAATGCGATATTCAAGCCCTTCTTCACATTCATAAATGTCAGCTAAGTTTTCGCGTTTCGTACTGATTATTTGATATTGTAAATAAGGGAAAAGTGATTCCCATTGCAATAAAGGTTGATTGTTCTTCAAGTGTTGGTGAAGTATATGATAGCTAGGTTGTGGTAACACAGCTTTCACTTTTTCTTGGTCTTGATCGGAAAAAAGAGCTTTCCTTATACTTGTAGCGCTAGCAATTGTTGCGTGATTTATATCCTGGTCATGATAGTGAGCTTTTTGGCGTAGGATCGTTTCAGCGTTCATAGAATTTGTCCATTTCCGTGTAGCCTCTACATAGTGGAAGCCGAGAATATTATTTGGTTCAGACAATGATAGTAGAGAGGGGTGCCCTAATTGATGGCTCAACCTTTGAAAGGCATCAGAAGTTGCTTTCGGATAACTTTTACCTAAAGCGATCTCTTCTTTAAGTAAAAGGTTCCATTGTTCCCGGTGATCTTCAATAAAATCATATAACTCATAAAAGTCCTCGATCTTGCCTGATTCACTTCCGAAACAAACTGTATCAACAAATAAGTGATCGAGGATTCGAATAGCTCCTTCAGCAAAAAATTCTGCTTTTTGAACAGAGTCATAATAAGGTAACTCAACGACAATATCAACACCATTGGCAATGGCCATTTCCGTTCTTAACCACTTAGAAACGAGAGCAGGTTCACCTCTTTGTAGAAAGGAACCACTCATCACTGCAATGACAACATCAGCGTTTGTTTTTTCTTTTGCTTTAGTAAGGTGATATAAATGACCGTTATGGAAAGGGTTATATTCAACAACTAAACCAACTGTTTTCAAAGAGAACCTCCTTGTATCTAGATTGACTTCGAATCAATCTTTACGTCAGATTTTAAACGTGGTAGAATGAAAATTAATGTGTGGAAAGGTTTGTACTCCATTCATTATAAAGGATTAACTGTAAAGAAAAAAGGTTGACAAAAGAAATTGCGACATTTATAATTACTTTTGTTGCCTTAGAGGTGATGTAGATGATTTGGTCTTTACAAGAACTACAAGCGGCGAAGCAAAAACCGCTAATATTTAAGGAAACAATTGAGCTTTCAGAACTGAAGGAACTCGAGAAAGACATTAGAGCTGTTGCTCCTGTCCAGTTACAAGGACAAATTGATTATGTGAAAAACTTTATTACTTTTTCATTTAATTTACAGACAGAATTAACACTTCCTTGTTCGAGAACGCTAGTGGATGTACCGCTATCTATTGATAAAGATGTGGTAGAACGTTTTCAATTAGAAGGTTTTGATTCTTTTCAAATTGATGAGGAACGTCTGGATGATGATGTTCATTCTGTAGAAGGTCATCAAATTGACCTGAAGCCTTATGTCATGGAACAAATATTACTTGAGATCCCGATGCAAATCTTTGCTGATGTTGTAGAAGAACCGAAAGCCCCAAAAGAGGGAAAAGATTGGGAGATTGTTACAGAAGAGGATTTAAATAATCGTATTGACCCAAGGTTAGCAGATTTAGCGAAGTTTTTTGACAAGGAATAAGAAAATCGAAGCAACGATCACGCAATCGGCTTCCTTTCATATAAGTAAATAAGATTATTTGCAGAACCGAGAACCTGTAAGGAGGTGGGAATGATGGCAGTACCTTTCAGAAGAACTTCTAAGACTCGTAAAAATAAACGTCGTACTCACTACAAATTAGCAGTACCTGGTATGGTAAAATGCTCAGAGTGTGGCGAGCTTAAATTAGCTCACCGCGTATGTAAAGAGTGTGGCTCATATAAAGGGCAAGAAGTAGTAAGTAAATAAGGAATATGAAAACAAGTTTTAAATGGCATCTCGCTATTTGGAGCTTGTTTTTTTCTTTGATTGGTTGACATCCATCCGTTTCTTTAAAAATGATATGAGGTTTCCGCTAGAATCATTGAATAAGGAATCAGAAAAAAGGAAATACTCATTTACTAGAACAAAGTCTATCTTTGCTAGTTCACGCATAGAATGAATTAATGAGTGATTAAAGGAGGGATTGGATGACGACGATACGTCAAGATGCTTGGAGTACAGATGAAGATTTATTATTGGCAGAGGTTGTGCTTAGACATATTCGTGAAGGAAGTACACAGTTATCAGCTTTTGAAGAAGTTGGCCAAAGATTGTCGCGAACGAGTGCAGCATGTGGATTTCGTTGGAACTCAACGATTCGAAAAAAATATGAATCTGCCATCCATTTAGCTAAAAAGCAAAGAACGAAACTAAAGGGAGTGAAAACTTCTTTAGAATCAGAAAGTAAAGTAGAGGAAGTTTCTCTAAAACCGAAAAATGTTCGTGTGTTTACAAGTAAAAAAGAAGATGGTAACGAAGAACCGATTCAGGATGAAAAAGCCATTCATTCCTTTAAAGAAAAAGCAGGTTCGGAGTCTCTAGATTTAACCATGGCACATGTCATTGAATATTTACAGCGGTATGACTTAAAAGCTAAAGAACAGGTGGAACAAGGTGACTACCAACGTTTATTAGAGGAAAACCAAAGGTTACGTGAGCATTTGGCTAAAGTAGAGGAAGAGAAGAAAATGATGAAAGATGATTATCGCTCATTATTATCTATTATGGATAGAGCCCGGAAATTGTCATTATAAATCAGTGATAACAGCTCATACTCGATGGAAAAGCTAGCAGAGGAGTTTCTTTGCTAGCTTTGTCCTGTTATTCTGATATAGTCGTTGATTCGGATTCATTAACTGGTTGCTCTTGTACACCAGCAGGGTACCAAACAAAAGGATTCTCTCCTCGATCACGTGCTGGGTTGTACGTAACTTCTTCAAAACCCATAGAATGCCAAAATTCATTAGAGTTAACTCTACCATTGGTTTTGATTGGTAGATTAAAGGATTTAGCGAAATCAACTAATGCTTTGCCGTATCCGCGCCCTCTGTAGGATTCTAATACTTCTAATTTCCAAAGCTCTAAATAATCTTGAGCTGGTTCGAAATAGCGATCATACTTTTCTTCAATGCGATATAAGCTCATTCGAGCGACTAAGCGTTTACCTATATAAATGCCGTAGAAAGGCGACTCACTATCGTTTTCGACGATGTTTTGCTCTAAGTCTTCTTTCATATATAATTCTGCAGCACCGTACTCACGGAAATTTTTGAATTCTTCGATCGTTTTGTAATTAATAAGTAATTTAGTAACCTCATGACTAGACATTCAATTAGCCTCCTTAAAATGATAAAGCTTACATATAGTTTACTAAAAAATTAAAATACATGCTATTATTTCTTTTCTCTATTTTAAAAAAGGAAAATGTAATAAAATATGACAAAAGTAACGAACGAAGTATAGTAATCATATTAAAAAAAGTCTTCTCATTAAAAGAATAGAACTTTATAATTATAAATAAACACAAAAACAATAAAACAAGGGACGATTATAATGAAAATAATCATCGTAGGTTCAGGTTCAATAGGTTTGCTACTTGCTGCTTATAGTTCAAAAGTAGGTCATGAAGTAACGATCATTACACATAGGCAAGAACAAGCCGATGCAATTCATACAAATGGATTGAAACTAAAAAGAAAAGCTCGTTATACAGAGACGTATTTCCCTGCTGCAATTCCTATCGATGAATGGACTGATGGTGTGGCTGATTGCATAATGATTGCTGTGAAATCGTATCAGGTGGCGACCGTATTAAAAAAGATACCAGCTAATGTGTCGGTACATTCCTTTCTGTTTATTCAAAATGGAATGGGTCATTTGGAAGTGATGGAACGTTTACAAGTAGAAACGGTAGCTCTAGCTGTAGTTGAGCATGGTGCAATGAGAGAATCAGATGCTGTTGTTGTACATACAGGAGAAGGTCGAATAAATTGGTCCTTTTATGTAGAAGGGAATGGGCGATTCGTTCAAGAATTATTTAAAGACTATAATGACGTGCAATTTACAAGTGTTTATCAAAAGGATTGGTTAACGATGCTTTCTTTAAAGCTACTCGTTAATGTCGCGATTAACCCATTATCGATGCTTATTATGGAAAGAAATGGACAACTGCTTACGAATGATTCTTATCGCTTTTTACTACATGAAATTGTAAAAGAAGCTGCGTATGTTTTAGGCCTTGATTTTGATGAAGGTCTAGAAAAGGTAGAGGATGTATGCAGGGCAACCGCTGAGAATGAATCATCGATGTTGACGGATCGGAAGAATGCTCGTAAAACAGAACTTGAGGCGATATTAGGATATGTGGTGAACGAGTCAGAAAAGCAAGGGTTACATACTCCATACTTAGATTTTCTTTATGGACTGACAAAAGGGATAGAACAATCTTGGTTAAAGGAGGTTCGGTGATGACAACAATTTTATCTTTTCTTTTTGCTACACTTGCAACATTACCAATTTTGGCATGGTATGGAATATACATAACATCTGTAAAGCGTTTTAAAAATAAAAAAAGAGCGATTCGTTTGGCTTCAGATTTTTCAGCAGTTTGGTTTGTGGTATCTGTTTATTTTATTTCTTATGAAATATGGTCACGTTCCTTTTTTTGGTTTATTTCTTTAACCGTCGTATTGATTGCGATGATTTTTACGTGGGTTTATTGGCGGGTAGCCAATGATTTAGTGATTTCGAAACTGTTTAGAGGCATATTAAGGATGAACTTTATCGTATTTTTCCTTTTATATGTGGTATTAAGTGGTTATGGAGTACTCTATAGAATTTTCTTTATCGGTTAAAAGGATGGAGGGCATAGAATGAAAAAAACTCACCGTTTTATAAGCAGATAATTTGGTGGATTTCATTCTCTTTGCTACTATATGGTGATAAGAAGTATATAATATAAAGAAAATGAACTTATATCATATCGATCATTGTGTTGGTAGTAATAAGCAACTTCATGTAGAAGGGACGTCAAAGAGGGATGGAAGTAAAGGATATAAGCCATTCAAATGAGGCTGGCTTTTTAAAAGATTATATAGAAGGCGAACCGAAAGTTAAATCGTTTTTTCATTATGGGATAGATGAACAGAATAAATATCAAAAGCGCCTAGAAGATATTAGGGCAAGATCATATAACAGAGAGGCGTTAGTATCGTCTTTGCGGCAATTTCACGAGCGTTTAAATCTCTCTCCCCAATCATTAGAGCGTATACATACTTTAGTAAGAGACGATGCAGTCGTTATTGTAGGAGGACAGCAGGCGGGGTTGTTAACAGGACCGATGTATACCTTCTATAAAGCTTTAACGACAGTTAAGCTGGCAAAAGAGCAGGAACAAAAGTTAGGTGTTCCGGTGGTTCCTGTCTTTTGGATTGCTGGGGAGGATCATGATTTAGATGAAATTAGATATGTGTTTTCACAAGAGAAGCACACATGGAAAAAAGTGTTACTAGACATTGATGAAAGTATGCAATCAGCGTCAAACGTAACATTAGATCATGGGGGTTTAGACAAGTGGCTCACGCGTATTTTTTCCCAGTTACCAGAAACCGAATATACAAAAGACTTAACGAAGATTGTTCACCAATTTAGTTTGGAATCACAAACATTGGTTGATTTCTTTGCCAAGCTATTAGATTGGTTATTTGCTGATGAGGGCTTAGTATTATTAGATGCTCACCAAGATCCAATTAGAAATATGGAAAAGGTCTTTTTCGAGTGCTTGATTGATCAGGTTGATGAGCTTCAGTTCGCTCAACAGGAGGGTGCCCGTCAGTTTGAAGAGGCGGGTTATGGAAGACCAATTATGACTGAAAAGGAAAATGCCCATCTTTTTATGGAATTTGAAGGGAAAAGGGTGCGTTTAGATTATGTAGAGGGAAACTTTTACTTGAAGGACTTAGACCACAGTTTTACAAGGGATGAACTTTTGGATTTATTAAATAAGCAACCTTCTTTATTTAGTAATAATGTTGTCACTAGACCTTTAATGCAAGAGTATATCCTGCCGGTGTTAGCTTTTATTTCTGGGCCAGGCGAAATTAAATATTGGGCGACATTAAAGAGGAGTTTTGAATTATTTGATTTGAAAATGCCTCCCGTCATTCCTAGGCTTATGATGACTATTGTTCCGAAGATGACGGAAAATTGGCTTCAAGAAAAGTCTTATACAGTGGAAGATTTTCTAAATGGGGGTGGTCAAGAGTTGAGGCGAAAGTGGATCGATGAAAGTGAGAAACGCCCGGTTTCCTTAACGGTCGATGAAGTAAAGCGTTCGATTTCTCAAAAACACGCTCCGCTTCGTGAGTTAGCTCAAGAGCTTGATTATTCCTTAGGTAAATTAGCAGAAAAGAATTTACAGCTCATTAACCAAGAAATAGAATTTGTCGAAAAAAGGATGCTTAACCATTTGCAAAAAAAGCATGAGCAGGAATTGTCAAAGTTTGATGAGGCCAATCGCTGGTTATATCCGTTAAATCGACCACAGGAGCGCGTCATTCATCCGTTCATTTTACTAAATCTAGTAGGAAAGTCTGGTTTGTGTCGAATGATGGAACTTGAAATCCCGATTGATTCGCAGCATAAACTGATTTTTCTGTAAAAAAAAGTATTATTTACCTGTCAAAAGATAGAGAAAGAAAAATCCTGCGAAGAAGCAGGATTTTTTTTTGTGGTGTAAAAATGATTATATAGTGGTATAAAGTGGAGGGATGTGGTAGATTAGAGTTATAAAGTGGGGGGAGATGAATCGACTATGTTTATGGGGGAGCATCGCCATAACATTGATGAAAAGGGACGGATGATTGTACCGGCCAAATTCCGAGATAACCTCGGTACGTCCTTTGTTGTCACAAGGGGGCTCGACCGCTGTTTATTTGTCTACCCACAAGAGGAATGGGAAAAGTTAGAGCAAAAATTAAAGACGCTACCTTTTACTAAAAAAGATGCACGAGCATTCACCCGATTTTTCTTTTCGGGGGCAACAGAATGTGAAATAGATAAGCAGGGAAGAATAAACATTGCTGCACCTTTGCGAGATTATGCTCAGCTTGTAAAGGAATGTGTGATTATCGGTGTATCCAATCGTGTCGAGGTTTGGGCAAAGGAAAATTGGGAAGAGTATTTTGCCGAGTCAGAAGATTCCTTTAGTGAGATTGCTGAAAATATTATTGATTTTGACCTGTAGGTTGAGGATTGCAAGGAGATGTCGTCTATGTTTACTCATGTAACAGTATTAAAAGAAGAATCAGTGAAAGGTTTGCAAGTCAAACCAGATGGAATTTATGTAGATTGTACGTTAGGAAGAGGGGGCCATTCGGAGTTAATTGTCAAACAACTGAATGATCAAGGGCATTTATATGCGTTTGATCAAGATGATGAGGCACTTGCTTTTGTACAGGAGAATTGGGCGGCTTATCAAGGGAAATTCACATTAATTAAGTCAAATTTTCGCTACATAAAAGAAGAGCTCCAAAATCGAGGTGTGACCGAAGTTGATGGGATCCTATTTGATTTAGGTGTTTCATCCCCGCAGCTAGATGATGCAAGTCGTGGGTTTAGTTACCATCAAGACGCTAAATTAGATATGAGAATGGATCAAACGGCGGCTCTAAGTGCGTTTGAGGTAGTCAATGAATGGGATTTTCACCAACTAGTTCGAATCATTACTCGATATGGAGAAGAGAAGTTTGCTAAACAAATTGCTCGAAAGATTGAAGCAGCTCGTTCAAAGAAAGCTATAGAAACAACAGGGGAACTTGTTGAATTAATTAAAGAAGCGATTCCAGCACCAGCTCGTAGAACCGGTGGCCATCCTGCTAAACGGACCTTTCAAGCGATAAGAATTGCAGTAAATGATGAGCTTGGAGCGTTTGAAGATGCTTTAGAGGATGCGGTTGATATATTGAGCAAAGGTGGAAGAGTTGCTGTTATCACGTTTCATTCGTTAGAAGATCGATTATGTAAAGAGATTTTTAGAGAGAAAAGTAAGGGACCGGACTTACCGCCTGGTTTACCAATTATCCCAGAAGGATTCGAAGCACCATTAAAACTAATTACAAGAAAACCGATTATACCGAGTGAAGGTGAATTAGCAGAAAATAATCGTTCTCGCTCGGCTAAGCTAAGAATTGCAGAAAAACAATAAGAGTGAGGGGGACTGAAAATGAGTATGGTTGCTCGCAATATTCAACATAAGCAGCAGGAAACGTTACAACCTCAACGTAAAAAAGTAGTACGTCGTATTAAACATAAAATAACAAAAGGTGAAAAAGCGATTATGGGACTTATCGTTGCTGGAATTTTCCTCTTTGCTGCCTTTATCATTCATAATTATATTGGCATTTATCAAACGAATGCTGAAATCGTTCAGCTCGAACAAACGATAAGTGGACAAGAAGAAGTGAATGCGGGCCTGAGCTTAACGGTTGATGAATACAGTAATCCAGAAAGAATTATTGAAAAAGCGAAAGAACAAGGTATGTTTTTCCAAGGAGACCAAGTAAAACCAGTTCAACCACAAAACTAGTTCATTCATGAACTAGTTTTTTTACACAAATATAAGAGTTCGTTTTTAAGCACCATTTATAAAAAGCGCACATGACGAAGCAGCGTTCACTTCGTCACCAACAAAGATGAAAGTAGTGGCGACTTTTTAAACAGTTGGCTCTTTTACAACTCGATCAACATCAGGAGTCGGTCTGAACAAACAGGGAGCAATGTCCTGTTAAGTCATCTAACGCAAGATGGATGACCAGGTAACTTCAAGGCACAACCTATCGCCCATATGTAACTTTCATACAAAACAATTAGCAAGGACGGAGTGAGAGGATGGAAATAAAACGGGCAGTAACCAATGTTAGAGCTGTTACCTTAATGATTATTTTCTTTGTCATCTTTTTTGTTTTTATTGGACGTGTTGCCTTCATACAAGTAACAAAAGAAGTTAACGGTCAAGAACTCGAAGAACTGGCAGAAGAAAGGTGGAGTCGCTCCATTGAATTATTAGGAAAACGAGGGACGATTTTTGACCGCGGTGGAGGAATTCTGGCGGAAGAAGTCACCTCGTATAAAGTCTATGCCATATTAAATCAAAATCAAAGTGAATTTGTGCAAGACCCGAGTGAGACGGCCGATGCTTTAGCACCATACATAAATCAAGATGTACAAAATTTGACCCGAATTTTATCACAAGATAAATTTCAAGTTGAACTTGGAGCTGGTGCACGTAACTTAACGTATGAAGAAATGCTGGAGATACGCGAGTTAGAGCTAGAAGGGATTTATTTCACAAGAGAACCAAGAAGGTATTATCCAAAGCAAACATATGCTTCTCATATCATTGGCTATACAGAGAGGAATATGGAAGCAGCAAGAATGGGTCTTGAAAGAAGTTTAGATGATTATTTGTCAGGGCAAGACGGTCAACTTAACTATCAAGCAGATCGAAATCGGGTACCGTTATTAAATCAACCTGAAACTATTACACCGGCAGAGGATGGTTTAGATGTATATTTGACACTGGATTCAAATATTCAAACGTCTTTAGAGCAAGTCATGACGGAAGTAGATGAACAATATAAGCCTGAAAGAATGATTGCGATTGTTGCCGATCCTAAAACAGGTCAAATCCTGGCGATGAGTAATCGTCCTAGTTTTAATCCTAATCGTTATGAGTCGATTACAAATTATATGAATTATGCTGTATCCGATCACTTTGAACCAGGCTCTACGGTTAAGATGTTTACAGTCGCAGCAGCGATTGAGGAAGGGAAATTTAATCAAGATCAATTATATCAATCTGGTACTATTCAAGTAGGGCCAGACCCAGTGCGTGACCATAACTATGGTCGTGGGTGGGGAGAAATCACATTTGAAGAAGGTTTTTATCGTTCTTCTAACGTTGCTATGGCAAAACTCGCACTAGAAGGATTAGGTGCAGATAAGTTATATGAGTACTGGGAACGATTTGGTTTAACTGAACCAACAGGCATTGATTTACCAAATGAAGCAAGTAGTTTAATTGCTAAAGGAAGTCAAACCGATGTAGCAACGACTGCATTTGGTCAAGGTACAGCGATTACGCCTATACAACAAATTCAAGCAGCTACAGCGATTGCTAATGGTGGTAAGATGATGAAGCCCTATGTAATTGATCGGATGGTTGATCCAAATACCGATGATGTTGTTATGAAAAATGAACCAGAAGTGACAGGTGAGCCAATCTCTGAAGAGACCGCCTCACAAATGCTTGACTTATTAGAGGGGGCTGTCATTGACCCAGCAGGTACAGGTAAGCCTTATTATATTGAAGGGTTTGATGTCGTTGGGAAAACAGGGACGGCCCAAATTCCAAACCCAAATGGACCAGGGTATATTCAAGGGCATGGCGAAAACATCTTTTCCTTTTTAGGAATGGCACCTAAAAAAGACCCGAGTTTACTCGTATATGTAGCAGTTGAAAGACCAACCATTTCAGCAATGGAGACGGGAGCTCAACCAGCACAGAAAATATTTACGACGGTTATGAAACAAGGGTTGGAATATTTAAATGTAGTACCTACGGTAGAAGAAATAAACCAAGAAACAAAAAAAGGGTATCAATTAGAAGATTTCACAGGAATGACGACGAAGGATGCAGCAAAAGTGATAGAGGAACAAGGGCTTACGCCAGTTATTCTTGGTGATGGTAAGCAGGTGATTTCACAAGAGCCTGCAATTGAAAAAGGGCTTTTAAAAGGTGAAAGAGTGTTTTTACGGACCGATGACGACAGCTATGAGATCCCAAATATGGTTGATTGGTCAAGTCGTGATGTTTTAAGGTTAGCAGATGTATTAGATATAACGGCTAACTTATTTGGGCAAGGGTATGTCACAGGGCAAGATGTCTCAGAGGGAGACCGTGTAGTGCCTGGTGATTATATTACGATTGAGTTGGCTTTAAAGTCATATGAGCAAGAAGAGAATTTAGTTGAGGAAGAAATGAATGAAGCGGACACGGAAACAGAGGATGAAGAAAATGGGGAAGCGATTGGTGAATCGGAATCAGAGGATCTTTCTGATGGAGTAGATACGGAATAGTTGGTAAAGCGTTGTATCTCCCGAGAATGTTCTACTTTTTCGTTCAAAGCATAGGCTAAAACAAGCTATCTTTTTTACGATTTGTAGAAATGACTCGGGAGGTTGACTTACGTGCGTGTTTCAAATGTAACCGTTAAAAAGCGTTTATTACTCGTATTTTTTGTTGGACTGGCTATCTTTTTTATCATTACCTTTCGTTTAGGGTATGTTCAATTTGTATTAGGTGATTGGTTAACGGATTTAGCAGAGGATTCGTGGAGTCGGGATGTACCCTTTGAGGCAAAACGAGGAGAGATTTTAGATGCTAATGGTGTTGTATTAGCAACCAATGTGAGTTCTCCATCGGTTTTAGTCGTTCCAAAACAAGTGAGGGATCCAGAGAATACAGCGGAAAAACTGGCGGCCACTCTTGATATGGATACGCAACGAGCCTTTGAAATGGTTACTAAAAATGCTTCTATTGTGAAGATTAACCCAGAAGGAAGAAAAATATCGAAGGAAAAGGCCGATGAAGTAAGAGAATTACGGTTAGCTGGTGTGTATATTGCCGAAGATAGTAAAAGGCATTACCCATTTGGTAGTTATTTGTCACATGTTCTTGGATTTGCAGGAATTGATAATCAAGGTTTAACGGGGTTAGAGTCCTATTATGATGAATACCTGAAAGGGGAAAAAGGCTATGTTTCCTTTTTTGCGACGGCAAAGGGAAATCGAATGCCTAATCATGCCGATGAATATAAGGCACCTACGGACGGAATGGATTTGGTTTTGACCATTGATAGTCGCGTTCAAACGATTATTGAACGGGAACTAGATATTGCTGAAGCCAAATATAACCCGGATGGTGCGATTGCAATTGCTATGAATCCTAAAACAGGAGAAATTCTTGGAATGAGCAGTAGACCTCATTATAATCCTGAACAATTCCAAGCTGTAGATCCGACTGTTTACAATCAAAACAAACCTGTTTGGATGCAATATGAACCTGGGTCTACTTTTAAAATTATCACCTTAGCGGCTGCTTTGGAAGAAAAAGAGGTTGATTTATTAAAGGATAACTTTTATGATCCCGGCTACATTAAAGTAGCTGGACATAATTTAAGATGTTGGAAAAAAGGTGGGCATGGCTCTCAAACTTTTTTAGAAGTGGTTCAGAATTCATGTAACCCAGGCTTTGTTGTTTTAGGAGAGAGACTAGGAAAGGATCGACTATTTGATTATATTGAAGACTTTGGTTTTGGAACGAAAACAGGGATAGATTTACAAGGAGAAGGTACGGGAATACTATTTAACCGTGACCGAGTAGGGCCGTTAGAGCTTGCGACAACATCATTTGGACAAGGAGTGGCTGTGACCCCTATCCAACAAGTCGTGGCTGTATCGGCAGCGGTTAATGGAGGGTATATCTATGAACCTTATTTGGCCAAAGAATGGCTGGACTCGGTTACAGGAGAAGTGGTCAATAGTCATACACCCGTTATGAAAAGACAAATCATCTCGGAAGACACGTCTGAACAAGTGCGATTTGCCCTTGAAAATGTTGTGGCACAAGGTTCCGGAAAAAAAGCATTTGTTGATGGCTATCGAGTCGGTGGGAAAACAGGGACGGCACAAAAAGCAAAGGATGGTCGGTATTTAGAAAATAACTACATCTTATCTTTTATCGGTTTTGCTCCGGCTGATGATCCAGAGATTGTTGTTTATGTGGCTATTGATAATCCTAAAGATACGATTCAGTACGGTGGTCAAGTAGCCGCTCCGATTGTCGGAACAATTATTGGTGATAGCTTACGCGCACTAGGCGTTGAAAAAAGGGAAAACCAAATTGAAAAAGAATTAACGTGGCCAGATGAACCACTCGTTGAAGTGCCGGACATGCTAGGGCGAACGCGAAGAGAAATTCATGATTCTTATTATGAATTACAAATTAATACATCTGGTGAAGGGAAATACGTCGTGACACAATCACCAAAGCCAGGAGAAAAAGTTCAGTCAGGTTCGACAATCCGACTTTATATGGGTGACAAAAAGCAATGAAACGTCTAAAATAATTCTATGTGTGTTCCTAATAGAAAAAGGGAATGTAATAGGAAAAGAGTAGAGATGATACTTTTAAATCTCTACTCCTACCATGTAGTGGATGAACGGAGTGTTAATCAATGATGAAATTATCAGAGCTTATGAAAGTAGTACCATTTATAGATGTCGACTTAAAAGAGGATCCAGTAGTTGAGCATATAACAATGGACAGTCGTGAAGTGAGAGAAAATACATTCTTTATTTGTATCGAGGGATATACAGTAGACGGTCACGACTTTGCCCTAAGCGCTATTGAAAATGGGGCAGTTGCCGTTTTGGCTGAAAAAGCGCTCTCTTTAGATGTGCCTGTAATCGTAGTAAAAGATACAAAAAGAACGATGGCTAAGTTGGCGAGTCATTTTTATGAATATCCAACTGAAAAGTTCCCGTTGATTGGTATTACTGGAACGAACGGAAAAACATCAACAACATTAATCTTAGAGCATATTTTTAAAGCGGCACAGAAAAAAACAGGTGTCATTGGTACGATGTATGCCAAAGTGGGAGAAGAAATTGTCAAAACGAAAAATACGACACCAGAGTCAATAACTTTACAAGAAACCTTTCATCGAATGGTCAAAGAACAGGTTGATGTGGCATTTATGGAAGTCTCTTCTCATGCTTTGGATTATGGTCGTGTTCATGGTTGTGATTTTAATATAGGCGTTTTTACGAATCTGACTCCGGATCACTTAGATTATCATGAAACGATGGATGCGTATTTGAATGCTAAAGGTTTATTATTTGCTCAATTAGGAAATGTATATCGTGATAAATATGCGATTTTTAATATCGATGATCCTGCTTCCAAAAAACTGATGAAAATGACGAGTGCAGATATCGTGACGTATAGTATAAAACATAAAGCAGATTTTTTTGCTCGTGACATTCGTTTAAGTGCAAAAGGAACGAAATTTGAGCTTATTTTCCAAGATACATGTTATGAGTTAGAGGTTAGTTTGATTGGTAAGTTTAATGTGTATAATTTACTAGCGGCAATTAGTGCTGCTTATTGTGCGGGGCTTTCCATTGATGTTATCGTTGAGTCATTATCTACAGTAAAAGGGATACCAGGAAGATTTGAAACGGTTAGAGCTACAGTTGAGCAAGATTTTACTGTAGTTGTCGACTATGCACATACTTCAGATAGCTTACAAAATGTACTTGAAACGGTACAAGATTTTGCAACGGGAGATATTATAGTTGTGGTCGGATGTGGTGGCGATCGAGACCGCTTAAAACGTCCAGTAATGGCGACAATTGCTACACAATTTTCAACCGAAGCTATTTTTACTTCGGATAACCCTAGAAGTGAAGAGCCACACCAAATCTTAGCTGATATGACAACAGGATTACAAGCTCACAATTATCATGTGATTGTGGACCGAGAAATGGCGATTAAGCAAGCGATAGCCGGTGCTAAAACTGGTGATATTATTGTGATTGCAGGAAAAGGACATGAAACTTACCAGCAATTTGCCAAAGAGACGGTTCACTTTGATGACCGTGAAGTAGCGAATGAAGCAATTAAGGAGAGAAAGTAACATGATACCATCAACAATCATACCTTTTCTTTCCACTCGGTTCAATCATCAAGCGACGCAATTCCGTGCTGTTTCGATAGATACGAGAACATTAAAAGCTGGGGATTTGTACATTCCATTAGTTGCCAACCGTAATGGTCACTTATTTATAGATAAAGCGATAGAGAATGGTGCACAAGCAGCATTATGGAACAAAAACGAGCCACTCCCATCCTCGTTACCTCCTGGTTTTCAATTATATATGGTTGAAGATACGTTAAAGGCTTTACAAAAAATGGCCGAAAATTATCGAGCGATGGTTAATCCAATTGTCATTGCGATTACAGGGAGTAATGGTAAAACGACTACAAAAGATTTAGTTGAAGCTGTTCTTTCTTTAGAGGCAGTCACATATAAAACTCAAGGGAACTTTAATAATCATATCGGATTACCATTAACGATTTTGGCGATGCCATTAGATTGTCAGTATTTGATATTAGAAATGGGTATGAGTGGCTTTGGCGAGATTGAATTGCTTTCTACTATTGCCAAGCCAAATCAAGCAATTGTGACAAATATTGGGGAATCACATATGGAGCAATTAGGGTCACGTGAAGGGATAGCTAAGGCGAAAATGGAAATTATCTCCGGATTAGTTCTCGATGGTCATGTCTATATGGATGCGGATGAGGCTTTGTTAAAGCCATATTGGAATGAACAATCCAAGCTAATTGGCTTTGATTCGAAATTAGCGACAGCGATCAAGGATTTAAAAATGACTGAGGATGGTTATACCTTTACTTTTGAAGGTCACAATTATTTTCTACCTATTCTCGGTAAACATAATGTCAAAAACGCAGCTTATGCAATTGCACTGGCCAGTGAACTTGGTTTTGATTCAGAACAAATCCAATCTGGTTTGGCGAGCGTGCAAATAACAGGAATGCGATTAGAAAAAACTAGAGGTCCCTTTGGTGAGCTTGTTATCAATGATGCTTATAATGCTAGTCCGACATCTGTGAAAGCGGCTATTGAAACAATCAAAGAAATGCCAAGCTTTGAAAAGAAAATTTTGGTTATTGGAGATTTATATGAGCTTGGAAAAGATGAGGAAACGCTACATCGTCAGCTTGCATCTAGTATTACACATCCGATAACGGCAATTGTTTGGGTAGGGGAATTAATGAAATGGATGTATGATGAGTGGCAGAAATCGTATTATGATGAAAACATTCAAGCCTTCTATTTTCAGAAAAAAGAAGAGGCTGCACATACAATCTATTCCTTAACAGACGAAAGTAGTGTAGTATTATTTAAGGCTTCTCGTGGAATGAAGCTAGAAGAATTAATAAGTGCTTATCAGCAAGAAGGAAAGGAGGGGTGATAGAATGTTAGAGCTAGTGTTGTTATTATCACTTCTTTTATCATTTCTTATTGCCGTTTTATTATCACCCGTTTTTATCCCGTTTTTAAGACGTTTAAAGTTCGGGCAAAGTATTAGAGAAGAGGGGCCAGAGTCGCATCAGAAAAAAAGCGGGACACCCACGATGGGTGGAATCGTTATTGTTCTGTCAATATTACTGGCGACATTATTTGTCTCGATTCGGTTCTTATCTTTTAGTCAAGAGATCTTATTGTTATTATTTGTAACAGTAGGGTTTGGGTTAGTAGGGTTTTTAGATGATTATATTAAAGTCGTCAAAAAAAGAAATTTAGGGTTGACCTCAAAACAAAAGTTATTTGGTCAATTGTTAATAGCCGTTTTATTTTATTTTGGACTTATACAACTAGGTTTCTCAACAGTGGTTACCATACCAGCAACATCTATTAGTATTGACTTTGGTTGGTTTTACTTACCTTTAATTATCGTAATGTTAGTTGGGGCATCCAATGCCGTGAATCTGACAGATGGGTTAGATGGTCTTCTAGCTGGAACCGCAGCAATAGCTTTTGGAGCGTTTGCTGTCATTACATGGAGTGCCGATCAAGTTAATATTTCGGTATTTAGTGCAGCTGTCGTTGGTGCTGTATTAGGGTTTTTAGTCTATAATGCACACCCTGCTAAAGTGTTTATGGGAGATACAGGTTCCTTAGCACTTGGTGGAGCGATTGCCGGGATTGCTATTATGGCGAAGCTCGAAATTCTCTTAATTATTATTGGTGGAGTCTTTGTCATTGAAACGTTATCCGTTATCATTCAAGTGATTTCATTTAAAACAAGAGGGAAGCGTATTTTTAAGATGAGCCCACTGCATCATCATTATGAATTGTCAGGTTGGTCCGAGTGGCGTGTCGTTGTGACGTTTTGGTTTGTTGGCTTATTATTAGCGTTGTTAGGAATCTATATTGAGGTGTGGATATAATATGAAGACTTACAACGGGATGAAAGGTAAAAAAGTCTTAGTTTTGGGATTAGCCAAAAGCGGTGAAGCGGCAGCTCGTCTGTTGCAGCGCCTCGGTGCTGAAGTGACCATTAATGATGCTAAACCTTTAGAGGAAAATGAACAAGCGCAAAGATTAGATAAGGAAGGCTTTCAAATTATCAGTGGCTCTCACCCTCTTTCATTACTTGATCAAGGCTATGAGTTAATTGTCAAAAACCCGGGTATTCCTTATTCGAACCCTTTATTGCAAGAAGCTGCTAAAAGAGATTTGCTTGTAATTACAGAAATTGAATTAGCATATTTAATTAGCGAAGCCGAGATCATTGCAATTACTGGGTCAAATGGAAAAACGACAACGACGACATTGGTTCACCATATGATGAATGAAAGTGCTAGAAATCCTCTTATTGCTGGGAATATTGGCACAGTTGCCTGTGAGGTAGCTGAGACGGCTACAGAGGATGACGTAATTGTTATGGAGGTTTCTAGCTTTCAATTAATGGGTATTTCAACATATCGTCCTAAGATTTCTGTGCTGTTAAATATCTTTGATGCACATCTTGATTATCATGGTTCAAAAGATGCTTACATAGACGCTAAAGCAAACATTGGTGCCAATCAAACGGATTCTGATTTTATTGTTTATAATGCAGATGATCCAATAGTATCTAAGATGGTCACAAATCTCCATGCTACAAAGATTCCATTTACACAAAAGGCATTATTGGCCAATGGGTTATCGGTCTATCATGGTGCTCTTTATATCAATGCAGAGAAACTTCTTGATGTCAGTGAGATTGTTTTACCTGGTACACATAATCTTGAAAATATCCTCGCAGCGGTTGGAGCTTCCTATGTTGCTGGAGCCAAAAAAGAACAAATGATTCATGTGTTAAAAACGTTTGTAGGGGTAGAGCACCGTTTGCAGTTTGTTCGTGCATTAGAAGGGCGTTCTTTTTATAATGATTCAAAGGCAACGAACATTTTAGCAACAAAAAAAGCTTTGGCAGCATTCGATGCACCTGTTATCCTGTTAGCTGGAGGACTCGATAGAGGAAATGAATTTGACGCCTTAATCCCTTCACTTGGACATGTCAGTAAGTTAATTACGTTCGGTGAGACAGCGACTAAATTAAAAAAAGTAGCTGAAGCAGCAGGAGTTGCTACTATTTATGAGGCTAATCGAGTTGATGATGCCGTTTCGCTTGCTTGGGAGAATTCTACAGTAGGTGAAGTGATTTTATTGTCACCGGCATGTGCGAGTTGGGATCAATATCGGACCTTTGAAGAACGTGGACTAGAATTTATGAGTGCAGTAATGAAAATAGGGTAGTAAGATATATAAACCATACGTATGGTCAAGGAATGAGTAGAGCTCAAAAGCTTTACTCATTTTTTTCGATTTTTAAACTAGTTACCTTCATGACATGTTTAACGACTTGTCCGCATAAAGTGTTTAGTAAGACATTTGTTGCAGGTGAGGTGGTCAAGTGGCTAGTCAAAAAAGAACGCCGGATTATAGTTTATTACTATTAATTATTGCTTTATTAATTATTGGTATGATCATGGTTTATAGTGCAAGTGCGGCTTGGGCTGAATACAGGTTTGAAGATTCCTCTTTCTTCTTAAAGAGACAACTGTTTTTTGCGGTACTCGGATTGGTTGCCATGATTTTTATTATGAATATTGATTATTGGACTTGGAAGTCGTTAGCCAAAATAATGATTATCATTTGTTTTCTGTTACTAATTATCGTTTTGATTCCTGGGGTTGGTTTAGTGCGGGGGGGTGCTCAAAGCTGGCTAGGGATTGGGGCTTTCTCTATTCAACCGTCAGAATTTATGAAGATGGCGATGATCATATTTTTAGCTAAGTTTCTTTCGGAAAATCAAAAACATATCACCTCTTTTAAGAGTGGGCTTCTACCGTCTTTAAGTATTGTAATGGTCGCTTTCGGTATGATTATGCTGCAACCTGATTTAGGGACGGGGGCGGTTATGGTTGGCACGTGTGTAGTGATGATCTTTGTAGTCGGTGCAAGGGTCAGTCATTTTGTGCTTCTTGGTTTGATTGGGTTAGCAGGTTTTGTTGGTTTAATTGCTTCTGCTCCATACCGTATTAAACGAATTACTTCATTTTTGGACCCGTGGGAGGATCCCTTGGGGTCAGGATTTCAAATTATTCAATCCTTGTATGCAATTGGGCCAGGTGGTTTGATGGGCATGGGGTTAGGAGAAAGTAGACAGAAATATTTTTACTTGCCAGAGCCTCAGACGGACTTTATTTTTGCGATTCTTGCTGAAGAATTAGGATTTATCGGTGGTGCGATTGTGATAATACTGTTTGCTTTCATATTTTGGCGGGGCATTCGAATTGCTCTAGGAGCACAGGATTTGTTTGGAAGCTTGTTGGCAATTGGTATTATTGCGATGTTAGCGATACAAGTGATGATTAACATAGGGGTGGTAACAGGGTTGATTCCTGTAACTGGTATTACGCTACCGTTATTAAGTTATGGTGGCTCATCGTTGACATTAATGCTTGTTTCCTTGGGAGTATTGCTGAATATAAGTAAACATTCAAGAATTTAAGGGCAAATGATAGGAAGAACTAGACGACTTGATTAGATATGTCAGGTTTTCTAGTTTTTTTATGAAGATTATTCATCGTACTTCATGGATGTAGATCATTATTATTTGTTTAGGGTTGAAGATTGGTGTGGATTGGTAATTGTGTGAAACTATCGAGGGGTGAATCATTCGAAGGGATTCAATTCAGATAATCTCACATACTCTGATCATGTGTTTGTAATACGTAACGTGATAAAATAAGAAAGAAGTCGAATGTTGACTAGATTTGTTAGAAAGCTTTGAAACGAAACAGAAGGATATAAGTTTCTTCATAACGAATAAGCTACTCTTAAAGGGAAGTAAGAAGTAAAGTTTAATGAAAAAGCAATTCTGAGATATAGGTATTAGACCAAATCAACTATATCAAAGGAATACTTAGAAAATAATCGTTTAAGATTACGTAGAGTGGCGTTCTTTACTGAAAAAGTTAAAGTCATGTGATAAATTTGTACCTGTTTTATGGTATAATTAAACAGATGTTTAATGATAGACAATGAGGGAGAGGTGACGATGGGGAACGACAAAATTGTAACATTGGAAGATCGCATGCCATCGTTAAAAGAACAGCGGAAACGTAAGGCGAATCGTCGGCTGTTATTCTTTCTAGTTATGTTCTTTCTTTTATTGTTAGTAATCGTATATTTCCAATCACCATTAAGCCAAATTCGAACAATTGAAGTTCAGGGGTCTTATATTGCCTCTGAAGAAGAAATTATCGAGGCTAGTGGGCTCAAACAAGGGGACCACATTTGGAATTTGAATGCAGAGGAAATTGAAGCGTCGATACAAACGTTACCTGAAATAAAAGGAGCGACGATTGATAGACAATTACCCTCAACTGTCGTGTTACATATTGAGGAACATCCACGAGTAGCTTATTTATTTAAACAAGATAAGTTTTACCCAATGATGGCAAATGGTCTTTTCCTCAATGAATTAGAACGACAAGAATATCCTTCTGATGCACCGATTATTATGGGTCTTGATGAAGGAGAGTTATTGACAGAATTTGCCGCTGAGCTTTCACTATTGCCAGAGCAAATTAGTGAGCGAATCTCCCAAGTATTCTACAATGGTGGAGATAACGAGCCAAACGAAATAACTTTATATATGACAGACGGAATTGAAGTAAGGTCTTTTATTCATAATTTTTCAGAATGGATGGTTCCATACCCATCTATTGCTCAGGAAATAGATCGTGAACAAAATGGTGTGTTACATATGAAAATGAGTCCATATTTTGAACAGTTTGATTTAGAGGAGGATGTAGAAATTGAAGGTGAAGGGTAAACACGTTATTCTATCCTTCGTACTGTTCGTTTCAGGTTTTATCGTAGCTTTAAGTTATCAAATAACGAGTGAAAGACAAAGCACTTCAAGTCATGATGAAACACAATGGCGTTATGAAGACGATTTAAGAAGTCAAATTATCGAATCGGAAGAATTTAATATGAGCTTACAAGAAGAGATTAGTGAAAAACAAAGCTCAATAAGAGAATTAGAGTCTCAATTAGCTAATGTAAGTGAAGAAGAGGAAGTTCGTAACAAGAATCTCATTGATGATATTGAACGACTAAGAAAAATAGCAGGTACGGTTCCTGTTCATGGTCCGGGTATTGAAATATCATTAGAGGATTCGGAGTATTTACCAACGAATGCAAATCCCAATGATTACATCGTACATGAGGAGCATGTACAGAAGGTGATTGATGAGTTATTTGTCTCACAAGCTGAGGCCGTTGCAATAAATGGATATCGATTAACGAATCAATCTTATATAAAATGTGTAGGGCCCGTTATCCTCGTAGATGGACATGTTTCAACAGCTCCTTTTACAATTTCTGCGATAGGGGAACCGGATACTTTACTAGCTTCGATTGAGATCCATGGTGGTGTTTTGGAACAACTCGTTAATGACGGCATAACGGTTAGAACTCAAAAGCAAAATCATATTGAGTTTAATTCTTACTTATCTGAAAGAGGAGGGTAAGTAAGTTGAAAAATATATGGATATTGACACTTGTCTCTTTTGTTATTGGTATTATGATTGCCATCCAATTTCAATCACTTCAAGAAAGCGAAGAAGAAGTCCAAGTTCGTGATACTCGGGATGTTCGTGAGCTTAGAGAGCAGTTGAAGCAATCTCAAGACAGGCGCATCCAATTATCGAACGAAATTGATAAATTAAATCAATTGGCCGTTGAATATGAAGAAACGTTAACAAATCGTGACAATGTTTCTGGTGTATTAGAAAATCAAATAAATGAACTTAAGGAAATAGCGAGCTTATCCGAAATAAATGGAGATGGTGTTATTATCCGGATTGAATCACTTGTGGATGAAGAATTTTTACAAGTTGATGATTTTACTCCTCCAGTAGAGTTATTTCGATTTCTATTAAACGAAGTGAGAAGTTTTGGGGGAAGTGAAATAGCTGTCGGAACGGAAAGAGTTTTGACTACCTCTGCTTTTCGAGACGTCAATGGAGTACCACAATTAAATTATAAAAGAGTGCAGCCATTACCTTTAGATATTTTTGTAATTAGCGATGACCCTGAAAAGCTACATAATGAGCTTTTAGTGTCTGCTTCTGTAGAGGAGTTTGAAGCTTTTGGTTATGCTTTAACATTCCAAATGGAAGAGAATATGACGCTACCGTCATATGAGCAAATTCCAAGAGTACGTTTTATGGAAGAGACAAAGGGGGATTAAAGGTAATGTGGTTGCCGATTTTAGGACTAATTATAGGTGTGGCCCTTGGGCTCTTAACAGAATTTCGAGTACCTGCTGAGTATTCAAGTTATTTATCTATCGCTGTTCTTGCGGCTTTTGACACACTTTTTGGGGGGATAAGGGCACATTTACAAAATAGCTTTAATGAAGGTGTATTTTTATCAGGTTTCTTTTTTAATATTTTATTAGCAGCAGGTTTAGCTTTTCTAGGGGTTCATCTTGGTGTAGACTTATATTTAGCAGCTGTTTTTGCTTTTGGCGTTCGCTTATTTCAAAATATGGCGGTTATACGTCGTGAACTCTTATCAAAATGGCGGGCTAAAAGAGAAAAAGGTAAAAATAAAAGTTCAGTATGATTAAAGATTAAAGTTTTTACGGATTTACTAGGTTTTTAAAAGGAAAAAGGCGCCTTTATGTTGAATATGATTAATAATTAATCTTTTTTAATATTTATATTTTGTTAGATTAAAGTCATTCATAGATTGATCATTAAGTCGCTTTTTAACGGAGAAAGAATACGAAGGACTTAAATGTTGAATTTAGTTCATTTATTAAGGAGGTGCCACAGAATGAACAACAGTGAAATTTATGTAAGTTTAGACATCGGTACATCCAATGTCAGAGTGATCATTGGAGAAATCTCGAATAGAACCATTAATATTATTGGGGTTGGTACAACGCCTTCTAATGGCATAAAAAAAGGTGCTATTGTAGATATAGATGAGACGGTTCAATCGATTAAGCGAGCAGTTGAACAAGCTGAAAGAATGGTTGGATTATCTATTAAACAAGTAGTTGTAGGTATTAATGGGAATCATATTCAATTACAGCCGTGTCACGGGGTAGTGGCTGTTTCAAGCCCTGACCGCGAGATAGGAAACGAAGATATTGCCCGTGTCATTGATGCAGCCCAAGTGATATCTATTCCACCAGAAAGAGAGATTATTGATGTCATTCCACAGCAATTTATTGTTGATGGTTTGGATGAAATTAATGACCCTCGTGGAATGATTGGTGTTAGACTTGAAATGGAAGGGACAATTATTACGGGTTCTAAGACAATTTTACATAATTTACTTCGTTGTGTGGAAAGAGCTGGGTTACAAATAGCCGATGTATGTTTACAACCATTAGCTGCTGGTTCAGTAGCTGTATCAAAAGATGAAAAAGGTTTAGGTGTTTGCTTAATTGATATTGGTGGTGGCTCTGTTACAATCTCAGTTTTTGAACAAGGTTCATTACAAGCAACGACTGTCCTACCAATAGGTGGTGACCATATTACCAACGATATTGCTGTTGGATTGCGCACATCAACTGAAGAAGCAGAGCGAATTAAAACCAAGTATGGACATGCTTATATCGACGAAGCTTCTGAAGAAGAAACGTTCACTATTTCGGTAATTGGTTCAAATGAAGCTCAGAATTTTAATCAATTCGAATTAGCTCATATAATAGAGCCTAGAATTGAAGAAATGTTTGAATTGATTTATCGTGAGTTAATGAAGTTAGGTTATAAAGACTTCCCAGGCGGTTATGTCTTAACGGGTGGTACTGCTATGATTCCTGGAATATTAGAATTGGCACGAGAGCTATTGGAGGGTAATATCCGCATTGCGATTCCAGATTATATTGGTGTTCGTGAATCGCAATATACAACAAGTATTGGATTAATCCAATTTGCTTATAAAAATGTGAAAGTTCAAGGCAAGGAAGTAGCAGCAGCAGTTTCTGATTCAGAAGGCGACTCATCGTATGATGAAGAGTTTGAGCCGCAGACAGCGAAAAAGGTAAAAAATAAAGAAGCAAAAAGTGAAAAACCAAAAGCAAAAGTGAAGAATTTCTTTAAAGTATTTTTTGAATAGAAGTCAATGTTAGTCTGATTAGGAGGACCTCACATGTTAGAGTTTGAAATGGATATGGATCAATTAGCACAAATTAAAGTTATTGGTGTTGGTGGCGGAGGAAGTAACGCCGTCAATCGAATGATTGAGAATGGTTTACAAGGTGTTGATTTTATTGCAGTAAATACAGATGCTCAGGCTCTTCACCTTTCAAAAGCAGAAGCAAAATTACAATTAGGTGGTAAATTAACGAGAGGACTTGGTGCAGGAGCCAATCCAGAAATCGGAAAAAAGGCAGCTGAAGAGAGTCGCGAGCAATTAGAAGAAGTCTTACAAGGCTCAGATATGGTCTTTATTACAGCAGGAATGGGCGGAGGTACTGGTACAGGCGCAGCTCCAGTCATTGCTGAAGTTGCTAAAGAGCTAGGAGCTTTAACGGTAGGAGTTGTGACAAGACCATTCACCTTCGAAGGACGTAAGCGCCAAACTCAAGCAGCTGCAGGTATTGAAGCTTTAAAAGAAAAAGTAGATACATTGATTGTTATTCCTAATGATCGTTTATTGGAAATTGTCGATAAAAATACACCAATGTTAGAAGCGTTTCGTGAAGCGGATAATGTATTGAGACAAGGTGTACAAGGTATCTCGGATTTAATTGCTGTACCTGGTTTAATTAACCTTGATTTTGCGGATGTTAAAACAATTATGAGTGAAAAAGGTTCTGCTCTCATGGGGATCGGGATTGCTACAGGTGAAAACAGAGCGGCAGAAGCGGCGAAAAAAGCCATTTCAAGTCCGTTACTTGAAACATCTGTTGATGGAGCACAAGGTGTACTCATGAACATTACCGGTGGTTCAAATTTAAGTTTATATGAAGTACATGAGGCTGCTGAAATTGTCTCAGCTGCATCTGATTCTGAAGTTAATATGATCTTTGGTTCTGTTATTAATGAAAACTTAAAAGATGAAATTGTTGTTACAGTTATTGCGACAGGTTTTGAGGATGGGGAGAACCAAGTTCAACACCGTCCAAGTTCTTCACAAAAAATGAACAAACCTAAAGCTAAGCAAGAGGAACCACAGGTTCAAAAAGAACCACGTTACTCACAGTCCCAACCACAAAAGAATCAAAATAGTGATGAGCAACTTGATACCTTAGATATTCCAACATTTCTAAGAAATCGCAGAAACCGCAATCGCTAATAACCAACAACCAACAACCCCTTATGGAAGTTTCATAGGGGGTTTTTCATGCGCGGGATGAGGCTAAAAGAAGGGATAGCAAGCCCGAGCAAAAGCCGAATCACGGGGTTGCGAGCAGAAAAAGCGAAAGGAAGCCAGAGCAAACGTGGAATCACGGGTTTGCGGGCAGAAAAAGCGAAAGGAAGCCCGAGCAAACGTAGAATCACGGGGTTGCGAGCAGAAAAAGCGATAGGAAGCCCGAGCAAACGTGGAATCACGGGGTTACGAGCAGAAAAAGCGAAAGGAAGCCCGAGCAAAAGCCGAATCACGGGTTTGCGGGCAGAAAAAGCGAAAGGAAGCCCGAGCAAACGTGGAATCACGGGGTTGCGGGCAGAAAAAGCGAAAGGAAGCCCGAGCAAACGTGGAATCACGGGGTTGCGAGCAGAAAAAGCGATAAGAAGCCCGAGCAAACGTAGAATCACGGGGTTGCGGGCAGAAAAAAAGGAAGGAACCCCGAGTATGCAGAACCTACATTCACTTCACCACAAAAAAAGGTGAAAGTAGTGGTGGCACTTTAAACAGTTGGTCCTTCATACAACTCCATTTCCACTAGGAGTCGCATGCACAAAAAGGGAGCAATGTCCTATTAAGTCATTTATCGCAAGGTGGATGACCAACTAACTTCAAGGCACAAACTCTTGCCCTTAACTCCCCCTTTTATTTTCCATATCATTTCCTCAAAAAATATTTAGACAGAAAAAGCAATTATCTTTCAAAATAACAAGTAAAAAGTCGTCATGAAGTGACAGACATAGCCTTGTGAAAGTTTTATACTAATAAAAACTATGAGTGAGGGAGTCAAATATGACGATTTATCTTGACCTCATTTGGCTATTAAACCTATTCATTGATTATTTACTCATTGCACTAACAGCCATCTTATTAAAAAGTCCTTTTAAGCATTTACGATTTATCATGGCCAGTATAGTAGCATCGTTTATTGTTATTCTCATGTTTACATCGCTAGCAGACATCGTCCATATGCCATGGTTTAAATTATCGTATTCGGCACTCATTGTGTGGATTGCTTTTGGTTATCAACGATTACGTTATTTTATGAGGCATTTATTCGGTTTTTACTTTGTTACATTTATGACCGGCGGTGCTTTATTTGCTCTTCACTTTTTTTGGCAAACGGAAGTGGACATCCTTTCGCAATTTGCTCTTCCTAGTGGCATTTATATGGGAAGTACAATTAGTTGGGTATTTGTCCTATTAGGCTTTCCGCTTGTTTGGTATTTCGCCAAGCAAAATTTTGACATGATCGAAACAAGGAAGTTTCAATCAGAACAAATTGCTATGGTTCGAATTATATTAAATGGACAAAAAGTAGAAATGAAAGGGTTGGTTGATACTGGTAATCAATTAGTTTGTCCAATTACGAAATGGCCAGTATTAATTGTAGAAGCTCGTATATTACGAGATGTATATGGAGAGGAAGTCATTGGTCAACTGTTAAAGATAGGTGAAAGTGTAGAGGATCTCTTACCAGAAACAGAAGAACTAATGGATAGGGTGAGAATTATACCTTATCGAGCAGTAGGACAGGGGAATCCGTTTTTGACTGCTCTGAAGCCTGATCAGGTTGAAATCATTTGTCAAAATCAATTATTTGAAACAAAAAAAGTATTGGTTGGAATCCAAGAAGGGGCTTTATCAGCAGAACAGCATTTTAGAAGTATTATTCACCCAAAACTTGTGCAAGGTCCCGTTGTAGAAAAGGTAGCCCAATGATAAAAGGAGGAACAATATGAAAAAGATGAAATTAAGACTTACACTTTTTTGGTATAAAATCATGCACCGTCTCGGAATGAAATCCGATGAAATATATTACATAGGTGGTAGTGAAGCTTTGCCACCTCCATTAACAAAAGAAGAGGAAGCACATCTCCTGCAGAAGTTGCCTAGTGGTGACAAAGCCGTCCGTTCAGTACTAATTGAACGAAACCTCAGACTGGTCGTTTACATTGCAAGGAAGTTTGAGAATACAGGAATCAATATCGAAGATTTAATTAGTATCGGTACAATCGGTTTAATCAAAGCCGTCAATACATTTAATCCAGAAAAAAAAATTAAATTAGCTACGTATGCTTCGAGATGTATTGAAAATGAAATTCTTATGTATTTACGAAGAAATAATAAAACTCGTTCCGAAGTATCTTTTGATGAGCCACTAAATATTGATTGGGATGGCAATGAATTATTACTTTCCGATGTCCTAGGAACAGAGGAAGACATCATTACAAAAGGAATTGAAGACAAAGTAGACAGGAAGTTACTTGTTAAAGCCTTACACACACTGAATGAGCGAGAAAAACAAATCATGGAGCTTCGATTTGGTCTTGCGGGTGATGAAGAAAAAACACAGAAAGATGTGGCGGATATGTTAGGTATCTCACAATCCTATATTTCTCGACTAGAAAAACGAATTATTAAACGACTACAAAAGGAATTTAACAAAATGGTGTAAATCGGTCTATTACTATGATGAACACAGCATGTCATCTATAACTACAACCAATAAGTGAAGAACTCCTGTGAGACATAGTGTCAAAGTTGAGACCTTAGGTTGCACTGGTTAACTGAGTGCCACTCAACTGTCTCGGAGCATAATTTTCGGTAGCGACGAGTAACGCTCCATGTTCGCACTAACTTCCATACAAAACCCACATGGCGTAGCCCCATTCACTTCGCCACCTACAAAGATAAAAGAAGTGGCGACATCTTAAACATTTGGCCCTTCATACAACTCCATCACCATTAGGAGTCGCACGCACAAAAAAGGGAGCAGTCTCCCGCTTAGGTCATCTATCGTAAGATGGATGACCAGCTAACGTCAAGGCACAACCCATCGCTCCTAAGTAACTTTCATACAAAAAAATAATTACGACGTTTCGTTATTGTCATAGCATAGCTTCTTCCAAATTATGTGTAAAAAAGGGAATGAAGCTGTGCATATTTTTTCCTGCTGAGGAGATACTTATTTTGACATCATCTCCCGAGTCAGGAGGGTAAGAAGAAGTGACACGAAATAAAGTTGAAATATGCGGTGTAGATACATCAAAGTTACCAGTATTAAAAAACTCAGAAATGCGTGAATTGTTTGTTGAGCTACAAGCAGGTGATTATAGTGCAAGAGAGAAACTCGTAAATGGTAATTTGAGGTTAGTCTTAAGTGTGATTCAACGCTTTAACAATCGCGGTGAATTTGTTGATGATTTATTTCAAGTTGGTTGTATTGGCTTAATGAAATCAATTGATAATTTTGATTTAGGTCAGAATGTCAAGTTCTCAACCTATGCCGTTCCGATGATTATCGGAGAAATTCGTCGCTATTTACGAGATAATAATCCGATTCGTGTTTCTCGCTCGTTACGAGATATTGCCTATAAAGCTTTGCAAGTACGTGATCAATTGATGGCTGAAAAGAAACGAGAAAAAGAACCAACTGTTCAAGAAATAGCCAAAATATTAGAAGTGCCAAAGGAAGATGTCGTTTTTGCCTTAGATGCCATTCAAGATCCAGTATCTCTCTTTGAACCGATTTATAATGATGGTGGCGATCCGATTTTTGTGATGGATCAAATCAGTGACGAACGTAATAAAGACATTAATTGGGTCGAAGAAATTGCCTTAAAAGAGGCGATGGTACGTTTAAACGACAGAGAGAAAATGATATTAAATATGCGTTTTTATCAAGGTAAAACACAAATGGAAGTAGCAGATGAAATTGGCATTTCCCAAGCGCAAGTTTCAAGACTAGAAAAGGCTGCTATCCAACAAATGAACAAACATGCTCAAAGTTAATAGATGAATCCAAAACTACCTGAATGTATGCGTGCATCGGGTAGTTTTTTATATGGAAGTTCGCTACAGGCGATAGTTCGTTCCTTAGGATATCGCTATGGGAATGGGGGCATGCTTTCCACAGATTGACACGGAGCATGATTTTCGGTAGCGGCAATTAGTGCTCCGCATTCCAGCGTTAGCCAACTTTTATACAAAAATATAAAAGGCAACCAAATAAGGAGAGTTACTTACCACCACTATGGACGTGGAAACTTTATACAATTTTGCACTCAGAAAGATTATTTCATTTTTACTTCCTTTGATAAAATCGTGATTTTAGTTAGGTATAGATATTTTAAGGATGTCCTGCATATAGTGGTTGTAAGACATGTAAAAAGGATGGGGATTTTAATGATGAAAATATCTGATTTACAATCAAAAGATATCGTAAATATGGAAAATGGTCGACGTCTTGGACATGTGACCGACTTAGATATTAACTTAACTACTGGTAGAATTGAAGCGATGATTATTAATGGCACAAATAAGGTGATGGGTTTACTTGGACGAAATGAAGCAGAGGTCATCATACCATGGGATAACATCATTAAAATTGGCTCGGATGTCATTATTGTAGAAGTTCCTGAATCGATCAAAGCATTTTCTGACAACGCTTTTCGGCAATCACAAACAAAAAGGCGGTAAATGGTGAAGAAAGTCGTTTATTGGTTATGTTATCTTATGGTAAAATAAATGTGTATGAGGTAAATATATTTTGTAATAAAGGAGCGGGGATGGCGTGACAGAACCATTTGTTCAAGAACACGATCAATTACTTCAGTTAAAGCCTTGGGTAGCCGATAATAAAGATCTAATAGCCGGCTTTACGACAAAAAATGGGGGTAACAGTACAGGCCATTTTCTCTCCTTAAATATGGGTTTTCATGTTCCAGATCTACAAGAGCATGTTCAAAAGAATCGTCAAATGGTGGCGGGAATCTTAGGGGTTCCCCTCGATTCTTGGGTAAGTTCTGAGCAGGTTCATGAAGCTTCGATTAAGAAAATAACGGAAGAGGATAAAGGCAAGGGTGCAAGGTATCTGGATACAGCGATTAAAAGCACAGATGGTCTGTATACGGATCAGTCGAATATCCTTTTGACGAGCCTTTACGCTGACTGTGTACCGCTCTATTATCGATCAAAAACAAAACCTTTTATTGGTTTGGCACATGCTGGTTGGAAAGGGACCGTTTTGGGTATAGGTACTAAGATGCTATCTATTTGGGAGAAAGAAGAGCAAGTTCCACTCGACCAAATAGAAGTGGCTATTGGCCCGTGCATTAGCCAAAATGCTTATGAAGTTGATACATATGTGGCTGAAAGAGTAGCTGCGCAATTCGGTGAAGAGCAATTAAAAGAAGTGACGGTTCAAACAAGGCCTGGTCATTATTTATTAGATTTAAGGAAACTTCATTACTTACGTTTTCTTGATTATGGATTAAAGAAAGAGCAAATCTATCAGTCATCATTTTGCACGCATGATGAGGATTCTTTGTTTTTCTCACATCGTAGAGATCAAGGTAAGACAGGAAGGTTAATGAGTTTTATCGGACGGGTGGTATGTAAGTGATGAGTGTAGATGTATCAAAAAATGTACAAGAGTTACAAGAACATATAACAGCTATATGCCAAAAGGTTGAAAGGCATGTAGAAGAAATCAAGGTAATTGCCGTAACGAAATATGTGAGTGAAGATACAACAGTTGCTGCCCTTCGTGCTGGAATCGAACATATCGGTGAAAATCGAGCGGAAGAGGGTGTGCAAAAATGGCAAGCACTTGGTCAACAAGGTACTTGGCATTTTATCGGTTCTTTGCAATCAAAAAAAGTGAAACATGTGATTGATAAGTTTGATTATTTTCATTCACTTGATAGACTTTCCTTAGCGAAGGAAATGGACAAGCGTGCCAATAAGGGACAAAAAGTTCGGTGCTTTGTTCAGGTAAACGTCTCAGGAGAAGAAACCAAATCAGGTGTAACGGCGGAAGAGCTTTTTAGCTTTATAGAACAGTTAGCTGAATTTGAGGCGATTGAAGTTGTCGGTTTAATGACGATGGCCCCATTTTATGATGACCCTGAATTAACGCGACCGATTTTTCGTCATCTACGTGAACTGAAAGAAGAAATTGAACGAAAGCAATATCGACATGCCCCGTGTCATGAACTATCAATGGGCATGTCGAATGATTATCATGTTGCATTAGAAGAAGGAGCAACATTCATCCGTGTTGGAACAGCTTTGGTCGGTAAAGAATACTAATCGATATCGATATAGGAGGGAAAAGTGATGAGCATTAAATCGAAATTTAAACGTTATTTTGAATTAGAGGATGATGTGCAGGAATATGAAGAATTTGTGAATGAAGAAACCTCATATGAGGAGCCGAAGACGAGAAAGACACGTTCACAGCAGTCATTTTCTTCACCTGCTCAAGCACAGACTTCATCCAAAGCAAAAGAACCAGGTAGTGGTCAAAATGTTGTCAGTTTACAAAGCATCCAAAAAAGTGCTTCAAAAGTCATTCTTTTTGAGCCTAGAACGTATGATGAAGCACAAGACATTGCCGATCATTTGAAAAATCGAAAAGCAGTTATCATTAATTTACAACGAATTTCTCATGAACAAGCAAAGCGAATAGTCGATTTTTTAAGTGGAACAGTGTATGCTATTGGTGGGGATATTCAAAAGCTAGGTGGGAATATCTTTTTATGTACCCCAGATAATGTTGATGTATCTGGTACAATTACAGATATGGTACAGGAGCAATTTCAAAATTAGAGTTGCTCATTTATAAAGGTGGTGAGTTTTTTGTTACAGATGATTGGATCGATGATATCGAATTTAATGGTTATGTATTCATTCTTAGTGATTATCTATATTTTTATGAGTTGGTTCCCTAATGCAAGAGAGTCTTCTTTTGGTCAATTTTTAGGCTCCATTGTTGAACCATTTCTAGAACCATTTAGAAGAATCATTCCACCGTTAGGTATGATTGACCTCTCACCAATTGTTGCAATTATCGTATTAAGGATTGCTTCTCAAGGTGTGTTGGTTTTATTTGGACTTCGTTAGAAAATGAAATGGAGTGAGCAAGATTTCCATCTATCAGCATTTTAGAGAAGAGGAACGAGTTTTTGTTGATCAAGTTCTCTCTTGGAAAGAAGAAGTAAAGGATTTCTATAAAGAAAGGCTCACTGATTTTTTAAATCCACGTGAGCAAGAAATCTTAGCGACAATAATTGGAACAGATGATGAATTGCGACTTTCTTTTTTTGGTGGACGCTTTGAGGTTGAACGAAAGCGAGCCTTGCTTACACCTGTTTTTATTGAGCACTGCGAGCAAGACTATGACTGTGTCCTTTTTGAATTAAACTATCCGAGTAAATTTGTGACACTTAGTCATCGTGATATATTAGGTTCATTAATGTCTGTCGGCTTAAAGCGTGAAAAGTTTGGTGATATCTTGATTATGGATAACCGTATACAACTAATTGTGGCAAAAGAAACGGCCTTATATGTAGAATCCAATGTGACATCGATTGGAAAAGCAACAGTTTCACTAGAAGCGCTCTATTTTTCTGAACAAATGAACGCGGTAGAAACATGGCGGCAACAATCAGGAACGGTTTCTTCTTTGCGCCTCGATGTGATTTTGGCTGAAATATATCGAGTGTCACGCTCGAAATTAGAGCCCTATTTCACAAAAGGTTATGTAAAGGTAAATTGGAAATTGATCGAGTCAGGCTCTTTTCAAGTAGAAGCAGGTGATCATTTTTCGGTACGTGGATTGGGAAGAAGCCAGCTCGTTTCTATTGAAGGTAAGACAAAAAAAGATAAAGTCCGTATTTTGTACCAAACGAAGCATTAGTTATTATGTTTAAAGGATAAAAAGAGGGTTTTAGAAAAACTTGTCGAATTAGCAATTAGGAGACAATGAACTTTAATAATAGATTGACGGAGGTGGCTAATTTGCCTTTAACGCCATTAGATATTCATAATAAAGAATTTACAAGGGCTTTTCGTGGCTATGATGAAGATGAGGTAAATGAATTTTTAGACCAAGTAATTAAGGATTATGAATCCATTATTACAGAGAAAAAAGAGTTATTTACACAAGTTAATGAGCTTGAGGAGAAACTTGAGCATTTTAAAAATATTGAAGAAACGTTAAATAAATCAATATTGGTTGCTCAAGAGTCTGCTGAAGAAGTAAGAAGAAATGCTCAAAAAGAAGCACAACTTATCGTGAAGGAAGCCGAAAAAAATGCCGATCGTATTATAAACGATGCATTAAACAAATCACGTAAAGTGATGATTGAAATGGAAGAAATCAAAAAACAGGCTTCTGTTTACAAAATGCGCTTCAAAATGTTAATTGAAGCTCAATTAGAGATGCTTCAAACCGATGATTGGGATCAGTTTGCGGTCGAGAAGGAAGAAGAAGAGCCTAGTAACTCATAAGCTCACTTGCGATATCATCAAGTCTGTCATATAATATGACTAATTTCAATAATTGAAAGACGAGTATAAAGGATAGTAGCATAGCAAACGGTATATAGCGATTCGAGGATGGTGGGAGCTCGATTAACGTAGCTATTGTGAAATCACCTTTTAGTCTTACTTCTGAAATATACATAGTAAGAGGTAACGTTTCATTCACGTTAAGGATGAAGAGTGGGCATGCTTTTGAGACATGCTCATTAGGGTGGTACCACGGGTAGTCTTCTCGTCCCTAACCTAGGGATAAGAGGACTTTTTTTATTTGTCCAAAATAGAAGGAATGAGTTAACAACCAAGCTGCAAAGCGAAAAATGAAGGAGGGTTCAGTAATGGTTGAATATAAAAGAACATTACTAATGCCAAAAACGAATTTTCCGATGCGAGGAAATTTACCGCAAAACGAGCCAAAGCGTCAAGAAAAATGGAGCTCAGAGGATATTTATGCACAAGTACAAAAACGTACAGAGGGAAGGCCGCTTTTTATCCTACATGATGGACCACCATATGCGAACGGTGATATTCATATGGGACATGCTCTAAATAAAATTTTAAAGGATATCATTGTACGTTATAAATCCATGTCAGGCTATCATGCCCCTTATGTACCTGGCTGGGATACGCACGGTTTACCGATTGAAACAGCGTTAACGAAAAGTGGAAAAGTAAAGCGTAAAGAAATGAGTGTAGCAGCATTTCGTAAGCTATGTGAAGAATATGCGTTAAAACAAATCGACCGTCAACGTGAGCAATTTCTTCGCCTAGGAGTGCGTGGCGATTGGTGGAATCCGTATATTACTTTAGATAAGGCATATGAAGCACAACAAATTAAAGTGTTTGGTGAGATGGCTAAAAAGGGGTATATCTATAAAGGGAAAAAGCCCGTGTATTGGTCACCGTCTTCAGAGTCAGCGCTCGCAGAAGCTGAAATTGAATATCATGATAAACGTTCACCATCGATTTATGTAACATTTGATGTTGTAGATGGTAAAGATGTATTAGCAGGTGATGAGAAATTCATCATTTGGACGACGACTCCGTGGACAATTCCTGCTAACTTAGCGATTAGTGTTCACCCGGAATTAGACTATAGTGTTGTCAAAGTCAATGGTGTTAAATATGTAGTGGCAACTGGTCTGTTAGAAACGTTAGAAAAAGAGCTGGAATGGGAAAGGTATGAAACGGTTCAAACACTAAAAGGTTCTCAATTGGAATTTGTTCAAACGAAACATCCTATTTATGACCGCCACTCGGTTGTCATTTTAGGTGAACATGTCACATTAGATGCTGGTACGGGGTGTGTTCACACGGCACCAGGTCATGGTGAGGATGACTATATCGTTGGTCAAAAGTATGGTTTAGACGTATTATGCCCTGTGGATGATAAAGGTTATTTAACAGATGAAGCTCCTGGATTTGAAGGGTTATTTTACGATGTGGCTAATAAACCAATTGGCGAAAAGTTAGAAAGTGTAGGAGCTTTATTAAAACTTTCCTTTATTACACACTCGTATGCTCATGATTGGCGTACAAAAAAGCCAGTGATCTATCGTGCGACTTCGCAATGGTTTGCTTCTATTGAGAATTTCCGCGGGGAGCTTCTACAAGCGATTGAAGAGGTTGAGTGGATTCCTAAATGGGGAGAAACCCGATTATTTAATATGGTTCGTGACCGTGGAGATTGGTGTATTTCTCGCCAACGTGCATGGGGTGTGCCAATCCCTGTTTTTTATGGGGAAGATGGCCAACCGATTATTACGGATGAAACAATTGAGCATGTCTCGAATCTTTTCCGTGAACACGGCTCTAATATTTGGTTTGAGTGGGAAACAAGTGAGCTATTACCACAAGGATTCACCTCTATTCATAGTCCAAATGGAACTTTCACAAGAGAGATGGACATTATGGATGTATGGTTTGATTCGGGCTCATCACATCAAGCTGTATTAGAGGAAAGAGAAGGATTACAACGTCCAGCAGACCTTTATTTGGAAGGATCTGACCAGTATCGTGGTTGGTTCAACTCCTCTTTATCGACAGGTGTTGCTGTAACAGGTAAGGCTCCATACAAAGGGATTTTAAGTCACGGTTTTGCTTTAGATGGCCAAGGTCGTAAAATGAGTAAGTCGATCGGGAATGTTGTTGTGCCAAATGATGTCATGAAGCAGCTTGGTGCTGATATATTACGATTATGGGTGGCGTCGGTTGATTATCAAGCCGATGTTCGCGTCTCTGATGAGATTTTAAAACAAGTTTCTGAGTCTTATCGTAAAATTAGAAATACATTCCGTTTCTTACTCGGGAATCTCCATGATTTTAACCCTGCTACAGATCGAGTGGAAGATGAGGATTTGCATGGTGTGAACCTCTTTATGCTTGTAAAGTTGAATGAAGTCGTTGAAAAAGTGAAAAAAGGATATGAAGAATATAATTTTTCAAGCGTTTATCATACCTTGCATAATTTCTGTACGATTGAGTTGAGTTCATTCTATATGGACCTTGCTAAAGATACGCTTTATATTGAACATGCAAATCATCCTTCACGTCGTGCAATTCAAACGGTGATGTATGAAACGGTTGTTAAATTATCGAAGTTAATATCACCTATTTTATCGCATACTGCCGATGAGGTTTGGGAAAATATTCCTAATGCCGTTGAAGGAAGTGTTCAATTATCAGATATGCCGGAAGCTCGTTCATTCGGTGATGTTGAATCCTTAAAAGCAACATGGAATCAATTCATGTCCATTCGTTCGGACGTCTTAAAAGCTCTAGAACAAGCACGAAATGAGAAAATTATCGGTAAGTCACTGGCAGCATCGTTAACGTTGTATGCGGATGACGATAATTATGAGCTATTACAAGGAATTGACGGATTAGAAAAGCTCTTTATTGTGTCAAAAGTGAATCTCGTCAAAGGCCTTAACAAAAAGGTAGAACAAGCTGTCACTTTTGAAGGGATAGCCGTGTTTGTTGAAGCGGCGGATGGCGAAACATGTGAGCGTTGTTGGACTGTAACGACTACAGTCGGATCACATGCAGAGCACCCAACTTTATGTACATCTTGTGCTGAAACGGTTCAAAATTATTACCAAGAAGAAGGAACAGAATAAAAGCTATAACAGCTCCACGTTTTAGGTGGAGCTGTTTTTTTGGCATTCATTTATCGTATGATTAAAAAATTTAAATGAAGGGAAGGCATTTAGTAAGTAATTTTTTACGACGGTTTGTCTAGAAAAGATTTTTTCGTGGCAAGCTAATATATGTATATTCAATAACGATAGGGAAGGTGAAAAACCAATGAAAATAGACAAGAGTTATCAGCATATTTACACACAGTTAACCGAACAAAAAGAACAGCTAGAACAAAAGCTAAAACGGTACCAAGAAAGTGAGTTACATCAAAGTGAAGCAGACTCAAGTACGGAATTATCCCAATATGATAATCATCCTGCTGATAATGCCACTGACTTATATGAACGAGAAAAGGATTTTGCTTTAGAAGAACATGCTGAAGATGAATATGAGCAAGTCAAAGCGGCACTTCAAAAGTTTGAGGAGGGAACGTTTGGGATTTGTGAGAAAACAGGTAAAGAAATCCCGCTTGAACGTTTAGAGGCCAATCCACTGGCAAAAACGGTGATTGAAGAAGCGAATTCTCATGTAGAGGATTATCGTCCGGTCGAAGAAGATGTACTTGTTAGTCCAGAGCGTTATAATTATGATGGAGATGATACCGAAACAGAGTTTGATGCAGAAGATGCTTATCAAGCGGTGGCCAGTTACAATGAGCGACCTAATATTTATGAAGACCCAGCAACAGATCAAGAGGAAGAAGAGATTGGGTATGTCGATGAATTAGATGGTTTCTTATCGACAGATCTGGAAGGCTTTAAAGGGGCAGAACATGTGCATGTCCAGAATAATCGTCGCCTTCGAGATTATTTAGAAGAAGAGGATGAAGAGAGTCGTGATGAGTAAGGTAAGAGGGGATCTTTCCCCTCTTTTTGTGCTATAATGCTAAAGAATGGCATGAAGAAGAGAACGGAGGATTTCTGTGATTTATTATATTATTGCAGCTCTCATCATTGTTTTAGATCAAATAACAAAATGGATCGTTGCGACTCAAATGGAGTTAGGCCAACGTATTCCATTAATTGATGGATTCCTTTATTTTACCTCACACCGAAATACAGGGGCCGCTTTTGGCATTTTAGAAGGACAAATGTGGTTTTTCTATATCGTAACGGTTGTGGTTATTATTGGTATCGTTTATTTTATGCAAAAAGAAGGAAAGTATAATGTCTTGTATGGAACGTCATTAGGACTCATTTTAGGTGGAGCAATTGGTAATTTCATCGACCGAGTTTTCAGAGGTGAAGTTGTCGACTTTATTGATACATATCCATTTGGTTACAATTTTGCGATTTTTAATGTAGCTGATTCCGCATTATGTATAGGTGTTGCTCTTTTATTTATTAAAATGTTTATGGATGAGCGTCAAGCAAAAAAGGAGAAGAAGAAGTAATGGAAGTTTTAACGTATGAGGTTAGCTCAGACGAATCAGGAGTAAGAATTGATAAATTTGTATCGTTACAAAGTCAAGATTGTTCAAGAACACAAGTCCAGCAGTGGATAAAAGATAAGCTTGTACAAGTTAATGGGGCGGTCGTCAAGAGTAATTATAAAGTGGCCGAAGGTGATGTCGTCGTCTGGTCGATCCCCGAGCCTGAAGTACTTGAGGTAGTCGCTGAAAATATTCCGCTTGACATCGTTTTTGAGGATGCAGATGTTATTGTCGTAAATAAACCTCGAGGTATGGTTGTACACCCAGCTCCAGGTCATTACACGGGGACATTGGTCAATGCACTTATGTATCATTGCCAAGACCTCTCAGGTATCAATGGCGTTATTAGACCGGGCATAGTCCACCGTATTGATAAAGATACATCTGGTCTACTCATGGTTGCCAAAAATGATAAAGCCCATGAATCGTTAGTTGATCAATTAAAGGCAAAAACGACGAAACGTCTGTATAAGGCGATTGTCCATGGTGTCATCTCGCATCAAAGCGGGACGATTGATGCACCGATTGGTCGTGATAAAAAAGACCGACAAAGCATGACGGTTACAGAAGAGCATTCACGTGATGCGGTTACTCATTTTAAAGTCATGGAACGTTTTACAGATTATACGTATGTAGAATGTGAGCTTGAAACCGGTAGAACCCATCAAATTCGTGTGCATATGAAATATATTGGTTTTCCTTTAGCTGGCGATCCGAAATATGGCCCAAAGAAAACGTTAGAAATCGAAGGTCAAGCTCTACATGCGGCGGTGCTTGGATTTGAACATCCAACATCTGGTGAGTGGATTGAATTTGAAAGACCAATTCCAGAAGATATGGAAAAATTACTCGCACATCTTCGAATTATTAGTTGACACTAAACTGCTTTTGTGAGATAGTATATAAGAACTTAATAACCCTTTAATTATAGTCCCGTGAGGCTAAGAAGGAACAGTAAGTAACTATATAGGTCGAATTATGACTTATTGTGTTTATTTAACTATGCCCTCTTGTCATCGGTGACAAGAGGTTTTTTTGGTGCTGTAAAGGGAAATGTGGTAAGGGAGGTTAGAAGAATATGTCTCAAGTCATTTTAGACGAACAAGCGATTTCAAGAGCGACTACAAGAATTGCTCATGAAATTATTGAGCGCAATAAAGGCATTGAGGACTGCGTGCTCGTCGGAATTAAAACGAGAGGGATTTATCTAGCAGAACGTTTAGCCGAAAGAATTGAAAAGATTGAAGGCAAAACGATTGCAGTCGGTGAAATCGATATTACGTTATATCGTGATGATTTATCGCATAAAACCGACAGTGAAGACCCTGTTATTCAAGGTACAAATATTCCAATTAATATCGAAAATCGCAAAGTGATTCTTGTTGATGATGTGTTATATACAGGAAGAACCGTTCGAGCTGCTTTGGATGCCTTAATTGATTTAGGAAGACCTGCACAAATTCAACTGGCTGTTTTAGTAGATAGAGGCCATCGTGAATTACCAATTCGACCTGATTATGTGGGGAAGAATGTGCCAACGTCGAAATCAGAAATTATTGTAGCTGCCTTAAAAGAAGTAGATAAAATCGACCAAGTTCAATTAAGTAAAAAATAAAATAAGAAAACTCTTTAAAACAGTCCAGAGAGGCTGGCAAGAGCAACATAGGGAGTCGCATGGCGGTAAATGGACATGTGATGATTCTATGGAACCCTCTTAGCTGCTGTTTGGTTAAGAGGGTTTTTGCGTAAGAGTCATGGGAGGAACAACAGTATGAGTCAACAACAAAATGAGGTTTTAGGAGTAAGAGATGTTCCAAGGTTCGATAAATGGGTTGTTTTAAGCTTACAGCACTTATTTGCCATGTTTGGCGCAACGATTTTAGTACCGGCGCTTGTCGGATTAAGCCCAGCTGTCGCACTATTATCAAGTGGTTTAGGAACGCTTGCCTACTTACTTATTACAAGAGGACAAATTCCTGCCTATCTAGGTTCCTCATTCGCTTTTATTAGTCCAATCATTACAGCAACAGCTTTAGGTGGTCCAGAAGGAGTGATGGTCGGGACATTTTTTGCTGGGATTGTCTACGGATTAGTCGCAATTGCGATTAAAACAAGTGGTGTAAAATGGTTAATGAATATTTTACCACCAGCGGTTGTTGGGCCAATCATTATGGTTATCGGATTAGGTCTAGCTAGTACAGCCGTTGATATGGCAATGAATATTACACTAGATGATGGGATTACGAAGGTTTATAGCTTACAGCACTTTATCGTCGCTTTGTTTACATTAGCGGTTACACTTATTGCCAATATGTTCTTTAAAGGGTTTTTTAGCCTTATTCCGATTTTATTTGGTGTAGCAAGTGGATACATTTTCGCAGCTGTACAAGGCTTGGTCGATTTTACAGATGTCAAAGCAACACCGTGGTTTCAAGCACCTGATGTCATGTTGCCGTTTATCACGTATACACCAAATTTCTCTTGGGCAATTATCTTTGTAATGGTTCCAGTTGCCGCTGTTACATTAGCGGAGCATATTGGCCAACAAATGGTTTTAAGTAAAGTAGCAGGTCGTAACTTTATCGAAAAGCCAGGCTTACATCGCTCGATAATGGGAGACGGGGTTGCTTCGATTGTGGCAGCACTCGTTGGTGGTCCGCCAAATACAACGTATGGTGAAAATATTGGGGTATTAGCAATGACACGTGTGTTCAGTGTCTATGTCATCGGAGGAACTGCGGTCATCGCCGTCATGTTCGCTTTCATTGGTAAGATTTCAGCGGTTATCTCTTCGATTCCATCTGCGGTTATGGGTGGAATCTCCATCTTACTCTTTGGTGTTATTGCTTCATCTGGATTAAGAATGCTGATTGAAAACAAAGTTGACTTTGGGATTAAAAGAAACTTAGTTATCGCATCTACGATTTTAGTCATTGGAATTGGTGGAGCTTACTTAAAGGTTTCAGATGAGTTTCAAATTGCCAGTATGGCCTTAGCAACATTTGTAGGGGTATTCCTACACATTATTTTACCAGATAAGAAAGCAGCTTTTGGTGAGAATAGTCAGCTCTTTTCAGATGAAGAGATAAGTGTTGAAAACCAAAAAGAAAATAAGTAAGCATCCTTTAAACAAGTACAGAGAGACTTAAAAGGGGCTTTGAGAAAGGGCACATGTTATAAAAAAACAGGTGTTACTTTCTCTACGCCCTAAATGGATAATTTAGGGCGTTTTTTTTATCGCCATGACAAAAATGGAGGGATTCGAATGATTGAGCTTGCTGCAAGCGAGGTAAAAGGATTAACAACTTTAACGAACTTGAGTTTAACTAAGGTTTACCAACTTTTAGAGGACGCCCAATATTTTGCTAAAGGTGGACAGTGGTTTCCAAACCGTCAACTGTTTGTTGCTAACTTATTTTATGAAGCGAGTACAAGAACGAAATTCAGCTTTGAAGTAGCGGAAAAAAAACTTGGAGTAGACGTGTTAAACTTTTCAGCAGAAACATCGAGTGTCCAAAAGGGTGAGACACTGTATGACACAGCGAAAACGTTAGAGGCAATTGGTGCCAATGCTCTTGTCATTCGCCATCCTGAAGATGCCTATTTCCAACAGCTTGCTCAATTAAATATTCCAATTATCAATGCTGGTGACGGTTGCGGTCATCATCCTACTCAATCTTTATTAGATTTATTAACGATAAAACAAGAGTTCAAAACCTTTCAAAATCTCGAAATTGTTATTTGTGGAGATATGAGTCATAGTCGTGTTGCTCGTTCCAATGCCGAGATATTAACGAAGCTTGGAGCACGTGTTTCGATTTCAGGACCGAAAGAATGGATGGACGGTTTTGAAGAGAGGTATGCCTATGTTTCTATGGATGAAGGCATCGGGCGTGCTGATGTATTGATGTTATTAAGAATTCAGCATGAACGCCATGATGGTCAAATGACGTTTACTAAAGACCAGTACTTACAGCAATATGGATTAACGCTGGAACGTGAGAAAAAAATGAAGCAAGCGGCGATCATTCTTCATCCAGCCCCAGTAAATCGTGGTGTTGAGATTGCAAGTGAATTAGTAGAGTGTGAACGCTCAAGAATTTTTAAGCAGATGGAAAATGGTGTCGCTGTAAGAATGGCTGTCTTAAAAAATGTGTTAACAGAATTAATATAAATCATGAACTGGGAGGCGGAGTAGATGAGCATTTTATTAAAAGGTGGATGTATTTTAGGAGAACATGGTGAGCAGGTAAAAAAAGATATCGCAATAAGAAATGGGAAGATTTCTTTTGATACAGAAGGGTCCTTTGAAGAAATCATTGAACTATTTGGCAAACTTATTACACCTGGTTTTATCGATGTTCACGTACATTTGCGTGAGCCTGGTGGTGAGAAAAAGGAAACGATTGAAACAGGAACACTTGCAGCGGCAAAAGGTGGATTTACAACGATTTGTGCAATGCCAAATACTCGTCCTGTCCCAGATACAAAAGAACAAATGGAATGGTTAACCAATAGGATTAAAGAAACGGGTCATATTAATGTGCTTCCATATGCAGCGATAACAACGAGACAATTAGGTGATGAAATTACCGATTTTCAAGCATTAAAAGAAGCAGGAGCGTTTGCATTTACAGATGATGGTGTCGGTGTTCAATCGGCAGATAAAATGCTGCAAGCCATGACTAGAGCAGCTGAGCTGGATATGGCGATCGTTGCTCATTGTGAGGAAAATACGCTTATACATAATGGTGCCGTTCACGAAGGTGAATTTTCAAAGAGTCATGGTTTAGCAGGAATTCCATCTGTATGTGAATCTGTGCATATCGCTAGAGATGTTTTATTAGCAGAAGCAGCAGGAGCCCACTATCATGTGTGTCATATTAGTACAAAGGAATCTGTACGAGTTGTTCGCGATGCCAAAAGAGCGGGGATTCATGTGACGGCGGAAGTGACGCCACATCATTTACTTTTAAATGACGCAAACATTCCTGGTTTAGATACGAATTATAAGATGAATCCACCATTACGAGGGAAAGAAGACCAAGCGGCATTACTTGAAGGTTTGTTAGATGGAACGATTGATTTCATTGCGACGGATCATGCTCCACATACCGCAGAGGAAAAAGCATTACCAATAGAAAAGGCACCATTTGGAATTGTTGGTTTAGAAACGGCTTTTCCGCTTCTTTATACGAATTTTGTTCAAACAGGTAAGTGGAGCTTAAAGCAATTAGTCGATTGGTTCACATTACTTCCTGCCAAAACATTCCGTTTAAATAAAGGAAGCCTCAAAGAAGGGGCCATGGCTGATTTAACGGTTATTGACCTAAAGTTAGAAGAGAAAATAGAGAATGAAAGTTTTGTATCTAAAGGTAAAAATACACCGTTTAACGGCTGGAATTGTCAAGGGTGGCCCATTTACACGTTTGTAAGTGGACAAAAAGTTTGGGAGAAGAAACAAGGGAGTGTAATCAAATGAGAGAGAAACTATTAATCTTAGAAAATGGTGACATTTATCAAGGTTATGGCTTTGGGGCAGATATGGAAATGAGTGGTGAGGTTGTTTTTAACACGGGGATGACCGGTTATCAAGAGATTTTATCTGACCCTTCCTACTGTGGACAAATTGTCACGTTAACCTATCCTTTAATTGGTAATTACGGCATTAATCGTGATGATTTTGAGTCGATATCTCCAGCGATTCACGGTTTAATCGTCAAGGAAATAGAGCTTGAGCCAAGTCACTGGCGTAGTGAAGAATCTTTGCATACGTTGCTAGAGGCAAAAAATATCCCTGGATTAGCAGGAATTGATACTCGTAAGTTAACGAGATTAATACGAGAACATGGCACTTTAAAAGGAAGAATTTGCGACGTGGACGTCGACGTTACACAAGTTGTGAAAGACTTAAAAATGAGTAAGTGGATGCGTAATCAAGTAGAGCTTGTTTCAACAAAGGAACCTTATCATGTACCTGGAAAAGGGAAAAGAGTCGTGCTTGTTGATTTTGGTATGAAGCACGGTATCCTTCATGGGTTAATTGAGCGCCAATGTGATGTCGTTGTTGTCCCTTACAAAACAAGTGCTGAGGAAATCATTCGTTTAGGTGCAGACGGTGTTTTATTAAGTAATGGGCCTGGTAATCCAGAGGATGTACCAGAGGCGATTGAAATGATAAAAGGAATTATCGGTAAGATTCCGATTTTTGGGATTTGTTTAGGTCATCAGCTTTTAGCATTGGCGAACGGAGCGACAACGAGTCGTTTACGCTTTGGGCATCGCGGTTCTAACCATCCGGTGCGCGAAATCTCAACAGGAAAGATTGACATTACGGCACAAAATCATGGATATACGGTTGACCTCGATTCATTAGCCAATACGGAGTTAGAGCTAACACATGAAGCTGTCAATGATGGGACGATAGAAGGTTTAAAGCATATCAACTATCCAGCCTTCAGTGTTCAATACCACCCAGAAGCGTCACCAGGACCACATGATGCTAATTACTTATTCGATACGTTTATGAACATGATTCGCGAACATAAAAAACAACCATTGCATGTGTAACGAAGGGGAGAAGTAGGATGGCAAAACGTTCAGATATTCATAGAATTTTAGTAATCGGCTCAGGTCCGATTGTGATTGGTCAAGCGGCAGAATTTGATTATGCGGGTACTCAGGCATGTCAGGCCTTAAAAGAAGAGGGTTATGAGGTTATTCTTATTAACTCTAACCCAGCAACAATAATGACAGATACAACGATGGCTGACCGCGTGTATATAGAACCAATTACACTTGAATTTGTTAGTCGCATTATTAGAAAAGAACGCCCGGATGGAATCGTCGCTACATTAGGAGGACAAACGGGTTTAAATATGGCGATGGAGCTGGATGAATCGGGTATTTTAGCCACATACAACATTGAATTGTTAGGAACAGACTTAGCGGCGATTAAGCAAGCAGAAGACCGTGAGCAATTCCGGGCTTTAATGCATGAGCTTCATGAACCTGTACCTGAAAGTGAAATTGTTCATACGCTTGAAGAGGCTAAGATTTTTGTCGCTAAGATTGGCTACCCCGTTATCGTACGTCCGGCTTATACGCTTGGTGGTACGGGCGGAGGCATTTGTTCGAATGATGAAGAATTAGTGGAAATTGTATCAAGTGGATTAAAGTACAGTCCTGTGACCCAATGTCTCATTGAAAAAAGTATCGCTGGATTTAAAGAGGTCGAATATGAGGTTATGCGGGATGGAAAAGACCAAGCGATTGTCGTTTGTAATATGGAGAACTTTGACCCCGTTGGTGTACATACAGGTGACTCGATTGTGTTTGCCCCGAGTCAAACATTAACAGACCGTGATTATCAGATGTTAAGAAATTCAAGCTTAAAAATTATCCGTGCCCTAGGGATTGAAGGTGGTTGTAACGTTCAGTTTGCACTCGATCCACATAGCAATCAATATTACATTATTGAAGTAAATCCACGTGTCAGTCGTTCTTCTGCTCTTGCATCAAAAGCAACGGGGTATCCTATCGCCAAAATGGCAGCTAAAATTGCTTGTGGATATAGTTTAGACGAAATTAAAAACCCGGTAACTGGAACGACCTATGCAAGCTTTGAACCAGCACTTGATTATGTCGTTGCCAAGATTCCACGCTGGCCATTTGACAAGTTTAATGCTGCTAACCGTAAATTAGGTACACAAATGAAAGCAACAGGAGAAGTTATGGCGATTGGCCGTAACATTGAGGAGTCCTTATTAAAAGCGGTACGCTCATTAGAAGCAGGATATGCCCACCTTCATGACGCTGAGCTTGATGACTTATCTAATGAGGAGTTAGTTCATCGAATCCAACATGCTGATGACCAACGTTTATTTGAGCTAGCCGAACTTTATCGCCGTGGTTTTGCTTTAGAGGACCTTTACGAAGCGACAAAAATTGACCGTTATTTTCTAAGAAAGTTAGAAAAAATCGTCCGTTATGAAGGGCAATTAAAAGAAGCCAAAAATGATTTGCAGCTTTTGAAAACGGTGAAAGAGCGTGGCTTTTCAGATGAAGTTATTGCAAGTTTTTGGGATGTAACAGAAGTAGAGATTTATGAACAAAGAAAAGCTAATCAAATGATGCCGGTTTATAAGATGGTTGATACTTGTGCAGCAGAATTTGAATCAGCGACACCATATTTCTACGGTACGTATGAGGAAGAAATGGAGTCCATTCGTACAGATAAGAAAAGTATTCTTGTATTAGGTTCTGGCCCGATACGGATTGGGCAAGGGATTGAGTTTGATTATGCGACTGTCCATTCGGTTTGGGCGATTAAAGAAGCGGGTTATGAAGCGATTATTATGAATAATAACCCAGAAACAGTTTCAACTGATTTTTCTACCTCTGATAAATTATACTTTGAGCCATTAACGATTGAAGATGTCATGCATGTGATTGACCATGAACAGCCAGAAGGAGTGATTGTCCAATTTGGTGGACAAACAGCGATTAATTTGGCAGAAGGATTACAAAATCGTGGCGTCAAAATAATCGGTACGTCACTTGATGATATGGACCGTGCGGAGGATCGTGATAAGTTTGAGCAAAGCTTACTTGCGTTAGACATTCCACAGCCGCTCGGAAAAACGGCTACCTCGGTTGAAGAAGCAGTCAAGATTGCGAACGATATTGGTTATCCTGTCCTTGTAAGACCTTCTTATGTGCTCGGTGGGCGTGCCATGGAAATCGTCTATAAGCAAGAAGAGCTACTGAACTATATGGCACGAGCGGTTAAAGTGAATCCGAAGCATCCAGTATTAGTTGACCGTTATTTAACTGGAAAAGAACTAGAAGTAGATGCCATTTCTGATGGTGAAAATGTTTATATACCAGGCATTATGGAGCATATTGAACGTGCAGGTGTTCACTCAGGTGACTCGATTGCGGTATATCCACCACAAACCGTGCCAGACGAGTTAAAGCAAAGATTAGTAGATAGAACGATTAAAATTGCAAGAGGGCTTAACATTGTTGGTTTACTAAACATCCAATTTGTTTGGCACCGTGATGAAGTATATGTATTAGAAGTGAATCCACGTTCTTCTAGAACAGTGCCTTTTTTAAGTAAAATTACCGGTGTTCCGATGGCAAACTTAGCAACAAAAGTGATGCTTGGTCAAACATTACCTCAGTTAGGTTATGAAACGGGCTATCATCCTGAAGCAAAAGAAGTATCTGTCAAAGTTCCTGTATTCTCTTTTGCGAAGTTACGTCGTGTTGATATAACTCTAGGGCCAGAAATGAAATCAACTGGAGAAGTGATGGGGCGTGACCGTACACTTGAAAAAGCCTTATATAAAGGTTTAATAGCTTCGGGTATGAATATTCCTAAGCACGGGGCCGTTCTTTTTACAGTCGCTGATAAGGATAAAGAAGAAGCGATGTGCCTCGTGGAACGCTTCCATGCAATTGGTTATGATATTTTGGCAACGGCTGGCACAGCAGAACTAATTAGTAGTCTGAATATCCCAGTTACGGTCGTTAATAAAATCGGTGATGAGAAGCCACATCTTTTAGATGTCATTCGCCAAGGTCAAGCGCAATTTGTGATTAACACGTTAACGAGAGGCAAACAGCCTGCCCGTGATGGTTTCCGAATCCGCCGTGAATCCGTCGAGAATGGTGTTGTTTGTTTAACATCGATTGATACAGCCGCAGCATTATTATCCGTGATAGAGTCAATCACTTTTTCATCGGAAAGTATGCCACAAATGAACGCGTAAGAAGTGAGGGGGAGCACATGGTGAGAAAGCAAGGAATCTTAACGGTTACAAGTCAGAAACAAATCGCAGAAAGTATTTACGAACTAAAATGCGAGGGTCCTTTAGTCAAACAAATGACAGAGCCTGGTCAATTTGTGCATCTGAAAATTGATGAATATGACGATATTTTATTACGGAGGCCATTAAGTATTTGTGATGTTAATGCGGATGAGCAAACGTTAACGATGCTTTACCGCGTTGAAGGAGCTGGAACGAAACGGTTAGCAGCAAAAATGAGTGGAATGACTGTGGATGTATTAGGGCCACTGGGAAAAGGTTTTCCGGTGGAGGAGACGAAAAGTGGCGAAGTAGCTGTCCTTGTTGGTGGAGGAATTGGTGTACCACCTCTTTACTATCTCTCTCAAAAACTACAAGAGAAGGGAGTCAAGGTTATTCATATCCTTGGCTTCCAGTCAAAAGGTGCGGTCTTTTATGAAGAAGAGTTTCAGAAATTAGGACCAACCCTTATAACAACGATAGATGGTAGTTATGGTTTAAAAGGCTTTGTTACGGACGCGATTAGAGAACATGATATATCTTTTGATACATTATATGCGTGTGGGCCAAATGCGATGTTACAAGCGTTAACGAATCTATATCCGAATGCTCGTGGCTTCTTATCCTTAGAGGAAAGGATGGGCTGTGGGATTGGTGCTTGTCTTGCTTGTGTTTGTCATTTGGCTAATGACCCAGATGGAGCCAGTTATAAAAAGGTATGTACAGATGGCCCAGTATTCCGAGTGGGGGAGGTTGTTTTATGAATCGATTAGCGATAGAGTTACCAGGATTATCTATGAAAAATCCAGTTATGCCAGCTTCTGGTTGTTTTGGGTTTGGAAAAGAGTATGCTCAGTTTTATGATTTAAGCGAACTTGGTGCCATTGCAGTTAAGGCAACCACAGTAGAACCTAGATATGGTAATCCAACACCAAGGTTAGCGGAAACGAAGGCAGGGTTGTTAAATGCGATTGGATTACAAAACCCAGGACTAGTTAAGGTATGCGAGGAAGAGTTACCATGGCTTGAGCGTTATGATGTACCAATTGTAGCCAATGTCGCAGGTTCTGAAATGGCTGATTATTTGGAAGTAGCGGAAAAAGTTTCACAAAGTCCTAATGTCACAGCTCTTGAATTGAATATATCGTGCCCCAATGTCAAAAAAGGCGGTATCGCTTTTGGTACGATTCCAGAAGTAGCAGCAGAACTGACCAAAGAGGTAAAGCGTGTTTCGCAAGTACCGGTGTATGTAAAGCTGTCACCGAATGTCTCTGATATTGTGGCGATGGCTCAAGCCGTTGAGCAAGCTGGTGCAGACGGACTTACGATGATTAATACATTACTAGGCATGCGAATTGATCTCAAAACAAGAAAGCCTATTTTAGCCAATCAATCTGGTGGACTATCAGGGCCAGCAATCAAACCAGTTGCCATTCGCATGATACATCAAGTTAGTCAAGTAGTTGATATTCCGATTATTGGAATGGGCGGGATTACAAATGTTGATGATGTAATTGAGTTTTTCTTAGCAGGTGCAAGTGCTGTCGCTGTCGGTACGCAAAATTTTGTGGACCCTTATGCCTGTCCAAAAATCATTGAAGAATTGCCTGGAAGGCTTGATGAATTAGGGGTTGACCATATTTCAGAACTAATCGGGGGGAGCTGGAAAGAATTATGCAACGTCCACTCATCATAGCATTAGATTTAGATAATGCTGAGAAAAGAAAAGAATTGTTAGCTGCATTTAAAGAAGAGAAGCTGTACTTGAAAGTCGGAATGGAAATGTTTTATCGAGAAGGGGCTCAAGCGATTCATGAATTAAAGGAGCAAGGACATTCGATTTTTTTAGACATTAAGTTGCATGATATTCCTAACACTGTAAAAAGAGCGATGAAAGTACTAGCAGGACTCGGCATTGATATGATTAACGTTCATGCTGCAGGTGGTAAAGAGATGATGAAGGCGGCTTTAGAAGGCTTGGAGGCCGGAACGAAAGCAGGATCCGTTCGTCCAAAATTGATTGCTGTCACTCAATTAACAAGTACAGATCAAGCGATGTTAAAGGATGAGCTTTGTATTTGGGAACCGTTAGAAGATGTTGTCATTCATTATGCAAAGCAAGCACAGGAAGCAGGGTTAGATGGTGTGGTTTGTTCAGCTAAAGAAGTACCGCTTATTCGAGGGTATTGTGGTCAGGATTTTTTAACCGTGACGCCTGGAATTCGGCAAGCTAGTGATGATGTAGCTGATCAAAAACGTGTTGTAACGCCAGAAGCAGCGAGAGAACTCGGTAGTTATGCGATTGTTGTCGGTCGTAGTATAACAACTAGTGAAACACCATATCAAACCTATCAAACGATGAAAGCCAAATGGGAGGGTAATCATGAAAAAACAAATTGCTGAGCATTTATTACATATTGAAGCTGTTAGCTTAAGCCCTAACGAACCGTTTACTTGGAGCTCTGGGTTAAAGTCGCCGATTTATTGCGATAATCGTTTAACGATGTCTTATCCTATCGTTCGTAAAGAAATCGCCAAAGGCTTAGCAGCGTTAATTCAAGAGCATTATCCGGAAGTTGAAGTCGTGGCAGGTACAGCAACAGCTGGTATCCCACATGCTGCCTGGGTTAGTGAAGAGCTTCATCTACCTATGGCTTACATTCGTGGTAAAGCAAAAAGTCATGGTAAGCAAAGTCAAATTGAAGGTTTAATCAAGCGTGGCCAAAAAGTCGTCATCGTAGAGGACTTAATTTCGACTGGTGGAAGTGCGATTACATCAGCAAAAGCAATCCGCGAAGCCGGAGCAGAAGTGCTAGGAATTGTAGCTATTTTTACATATGAGTTAGAAAAAGCAAACCATAACTTACGGGAAGCAGAGTTACAAACAGCCGTCTTGTCCAATTATACGACTTTAGTGGAAGTAGCAAAAGAAAAAGGGGTTATCACAAGCTCTGACTGGGAGAAGCTCACAGAGTGGCGAAAAGATCCAAGCGATGAACGATGGATGTCACTAGTTTAAAAAAAAGTTTAAAGCGATGGGTAGCTATCGCTTTTTTTTTGTTTATAAACGGTCGACATGACTAAGGGAGAATGCTGAGGAAGAACATACCGAAGGATGGCCGAGGTCGACATGATCGAGGAGAAAATAGAGAAAGAACATGTCGATGAAAAGTCGAGGTAGACATGATCGAGGAGAAAATAGAGAAAGAACATGTCGATGAATAGCCTAGGTCGACATGATCGAGGAGAAAAAAGGGAAAGAACAGGTCGATCAGTAGCCTAGGTCGACATGATCGAGGGGAAAATAGAGAAAGAACAGGTCGATGAGTAGCCGAGGTCGACATGATCGAGGAGAAAATAGAGAAAGAACATGTCGATGAGTAGCCGAGGTCGACATGATCGAGGAGAAAATAGAGAAAGAACAGGTCGATGAGTAGCCGAGGTCGACATGATCGAGGGGGAAATAGAGAAAGAACAGGTCGATGAGTAACCGAGGTCGACATGATCGAGGAGAAAATAGAGAAAGAACAGGTCGATGAACATAATAGTACTCCCCAAGGTATATTAATATGACGCTTTTGGACAACTTAATAAAAAAAGGAGGTATTCGTAATGCGCAGGTGGAAATTCATGCTAACTTTAACGGTATTATCCACTTTGATAATTCTATTAGCAAATATAAATGTAGCTGATGCTGTTACTGAACAATCCATTGAAACAAAATTAATTTTAACACTATTATATCCGGCTACAAATAAAGCTATAAATGATGTATATCCAGACAGAGAATTTGACTTGTGGAATGCGGAGATTAAGTCTATAAAACAAAATGACAATGAAGATTATGATTATACTGCTATTGTTGAATACAACACATATACGGGTCCTCATAATCCACCAGAAGGTAATGTTTTAATTGAATATCTTATTTCATTAAAGGGTGTTAAGGTTGAAAATATTAAAGGTGCTGGGACATAACTAATTTAGCTGTGTCCAAACCCAAATGAAACATTTATATTTTATTATCTAAATACAGAAAGCCGAACTATTGTAATATGCTGTGTTAGCAATTTTAATAATAATTCGACTTTTTTAGTTACTGAAAATCTTGTGTCCCAGCCTCTTACTTAATCACTCAGCTTCTTCTTTTTTCAATGATTGCAGTGGTGTAGCAGTAGTATCATCATTAACTTTCTTTTTACAGCAAGATGGATGACCAGCTAACTTCAAGGCACAACCCATCATCCGAAGTCCACTTTCATACAAAAGACCTCAACTAATCAAAAAAAGAAAGTTATGAATACTTGTATATTATACGAGTATATGATTTCATGGTAGAATAATAACATATGTATAGAACGTGTTGAGTTAGTTAGGAGTGTGTAAGTATGACCAATCAAAATGAGGCGATTTTCGATTATTTCAAGCGCCCATTAAAAGATCTTCGGATTTCAGTAACAGATCGATGTAATTTCCGCTGCCATTATTGTATGCCAGCAGAAATATTTGGGCCAGATTACCAATTCTTGAAAAAGGATGAAATATTAAGTTTTGAAGAATTGAACAGATTAGTTATGCTTTTTCATCGTGCGACATCACTTCAAAAGCTTAGAATTACCGGTGGTGAACCTTTGATGAGAAAGGATTTACCAGAACTGATTGCGAAACTATCTCAATCAACAGGCATTGAAGATATTGCGATGACAACGAATGGAGTCTTATTACCGCGACACGCAAAAGCTTTAAAAGAAGCTGGATTAAAACGTGTAACCGTTAGCTTAGATAGTCTTGATAGTGAAAAATTTGGTCGAATTAATGGCAAGGGGATAGGAATAGAGCCGGTCTTAAAAGGAATGCAAGCAGCTTCAGACGCTGGTCTAGGGGTTAAAGTGAATATGGTTGTGCAAAAGGGAGTTAATGACAGCGATATTGTCCCCATGGCTAAATTTTTCCGTGAAAAAGGATATATGCTACGTTTTATTGAATACATGGACGTAGGAACGTCTAATGGCTGGAAGTACGATGAAGTTATTACAAAGCAAGAGATTATTGAACGATTACATGCCGAAATGCCTTTAGAGGCTTTAGAGCCAGCCTACACCGGTGAGGTTGCCTCAAGATTTAAATACATCGGTTCTGATGATGAGGTAGGTGTCATTTCCTCCGTTTCAGATGCTTTTTGCCATTCTTGTACACGTGCAAGACTTTCTGTAGAAGGTTCATTATACACGTGCTTATTCGCAACGAAAGGTCACGATTTTAAGTCCTTATTAAGGGACGGTCACAGTGATGAGGAGATCATACAAGAAATTCAACAAAGCTGGAATAAACGTGACGATCGTTACTCCGTTGAACGTTCATTAGATGGAAATAATAATCGTCCGAAAATAGAAATGTCTCATATCGGTGGATAAGTAAATAGGTGAATACTTCGAACTAAAAAATAGAATCTCCATTGTGAGGTTCTATTTTTACTTACAAAAAAGTTCTTTACAAAATTTACGATTGGAGCACCAATGGAGCGAATAAGAGAAAGAGAGGGAGCCAAAAAAGGCTCTCTCTTTTTGTTGAATATAACAAATGACTATTATCCTTTTTGCCGTAATTGCAGCACTAAATCCTCATTGGGTGTTACGTATAATGTCGTTTGGTTGTCATAAATTACATAACCTGGCTTAGCTCCGTTTGGTTTTTTTACATGTCGAATTTTTGTGTAATCAACAGGGACTGAGCTTGATAGTTTGGCTTTGCTAAAGAAGGCAGCGATGGTGGCTGCTTCTATTAAGGTTTGCTCATCTGGTTCCGTACTTCTAATGACGACATGGGAACCAGGAATATCCTTTGTATGGAACCAAATTTCATCCTGCCTAGCAAAACGATTCGTTAAATAATCGTTTTGTTTATTGTTTTTACCAACAAAAAACTCCAAGCCTGATGTAGATACATACCGTTCCAAAAGAGGTTTATGATCCTTTTTCTTCTTTTTATCACCTTTTTGAGGACGTTTACGCAAATATCCTTCTTCCACGAGCTCTTCTCGAATTTCCTCGATGTCCTTAGGTGCAGCACTTTCCATTTGCTGGATGAGTTGTTCGAAATAGACGATTTCCTTCTGAGCCGCTTCAATTTGCTCCATGACAATTGCAATGGAATTTTTTGCTTTTGTATATCTTTTAAAATAGGATTGAGCGTTATCAGATGGAGACTTTTGTGGATCGAGCGTAATCGTTAATTCTTGTCCATCTGGATCGTAATAATCAACGACAGAAACCCTTTGATCGCCACGCTTCATTACGTGCATATGTGCGGTTAAAAGTTCGCCCTTCTTTTGATATTCATGGGCCTTATCAGCATCTTCTAACGTGCGTTCTAGCTTTGTTATTTTCTTTTTGTTTTTTTGTAATTCATTTTGTAAGAAGCGCTCTAAATCATGTGCTTGCTGACGAACACGATCGCGTTCCGCTTTACCGTAAAAGTAACGATCAAGCATTTCACTGACAGTTGAAAATTCGCGTGATTCTCCTTTTAGGTGGTGCAAGGGTACGACCGTAAAAAATTCCTTTGAGTTGGATATGACCATTTGCGGATAGTACTGATGCTCCTTGATAGGTTCCATAACAGCAAAAAAAGCATCGAGTAAAGAACGGGAATTGACCATTTTGGCTCGGTCGATGATTTCACGTCCTATTAAGGGTGATACGCCTGTGAATTGTTCGACAATTTGTCGGTCGATTTTGCCTGCATTAAAATCAATCTTCTGTAAAATATCTTCACTTGTTGCCTGCATAGGATCAATTTTATCTTGAATGGGTGGACGTTTATATTCTTGACCAGGTAAAACCGCTCGATAGCTGCTTTGGGCAAAACTAACATGTTTGATACTATCTATAATCATGTTTGTTTGTTTATCAATTAAGACAATATTACTGTGCTTACCCATAATTTCAATGATTAACCTTTTTTTAGTTTCATCACCGAGTTCATCCTTCGTTTGACAATCAATCATCATCATTCGTTCGGAACCAAGTTGAGTAATATCTTCAATAAAGGCACCTTCAAGATGCTTGCGTAACAGCATACAAAACATCGGTGGCGTTTGTGGGTTTGAATATTTCTCCTCTGTTAAATGTGCACGTGCAAATTGAGCATTCGCAGATAGGAGTAATGAATAACTTTTTCCTTTAGCACGAATGGATACAATCAACTCTGTTTTAAATGGTTGATATATTTTATTTATTCGACCTGTCTTCAATAGGTCATGACTTTCCTTCACAACCGCTCTTGTCATCATTCCATCAAATGACATCGGCTTCACCTCTTTCATTTACGTATAATCCACTCTATTTATGTTGCTATCATCACTACAGAAAGTATGGTGAGTGTTTTAGTAGTGAGAATTCATGGTCCATTTTTTACCTTTCAGCTAGAAATCCACATTTGCTTCATTGAGTATAGCATGTTTTGGGACGAGACTGAATAAGATCGCTTGTAGGAGCATAAATACTCCCATGAATGTGCAGTTGTCAGAGAGTAAAAGCTTGTGAGGTGAGAAAGTGGATTGGTATCGAAAAAAAGCAGAGGATGTGGAAAAAGAGTTAGGGACCAACGCAACACAAGGTTTGTCAGAAAAAGAAGTATCAAAACGTTTGAAACTTTTTGGGGCTAATAAGTTAGACGACGGAAAGAAAATATCAAGCCTAGCCTTATTTATCTCGCAGTTTAAAGATTTTATGGTTCTCGTTTTACTTGTTGCAACGTTAATCTCAGGCTTATTAGGTGAGTATATTGATGCCATTACGATTATGTTTATCGTTTTATTAAACGGAGTTTTGGGATTTGTCCAAGAAAGAAAAGCAGAAAAGTCCCTAGAAGCATTAAAGGAACTGTCTGCTCCACAGATGAATGTATTACGAAATGGTATTTGGGAGAAAATCCTCTCAAGCCAAGTAGTTCCAGGAGATATTGTCAAGCTGAAAAGTGGAGATCGGGTAGGGGCAGACATTCGCTTGCTGAAGGCCAATGCTCTTAGTGCCGAAGAATCCTCTTTAACAGGTGAGTCCGTACCCGTACAAAAACAAGCTCAAGCTATACAAGCTGACAAGCTTGAAATGGGTGACCAAAAAAATATGGCCTTTATGGGCACGCTCATTACACAAGGAAATGGAACGGGTGTAGTGATAGCCACAGGAATGAACACAGAGATGGGAAAGATTGCTCATCTTCTTCAAACGACACAGTCCTTAGAAACACCATTACAAAGAAGGCTCGAGCAACTTGGAAAAATTCTCATTATTATCGCTTTACTATTAACAGCCATGGTTGTGGCAGCAGGTGTTCTACAAGGTTATGACATTTATACAATGTTTTTATCAGGGGTTTCTTTAGCTGTTGCTGCGATTCCAGAAGGATTACCGGCAATTGTAACCGTTGCGTTAGCACTCGGTGTTCAAAGGATGATCAAACGAAAAGCGATTGTTCGTAAGTTGCCTGCAGTTGAAACATTAGGTTGTGCCACAGTTATTTGTTCAGACAAGACTGGAACATTAACACAAAATAATATGACAGTCACCCAGGTTTGGACGGCAGGGAAAGGTTGGAAAGTGACCGGCAATGGTTATGAGCCCAATGGTTCTTTCCTTTTCGGTGGAAAGCCTGTGGAAGTGCAACGTGAAAAAAACTTATTACAACTATTAAGCTTTTCTATGTTATGTAATAATGCGAAGCTTATGGAGAAAACGGATCGGAAGGGATTACTTAGAAAAGAAGCACGTCAATATTTGATTGATGGTGACCCGACGGAAGGGGCATTAATTGTAGCAGGCATGAAAGCTGGTTATCATGACCAGAAACTAGACGAGCATTATACACGGGTGCATGAATTTCCATTTGACTCCACACGAAAAATGATGAGTGTCATCGTAGAAGATAGGAGCGGCAGACAATTTGTCGTGACAAAGGGTGCGCCAGATGTTGTATTAGGTCAGTGTCAATCACTCCTTTATCAAAATGGCAAAGAAGCCTTTACACCAAAGCGAAAGGCGGAGGTGGACGCAACATTAACAAGTATGGCAAGCCACGCATTAAGAACGATTGCTGTCGCTTATAAACCATTAAACCAAGGCGAAACATGTTCACAAGCCTCGATGGCAGAGCGTCAATTGACGTTAGTGGGCATTCAAGGCATGATTGACCCACCAAGACCTGAAGTAATTGAATCTGTGCGTGAATGTAAAGAAGCGGGTATTAAAACCGTGATGATTACGGGTGACCATCAGCTCACAGCTTGTGCCATTGCACAAGAAATTGGGATTATGCAAAAATACGGTCGGTCATTAACAGGTAAAGAGCTCTCACGTATGTCGATGGAGGAGCTCGCCCAGGTCGTTGATGAGGTTGATGTGTATGCACGTGTAACACCAGAGCATAAATTAAAAATTGTTAAAGCCTTACAGGAAAAGGGACATGTCGTTGCTATGACTGGAGATGGTGTGAATGATGCACCTGCCATAAAAGCCGCCAATATTGGTATTGCGATGGGGATTACTGGAACAGATGTAGCCAAAGAAGCCTCTGCGCTTATTTTAAGTGATGATAATTTTGCAACGATTAAGGAAGCGATAAAAGAAGGACGGAATATCTATGAAAATATCCGCAAATTTATTCGGTATATGCTCGCTTCCAATGTGGGAGAAATTTTAGTCATGCTGATTGCTATGGTTTTGGGTATGCCTCTACCACTCGTTGCAATCCAAATTCTCTGGATAAATCTTGTGACAGATGGATTACCAGCCTTAGCGTTAGGAATGGATCAAGCTGAAGGCGATGTGATGAAACGGAAACCACGGAGCCAATTTGAAGGTGTCTTTGCTCGTGGGTTAGCATGGAAAATTATAAGTAGAGGTTTTATGATAGGGATCGTTACAATTATTGCTTTTTGGCTCACCTTACAAGGGCATCCGGATGAATTAATCCGAGCACAAACTGTGGCCTTTGTGACACTAGTGATGGCTCAGCTTATTCATGTCTTTGATTGTCGGAGTGAGTACTCCGTCTACCACCGTAACCCTTTTGAAAATAAATATTTAGTTTATGCAGTGTTATTATCAACGTTGTTAATGTTAGTTGTTATATATTATCCACCGTTACAAACTATTTTCCACACGGTTTCACTTGATTTGAGAGAATGGTTACTCGTTCTTGGTATGGCGGCCATTCCAACGGTTGTAATAGGTGGGTTCCAATTGTTCAAGCGAAAATCTTAAAAACCGAAATATAGTCTGAAACCATTAAAAGAAGGACCGACCAAAACTGCCCATGTTGAATGTGGGCAGTTTTTTGACGTATTTTTGCCGGTACGCTTGTAAGAGGAACAGATTTGTTCATATGAAACGATACTTGTTGACCAAAGTAAAATTAGGTAAAATAGAGGAGTGGATGTGATACATATGGTGAAAAGTATGACTGGTTATGGACAAGCAACCGTGTCAAATGAACAATGCACAATTCAAGTTGAAATACGAACAGTTAATCATCGTTTTTTTGAATGTAGCAATATAAGATTGCCACGCCGCTTTTTATTTCTTGAGGATGTGATTCGTAAAGAGGTGAAATCAGTCATTCATCGCGGGAAAGTAGATGTATTTGTTAAGGTCGATGGTGAGTCACTTGTTTCTAAACATTTTAAGGTGAATTGGCATTTGTTACAGCAATATAAGGACAAGGCTGAACAGATTCGTGAATTTTTATCATCCAATGAAACACTCAGTATGGAACATGTTCTACAACATGAGCATTTGACTGAATGGGTGGAAGAAGAAAGTGATGTTTCGGGATTAGATAAACGGATCGTAGAGGCGATTCAAAAAGCGTGTACAGAAGTAAATGTCATGCGTGAAAGAGAAGGTAGTTCAATTAACACCCATTTTAACGAATTATTAACGGAACTAAATCATTCAGTCACGTTGCTAAAAGCTCTCGTACCAGAAGTTAACAAGGTTCAAGAGGAAAAGCTTTTTCAGCGCTTAAAAGATATAGTTTTGGAAGCTCAATTAGATGAAGGAAGAATGGTCACGGAGCTAGGCTTAATCTTGGATAAATCAGATATTAGTGAAGAGCTTTCGCGTCTCCAATCGCATTGGGAACAGTTTAAGGCGATTTTGCTTGAAGACCAGCCGATCGGGAGAAAGCTTGATTTTCTCGTTCAGGAAATGAATCGTGAAGCTAATACAATAGGGTCAAAAGCGATCGATTTACAAGTGAAGCAACAGGTTGTTTTACAAAAAAGTTTAATGGAGAAATTGAAAGAACAAGTACAAAATGTAGAATAAAGCTAGAAATCGAACGGATTTTCGTATATAGTAACATTAGTTTGGATAAAAATGAAAAGAGTAGAAGGCTCTTCTAAAGTGGAGGAATCGGGCATGAATATTAAACTAATAAACATCGGATTCGGAAACATCGTATCAGCCAATCGGATCATTTCAATTGTCAGTCCTGAATCAGCACCTATCAAACGAATCATACAAGATGCTCGTGACCGGAATATGTTAATTGATGCAACTTACGGACGACGCACACGTGCTGTCATTATTGCTGATAGCGACCATGTTATTTTAAGTGCGGTTCAACCAGAAACAGTTGCACAACGTTTATCAACAAAAGAAGAAGGAGCAGAGGAAGCGTAGGCTTGTTTGCTTTACTTTTTCTTTCTTAAAATAGTAGGAGGTTTCAATGGATAAAGAAAAAGGATTATTAATTGTTTTATCTGGCCCTGCCGGCGTAGGTAAAGGAACGGTATGTGGGGCTTTAAGACAACAAGATACAGATATTCAATATTCTGTTTCTGCGACAACAAGAAAGCCTCGACAAGGGGAGGTCGATGGAGTCAATTATTTCTTTAAGGAAAAAGAACATTTTGAAGAAATGATAAAAAATGACCAACTACTAGAGTGGGCGGAATATGTGGGGAATTATTATGGTACGCCCGTAGATTATGTACGTGAAACAATTAATAAAGGTCAAGATATTATCCTTGAAATTGAAGTTCAAGGAGCTCTAAAGGTTCGAGAGCGCTTTCCAGAAGGTGTGTTCATTTTCTTAATGCCACCAAGCTTAGCTGAATTACGCAGCCGGATCGTTGGTAGAGGAACGGAAACAGAGGAAATTATTAACAAAAGAATGACAGTCGCTAAAGAAGAAATTGATATGATGAAGCGTTATGATTATGTCGTAGAAAATGATGAGGTTCATTTAGCTGTAGAACGAATTAAAGCGATTGTAACGGCAGAACATTGTAAACGTGAAAGATTAATCGAAAAATATACTCAACTTGTGGAGGTTCAATAATATGTTATATCCTTCTATTGATTCATTAATGGATAAATTAGATTCAAAATATACACTAGTAACAGTATCAGCAAAACGTGCTCGTGAGATGAAAGAGGATACATCAAGAGGTCCGCTTGTAACAAAACCACATTCATATAAGCCGGTAGGTCTTGCTTTAGAAGAAATTGTGGGTGAACAGCTCCGCTTTGAAAGAATGGAAATCAAGGAAGACGAATAATGTGAAGGCAACCTACTTAACAAAAGAGTAGGTTGTTTTCTTATCTATTATGATAAAGATTGGTTATGGATGAGGTGAACATTATGTTAAAAGATAAAAAGATTGTTATCGGTGTCACGGGTGGTATTGCGGCGTTTAAGGCTGCAGCTTTAACGAGTAAATTGGTGCAGGCTGGAGCACATGTCAAAGTAATTATGACCGAATCAGCAACAGAGTTTGTAACACCGTTAACGTTTCAGGCTTTATCAAGAGAGCCTGTGTATACGAATACATTTATAGAGCCAGATCCGACAAAAATTGCTCATATTGAATTAGCGGATTGGGCGGATGCGTTTATTATTGCTCCAGCTACCGCCAATATAATCGGGAAACTAGCAAATGGTTTAGCAGATGATATGCTCACAACGACATTACTAGCCACAAAGGCCCCTATTTATATGGCACCTGCTATGAATGTGAATATGTACAATCAACCTGCTGTCCAAAGGAATATGCAACAGCTCATGGAGGATGGTATTCAATTCATTGATGCAAATGCGGGTTATTTAGCCTGCGGTTGGATCGGAAAAGGGCGTTTAGCTGAGCCAGAGGAAATCGTTGAATACTTAGAGCAAGCCTTTATTCGTTCAGATAATAAAGGGAGTCATTTAGCTGGGAAGAGCGTTTTAATAACGGCAGGACCTACTCAAGAAAAAATTGACCCAGTTCGATATTTTACCAATCACTCTTCGGGGAAAATGGGTTATGCGCTGGCGAAAATTGCTTATTTACGTGGTGCAGATGTCACCTTAATAACGGGGCCAACAAATATAGAACCTCCACTAGGTGTGAAAGTCGTTCAAGTTCTTTCTGCACAAGATATGTATCAAGAAGTGATTGAACGGTTCGAACAAACAGATATTATGATTAAATCAGCGGCTGTTGCGGATTATCGACCAGCAGAGACGTTTGAACAAAAGCGAAAAAAACAACCTGGGGACTGGTCTTTACAATTAGAACGAACACAAGACATATTGGCAAAGCTAGGAGCATTGAAGCAAGACCAAGTTCTTATAGGTTTTGCGGCAGAAACCAATAATGTAGAAGAGAATGCTCTAGGTAAATTAGAAAGAAAGCATTTAGATGTAATTGTTGCCAATGATATTAGTCAAGAGGGTGCTGGTTTTAAAGGCGATACGAATGAAGTGGTTATTTTTACGAAAGACGGACATCGTTTTGAAGTTCCTCAAGCACAAAAAGTAGAAGTGGCAGACAAGATATTAACTGAAATTGAAGCATATATGAAAAGGAACCAATCATAATGATTGCTAAGGTTTCTGTTGATGTACCGAGTGCTCAGACCGACCGATTATTCGATTATCTTGTTCCAGCTGAATGGCAAGCCTATATAAAGCCAGGAATGCGAGTCATCGTTCCATTTGGTCCAAGAAAAATCCAAGGGTTCATTGTTGAACTAACGAATGAATCTGAATTCAAGCAATTAAAAAAAGTGCTCGAGCTCCAAGATATGGAACCTGTCTTAACAAGTGAGTTAATCGATGTAGGAAAGTGGCTTGCTGCTGAAACTTTAAGTTATCAAATCTCAGCTTTTCAAGTGATGCTGCCAGCGGCATTAAAATCAAAAGTGAAAAAAGAGTGGGTGCTAGCAACAAATAAACAAGACTTACCCCTTTTTGTTCAAGCATTATTTGGTCAGAAAAGTTCTATTTCAACTGAAGTGATGAAAGAGTTAAATAAACAAGAAAAAATCGAATTACAAGCTTTGTTACTATCTGGTGAGCTAATTGAAAAATATAAAGTAATTGAAAAGGCAAAGCAAAAATACATACGAATGCTTACACTCAATGAGCCGTATACACTTGAAGCAATGGAAGCTGACTTATCGGGGAGAGCGAAAAAACAGCTACAAATTCTTCATCATTTAGTACATCAAAAACAACCGAAAGCGACCAATCAAGTTCTTCAAGATTTGAAAACAACCCGCCAGACTTTGCAGCCGTTACTTGAGAAAGGTTTTATAAGAGAGTTTGAGCAAAAGGTATATCGTGAGGCGATGAAAGACCTTACTATTGAGCAGGAGCATGCATTCGCATTAACGGCAAAGCAAAAAGCGGTTTTAGCTCCGATTGCGGAAAAAATCGAACATAGAAAGCATGAAACTTTTTTATTACATGGTGTGACAGGCAGTGGCAAAACAGAGGTATATCTTCAAGCGATTGCTCAAGTAGTTGAGCAAGGCAAGGAAGCGATTATGCTTGTGCCAGAGATCTCACTCACGCCACAGATGGTCAAACGTTTTAAAGGGAGATTTGGTGATCTAGTTGCTGTTCTTCATTCTGGTTTGTCGGCAGGCGAGAAGTTAGATGAATGGCGGAAAATTCAAAGACAAGAAGTAAAAGTGGTTGTAGGAGCACGTTCGGCGATTTTTGCCCCATTCCAGCATTTAGGGATGATTATTATTGATGAAGAGCATGAAACGACGTATAAACAAGAGGATAATCCACGCTACCATGCAAGGGATGTAGCGATTTATCGAGGGGAGTATCATCAATGTCCTGTGATATTAGGTAGTGCAACACCGTCATTAGAGTCCTATGCTCGTGCCAAAAAAGAAGTCTATACGCTGTTAGAATTATTGGAACGTGTAAATAACCGTGACATGCCTACTGTCGAGATTGTTGATATGAGAGAAGAGCTGCGTAACGGAAACCGCTCCATGTTCTCAGAAGTTTTAATGGAGAAAATGAAAGAGAAGTTAGAAAAACAGGAACAAATTGTCCTTTTCCTAAATCGGCGGGGACATTCAACATTTATCATGTGCCGGGACTGTGGCTATGTGGCTACGTGTACACATTGTGATGTCTCGTTTACTTATCACCGTCATCAGCATAAACTCAAATGTCACTATTGTGGTGATGAACGGCAGATGCCAAAAACGTGTGATTCGTGTCAAAGTGAGCATATTCGTTTTTTTGGTTCAGGGACTCAAAAAGTAGAAGAAGAGTTAACGAAGCTACTGCCACAAGCACGGGTCATCCGTATGGATGTTGATACGACATCACGTAAAGGCTCACACGAACGATTGCTAGAATCCTTTGAACGAGGAGAAGCAGATATTTTACTTGGCACGCAAATGATTGCAAAGGGGTTAGACTTTCCTTCAATTACATTAGTGGGCGTATTAGCGGCAGATTCGATGTTGCATATTCCAGATTTTCGTGCAGCGGAACGCACCTTTCAATTAATGGAACAAGTAAGTGGAAGAGCGGGTAGGCATACATTACCTGGCGAGGTATTTATTCAAACATATACACCTGAGCACTATAGTATTCAGCTTGTACAAGCACATGACTATCATGAGTTTTACCGTAAAGAGATGAATAATCGAAGACTGGCGGGTTATCCTCCTTATTATTATATGGCTCTTATTAATATATCTGATCAGGAGTTAACGAAAGTAATCTCAGTCAGTGAAAAAATTGTTCAAGTTTTAAAGCGAGACTTACAGCCATCTACGATTGTACTAGGCCCTGTTGCATCACCTCTCGCTCGGCTAAAAGATAGATATCGCTATCAATGCATGATAAAATACAGAAATGAACCTCGGTTAATAGAGACATTAAGAAATATTCAAGATCACTATTTAAAAGAAACAAATCAGGGGAATTTACAAATTCACATGGATTTAAACCCGTTTATATTTATGTAATGTCATTGAAAGGCAGTGAAAAGATGAAAATCGTTTTTATGGGGACACCTGATTTTTCAGTACCCGTTTTAAAGCAATTAGCAGAAGTATATGAGGTTGTAGCTGTTGTCACTCAACCTGACCGTCCAGTTGGTAGAAAGAAAGTATTAACACCGCCGCCGGTAAAGGTAGCAGCAACAGAGTTAAACATCCCTGTCCTGCAACCAGAAAAAGTGCGAGTTAAAGAAGAATTAGAGCTTATTTTTGAGTATGAGCCTGATCTCATTGTGACAGCTGCTTACGGTCAGATTTTACCAAAAGCATTGTTAGATTTTCCTCGACTTGGATGTGTGAACGTTCATGCTTCCTTATTACCAAAATATCGTGGAGGAGCACCGATACACCAGTCGATTATTGATGGGGAAAGCGAGACGGGTGTCACGATTATGTATATGGTTGAGAAACTAGATGCTGGCGATATTTTGACACAGGTGCGTGTTCCAATAGAAGAAGAGGATCATGTAGGAACGGTCCATGACAAGCTAAGTCAAGCCGGAGCATCCTTATTGATGGAAACGATTCCGCAATTAGTAGATGGTTCATTGGTAGCTAAACGTCAAAATGATCAAGAGGCGACCTTTGCCCGGAATATTTCAAGAGAGATGGAAGAGTTAAATTGGTCACGTACAGGTGAAGAGCTGTATAACCAAATCCGTGGCTTACACCCTTGGCCGGTTGCCTATACAAGCTTTCGTGGAAAGCCTATAAAAGTATGGTGGGCAAGTAAAGTAACAACAAATAAGCAAGCTACACCAGGTGAGATTATTGAAATGGAAGAAGATGGCTTTATTGTTGCTACTGGTAATAAAACAGCTTTAAAAATGGAAGATATACAACCAGCAGGTAAGAAAAGAATGACCGCAGATACATTTTTACGAGGAACGACTATCGAACTCGGCGAGAAACTGGGAGATAAAGAATGAAAAAAGATGTTAGAGAAGTTGCCTTAAATATTTTGATGCAAGTAGAAGACAAAAAGGCCTATAGCAATTTATTGCTAAATCAAACGATTAAGAATGGGCACGTGGATAAGAAGGACATTGGTTTATTAACGGAGCTTGTATACGGGACCATTCAAAGAAAGCTTTCTTTGACGTTTTTCTTAACACCTTTTGTCAAAAAAGGGCTTGAATCGTTAGAGCCCTGGGTCACAACCTTATTAAAAATGTCGTTATATCAATTCGTATACTTAGAACGTATCCCTGATCGGGCTATTATTCATGAGGCTGTAACGATTGCGAAAAAAAGAGGTCACGAAGGCACAGGATCACTCGTTAATGGTGTGTTACGTTCCATACAACGGGATGGTGTTCCAACATTTGATTCACTTAAGAACCAAACGAAACGACTTGCATTTGAATATAGTTTTCCAAAATGGATGGTTCGCCGCTGGTTAGAAGTATACGGTGAACAGGCAACTATTGAAATGATGGTCACAAGCTTAAAGCCACCGGTAATAACGATTCGTGTCAATCAATTAATAACAACACCAATTGAATTGATTACGTTATTAGAGCAAGAAGGTGTCAAGGCGGTAAATGGGACATTGTCACCGGACGCATTAGTGATTAAAGAAGGTAATCCCTTTACAACGAAAGCTTTTGAGCAAGGGTTGTTCACGGCTCAGGATGAAAGCTCTATGCTTGTAGCTCGTGCACTCGGTCCTCTTCCAAATGAAAAAGTTCTAGATAGTTGTGCGGCACCTGGAGGGAAATCGACCCACCTTGCCGAACAAATGAATAATCAAGGAATGTTGGTGTCAATTGATCTGCATGAGCACAAAGTAAAGCTCATACAAGATCAAGCAAAAAGATTAGGCCTAACCATGATTGAGGCAAAATCAGGCGATGTTCGTACATTTAGTTCAGAAACTGAGCATGAATCATTTGATAAAATTTTATTAGATGCACCTTGTAGTGGGTTGGGGGTTATTAGAAGAAAGCCAGATATTAAATGGTTAAAGCAAGAATCCGATATTAAGGATATTGCTGCTCTTCAAAAAAGCCTCTTAGAGGCGGTCGCACCATTATTAAAAAAAGGTGGACGATTAGTTTATAGTACATGTACGATTGATAAAGAAGAGAATGAAGCCATTGTTGAACAATTCTTACAAACACATCCAGAGTTTCAATGGGACAAGTCACTTTCAGAGCGATTACCTCATCAGGTTAGTAACGTGAAAGGCTTTGCAGAAGGAAGTGTCACGATTTTGCCGCAAGATTTCGAGACAGACGGCTTTTACATTGCTTGCTTAATGAAGCAGTAGGGGAGTTACGTAGGAAGAGAAGAAAGGGGATTGTGTTACGTATGGAATTGTCTTATGCATTTCAAACAGATACCGGACAAATTCGGTCACACAATGAGGATAATGGTGGGATTTTCACGAACGAAACAGGTATTCTTGCCGTCGTAGCTGATGGTATGGGAGGACATTTAGCAGGAGACGTTGCTAGTTTAATGACGAAGGATTTCTTTGATGAAGCTTGGTCAAAGAATCCTACTCTAGCCAGTGCAAAAGAAGCGGAAAAGTGGTTGAATGAGCAAGTGCAAGTGGTCAATGGCCAGCTTTATAAACATGCAGAATCCAACTCGGAGTGTCACGGAATGGGTACGACGCTTGTTCTAGCTATTTGTACAAAGGAGTACATAACGATTGGCCATATTGGTGACAGTCGTATTTATTTAAAAAATGATTTTGGTTTTTTAGCTAAAACGAGTGATCATTCCCTTGTACAGGAGTTGGTCAAATCAGGTCAAATTACTGTAGAAGAAGCAGAGAATCACCCGCGTAGAAATGTGGTACTTCGTGCACTCGGGACAGAAAGAGAGATATTACCTGATGTACAAACGTTCTTTGTTGAAGGGAATGAACTCGTTCTGCTTTGTTCAGATGGGCTATCAGACAAAGTAGGGTTGAGTGATTTTGAACAAGTAATAAAAGCAGAAGGAACGCTAGAGGAAAAGGCGAATGCTCTTGTGAACTTAGCCAATGAGCGCGGCGGAGAGGACAATATCACCGTAGCATTAGTCAAATATCCAGCTTATCATGAACAAGAAAGTGAAATGGAACAATGATTGGACAAAGAATTAATGGTCGCTATGAAGTAAAAGAAGTTATTGGTGGCGGTGGAATGGCCCATGTTTATTTGGCGCTCGATGTCATTCTAGACCGTATGGTAGCAGTGAAAGTATTGCAACCCCACTTTTCTAGCGATAATCAATTTATTAAAAGGTTCAGGCGAGAGGCTCAAGCCGCAACGAGTTTAGCCCATGATAATGTGGTGAATATTTATGATGTCGGTGAAGATGGTGATACGTACTATATTGTCATGGAGTATGTGAAAGGGCAAACATTGAAAGAACTTATTGAAGATGTTGGCCCACTACCTTTACACCAAGCTATTGAGATTATGGATCAAATTCTCAGTGCAATTTCTCATGCTCATGATAATCATATTGTTCATCGTGACATTAAGCCACATAATATTTTAATTCGTGACGATGGTGTGGCAAAGGTTGCCGATTTTGGTATTGCAAGAGCGATGAGTACAGCAACGATTACTCATACGAATTCGGTGATGGGGTCTGTTCATTATTTATCGCCAGAGCAAGCTAGAGGTGGACATGTTACCTACAAATCGGACTTATATTCATTAGGTATTGTCTTTTTTGAAATGCTAACAGGTAATTTGCCTTTTTCAGGTGATACGGCTGTATCTATTGCTATTAAGCATTTGCAAAATGATATTCCTTCAGCAAAAGCGATGATTCCGAGCTTACCGCAAAGTATTGAGAATATAATACGAAAAGCAACAGTTAAGGACCCGCTTCATCGTTATGAATCGATTCGTTCGATGAGATACGATTTAGAAACAGCGATGGATCCTGGACGAGTGAATGAAGAGCCTTTTGTCTTACATGATCACGATCATGAAGTCACAAAAGCGATTCCAATTATTAAATCATTATCAAACCAGCCTGACTTAAGTAAAACAATTGAAGCAACCCCTTCAAAGACAGAAATGGCTCAGGTGAAGTCTGAGCAAGAAACTGAATCAAAGGAACCAGCTGATAAGAAAAAGGAGAAAAAGCCAAAGAAAAAGAAATCCAAAGCGAAAAGATGGTTAATAGGAATTGGCATTGCCTTAATTGTATTGTTATTCGCTGGGATTGCCACTTTTGCTTTTATGCCGGGTTTATTTAAGGTTGATGAGGTTGAAGTGCCTGATTTTACTCACATGACGGTTGAGGAAGCTGAAGAGGAATTGATTGATTTAGGGATTGATTTAGTGTTTGAGTTACATGAGGTTACGAGTAATCAAGTTAATGAAGAAGATGAATTTGAAGGTGAACAGGTTGTCAGACAAAGGCCTTCTGCTGGTTCGGTAGTTAAAGAGGGAGCAACTGTTCATTTATATGTTTTACTAGCAGATGAAGAAGTTGAAATTCCTAGTGTCATTGGTGAACCGATTGAAAGAGCAACGAGAATTTTAGAAGATTTAGGTTTCGCGGTCAAAACGGAAGAAGTGGAAAGTACACAGACACCGGGTATCGTCTTGGAACAAACACCTTCTAGAGGGGAGCTTGTTGTACCAGGTGAAACCGAAATTGAATTAAAGTACAGTGTCGATTCTCGTTTTCGACTACAACCATTGGATGGCATGAGTCGCAGTGAAGTAGAAGAGTATTTTGATGAGCAAGGTCTTGAGGCGGATTTCCGTGAAGATTTCCATGTGTCGATTGAAGAAGACCATGTTATTAGCTATTCACCTGATGCATACTCCAATTTGTTACCTGGAGATACGGTCAGGGTCATTCTTTCAAAGGGACCTGAGCCGGTTGAAGAGCCAGAGCCTGATGAGGAAGAGCCACCAGAAGAGGATGCAGATGTGGGGACAGAAGAGCGACGTGTCCGGATAACGCCGGAAATTCCATCTGACCTAGCAGGTACGGCTTTTGATATTCGTATTGTTGTCACGGATGTACAATCAAATGGTGAAGAAAGAGTTGTCGTTGACGAACAAATAACGGAAACGAAAGAATTCATTATTCATTTGCTTGTTAGTGAAGAACAGGACGGTATCGTTCAAACGTTCGTGAATGGCGAATTAAATGAAGATTTATCTGAAGTAGTGAAATATAATCAATAACAAAATGTTGGAGGGTATACATGGCAACCGGAAAGATTATGAAAGCTTTAAGTGGGTTTTATTATGTTCAAGCTGGAGATGAACTGTACCAATGTCGCGGTCGTGGGAACTTCCGTAACCGTGGCATTAAGCCACTTGTTGGTGATACTGTTGAATTTGAGGCCGCCAATCGTACGGATGGATATATTCTAGATGTCGCTCGGCGTAAAAATGAACTAATTCGCCCACCGATTGCTAATGTAGACCAAGCATTGCTCGTTTTTTCGGCACAAGAACCAGGTTTCAGTGCAGCGTTACTAGACCGTTTTTTAGTGCATATTGAATCTAATCGGATTGAACCACTTATTATTATAAGCAAGATGGATTTGGTCGATGAAACACTGGTAGAAACAATCAAACAGTATCAGAGCGTGTATGAAAAAATCGGTTATACGGTCTTGTTAACGACAACACTTGATGAAACTTCCGCACAGCAACTACTACCATTTATTAAAGATCAAATATCAGTCATTGCTGGACAATCTGGTGTAGGGAAATCATCTTTGTTAAATGTATTAGATGCTGACTTAAAAATTGAAACGAATGAAATATCGAATCATTTAGGGCGAGGAAAACATACAACACGCCATGTAGAACTTATCCAAGTTGGTGAGGGTCTGATTGCAGATACGCCGGGGTTTAGTTCTTTAGACTTTGCGCAAATGGAAGGTGAAGAGTTAAGTGAGTATTTTCCAGAAATGCTTGAACGTTTAGCTCAATGTAAGTTCCGAGGATGCACACATACGTCTGAGCCAAAATGTGCGGTAAAGGATGCGGTTGAGCAAGGAGAGATTGCGGCCTCGAGGTATGAGCATTATCAACAGTTTTTAGAAGAAATTCTGACCCAAAAAAGGAGATATGACCGATGATCAAGATTGCCCCTTCCATATTATCTGCTGACTTTTCAAAGTTAGGTGCTGAAATTATCGATGTAGAAAAGGGTGGAGCGGATTATATTCATATCGACGTTATGGATGGACATTTTGTTCCAAATATTACGATAGGACCTCTCGTTGTGGAAGCAATTCGACCTTTAACGAAGCTGCCATTAGATGTACATTTAATGATTGAAAACCCAGATGCGTACATTAGTGATTTCGTGAAAGCTGGAGCAGACATTATTTCTGTCCATGTCGAAGCTTGTCCACATTTACATCGAACGGTTCATTTAATCAAAGAGCAAGGTGTAAAAGCAGGTGTCGTGATTAATCCAGCGACTTCTGTTAGTGTGCTTGAACCCATTCTTGACGATGTTGACTTAATCTTATTTATGACTGTAAATCCCGGATTTGGTGGGCAATCTTTTATCCATTCTGTTTTACCTAAGATTGAAGCCGTAGCAAAGCTTGTAGCGGAAAAAGAATTAGAAGTAGAAATTGAGGTTGACGGTGGGGTTAATGCAGAAACCGCCAAACTATGTGTGGAAGCAGGAGCCAACGTACTCGTAGCAGGCTCTGCTATCTACAATCAACCAAATCGAAGTGAAGCCATAAAGGCCATTCGAAACAAATAAAAAGCAGCACATTGCCTTTAGCATCAACTTAAAAAAACAAACCGATGATTTTTTTAGTAAAAGGTCATCGGTTTTTATTATCCATAGTTTATCGAATACATAACAGCTGAAACAACCGGAGGCAATGGGGTTGATAAACGTATTGATGTTCTGACTGTAGCCCTTTACAGTGGGATACATATTGATGAGTTGCAACATTTAGATTTAGCCTATGCTCCGCCTTATAATGGTACGTGGGATCCGCTCCAACAGGCTGCAAGACGTGTGAAGTTTTAGTAAGAGTCTAAAAGGGGAATAAAAGTAAGTAACTAAATTAGGATGGAGGCGGTGACATGACTAAACATGAAGAATTAATAGCGAGTGATTACAGAAGGTATCAAGGTGAGGATGTAGATGTTTATTTTAATAAAGAGATCTGTACACACTCAGGTAACTGTGTCCAAAGCTTACCAGAAGTTTTTGATGTGAAAAGGAAGCCTTGGATACGTGCAGATCGTGAACAGGCAAATCAAGTGATTGAAACGATCAAAAAGTGTCCAAGCGGTGCTTTGCAATACGTAGAAAAGAGGGATGTACAATGATTACGATTACAAAAGAAGAAAAAAGACATGTCGTAAAGAATGATCATGGAGAAGTCGTTGGTGAAATTACCTTTGTGCCAATAGGGGCTGATAAAATTATCATTGACCATACATTTGTTGATAATTCAATGCGTGGAGAAGGACTAGCTGCCAAATTAGTGGCTTCCGTCGTTGAACGCATGAAAGAAGAAGGGAAAAAAATCATTCCACTTTGCCCATTTGCAAAATCTGAATTCGAAAAGAACGAATCATATCAAGAAATCCTAGCATCCCGTTAATGTAATCGATGTAATGGTTCAAAGGTACTGAAGGAACCGGTTATAGTGGACGAGTCATGCGGAGACTCCCTCGGGACGTAGTGGTAGAGCTGAGATCTAGGGGCGTAGCCAATCAGCACACCATAGGACGTGGAGCATGATTTTCGGTAGCAGCAAGTAGACGTCCGCCTATGAGTATTAGCACTAACTATTACACAAAAGGTATCATCGCCAGTAATTGGTGATGATGTCTTTTCTTTGTTTGTAGATCTGTCATATTTATAATTATGTGGCATAAGCTTGATTGTAAAGAAAAGTGAATTTGGATCATCGGTCATTCACAGTTAAGAAAAAAGTATGCATAGTTTATAAGCGGTGAATATACTAGTAAAGAAAGAGCTTATCTAGCTTAGCTGAGCGTCATACAAGACGCCCCTAGTATATAACTAGCTTAAAGGCTAGCTAGAATTTGCTTTTCGTACGGAAGTTATAGATGACCCACATGTCATTATATGCAGTAAATTCGTTGGTCATATCAGTTTGAGGAGGAGGATTTATGAAATTCTACACTATCAAGCTACCGAAATTTATAGGTGGATTTGTGAAGGTCATTCTAAGCTCATTTAAAAAAGGGTAACAAAAAAACACCGAATCCCGGTGTTTTTTTGTTTCGTTCATTTTCAATTATACGCGTTCTACTTTACCTGATTTAAGAGCACGTGCAGAAACGTATACACGCTTAGGCTTGCCGTCAACTAAAATACGAACCTTTTGAACGTTTACACCCCAACTGCGCTTTGTTTTATTTAAAGCGTGAGAACGTTTGTTACCGCTTTTAGCCTGTTTTCCAGTAATGTAACATTTACGAGCCATGGAAAGCACCTCCTTATTGATACAATACGAATTCATCCGAATCATACTTGAATATATTAGCATAGCACATAAGAGAATGCAATAGAATTCACCAAATATGATCAAGTAAATGGACTTGACACCTTGTTTATGGTACGCTTTCAAAAGCGCTTTTAAAAATACCTAGATTATAGTAAAATGGCTATAACCCAAAAAGTCGTTGACTCATAAGGAGGAATGTACATTGTCTATCGAATTAAAAACACATTTAGGTGTTGTAGATGTTTCAACTGAGGTTGTCGCGACAATTGCAGGTGGAGCGGCTGTAGATTGTTACGGAATCGTTGGAATGGCTTCTCAAAAACAAATAAAAGATGGGTTAAGTGAATTATTAGGTAAAGAGAACTTCCGAAAAGGTGTCGTGATTCGTGAAGTAGAAGAAGAAATTCACATTGATATGTATATCATTGTAAGTTACGGTACAAAAATTTCAGAAGTAGCTTATAATGTTCAAACAAAAGTCAAATATCAATTAGAACAAATGTTAGGTCTTGATGTGGATTCCGTGAATATTTTCGTTCAAGGGGTTCGTGTCACGAATCCGTAGGTGCTGTTAAGGAGGAAATGTAAGTGTCAATAAAACAGATTGAAGGTCAAAAGCTGGCTCAAATGTTCATTGAAGGGGCCGGCCAATTGTCACGCCATGTAAAGGTTGTAGATTCTTTAAATGTTTTCCCTGTTCCAGATGGTGATACTGGAACAAATATGAATCTGTCGATTACTTCTGGTGTTAAAGAAGTGAAACAGCAAACAAGTGAAGATGTAGGTAAGGTTGCTAGTGCTTTTGCTAAAGGTTTATTAATGGGAGCTCGAGGTAATTCAGGAGTTATCCTCTCTCAATTATTCCGCGGGTTTTCTAAAGCGGTTGAGGGAAAAAAGGAAATCAATGCTACAGAGTTTGCTCAAGCTTTTGAACGTGGAGTAGAGACAGCTTATAAAGCTGTTATGAAACCCGTTGAAGGAACGATATTAACTGTCGCAAAGGATGCTGCCAAACAAGCCGTTTCATCAGCCAAGAAACAATCTGATATCGTAAAAGTAATGGAGGATTTACTCAAAGAAGGAAAAGCCTCGCTTAAGCGTACACCAGATTTATTACCTGTTCTTAAAGAAGTTGGGGTTGTTGATTCTGGTGGCCAAGGATTAATTTATATCTATGAAGGGTTTTTAGCGATTTTACGCGGCGGCGAAGTAAGTGCCGAGTTTGCTGAAGAATCGAATGCAATGGATACATTAATTAAGGTTGAGCATCATGCTCAAAGTCATATGTCGACAGAAGATATTGTTTATGGCTACTGTACAGAAGTAATGGTTAGATTTGAAGAGGGAAAATTAAAAGAGTCTCCATATAATGAAAATGCTTTTCGTGAGAGCTTGAGTGAAATCGGTGACTCGTTATTAGTTGTTTCAGATGAAGACCTTTTAAAGGTACATATCCATGCTGAAACTCCTGGTGAAGTTTTATCGCGAGCTCAAGTCTATGGCGAGATGATTCATATTAAGATCGAAAACATGCGCGAGCAGCATACAAGTCTTTTAGAAGAAGGACATGCTGTTTATGAAGAAACAACGACCTCAGAACAGACACCAAAAGAAAAAAGTGAATTTGGAATCATTGCTGTAACGATGGGCGAAGGCGTAGGGAAGTTATTTAAAGGCTTAGGGGCTGGCGTCGTCATTGAAGGCGGGCAAACAATGAATCCAAGTACGGAAGATATTGTAAAAGCAATTGAAGAAGTTCATGCGAAGAACATCATCATTTTACCTAATAATAGCAACATTATTATGGCAGCCGACCAAGCTGCTGAAGTTGCTACAGAAAATGTTTCGGTTGTGAAATCAAAAACAGTTCCACAAGGTTTAGCTGCCTTACTAGCATTTAACCCAAATCAAGGTTTGGAAGAGAATGCTGGTTTAATGGAGTCGGCTATGTCTGAGATTAAATCGGGCCAAGTGACATTCGCTGTACGTGATACGTCTATGGATGGACTTGAAATTAAAAAAGACGACTTTATGGGAATTTCTGATAAGAAAATCGTTAGTTGTGGAGAAGATAAGTTAGATGTAACGAAAAAACTTATGGATCAAATGATCGATGAGGATAGTGAAATCGTGACGATTCTTCAAGGTGAAGATGCAACAGATGAAGAATCTGAGCTTATTTATCAATATATTGAAGAAAGCTACCCTGAGGTAGAGATTGATCTCCATAAAGGTGACCAACCACTTTATTCATTCATTATTTCAGTAGAATAAAGTAGGGCATTGATAACGAATAACGAAAAGCTGTTTATTCCTCGTGAATAAGCAGTTTTTTTCATGAGGAAAAGACTAATATAGTTAACGTTTCCTTTAATTCATGCTAAGATAAAAGAGAATGGCTATGAAGGATAAACATTTTTTTAATATATAGTAACGAAGCTATCAAGTTATGTCAGACACTATCGGATGAGGTTGTCATGACGAGATATCTACTGTTTCAGAGCTGAAATGAATGTCTTTAGTAAGCGAACAGTCAAAACCGACATGGCGAAGCTAGTTAGTTCAGTGCCACCCCGCAGGACGCGGAGCAGGATTTTCGGTAGCGGCGAGCAATGCTCTATGTTAGCACTTTCATATAAAAGGAGTAATGTCGATGAAATATCGTACAGTTTTTGATATTATAGGTCCGGTTATGGTTGGACCATCCAGTTCACATACAGCTGGGGCTGCCCGAATTGGTAAAGTTGCCAGAACATTATTTGGTAAAGAGCCAGTAAAAGCAAGTTTTCATTTATTTGGTTCCTTTGAAAAAACCTATAAAGGACACGGGACAGATGTCGCGCTTGTGGCAGGTATTCTAGATTTTGAAACAGATGATCCGAGGCTTCCCAAAGCGATCGACTTAGCAAAGGCAAAAGGCATGGAGATACACTTTATCGAAGAAGAAGCTAAAATGGAACACCCTAATACCGTTAAAGTTGTCTTAGAGCATGGTGGGGAAAGAATTGAGCTTGTCGGTATTTCGATTGGAGGCGGAAAAATTGAAATCATTGAATTAAATGGTTTTGAATTAAAGCTTTCTGGTAATCACCCTGCTATATTAGTGGTGCATAATGATCGAGCGGGTGTGATCGCAGCTGTTGCTAACGTACTAGCTGCAAAAAGTATGAATATCGGACATATGGAGGTTTCCCGTAAAGAGAAAGGACAAGAGGCGTTAATGGTCATTGAAGTGGATCAGAACGTCGATACAGATGTCTTACATGAATTAAACAAACTACCTCATATTGAACATGTAACAAAAATTCATGAATAAGGGAGAATGAATATGTTTAAAAATGTTGCGGAACTGATTGAAAAAGCAGAACGTGAGAATAAACAAATATCAGAAATAATGATTGAACAAGAAATGGATGTAACCGATAAATCAAGAGAAGATATTTATGATAAAATGCGTAAAAATCTACAAGTGATGGAAGCGGCTGTTGAAAGAGGGATATCTGAAGATGTTCGCTCTGTGTCTGGACTAACTGGTGGGGATGCGGTTTTATTACAAAGATATATCCAACAAGGTCAATTTCTCTCAAGTGAAGTATTACTTGATGCCGTTAGTAAAGCGGTTGCAACAAATGAAGTGAATGCGGCTATGGGAACGATTTGTGCGACCCCTACAGCTGGATCTGCGGGTGTTGTTCCTGGTGTTTTATTTGGTATGAAAAATAAACTAAACCCAACGGAAGAGCAAATGATTCGTTATTTATTTGTTGCAGGTGCATTTGGTTTTGTAGTGGCTAATAACGCATCGATTTCTGGAGCGGCTGGAGGCTGCCAAGCGGAGGTAGGATCAGCTACTGGGATGGCCGCTGCCGCACTTGTAGAATTAGCAGGAGGGACCCCAAAACAGTCTGCAGAAGCCATGGCTATCGCTTTGAAAAATATGTTAGGCCTAGTTTGTGATCCTGTGGCAGGATTAGTTGAAGTTCCCTGTGTAAAAAGGAATGCGATGGGTGCTTCTAACGCAATTGTTGCTGCTGATATGGCTTTGGCAGGAATTACTAGTCGAATTCCTTGTGATGAAGTGATTGACGCCATGTATCGAATCGGACAAACGATGCCAGAAACTTTACGTGAAACGGGTGAAGGTGGTTTAGCTGCTACACCAACAGGGCGAGCATTAGCGGCTAAGATTTTTGGTAGTGCTGTCGTTAATCAATGAGTAATATGATCAAACAATCGGTAAAAGAAGTACACGGCATAGGAGATGAAGCTTGTGAGCAGTTACAAGCTATTAAAGTGGAAACTATCCTTGATTTGCTAGAGTACCTCCCATTCCGATATGAGGACTATCATATACGTGATTTACACGATGTCAAACATGATGAACGTGTTACGGTTTTAGGAGTAGTCCATAGTGAGCCATCGATGCGTTTTTTTAGCAAAAAAAAGAGTCGCTTAACTATCAGACTACTCGTGAATCAAGTTTTGATAACTGTGACATTTTTTAACCAGCCATATTTAAAAAGTAAATTTAAGCTTGGTGAAGAAGTTACCGTAACAGGAAAATGGGACCAGCATCGTATGACGATTACAGCAAGTCAAGCTAATTTTGGTCAAAGCTCTAGTACGGGTAAAGTGGAACCGATATATTCAGCTGCTGGTAAGCTAACGAGTAAGGCCATTAAGCGTTATATTAAGAATGCTTGTACACAATTTTTAAGTCAAATGGAAGAAAATTTACCGTCCTATTTGTTGGAACAATATAAACTTCCTAACCGCCAGGACGCCATTTATCAGCTTCATTTTCCCCAATCGAAGGAACAGCTCAAACACGCAAGGCGTCGAATGATTTATGAGGAATTTTTACTTTTTCAATTAAAAATGCAAGCTTTTCGAAAAGGGCAAAGAGAGCAATCTGGTGGAAAGGCGACCTTATTGCCAATCAAAGAAATGGATCAATTTAAAGCAAAATTGCCATTTCCATTAACGAATGCCCAACAAAGAGTTGTGCAAGAAATTATGACAGATATTCAATCTCCGTATCGGATGAATCGATTATTACAAGGTGATGTAGGCGCAGGTAAAACGGTTGTGGCTGCGATCTGTATGTTTGGTATCGTTCAGGCAGGTTATCAAGCGGCCATGATGGTTCCTACAGAAATTTTAGCGGAACAGCATGAACAATCATTACAAAAGCTACTTGAACCGTTTGGTATAAAGGTTTGTCTTTTAACTGGAAAAGTAAAAGGAAAAAAGCGGAAAGAGCTCCTACAACAGTTACAGAATGGAGATATTGATATTGTTGTGGGTACGCACGCTCTCATTCAGGATGAGGTTATTTATCACAATTTAGCTTTAGTTATCACCGATGAGCAGCATCGTTTTGGCGTAGAGCAAAGACGTGCTTTAAGAAGTAAAGGGGAGAATCCAGACGTTCTATTTATGACGGCAACACCGATACCGAGAACGTTAGCGATCTCTGTTTTTGGAGATATGGATGTGTCAATTATTGATGAATTGCCAGCAGGTCGTAAAGAAATTGAAACGTATTGGACGAAACCAGATACATTTGAGCGCGTAATGGATTTTATAAAAAAAGAACTAGTGGCAGGTAGACAGGCCTATGTCATCTGTCCATTAATTGAAGAGTCGGAAAAGCTTGATTTACAAAATGCATTAGATGTCCATATGACGATTCAACAGTTTTTTACGGGTCAGTATCAAGTTGGCCTCATGCATGGTCGTTTGCATTCGGATGAAAAAGAAGAGGTTATGAATGCGTTTAGTAAAAATGATGTCCAAATACTGGTTTCTACTACGGTTGTAGAAGTGGGTGTAAACGTCCCGAATGCAACGGTTATGGTGATCTATGATGCCGAGCGGTTTGGCCTGTCGCAACTTCACCAATTAAGAGGGAGAGTGGGTCGTGGTTCAGAGCAATCGTATTGTATTTTATTAGCTGATCCTAAGTCTGAAGTAGGAAAAGAACGAATGCGTATCATGACTGAAACGAATGATGGTTTTGTTTTATCTGAGAAAGACTTAGAATTACGTGGACCAGGTGATTTTTTTGGTGAAAAACAGAGTGGCTTGCCTAATTTTAAGGTGGCTGATGTTGTCCACGATTACCGTGCGCTTGAAGTAGCACGGGCAGATGCGTCAAAGTTTATAAATAGTGATGTTTTTTGGCAAGATGATGCCTTTCAAAAGTTAAGGGAATACCTAATGGAACAAGGTGTTTTTGATGGAGAAAAGCTGGATTAATAAATTTTAGTATTGAAATGATTACCTAAGAATTATATACTACTCTTAGTACCTAGTCATATAAAGATGGATGGTGCAGAATATGAAGCTTAAAAAAAGGGATAGACAAAGATTACTGAAAGAAACATTAGAAAATGATCCATTTATGACAGACGAGGCTTTATCGAGCCATTTTAGTGTCAGCATACAAACAATTCGCTTAGATCGAATGGAGCTTGCGATTCCCGAATTAAGAGAACGAATTAAGGATGTAGCTAAGCAGCAGCTTGATGATGTGAAAGCTTTGCAACCGGAAGAAGTCATTGGTGAGATTGTCGACTTACAACTTGACGATCGTGCGATTTCAATTTTAGATATACAACCGGAGCAAGTATTTGCAAAAACAGGTATTGCCAGAGGCCATCACTTATTTGCACAAGCCAACTCACTAGCTGTCGCCATTATCAATGATGAAATGGCTTTAACTAATAAGGCGACTATTCGGTTCACAAGGCAAGTACGAGCACAAGAACGCGTGATCGCAAAAGCCGAGGTTTTACGGACGGAAAAAGAGCGAACCGTAGTTGATGTGCAAAGTTTTGTAGGGGAAGAGCTTGTATTCTCAGGTGAATTTGTGATGTATCGATCCAACCAGAGAAACAAAAACGAACAAAAGGGACGTGTTGACAGTGAAAATCGCTCTTGATGCAATGGGTGGGGACAATGCCCCGAAAGCACAGGTGGAGGCAGCCGAAAGAGCCGTCAGAGAATTAAAAGGGTTAGAAATTACTTTAGTAGGTCATGAGGAAGAAATAAAGAAACACTTAAAAAATTCTACCGGTATTACGATTTTTCATACAACAGAAAAAATAGAGGATACAGATCAACCGACGATGGCTGTTAGAAGGAAGAAAGATTCTTCTATGGTACTTGCCGTTCGTGAAGTGAAAGAAGGTCGGGCTGATGCATGTATTTCTTCTGGAAACACAGGAGCATTAATGACAGCAGGGTTGTTACATGTTGGTCGAATTAAAGGTATTGAGCGCCCGGCACTAGCACCGATGTTACCAACGATTGATGGTAGAGGTTTTTTATTGCTGGATGTTGGTGCTAATATGGATGCAAAACCAAATCAAATTTTACAATATGCACTCATGGGTAATATTTATATGTCAATGGTACGTAAAATCAAAACACCTAGAGTTGGATTGGTCAATGTTGGTTCAGAGGATGGAAAAGGCAATGAGCTAATGAAGGAAAGTTTTTCATTACTGAAAGAGGCTCCCCTTATATTTCATGGCAACATTGAAGCTCGTTACCTATTAGAAGGACAAGTTGATGTTGCGGTTTGCGATGGTTTCTCGGGTAATTTGATTTTAAAGAGTATTGAAGGCACTGCCTCAGCACTTTTTGCCTTATTAAAGCAGGAATTTACAAGTTCTGTGAAAAATAAAATTGGTGCAGGGATTTTAAAGCCTAGCTTTAAAGAGATTAAAAATAAAATGGATTACTCAGAATATGGTGGTGCAGCTTTATTTGGCTTAAAAGCCCCTGTGATTAAAGCGCATGGTTCATCCGATGCGAATGCGGTCTATAATGCGATTCGTCAGGCTTATGAAATGGTTGAGAAGCAAGTTGTGACGATCATTAAAGATGAATTGACTAAATTAAAAGTAGAACAAGAAGTTTAAAAGGAGCTGATGCCGATGGGAAGAATCGCCTTTTTATTCCCTGGACAAGGATCACAAGCAGTAGGAATGGGTCAAAGCTTACGTGATTCAAATGATAATAGCCTTGCCGTATTTAAACGATCTAATGAAAAGCTTCAGTTCGATCTAACGGATATTATTGAAAATGGACCTGAAGAAAAGCTGAGACGAACAGAGTTTGCACAGCCTGCCCTTGTAACCATGAGTATCGCTGTTCTTGAATTACTAAAGGAAAAAGGGATAAAGCCAGACTTCGTAGCGGGACATAGCTTAGGTGAGTATAGTGCATTAGTTTGTGCAAATGTATTATCTTTTGAAGATGCTGTATATGCGGTTCATAAGCGTGGACTTTATATGGAAGAAGCTATGCCGTTTGGAGAAGGTGCGATGTCCGCTGTATTAGGGCTAGAGCGTGATGTATTGCAAGAGGTTTGTGATAGGGTGAAAGAGGCAGGTCTCGTTGCAGAGCTCGCTAACTTAAACTGTCCGGGACAAATTGTAATCTCAGGTTCGGCAGAGGGCATAGAGAAAGCAGGCGTGTTGGCAAAGGAAGCAGGTGCTAAGCGGGTTTTACCACTTCAAGTAAGCGGACCATTCCACTCTTCGCTTATGATGCCATGTGCTAAGAGGCTGGAAGATGTGCTTGCTAACATTCCTTTTTATGATGCTGAAATACCGGTTATTGCCAACGTTTCAGCCAAGGCACTTACCGATAAAGAGGCCATCAAAGCTAGTTTAGTAGAGCAAGTGTATTCCCCTGTTTTATGGGAGGATACGATTTTGACATTATTAGAACAAGGTGTCGATACATTTATTGAAATTGGTAATGGTAATGTCTTAACTGGTCTTGTTAAGAAAGTGAATCGACGAGTACAGGCATTTGCGATAAGTGATCAGGAAAGCTTGGCAAAAGCTCTGGAAAAGTTAGAAGGAGGTAACCGTTAATGTTATCAGGTCAAGTAGCGATTGTTACAGGTGCTTCGCGTGGGATTGGTGAGGCCATTGCTCTAGAACTAGCAGCTAAAGGTGCTCATATCGTCGTGAATTATGCAGGTAGTGCAGATAAGGCGGAAGCGGTTGTAGAAAGGGCAAAAGAGCTAGGCGTTAAAGCGTTTGCTTATCAAGCGAATGTTGCGAATGCTGAAGAAGTACAGGCGATGGTTAAAGAGACTGTTCAAGCATTCGGTCGAGTCGACATTTTAGTTAATAATGCCGGGATTAATCGCGATAATTTGGTTATGCGTATGAAAGAGGACGATTGGGATGCTGTTATTAATACGAACTTAAAAGGTGTTTTTAATTGCTCAAAAGCGGTAACGAGGCAAATGATGAAGCAACGTTATGGTCGTATCATTAATATCTCCTCTGTTGTTGGCGTCTTAGGAAATGCGGGACAAGCTAATTATGTCGCTGCTAAAGCGGGTGTTATTGGATTGACCAAAACCTTAGCACGAGAGCTTTCAAACCGAAATATTTTAGTGAACGCAGTGGCTCCAGGATTTATTACGACAGATATGACAGACGAGCTTGGGGAAAAAACGAAAACACAGTTACTAGCTCAAATTCCTTTAGGTAAATTAGGAGAACCAGCTCATATTGCTAAGACTGTTGGTTTTTTAGCGAGTGAGGATGCGAGTTACATGACAGGTCAAACCTTACATGTTGATGGTGGAATGGTTATGCCTTAAGGGCAAGGTTGAGGAGATTTTCGACAAAATCAATCTTGACAAGTTTAACAGCTATCGGTAAAATTCAGCTAGCTTGTGTTCTTTTTTGAGAGGGGGTGAACGGAACATGGCAGATACATTAACACGTGTAAGTAAGATTATTGTAGACCGTCTTGGAGTTGATGAGTCAGAGGTAAAACTTGAAGCATCGTTTAAAGAAGACTTAGGTGCAGATTCACTAGATGTAGTTGAGCTTGTTATGGAACTTGAAGATGAGTTTGAATTAACAATTTCTGATGAAGATGCGGAGAAAATTTCTACTGTTGCAGATGTAGTAGAATACATAAATAGCAACAGCTAAATGATGAAGTCTCATATGGAAAGCCATATGAGACTTGATTTCTATCTTATTTCTTTGTTGATGATGACGTTTTCACTAAAAAAGTGATAAGATAGAGATGGAGAAAAATTGAATGATGGAGGTAGCCATGTCACAGTCTTCGAAAAACCAGCGAAAAGCCAAATCGTCTTTTTATGAGCGTAAAAGAAGCCCAAGACGTTTGACTTTGACAAGTGAGCAAAGACAGAAGTTTGATGTCTTGCAGGAGCGTATTGGCATGACTTTTGAAAACAAAAAGCTGTTAATCCAAGCTTTCACCCATTCATCCTATGTGAATGAGCACCGCATTTATACATTTCAAGATAATGAAAGGCTTGAGTTCTTAGGGGATGCCGTCTTAGAGCTTGCTGTATCGCAATTTCTTTTTAAGAAATTTAAAGCGATGAGCGAAGGCGATATGACCAAATTAAGAGCTTCCATTGTCTGTGAGCCTTCTTTGGCGAAATTTGCTGAAGAGCTGCAATTTGGACAATTAGTCTTATTAGGTAAAGGGGAAGAGATTACAGGAGGGCGTATGCGTCCGGCATTACTTGCGGATGTATTTGAATCGTTTATTGGTGCCTTACATCTCGACCAAGGTATAGACGCGGTTTTTAACTTTTTAGCACAAACGATTTATCCGAAAATAAACGATGGTGCTTTTTCTCATATGATGGATTTCAAGAGTCAATTACAAGAGTTAATACAGCGTGATAATTTAGGTCAAATTCAATATTTGATCGTACAAGAACGAGGACCTGCCCATAATCGCGAGTTCGTCTCAGAGGTCCAGCTGAATGGACAAGCATTAGGAATTGGAACAGGTCGTTCAAAAAAAGAAGCGGAACAACATGCCGCTCAGCAAGCTTTAATGAAGCTTAGTCAAAAATCTCCTTCTTAATCATAAAAAACACTGCATAAGTTGTTGCTATTAACAACTTATGCAGTGTTTTTTTCAGTATTAGACGAGAGTAGATGAGAATAATGTGCTGTCGTCGTAGCGGGAGAGTGCAAAATGGATGAGTACAACCAAAAGGAAACGATGGATTTTACATGAACCCAGAAAATGAAATCATATAATGACTTCTTCAATAATTCTTTAGCTTCTATACAAAGAAACAGCCACACAAGTCAAGTGACTTATGTGGCTACTTCTTATGCACGTAATTTACCTAGTTCAGAAGCAATGGCATCGAGCTCGCTTACAGAAAAATTCGGCTTACTCATAATCATTTCATAAATTTCAACTAAGTCGTCGTATTTATTCGTATTAAAACTCTTTGCATTAATCGCACCCGCATTAACAAATTGTAGCTTATCTTTAATCGCTTCAATCATATACTCAATATTTTCACGATTATTTTCACGTAAATCCAATCGAAGTACCCCCTGTAGTTCCATTCAAATGAACGGACTTATTTATACTAGTTTATCATTAAATGTAGCTTGTTGGGAACTACTATTATCTTTCTTTGACTGGGTTATAGATCGTAAGTTTTCGTTCACTTTCATAAAGTTCAAAAATCATGTCATCCGTGTACGTATAATTCATGGAGAATATCCATCTTACTAACTGATCATAATAGTTACCCATATCTTCTAAATGAAAGATTGTCTCGAAAACACCATATGTTCTAAGCGGACAGTCTAAAGTAATAAAATGGTTTGGAAGTTCTTTTGGGAAATGGTTAACGATAAAACCAATATAAAAGGAGCCAACTTGGTGTTGCTCATCTCTTTTTGCTTCATAAGCAATTACATAATGGGGTTCATCCAAGTCAAACAGATAGGTCAGCTTCTTCACTTCCAGGACCTTTTCGGGGATAACATGAGAATAATTAGAAAAATCCTCCGTATATTTTCTGGCGACTATTTGAAATGTACGATTCTCGAAATACATGATTTCCCCTCCATCTTTGGTTGATAATGGTTAAACAGGAACACAAATAACGGTTTTTGTTTGAGCTGCGGGATAACAATCCATCGCTGGACATAAAAAGATTTCTCTATGTGGTAATTGTGGCTCAATGCTTTTGGATTGTAGCTCTTTCAAAATCACTTCTAAAGTTTCACCTGCATCTTTATAATGACCCTCATGTAGTTTTAAAGCAACACTTTGTGAAGGCACTCTTATAAACGAAAAAGGTAATGGGGGTACAAGCTTGAGTTTCTTTTGGACGCTAAGTAAAGCCCGTGAATAAATATCCTCCGTAATAAAAGGAGGGACATAAATCATCTGTTCTACCAGTGATTTCTTTTCATTTTTCGATAGCCAAATGATTTCATCAGGCATCCTTTTAAAGCGATAGTTCATTTCTGTTTTTGTGATTTGTTTAATTTGGTTAACGATTTTAAAGGCTGTAAATGTATCATCGAGCGGTTCTGGTCTTCCGTCCCATTCCATATCAAATTTTGTATGCATACGTTGTGAAACATAACATCGTTCAGGCAAGTCTTGAATAACCATATTACCTTGTTTTAGTTGATAAATTTGCTTGAGCTCCTTTCGGTGGTCAACCGGTTTAGAAACCTTGTTTACTTGTAATTTCACTTGTCATCACTCCTTTTCTATTTATTTAAGAGTACGTTTTAGGTGGTGTGCGTAAAATGTTGGTTTGTTTTTTATTGATTCTTTTTCTTTCGATAACATATTGGTCAATCGACACGATGATTCTTTCCTTTTGTACTTTTCTTTTTGCGCGCGAAAGCAGGTTATAAATGTTAGACTTGTCTGTATGGAGGTGCATTGCAATATCGTTAGCAGAAAAGCCTGCAAAAAAATAAAGCTTAAAAACATGGCGTTCTTTCATAGATAAGCATTCTAGAAGCCGCTGTATTTGTTCAAATATCTCAGCACGAAGTAAATGCTCTGTAGGGTTGTTCTGTTCTGCCAAAAAGCGGTTTTTCTCAGATATGGATTGCTCATACGTTACTCCTTGTTAAAACGAGCCTTAGTTAATCCAGACTTCTGCATAGTATGCTTTCATAAAATCTAGTAATTTCTCTAGTTCTTTGACTCCAGCTACCTCAGCCTCTTTTGCTTGATATAATAATTCAATGGCACGATTCTTTTGAATGGCTTCGCTCGGTTCTCCGCCATGAGGGAACGGAAACATCTCTTTCATTTCATTAAGGGCCTTTGCTACCTCTTTGTAGAGTTGCATCGCAGACTCGCTACATGAACGAACGACACGTCCGATAATATTGGATTCTTGCCAACTATGATGAAGCTCATATAGATATTGGACGGCAAATTCCCTCGCATTTGCAATAACAGCTAAATGATAGGCTTGACCATTAATGATCCCTAAATTACATAGATCATTATTGTCACCCTTTCTTTATGGCTCTGTCCTCTTTAAGTCGTCTGTTTTTATTTATTTTAGCAGAAAAAAAACGAATGATAGACAGAATATTCAAGTTATTTTAGGTGGAATTCCCTATATTCAACATGTTTAGTGCTTATCAGTCGTTCTCATACATGATCTAGATGCCATATTTCCAAATTTCTATCATGTAATTCAATAAAATATCAAATCACCTACAATTGATGCCGATATAGTCACAGGTAGTATGGTTATGATAAAATAAGAAAGTTGTAGAAAAGAAAGTGGAGGGTGTGCGTATGTTCCTCAAACGACTAGAAGTCGTCGGTTTTAAATCCTTTGCTGAACAAATAGGCATTGATTTCGTCCCAGGTGTCACCGCGGTGGTCGGTCCGAACGGCAGTGGGAAAAGTAATATTTCTGATTCAATTAGATGGGTACTCGGGGAGCAGTCTGCGAAATCACTTCGTGGTGCAAAAATGGAAGATATTATTTTTGCTGGTAGTGATTCACGTAAACCTCTTAATTATGCGGAGGTCACGCTCGTATTAGATAATGAGGATCATCATTTACATATCGATTATTCAGAAGTAAGTGTCACTAGAAGAGTTTACCGTTCAGGTGATAGTGAATATTTAATTAATAAGCAAACATGTCGACTAAAAGATATCGTTGATTTATTCCTAGATTCTGGATTAGGTCGTGAAGCGTATTCCATCATAGGTCAAGGAAAAGTCGAAGAAATACTAAGTAGTAAATCCGAAGACCGCCGTGTCATTTTTGAAGAAGCGGCAGGTGTTTTGAAATATAAAACGAGAAAAGTCAAGGCAGAAAAGCGACTTTGGGAAACGCAAGAAAACTTAAATCGTGTCGAAGATATTTTGTTTGAATTAGAAGGACAAGTAGAGCCTCTTCAAATCCAATCTTCTATTGCCAAAGACTACTTGGAGAAAAAAGAGCAATTAAAGGAAATTGAAATTGCCTTACTCGTTTTTCAAATTACGGATCTTCATGCTAAGTGGACGGATGAAAAAGAAAAACTGGCGTCCTTAAAAGAGCAGTATCAGAAGCAAACAAAAGAAGTAACCGAGATGGAGGAGCAATTAGAAAGCCTTCGTGTTCAAACGAATGAATTACAAGAGGCGATGCATGATGCTCAAGAAGCTCTATTACTGGCAAGTGAGGCACTAGAGAAAGCAGAAGGGAAGAAACAGCTTTTTCAAGAACAGCTTAAGCATGCAAGTGAAAATAAAGAGACGCTCCTTAAAAGTTTAGAAGATAAAAAAGAACAGCTTACTCGGCTAGAAACTGAATGTATAGAGAAAAAAGAGAAGTTATCAAACGAAGAGAAAGAGTTAGAGCTTCTTCAAAAATCAGTTCAAGATAAAGAAGAATTATTAAACATGCATGAAGAGGATTTACCAGAGAAGTTAGAACAGGCAAAAGGTGACTATATTGAGTTACTGAATGAACAAGCATCGATTCGAAATGAAGCACGCTACTTAGAGGAGCAGCTTAATCAGCAAAAATTGAAAACGAATAAACTGACCTCTGAAAATGATGAACTTTTACAGGCAAGAGAACATTTAAAAAGTCAGTCTAAAACGGCTATTGAGCAGTTGGGGAAGGCAGAAGTGGGACTTGAGCAAATCTCGCAATGGTATCGAGATTTAAAGCTCAAAGACGAACAAAAAAGAAATCAGTATCAAAAGAAAGAGTCCAAGCTTTATGAAGCCTATCAATTCATTCAAAAGCTGGAATCAAGAAAAGAAGTACTAGAGGAAATGGAAGCGGACTTTTCGGGATTCTTCCAGGGTGTAAAAGAAGTTTTAAAACGGCGTGAACAGCAGTTACCAGGTGTTGTTGGAGCGATAGCAGAGCTTGTTCATGTACCGAAAGATTATGAGGCTGCATTAGAAATTGCCTTAGGAGCGGCGATGCAACATATTGTCGTGCAAACAGAAAAGGACGCAAGGCAAGCGATTCAGTTTTTAAAGCAGAATCGCTTCGGTCGAGCTACTTTTTTACCTTTATCCGTGCTAAAGCCGCGTGAATTAAATGAATATCAACGTGCTTCCATTCAGAATGAAGATGGTTTTATTGGTGTAGCCGCAGACCTCATTCAATATGAAAAGCCCTATCATAATGTGATTTGGAATTTGTTAGGACATGTTGTGATTGCGAGGAATTTAGAAGTAGCCAACAAATTAGCGAGCAAACTAAGCTATCGTTACCGTGTTGTCACATTAGACGGAGATGTCGTTAATGCAGGTGGTTCGATGACGGGCGGTAGTTTGAAGCAAAAGCAAACACCGTTACTTGGGCGAAAGCGTGAAGTGGAGGAGTTACAAGAAAAACTTGATAGCCTTAAGGAATCAAGCTTAGCTTTAGAAAATAGTGTGAAATCGTTAAAAGTGGAATTAAAAGAATTAGAAGATGAAATGCTGGAAGCTCAACAAAAAGGCGAAAAAGCCCGAGCACATTTTCATGAATGTAAAGAATATAAACGCGAGGTTGAACTGCAGTCAAAAGCAATGGAGGAAAGATTTTCGCGTTTTGATCGAGAACAAAGAGGATACACAGATGAGCAGCTCCGAATTCAAGAGAGACTTCATGAGCTAGAAGAAAAAGCAGTATCGGCAGAAGACGAGCGGAAACAACTGGAACAAAATGTAAAGTCTTTGGAAACGAAGCTTCATACAGAGAAAAGCTCAAAAGAGGAATTACAGCAACTCTTAACTGAAGAAAAAATTAAACACGCAGCGGTAAAGGAGCGATATGCCAACGCTCTAACAGAAGTGAAACGTTACGAAGGGCAGATTCAAGACCTTCGAGAAGACTTGGCAGACCTTCATGAACAAACGAGCTTTTTGCAAACGGAAATGAGTGAACGAACGTCTGGTGAAAGCTCTTGGGAAAAGAAGATTCATACCAATCGCCAAAAGAAGCAAGCTCTTACCATTCAGTTAACGGCTATGCGAGAAGAGCGTAAGAAGTTGGATCTAGCTTACGAGACGTTAGAACAGCAATTAAAGGCTGAACAAGCTAAATTTGCTTATGTTTTAGAGCAAGTACAGTCCATCGAAGTAAGTGTGAATCGCTTTGATGTCGAGCTGGACCATTGCTTGACGGTATTACGTGAAGAATACGTGCTTTCGTACGAAGGGGCGAAGATAGAGTATCAATTAACGATGCCAGAAGATGAGGCAAAAACAAAGGTTAAGCTGATCAAGCTTTCTATACAAGAACTCGGGACTGTGAACCTTGGTGCTATTGAAGAGTACGAGCGTGTTAAAGAGCGCTTTGACTTTTTAAAGGCTCAACAAGAGGACTTATTAGAAGCGAAAGCAACACTTCATGCGGTAATTAATGAAATGGATGAAGAAATGACGAAGCGTTTTGAAGAAACTTTCCATCAAATTCAATCCCATTTCCGCGTTGTGTTTACAAAGCTCTTTGGTGGCGGAGAAGCTGATCTTGTCCTGACAGAACCCAATGACCTTTTAAATACTGGTGTTGAGATGCTTGTTAGGCCGCCAGGGAAAAAACGCCAGCACCTCGCCCTGTTATCGGGCGGTGAACGTGCTCTTACAGCTATTGCATTATTATTTGCGATTTTAAAAGTTCGTCCGGTTCCGTTCTGTGTATTAGATGAAGTAGAGGCGGCACTTGATGAAGCAAATGTTAGTCGATTCGCTCAGTTCTTAAAGGATTTCAGTGGTCAAACGCAATTTATCGTGATTACACATCGCAAAGGCACTATGGAAGAAGCAGATGTTCTTTATGGTGTAACGATGCAGGAGTCAGGTGTATCAAGGCTTGTTTCGGTTAAATTAGAAGAAACCAAAGAATTAGTAGGAAGTTAGGAGGCAAATCAATGAGCTTTTTTAAAAAATTGAAAGATAAAATCACCAATCAAACAACAGAAGTGACTGATAAGTTTAAACAAGGCCTAGAGAAAACAAGGAATTCTGTCGTTGGTAAAATGAACGAACTTGTTTATAAATATCGGAAGGTTGATGAAGATTTCTTCGAGGAGTTAGAAGAGATTTTAATTAGTGCAGATGTCGGAGTAACGACAGTGATGGAGTTAATCGACGAGCTAAAAGATGAGGTGCGCCTTCGCAATATTAAGGACACTAAAGATATCCAGCCCGTCATTTCTGAAAAGTTAGCAGAGCTACTTGAAAAAGAAGGCGACGATACGTCTTTAAATCTGAATGAAAATGGATTGAGTGTTATTTTAGTCGTTGGTGTGAATGGTGTCGGGAAAACAACAACGATTGGTAAATTATCTAATCAGTTAAAGCAGCAAGGGAAATCAGTCTTGTTAGCGGCAGGGGATACGTTTCGTGCCGGTGCCATTGATCAGCTTGAAGTTTGGGGCGAGCGTGTTGGTGTTGATGTGATTAAACAACAAGAAGGTTCTGATCCAGCCGCTGTTGTTTATGATGCTTTGCAATCAGCGAAATCTCGTCAAGCTGATGTACTCATTTGTGATACTGCCGGTCGTTTGCAAAATAAAGTTAATTTAATGAATGAACTTGAAAAAGTAAAACGAGTGATTCAGCGTGAAGTTCCTGGTGCTCCACACGAAGTCTTGTTAGTCTTAGACGCAACGACAGGGCAAAATGCTTTATCTCAAGCGAAAACGTTTGGGAAAGCCACAGATGTTACAGGAATTGTGTTAACGAAGCTTGATGGAACAGCGAAGGGTGGAATCGTTTTAGCGATTCGTCACGAGCTTGATATTCCAGTGAAATATGTCGGCTTAGGTGAACAGGTAGATGATCTTCAGCCATTTGACGCCGATCAATTTGTCTACGGTCTTTTTAAAGAACTTATTGAGGCTCCAGAAGAACAAAATACTCATGAATAGTGAGGCTTAGTTTCAAAAGTGCGGTAAAATTGTACGCTCTAATTAAATAGTAACGAGAAACTCGAGTGTATCCAAAAGTTCAATGCTCAACCGTCATAAAGTGGTGTTCATGAACGTATCACTCGAGTTTTTGTGTTTCGCTTATTTCGAGCATATAAAAAAAGACTGCTGATGAGTCTTTAAGCATGTTAAGAAAAAAACTTGACACTTAGATTGTTTTTTTGTATGATTGTATCTTGTAAAGGGAAATCACTTAACAAGGGGTTGACGGTGTGCTAGATAAGACGTTACGGATGAATTATTTATTCGATTTTTATCAAGCTTTATTGACACCTAAGCAGCAGAAATATATGTCGCTTTATTATCTTGATGATTTTTCTTTAGGGGAAATAGCGGAAGAATTTGAAGTTAGTCGCCAAGCAGTTTATGATAATATTAAACGTACAGAAGCGATGCTTGAAGAGTATGAACTGAAGCTTCACTTATTTAATAAATTTGAAGCTCGTTCAAAGCTATTTGCTGAATTAAAAGAAGCAATAACAAGCAACGCGACTCCTGAAGAGACTCTTACTTTAATAGAATCTCTTGAGAAATTAGATTAGGAGGCGACCTGATGGCATTTGAAGGCTTAGCTGAAAGGCTACAAGGAACTTTAACAAAAATTCGCGGTAAAGGAAAAGTGAGCGAGCAAGATATCAAAGAAATGATGCGAGAAGTTCGACTTGCTTTACTTGAAGCGGATGTTAACTTTAAAGTAGTGAAACAATTTATTGCAAGTGTAAAAGACAAAGCACTTGGCCAAGAGGTCATGAAAAGCTTAACACCAGGTCAACAAGTCATTAAAGTCGTTAACGAAGAGTTAACAGCTTTGATGGGTGGAGAGCAAAGTAAGATTGCTGTTAATAATAAGCCACCTACTGTTGTGATGATGGTTGGGTTACAAGGTGCAGGTAAAACAACAACAACGGCTAAGCTCGCGAATCATTTGCGTAAAAAGCATAATCGTCAGCCAATGCTTGTTGCTGCAGATATTTACCGACCTGCTGCGATTAAGCAATTAGAAACGCTTGGCAAACAATTAAATATGCCTGTGTTTTCATTAGGCGATCAAGTGAGTCCTGTCGAGATTGCTAAGCAAGCCATTGCCAAAGCAAAAGAAGATCATCATGATTATGTAATCATTGATACGGCTGGTCGACTTCACATTGATGAGAAGCTTATGGACGAACTGCAGCAAGTAAAAGAAGTCGCTAAACCTGACGAGATTTTACTCGTGGTCGATGCGATGACTGGGCAAGATGCGGTTAACGTAGCAGAAAGCTTTAATGAACAACTTGATGTCACTGGGGTTGTTTTGACAAAGCTGGATGGTGATACACGTGGTGGTGCAGCGATTTCTGTAAAAGCTGTGACACAGACACCGATCAAATTTGCCGGTATGGGCGAGAAGATTGATCAGCTTGAACCATTCCACCCTGAAAGAATGGCATCTCGAATTCTTGGTATGGGTGATGTGCTAACTTTAATCGAAAAGGCACAATCAAGTGTTGATGAGGAAAAAGCACGTGAGCTTGAGAAAAAGATGAAAAACATGGATATCACATTTGATGATTTCTTAGATCAACTTGATCAAGTTCGTAATATGGGACCATTGGATGAAATTTTAAATATGATGCCTGGAATGAATAAAATGAAGGGTATGAAAGATTTAAAAGTCGATGATAAACAAATTGGTCATGTTGAGGCCATTGTTCGTTCCATGACTCCACAAGAAAAGCAAGATCCTAGCATCATGAATGCTAGTCGCAAGCGTCGAATTGCTAAAGGCAGCGGTACTTCTGTTCAAGAAGTAAACCGTTTGTTAAAGCAATTTGAAGAAATGAAAAAAATGATGAAGCAAATGTCGAATATGACTTCTGGTAAAGGTAAAAAGAAGGGAAAAGGCAAGGGCTTAGGGGGCTTAAAGCTTCCGTTTTAACTTGAGAAATCGTTTTTGTTAGTAGTTTGGATAGGATTTTTAATTAGTATTTTCTAGAAATTAATGTCTGTTAAGGATTTTCTCTTGACTCTAGCGAAATTGATGATATTATAAATTATTGTGTGAATATATTTGGAGGTGTTTTTAAATGGCAGTAAAAATCCGTTTAAAGCGTATGGGTTCTAAAAAGGCCCCATTTTATCGTGTAGTAGTTGCAGATTCTCGTGCACCACGTGATGGTCGTTTCATCGAGGAGATTGGAACATATAATCCATTAACTCAACCAGCTAAGTTCGATGTGAAAGAGGACAAAGCACTTGATTGGATGTTAAAAGGTGCAAAACCTTCTGACACAGTGCGTAACCTTTTCTCAAATGTTGGTTTAATGGAAAAGCTACACAACGCAAAAAACCAAAAGTAATTCTTCAAAAAGGAGAATGCGATGAAAGCGTTAGTTGAAAAGATGGTGAAGGCTCTTGTTGAACGACCAGATGATGTTCAAGTTAACGAAAAAGTTAATGGTGAGCAACTTCTAGTTGAGGTTCGTGTTCATGAAAGTGATATCGGAAAAGTAATCGGCAAAGGTGGTCGTACAGCAAAGGCAATTCGTTCAGTCGTTTATGCAGCATCTATGAAAGAGCAGAAACGTGTACGAGTAGATATCGTCGATTAGTAACGCACAAAAAAGACAAGGGATGTCCCTTGTCTTTTTTGCATGGTGTGCCCGGCATGGGTGCAGGCTCTAGGGTGAAAGTCCCGAACTGTGAAGGCAGTAGTAACAGTAGCTCAAGG
>NZ_JAQQWS010000006.1:0-59247 GCF_028610675.1 Alkalihalobacillus pseudalcaliphilus
GAGATACCTTGTATCTCTTTAATTCGCTTGGCTTTTGTTCAGTTTTCAAAGAACTTTTTATCGCTCATTGGCGACTTTTCTAATATATCACTTTCAGCGAATCGAGTCAATAACTTTATTTAAAATATTATTCGTTAGAACACTATCTCAAAACAGCCATTGTTTCTCGTCCGCATCTTAGCGACATGTAATAATATATCATAGGATTTTTTATAGTGCAATACTTTTTTACAAGATATTATATATTTATTTTATAACGAAACTGATTGATTCCTTTAGCCTTCATATCAACACTTTCTGTTATTACGATACCTTTTTCAATGAGGAAACTCAATAATAACTCTAAGTCTATTTTATAATCTTCCACTTCAGGCATATCCATTAGACAAGAAATAGACCAGTTCTCATTCGGAGAGTCTAGAATTTGAATAATGTGTTGACACCCTTCTAGTGTTTTAGAATGTATCGCGAACTCTGTTGCAATGACCATAAGTTCAATTCTCTTTTCTAGCGATTCTTCACTCTTGAGTAATTCATGATATAACTTATACGTTTCCGGCTCAATTTGGCGAACTTGATCCCACACTGTAACCTCAGGATAAAACCCTTGTCGAATAACAGCTAATCTTGCAAGATGATGCAGGGCATGCATCATGTTTGAATAAGCATCAAAATAGTGGCCATGTGCTAATAGTATTTTCCCTTCTTCAAATCTACGTAACATTTTCGTGAATTGTATCGCCATCTTTTTCGCACGGTCTCCTGGAGGGAAAATGGCAATCCTTTCTTTAACATCTGCTAAAAACTCATTTCGATCATAGACGATCTTTCCATTGACGATCCAACCAACTAAACGACGATTATTTCCTACTATTAATGAATAATGCATAAGCTCTTTGTCTAGTATGTGTAATGCGACTTTCTTTTCCGCTAAATTATAATGCTTAATATCCCATTCTTTCTCAGGGTATTCTTTAATAATTAAAATGATTGCATCAAACCCATCTGTAATAAATGAACGATTTTCTGTATTCTCTAATAATAAAATCGCACAAGTGTCTCTTTCACTTGCAAGGTCTTGATACAATTGTCTCAACATAATTTCAACCATATCTTTAGACTCCCCTTTCGACATCACGTAAGAACCATTATAATATTCTCTTACATAATTATTTCTATCTCCACTTCCTAAAATCCTTTTTACAAAAAAACTTCACAAACGAATCACAAATGACTATGCTATACTAAACCACAGGAGGGACATATAATGGCATTAAAATATACAAATAAGATTAATAAAATTCGTACATTTGCATTATCGTTAGTCTTTATCGGGATTCTTGTCATGTATCTCGGTTTAATCTTCAAATCTACACCCATTGTCATGATGATATTAATGATGATTGGTTTCCTAGGGATTATTGCTAGTACACTCGTTTATTTCTGGATTGGAATGCTTTCAACCAAAACCATCCAAGTGACATGTCCAAGTTGTGAAAAACCGACGAAGGTTCTCGGTCGCGTCGATGCATGCATGCACTGTAGTCAACCATTAACAATGGACAAGTCTTTAGAAGGAAAAGACTTCGACGAAAAATATAATAACAAATCAAAGCAGAGCGAAGTTTAATAGGCTCTGCTTTTTTTCTTTATAACCCCTAATAAAAGATAATTTATTCTGAATTTTCTTTACTCAAAAACCAGAAACACATACTATAGAAAGGAGTGAATTTTTTTAATGAATGAAAGGAGGCCAAATTACGAGAAGATTAGGAAGATTAGGAAGCCTATAACAAAATTTACAGGCACCATTCCATGACATAACAAATACATATCAGGGGGTTCATTATGACTACAAATATTATACTCAAAGAATATAAAGATGAGTATGCCGAAGAAGTTGCTAAGATGTGGAATCTAAGTCGTGACAGTTGGGGCGGGGACGACACCGTTATGACTGCAGAAAAAGTCATAAAGAAGGAAGCTAATTCAGATAATCTTACCTTATATTTAGCTTTTGATAAACAAGAGGTTGTCGGGTATTGTGGCTTATCTATTTATAAAGAAGACAAAGGCTCACTGTATATCCCATTATTAAATGTCCGCCCTGATTATCACGGAAAGAAAATTGGTAAGTTGCTTGTATTAAAAGCTATCGAGAGGACGGTAGAGCTCGGATGGGGCAGACTTGACCTTTTTACATGGCCAGGCAATACAAAGGCTGTACCTCTTTACAAAAAATGCGGATTCTTTTGGGAGGATCGTGACGACACGACACACTTAATGAACTTTGTACCGACTGTTTTACAGACAGATTTATTAAAGCCCTTTTTCAAACAAGCTGATTGGTACACTCATAACAAAAAGCTTATAGATGTGAAACCAGATGGATTAAAAAAGAATGGTTTCACCTATTACACATATGATTGGTCGTTCGGCAAGGAGCAGCTATCTGTAGAAATCGAGAGAACAAGTAGAGGCATTAGTAAGATTGAAACGAACGATGTTATCGTCGAACTAACTTTATTGTCACATGACATTATTGAAGAAGAACAACAAACCTTTCATTTAAACGTCATCAATAAAAACAAAAAGCCCCTACATATTGAAGCCGTATCGATTAGTGATAGTCGCGTTCTCTCTTCTTTTTCGGTCGATGAATACGTAAGTGACGAGGCTATATTTAGCGGAAAAGTGACAGTAGGCAAAGGGGAAGAACCATCACCTTGGAATACTCACCCGACGTTAAAAGTTGACTTGAAGCTCAACGGCGTGCAGGGATATTTATCCTTAGGTGTCAACCCAAAACCAGCTATTAAACTTCAAGCACTGATGCAGCCATTACACGGTTTCATTGATGAAACAGGTGTGATTGAGCTAGAACTAGTCAATCAACTGCAAGAAGATGCCCAGGTATCTATCGTCTTCCCTCAAAATGAATATGTAGCATTAGACAAGGAGCAAATCTCCTTACACCTATCCAGTCGTCAACGTTCACTCATTCAGTTACCATTTACGACTAAGAAGTTCGGTTCTTATCAGCCAACTATTCATATGAATGTAAAAGCTGCTAGCGGGAATGAATATAATATCCATAACGCTCATATCGGTTTACTACTTAAGGGGTTCGGTTCCTCTTTCTTTGGACAATCGAAGAAAGAATGGTATATAGCCAATGGAATTTACGACATACGTGTCACAAAACGGAATCACATACTTAGTATTTATCGAAAAGATGAAGCCGTCCCTTTTCATGCTTTTCCACCTCAATTAGGCCGACCTTTTTCTAGTGAATTCTTTAAAGATAAGCCAGTTGCCGTAAAATCATACCAACAAGAGGGTGCCATCGTTTTAGAGTCAGAATTTCACTCTAATGATTTCCCAGGAATCCAACTATTTATCTATCACACCCTTTATGCCGATGGTTTGCTAAAAAGAGAACTAGCAGTAAATAACACGAATGAACCATTGTCAGATCCATTAAGAGTACTTGAATCAATACATTTTGATAAAGAGCACGCCTTTATTCCTCTAGGTGAAGAAGTGATCGAATACTCAAATGAATTAGAGTTAAATTTTGGCCAATTGCCTACAAACAAAAAGTTAGGAAACTGGATGTTTACGTCCAATAATGGAAAACCTTTAGGGGTTAGCTGGAGTACGGAGGCTATCGTTAACCCTGAAGGCTGGAAAATGAATCTTGAATACAAAACTGGTCACTTAACTACTAGTGAGCACGTTACATTCAAGCCACTCATTGTTTCCATCGGAGCCTTTCAGACATGGCAAGAACAGCAAGTTTATGCGGAACAATCTAATAAGAAAAAACAAACTTTAACAGAACACCACCTCTCATTTAATCAAGAGAGCTTACTAATTTGTGACGAAGAACATGTGAATGCCACGTTCAAAACAAGTCGTGCTGAACACTTAAATGGGACGTTATCCTTCACAATTAATGAACGGGACATTCAGAAGGTAACGATTCATGAATCCGAAGAAAAAGCAGAATATAGTACGACCATACAAACAAAAGGACTTCAACCGCTCTCAAATTTAAAGGCAAGCCTAAATAACAACAAAGAAAATATCGTATCATCTGCACTAATTCTTACAAAAAGTGGTTCAGTCGAGAAAAGAAAAGAGGACCATGCCGATTACGAAACATGGATCCTCAATAACGGACCTATTGAAATTAAAGTAGCTCCCTCTTTCTTCCCAGGGATGTATTCATTAAAGCACAACAATCACGAGTGGTTAGATACAAGCTTTCCTCAACCAATCGCAAAGGGCTGGTGGAATCCATGGCTTGGTGGAATGACCACACAAATTTCTAAACTTAATATGTTTTCCTATTTAAAAGCGACATCAACTGCTGAATTTATAGAGGTAGAGGATACGAACAATAATCTATGGTCGGCGATCGCTATCCAAACAACATTATCAAACCATGAAGTTTGGGGTAATACGACATTTACCCAGTACTTTGCGACACTGCCAGGTATTCCGATTTTAAGCCATTTCATTAAGTTTGATACACTAGATGGCAAATCATTAATAGGCGAGGAATTATATACCAATCTCTTTTTAACGAGTAACCATATTAGTGACTTAGCGATTCAAAAGGATTCATTAAGGACGGCAAGGGCAGGCTCTGCCGAGCGTTCCATCCTTTCAACGGGAGAGCATTATATAACTTCTTCATCTAGTAACCAGAAGTTATTTATTGTTACTCACGCTAGAAAGAGTGCCTATATGAATAAAGACGTATTCGAAAACTTTTTAGAACAAGACGCTTCTTGCATAAGTAAACCAGTCTTCTTAATCTTTCATGAAGACATACTAAACAAGAAGCTCTTACAACCATTCGATCGAATTCAATTTAAAGTAAGGAGCAAGTATGAAAATCATTGATGCACATATTCACTATTCAAATATCCAATCCTTTCACCAAACTGCAAATGAACGTTCCTTAGTCCAATACAGCAAGGGTGGGTACGAGCAAGAGTTTGCACAAGCCAATGTTGTGCTTAGCATTGCTATGGGGGTAACTGAAGTTAATCAAAATGGATTCCCAGACAATGAAGCCAAAACTCCTATGGGCGTTGATTTATCAGAGAAGAAACCTAACAATGTCGTGTATTGTTTAGGAATAAATCCGTACACACTTGACCAAGATGCACTTGCTGCCATTGAGTTGAACGCTCAAAAGCCAGAAGTTGTCGGACTGAAAATTTACTTAGGCTATTATCCATTTTATGCCTATGATGACGTGTATAAGCCCGTCTACGCTCTTGCAAAAAAATACAACCTGCCCGTTGTATTTCATACTGGCGATACGTATTCCGAACGAGGCTTACTTAAGTATTCTCATCCATTAACCATTGATGAAGTAGCTGTTATCTACAGTGACATCACCTTCATGATTGCCCACTTAGGAGACCCGTGGACTTTAACAGGAGCAGAAATCATTTATAAAAACTCGAATGTTTATGCCGACCTATCTGGCTTGCTTGTAGGTACCGACAAGGAAATTGAAAGGCTAAATCAAACGAACTTTTTTGACCACCTACGTCACGCAATAACCTTTGCCGATTCTTATGACAAATTATTGTTTGGTACTGACTGGCCACTCGTACCTGTTGGCCCCTATATTGAATTCATTAAAACGTTCATTCCAGTGGAACATCATGAAAAAGTGTTCTATCTGAATGCTTTAAAAGTCTTTCCTAAAATTCAAAACTTTTTAAAGGAGTAGTTACCCTTTCGTAAAAACATTCATGACGAAGCTGGTTCACTTCACCAACAATTACATGAAAGAACCGTTCCATTCTTTAACTGGTGGTCTTTTGATAAATGATTTTGAGGGTGCTCACATTTAGCCTAAACACCCACATTGAACTTTCAGATAAAATGAAAACACGGCTCCATTTTAACGTGGAGCCGTGTTTTTTATAATGAATTAATGTTGGATTTTTTTAGAGCATTCTGGGCATGAACCGTAAATTTCCATACGATGTGTATGCACTTTAAATCCTGTAACATGCTCTGCTAACGTTTCGACTTCATCTAAACCAGGATAATGAAAATCTACAATTTTACCGCAATCTTGGCAAATTACATGATAATGGTCTGTTGTGACACAATCAAAACGGCTCGAGGAATCCCCATAAGTTAATTCTTTGACAATCCCGACTTCTTTAAAAACACGTAAATTATTATAAACTGTAGCAACACTCATATTTGGAAATTTGCCTTCAAGCGCTTTATAAATTTCATCCGCCGTTGGATGTTTCATTGAATCATATAAATATTCCAAGATAGCATGACGTTGTGGTGTCATACGTACACGGGTGCTCTTAAGTGCTTCAATGGCATCTTGCAAGCGATGGTTTGACATCGTCATGCACCTCTCTTTCGATACAACAATTCTTACTTTATAATAAGTATAGTATAGAAATAAGAGGGCTGTCAATTAGTGTTTTCAGTCATTGTAGTAGGAATTTAGAAGGATTTTGTTATCAATTAGCGAATTATTTATGAGAGCCTTCACCTTTTTTTAAATCCTTTATTCTCAAGAAATAAAGCAACGTCCTTCACATCAATAAGAAACGAGGTGTAGCGGTGCGCGCCATTCTGTTTTTTTCTTTGCTTTCGCTCTTCCACTTTTAAACAAGCTTGCTGTAAGGCAGTTTTTAATTCGAGATGATGTTCCTCTTCCAAGCCAATTAGAAAAGTCGTATTTCCTTTTCGTAAAAAACCTCCCGAACTCGCAAGCTCAGTCATACGGTAACCTTTTTCTCTCAAACTTTTCTCCACTTCATCAGTATACATGTGTTCAACTATACAAATGAAAAGCTTCATGGCTCTGCAATCCCCCTTCACCTCTTATCATGTGACTCAGTACCCTTGATCTAAGTCTATTCGATTTAGAAAGCTTTCGTTCGTATCTTCTTCTAAATACTTCTCTAGGTTCTGTTTAAAAATCTCAAAAGCCCTTGGTTGATAAAATGAGGATATACCTGACAAATGCGGTGTAACCGTAACATTTTCCATCTCCCAAAGCTCATGTTCAGGTGGCAGAGGCTCTTGTGAAACCACATCTAGAACTGCGTGTTTGATTAACCCTTGCTGTAAAATAGTCAGGAGGTCCGACTCATTCACTGTACCTCCCCTTCCAATGTTAATAAAGACCGACTCTTTTTTCATATTCAAAAACATATCTTTATTTAAAAGATTGTTAGTCTGCTCTGTTAATGGAAGAACATTTACTACGTAATCTGCCTCAGATAAAATAGCAGCAACATTCGATAGAGGAACACATCGATCAAAATGAGAAACAGATTTCCCGGAAGTATTTAAACCATAAACCTGCATTTGAAAAGCCTGTGCTAATCGGGCAATTTCTTGACCGATCGCACCTGTTCCCAAAATAACGAGACACTTTTCATTCAACTCAAGCATAGGTACAGTTCTATCCCAAAGGTGCTGCTCTTCATTTTTGATTAACTGTTTCGATTGCCTTGCTACTTGAAGCATCATTCCAATCGTATATTCTGCCATAGGCTTTGCGTGAATACCACGACAATTTGTAACAAGAATACCACGTTCCTTAATCGCTTGAAATGGCATTTGATCAAGCCCTGCTGAAATCACCATAATCCATTTTAATTGTTTCGCACTTTGTATCTGTTTTTCCTGCAAATCTTCCCCATAAGTAATTAAAATTTCGGCTTCTGGCAATAACTGCTCCGCTTCTTCTATATTAGAGAAGAAATAGAAGCTGGCCTCTTTGAATGATTGAACTAAGTCTGTCTGGATAGCTTGGTTAATTTTTGCTGAATAAATGATGATCATAGACGCAACTCCTTAGAAGTGGTTAGCCATTTAACTCATTTGAAAAATATAATCCAATACTTCTTTCACATGATCTTGTACTTTCACTTTTCTCCATTCTTTTGCTAATTTTCCTTCTTGATCAATCACAAAAGTCGAGCGCTCAATACCCATATATTCTTTACCGAAGTTCTTCTTTAACTTCCACACATCAAATAGTTTAGAAAGCTCCTGTTCTTCATCAGAAAGTAAAGGGAATGGCAGGTCGTATTTTTCTATAAACTTCTCATGTCTAGAAAGCGGGTCCGGGCTTACACCTAAAACCACCGCATTCACTTTCTCTAATTCCTTGCTATAATCTCTAAAATCACACGCTTGTGTCGTACAACCTGGCGTCATGTCTTTCGGGTAGAAGTATAAAATAACATATTTCCCTTTGTAATCACTGATAGAAATAGTTCCTCCTGTGCTCGCAGGCAATGAAACTGCAGGTACTTTTTCTCCGACTTTAATCGTCATAACATTCATCCTTTCCTATGTAGGTTTCTATATAGATTAGCGGAATTGGTGAAAAAAAAGCAACCCTTTCGCCTCTTATAAATCTTTTTATATTTTTTCCGAAAAACAGGTTTAAGAATTAAATAATCGGGTATTAACCACCTTATCGGTCTTTTTTCAACTTTTCTTCATCAAAAAATTATAAAAGGAGAGGCGACTGATGGAATCTTTATCAAATTCACTCTTACTTGAAAGCTATGTCCAAGCTAAGAGTTTAAACTTAAGTGAAGACTTTATTCAATTATTGCTACATGAAATAGAAAAACGTGGATTACACGTATCCATTCCTTATCATAAGGAAGAAAATCATTCATCTGCTGAACACCTTCAAAAATGACTTTATTCAAGTTGTCAAGCCGTGATCCTTGCTTTATGATGGACTGTAGAATATCGAATCATACATAGGAATCACTTTTGGAGGTATTAACACGTTATGGATTTTTCTACATCTAAATCTTTACATCAAGAATCGCAAGAACACATTGTTGGTGGTGTCAATAGTCCGTCTCGTTCATTTAAGGCCGTTGGTGGAGGCTCACCTGTTTATATGAAAAAAGGGAAAGGTGCGTACTTTTGGGATGTCGATGGCAATCAGTACATTGACTACCTCGCGGCATATGGCCCGATTATTACCGGTCACGCCCATCCCCACATTACCAAAGCCATTCAAGAAGCAGCTGAAAATGGTGTTTTATATGGGACACCGACTGAATTAGAGGTCACTTATGCCAAAATGCTAAAGGAAGCCATTCCGTCTTTAGATAAAGTTCGTTTTGTTAATTCGGGCACTGAGGCAGTTATGACAACCATTCGAGTGGCTCGAGCTTATACTGGTCGAGATAAAATTATTAAGTTTGCAGGCTGTTATCACGGTCATTCAGATTTAGTTCTAGTAGCAGCCGGTTCTGGTCCATCCACACTTGGTACACCAGATTCAGCTGGAGTGCCAAAAAGTATTGCTCAGGAAGTGATTACGGTTCCATTTAATGATTTGGATGCCTATAAAGAGGCAATCGATAAATGGGGCGATGAAGTCGCTGCCGTTTTAGTTGAGCCCATTGTCGGTAACTTCGGGATTGTAGAACCAAAAGAAGGTTTTTTACAAGCTGTTAATGACTTAACCCATGAAGCTGGTGCCCTCGTTATTTACGATGAGGTCATTACTGCTTTTCGTTTTATGTACGGAGGTGCCCAAAACTATTTAGAGATTGAGCCTGATATGACAGCTCTTGGTAAGATAATTGGTGGCGGCCTACCAATTGGGGCTTACGGCGGTCGAGTAGATATTATGGAAAAAGTCGCACCACTCGGCCCTGCCTATCAAGCAGGAACGATGGCAGGAAATCCAGCATCCATGGCAGCTGGAATAGCGTGCTTAGAAGTTTTAAGTAAAGATGGCGTTTATGAACATCTTGATTCATTAGGGAAGATGCTAGAGGAAGGGATTCGATCTTTAGCACATAAACACCATATCCCTATGACATTAAATCGCCTTAAGGGTGCGCTGACCTTATATTTTACTACAACAACTGTAACCAATTATGAAGAAGCCGAAGCGTCTGATGGTAACTTATTTGCGATTTTCTTTCAAGAGATGTTAAAGCAAGGCATTAATTTGGCTCCTTCCAAATACGAAGCCTGGTTCTTAACAACCGAGCATACGGAAGTGGATGTGAAACAAACGCTACAAGCAGTCGATGAAGCATTTGCCGCTGTCTCTTTACACATCTAATAAAAAATATATTAAAAAAGTGATGGATAGGTATAACAGTCCTTTCATCACTTTTTGTTATTACTACATAATTTGTTTTAAGCGATTTCTTAGGCTTTAGTTCTAACCTCGCTACTTTTCTTATATAATATACATGTATGGCTTTGATGCTTTTTCATAAAATAAAGTAATTCATCACAATTTTTAACAAAAAAGCACTTGCTTCTTCTACCTAATCACGGTATAGTACGTTCGTTACTGATATAAACTGAGAATATGGACGATTTAATTCCACGTTTTTTTTTTTGATTTCTCGTTGTTCCAAGCGGGTATAACATGAATAGAAAAAATGTCAGTATGACGAAAGAATGGACTTCAGAAAGGACTTCTTAACACAATGAAACTTGGTGCTCGTATTTTTAAAACGGGACTTGCTCTTGCCTTAGCTATGTATTCTGCAATTTGGCTAGGTTTTGAAGGCGCAACCTTTGCAGCGATTGCCGCAGCCTTTGCAATTCAACCATCAATCCATCGTACTTTCCAAACAATATTGGATCAAGTACAGGCCAATGTGATTGGTGCTGTTTTAGCTGTCATATTCGTATTAACTTTTGGACATGAGCCATTTGTAGTTGGTGTAGTTGTCATTCTCGTGATTGCTATCATCTCTAAATTAAAATTAGAAGCTAGTACAATCCCACTAGCTATCGTTACAGTCATTATCATCATGGAAAGCCCTGCTGAGAATTTTGTTAGTTTTGCGACCGATCGTTTTTTATTGATTATGCTTGGTGTATTAACGGCCTTTATTGTAAATCTTTTCTTTATTCCACCAAGATATGAAACAAAATTTTATCAATCCATGCTGAAGGAATCTGATAACATTAATCAGTGGATGATGTTATTAGTCCGAAATGACGCCGATTCTCGTTCCTTAAAAGGCGATATGAAGCGGTTAGACACACAAATTCAAAAGCTCGATAACCTGTATAATTTATATAAGGAAGAACGTAATTATTTACAGCGAAACAAATATAGTAAAGCAAGAAAGCTTGTACTATTTAGACAAATGCTTATTACGTTAAAACAATCACAGGCCGTACTTATAAATTTAGAGCGACGCTCAGAGGATATTTCTAATTTGCCAAAAGCGATTCAGGAAGAGTTTGAACAGCAATTAGACTTATTAACGAATTTCCATAATCGCATTTTACTTCGCTATATTGGTAAAGTAACCTCTTCGCCGTCTAAGGAGATTCTGGACGATTTAGCCACAGGTAAGGAAGCTTTGGCTAAGAAGTTTATTGACTTTTACAATCAAGATGCAATTGACCAACAAACATGGATGCATACATTTCCGGCCGTTTCTCAAATTATTGAATACCACGAAGAGCTTGCCCACCTCAATCACCTTGTAAACAGCTTCTTTAAGTATCATACGGAAGAAAGCACCTTGGATATTCAAGGTGAGGAATAATTCCAATAGAAGACCCCACCATGATCATGGTGGGGTCTTCTTCAAGGTTTAAGGGGGCTTTGTGGTGGGTGAATATCGGGGCTTATGTTGTTACTTCCGGCCTTTTCCCACAACAACACGTCCCTTGTCCGCTGGTTATGTTGTTACTTCACAGCTTCCAACACGAGAGCCATTTTCCCCTACGTAAGAAGCGACATCCACCTTCCCCAATAACTAAGAACCTTCCACTTAGTTGTCACTGCAACTGCTGAACTTCGAATAAACGCTTATAGCTGCCGCCTTGTTTACCCATTAACTCTACATGTGTGCCAACTTCTTTAATTTCACCGTTTTCAATTAAAACAATTTTATCTGCGTGCGTAATGGTTGAAAGTCGGTGAGCAACGATAAAGGTTGTTCGGTCTTTAGCTAATTTCTCTAAGGCCTCTTGAATATAATGTTCACTTTCCAAGTCAAGCGCAGAGGTCGCTTCATCAAAAATAAGGATCGGTGGGTTTTTTAAGAAAACACGAGCAATCGCAACACGTTGCTTTTGGCCACCTGATAGCTTAACACCTCGTTCTCCAACTTCCGTATCATACCCTTGTGGCAAACTCATAATAAAATCATGAGCATTGGCTGCTTTGGCAGCGTCTTCTACTTCCTCAACCGTCGCATTGGGGTTACCCATCAGAATATTCTCCTTGACTGATTCACTAAATAGAATATTATCTTGCAGCACCATTCCAATCTTATCGCGTAGGCTGCGTACTTGATATTGCCTAATATCAGTACCATCAAGTAAAATTCTTCCACTTGTCACATCGTAAAAGCGCGGGATCAAACTAATTAACGTACTTTTACCTCCACCACTCATTCCAACAAATGCGACCGTTTCACCACTTTTTACGGTTAAATTTAAATTTTTCAAAGCGTGCATCCCATCTTCATTATAAGAGAATGAGACATTGGAAAATTCTAACTTACCGTCTGTATACGCTAACTCCTTCGAGCCGGGCTTATCAGAAATATCATATTTTTCATCGATAAATTCAAAGACTCGGTCCATCGAGGCAATTGCTTGTGTTAAGACCGTCGATGAATTGACTAGACGACGTAACGGACCATATAACCGCTCCATATAGAGAACAAACGCGGTCATCACACCCACTTCAATGACTTCATTTAAAGCAAAATAACCGGCGACCGCAATGACGAGTAATGGGGCAATATCTGTAATCGTATTGACAACAGCGAAAGTCTTTGCATTCCATCTCGTATGCTCTAAGGCTTTCGCTAAAAAGTTTCGATTTCTTTTGGCAAACTGATTTTGTTCATGCTCTTCAAGCGCGAAGCTACGAATGACACTCATCCCTTGAACACGTTCGTGTAAATGACCTTGTACCTCGGCTAATGCTTGGGAACGTACACGAGTGATATTCCGTAAGCGAGCATAGAAAAACTTCACTGAGAAACCGTATAACGGGAACATGGATATCGCAACGAGTGTCAGCCACACATTCATATTTAGCATAATAATAATTGCAATAACAATCGTAAATAAATCTAGCCAAATATTCATTAATCCCGTAATGACAAAGTTTTTCGTCTGTTCCACATCATGAATAACCCTTGAGATAATCTCTCCCACTTTTCGATTTGAATAAAAACGTAAACTTAACTTTTGGATATGGCTAAATAATTGATCACGAATATCATATAAAATCTTACTTCCAATCCATTGTGCAAAGTACTGACGGTAATATTCGATCGGCGGTCTCAAAACAACAAAAATAAAAAGCATAATGCCCATTAACGTAAATAATGTCGTTTGTTTCTCCTCTAGCGTTAATCCTTCTGCCAAAATAATATCATCAATGACATATGCGACCACTAAAGGTAATAGTAGTGGAATCCCAAATTTTAATATACCGATAATAATCGTAATGATAATTTGTTTTATATATGGTTTTACGAATAATAAATAGCGCTTAATACTTCCCAAAACGCCACTCCCCCTCTCCAGTCCTTATTATGAGCGAAATTTAGCGCAAACACTCCATATTTGCTCAACTCCACTCAAAAAAAGTCCGACTCACGAAAAAAAGCCCAACATTCAGGCTTTTTCCCCTTCCACTGATAATCACTTCCTTATCGATATTGCAAAAAACGTTCATACCAGCTCTCTACAAATTGAGGTGCAAATGGTCCTTTTCTTTGGTGGATCCAAGAAATTAACGTATCAACACCCCGTTGCAAAATTGCATCTAGCTCTGGTGGATAATTCATTTTTCTTTGATGTAGCTCATATTCATCTTCATCCAATAGTTTAAATGTCATGTCTGGTGCCACTTTAATGTCAAGGTCATAATCAATATATTTTAATGCTTCTTCATCCCATGTAAAAGGCGTACCAATGTTACAATAATAATGAATACCGTCTGCTCTAAGCATGGCAATTGTATTAAACCATTGCTCAGAATCAAAATAACATATAGCTGGCTCACGCGTACGCCAATTGCGGCCATCCGATTCTCTTACTAGGATTCGATCATTTCCAGCAATCACAACCTTTGACGTCCCTTTTAGTACTATCGTATCCTCCCAAACACGATGAAGTGCTCCATTATGCTTATAGCTGTGGATTTGAATACTACTACCCACTTTGGGAAAATTCATTTTCGACTCCTTTCTGTGTATGATTCTTGGACGTCCATACATAACGGTGGTTGACTGGGTGCTTGTACGATGAAAGCTCCCTACTCCCGACTCGCTAATGTACTTCACCTACACTTCTATATTCACTTCTGTTCATTCTTTTCTATTATACCGTTTTATCTACATATTTGAAACGGTAAGTACCCTGTTAGCTAAAAAAAGACAAATAACCAAAAAGCCCCTTCCATCAGTATGACTGATTTATCAGGACTTAAACTTATAACTTATTTGGATTTTACGAGCAAATAGATAAAATAAGGTGCACCAATTAGGGAAACGACGATTCCTGCTGGTATTCCGTCAGGCTCTAATACATTACGACCAATTGTATCAGCCATAAGTAATAACCAACCACCTAGCAACATCGCAACAGGCAAAAAGTACTGATACCTAGGACCAACTAATGCCCGGGCTATGTGCGGTGCCATTAATCCAACAAACGCAACACCACCCGTTACAGATACACTGACTGCTGCAATGGCAACCGCTGCCAACAATAAAAAAGTACGCTCTTTTTGCAAGGATACTCCGATTCCTATTGTCACATACTCACTTAACCCTAAAACATTTAATTGATGTGCCTTGAAAAGAATAAACGGGATTAATAAGAAAAACCACGGCAGGATTGATACGATTAGTGACCAATCATACCCCCAAACATTTCCCGCTAACCAACGGGCAATAAAATCAACTTTCTGCCTTTCAGATGAAGAAATTAATACAATCATTAATCCTGAAAGTGCCATCGAAAAACCGACACCTGTTAATATCATCTTACTTGGCTGAATCCCCTTCCCTTTTTCATAAGAAAATAGATAAATAAGGATGGCTGTAAGCGTCGCACCTAAAAAGGCGATAATAGGTAATAAGTAAACAAAACCACCGGTGTCTAAAGGGTAAAACAAATAAAATAAAGTAATACCAACACCAGCCCCCGCATTAATACCGATGATTCCCGGATCAGCTAAATCATTTCTTGTTACCCCTTGCAAAATAGCACCTGATAATGCAAGTCCTATACCAGCCAAAACAGTAATAAGCATACGCGGTAAGCGAATAGAAAACAGAATAAATTCATCCTTAAAGGAACCTTGGCCTATTATCGTTGGAACTAGTCGATCTATTGAGATGGAAGAGTAGCCTAAACTCATACCCATTACCATCATGCCAATTAATCCAATTAACAAAGTGCTGACGATCCATTTGTATTTTTTCTTATAGGCATTTGTAACAATCATAATGCCTTGCCTCCTTTACGTACGATTAATAAAAAGAAAGGAAGCCCGAGTAGTGCAACAATAGCGGCAACAGGTGTCTCAAAAGGGGCATGAACCGTACGAGCGGCAGTGTCTGCTAGTAGCATAAAAGCGGCTCCAATAATCGCAGACATGGGGACAATGGCCCGATAGTCCATTCCGACTAGGATACGGACTATATGAGGAATCATTAAACCGACAAAAACTAAATTCCCTACTAATGATACGGCAGCACCTGCTAACACAACCGTCAATAAGAACAGGACCAATTTTACAGCAAATGTTTTCTGTCCTAGACCTGTTGCAACCTCTTCACTTAAGCTTAATATCGTTAGCTGTTTCGAAAACAGAATGGCAAGTAAAAGACCAATCAAGATAATGGGTATAACAATCTGTAATTGAACCCATGTCGTCCCGATTAATCCACCTGCTGTCCACATTGAAACATCTTTTGAAATTTTAAAATATAACCCGATTCCTTCTGCTATTGCATGTAAAAAAGCCGAAATAGCCGCACCTGCTAAGATAATCCTGAATGAAGATAATCCACCCCTTTGCTGGGAGCCTATTCCCAAAACAAGGGCAGCCCCGACTGCTGCTCCAATAAAGCAAGCAATCATCAAACCAAAATAATTAACATTCGGTAATAAGGCAATCGTTAAGGCTAATGCGGCATTAGCGCCAGCCGTTAATCCAATCAAGCCTGGATCTGCTAGTGGGTTTCTCGTCATGCCTTGCATAATTGCTCCAGCAACCGCTAAAGCGGCTCCTACGATAACAGCAGCGACTACACGTGGAATTCTAATCTCTTGAAGCATCACAATCAAATCAGACGTTCTCGTATTAAATAAGGCTCCCCATACATCCCCTACACCCGTTTGTGCAGCTCCGAATGTCAGAGCCACAATAAATACAAAACAGGTTGCAACTATCGCTACAATCAATTTCATTGAAACTGTTAGCATCCACTTTGAACCTTTTTCCATATGATCTCCCTCACCAAAAAGCGAAAGGAATCCTCAAAAAGAGAATTCCAGACAATCGCTTCGATTTATTCACTCTCTAAGAAACTATTAATAAAAAATTCAAGCTGGTAGTCTAGAGTAATAGGGTCATTAAAATAAAACTCACTTGCATCCGCCTGAAATACTCGATTATTTTTTACAGCATCCATATTTTGATACGTATCAGTCTCTTGGAACGAACCTTCTGTCTCCTCTGACTTACTAACAACTAAATAATCACCTACATAGTCATCTAATACTTCTACAGATAGGGCATAATAACCATCAGCCAATGCCATTTCCTTTACTTTTTCAGGCATTTTAAGCTTCATTTCTTGGTAGAGGATTTCTGTTCCACGTCCCCAGTTATCACCGAATACATAAAGCTGCTTATCAAAGTTTTCAATGACTGAAACCGTTGCTTCTTCACCAATATGGGCACGAATGTCATCGCCAGCTACTTTGGCCCGCTCTTTAAAATCATTGACCCATTCGGTCGCTTCTTTTTCTTTATTTAATACCTTACCAATTTCAATGTGCTGAGTTAAATAATCGACTGCTCCATATGTATAAGTAACCGTTGGAGCAATTTGTTTAAGCTTGTCGATATTTTTGGTCGTTGAATAACCAATAATTAAATCCGGCTCAAGTTCAATAATTTTCTCAAGGCTTTCATCCGAAACTTCCTCAACATCCTCAAGTTGTTCTATAAAACGAGGATTTGACTTTGCCCATGATTCGACACCAGCTAAATTCGCATCTAAAGCCATAACATTACCAGTAAATCCACCTAGTACGACCACTCTTTCTGGGTTTGCCGGTACCTCAACCGGTCCATTTTCAGATTCATACGTAATCGTCTCATTTTTTTCTTCCGGTGCTTCGTTTTGACTTTCACTTGAATTGGTTTGTCCACATGCACTAACGAGCAGCAGAAACAGGAATACGATGGCTAAATTCATTATGGCTTTTTTCATGTTTGTTTTCTCCTTTTATTAAACGATATGTTAAACACATCGGCTTTTGTGTGATCGGATCTGTGCCAATCATTGCGTCAATATTAAATACCTCCGCCAGTACAGGTGGCGTCATCACTTCCTCACAAGACCCTGCTTTTACAACAGCTCCATCTTTCATCGCAATTAAATGATCGGCAAAACGAGCAGCTTGGTTTAAATCATGCAAGACCATAACAATCGTTCTACCTTGTTCTTTATTTAATTTTTGTAATAATTCGAGCACCTCAAGCTGATGAGCCAGATCAAGATAGGTCGTTGGTTCATCTAAAAAGATAATATCTGTTTCTTGTGCCAATGCCATCGCAATCCAAACACGCTGTCTTTGACCACCAGATAAAGCATCAATAGAACGATATCGTAAACTCGTTAGTCCCGTAACTTCAAGTGTCCATTCAATCACTTCTAAATCTTCTTTTGTAAGCCTTCCCATTCCCTTTTGATGTGGATAACGACCGTAAGAAATTAATTCACTCACCGTTAAACCACCTGTGCTCTCAGGAGCCTGCGGTAAAATTGCTAATTTTTTGGCGAGTTGCTTCGTATTCTCTTTAATAATTTCTTTACCATCTAATACAACAGCCCCAACTTGATAAGGGATAATCCTTGTCATTGCTTTAAGTAATGTAGACTTCCCACAACCGTTAGCACCTATAATTGTCGTTATTTGATGATCAGGAATTTCTATATTCATATCTTTTACAATCATTTTATCGTGATAAGAAATTTGTAAATCTTTTGTATAAATTCGACTCATCTATCTACTCGACCTCCTTTGGCCATTATTGATTCATCTTCGTCAATATCAATATATTGATAACGATTATCATTATTAAGCAATATCATGAATATAATCTGATTGAGAATGATTGTCAATATCTATTGCATAAATTAATAAACAGTTGTACTATTAATTGAAAATGATTATCAATGTTAATCTACATATTGAGGAGTGAAAAAAATGAACTCTCAAGATTTATTCGATGTAACAATTATTGGTGGCGGTCCAGCCGGATTATACTCTGCTTTTTATAGTGGCTTACGAGAAATGAAAACTAAAATTATTGAATTCCAACCTCACTTAGGCGGAAAAGTTCATATATACCCCGAGAAAATGATTTGGGACGTTGGTGGACTAACACCAACACCTGGGGCAAATCTCATTGAACAACTGGTCCAACAAGGCTTAACGTTTAATCCTGAAGTCGTGCTGAATGAAAAAATAACAACGATCGCTCGTTTACAGGATGGCATTTTTGAACTAACGGCTCACACTGGCGAAAAGCATTTTTCCAAAGCGATTATTATTGCTGTTGGTGGTGGAATTTTATCGCCACAAAAGATTGAAATTGAAGGTGCCGAACGCTATGAGATGACTAACTTGCATTACACGGTAAAATCTTTAAAACAGTTTAAAGATAAAAAAGTACTCATCTCAGGTGGAGGTAACTCAGCTATAGATTGGGCTAACGAGTTAGAGCCGATTGCGAGTCACGTATATATAACTTATCGAAAAGAAGAACTGAAAGGTCATGAAGCACAGGTTTCACAGCTTCTGAACAGTGGTTGCACATGTTATTTACAAACGTCTATAACCAAGTTACTTCCTAACGAAGAACACGACTCCATTCAAACCGTTGAGCTTACGAACCTTGCTACAAATGAAAAAGTTTATGTGGAAGTTGATGAAGTTGTCATCAATCACGGCTACGAGCGTGACAGTGAACTACTAAAAGAGAGTCCTTTGGATATTGTCTTAAAAGACGACTTTTATATTGATGGTACAGCACAAAGCGAGTCAAATATACCAGGATTGTTTGCAGCTGGGGACATTTTAGCTCACCCTGGAAAGGTGCATTTAATTGCGGGTGCCTTTCAAGATGCCGCTAACGCGGTGAATAAAGCGAAGCAATATATCGAACCTGATGCCCATGGTTATGGGATGGTTTCTTCACATAACGAGCTCTTTAAAACTCGAAATAAAGAGCTCAAAAAGGTGTTATATCAAACTAGATAGGATATTCTCATGTTCATTACGTGTAAGGAGTGGTGAGATGCTCTAGTTTTATATGTATGAGAGCGTGCTTAAGGACGATAAGTCATGCCTTGATGTTAGCTTTTCCTCTTCTAGCATATTTGGTACCTTTTTATGCACTCCCTTATCAGTAATGAAAAGGCCACTGAGAGACGATGTGTCTCACAGTGGCCACTTAATTATTGTTGGTTTTTCTTTTTTTGAGACTGTGCATTTTGTTTTTTTACTTCTTGCACATCAGTCTCATTGGCAAATTCAGTTTGATATTGTTGATTTTGTTGAGAAGCTTGGTTTTGCTTCTGTGCTTGGTTTTGATTTTGATTTTGCTTTTTCATAATAAATCACCTCCACACACCTTAAGATGTCCAAGAGATCATTTTTTATGCTTAGCTTTTAAATTTTTTTATGTTAAAAGTGAAATACCACCATCAACAATAAGCGTCTGTCCTCGAATCATTGAAGCTTGGTCAGATACAAGAAACATGACAGCATTTGCTAAATCTTGAGGTTCAACGATTCTGCCAGCAGGAGTTCTTTCTGCTGAAGACTGTAACAACTCTTCCCGATTTGGAAAATGAGTTAACGCATCCGTATCAACAGCTCCACCAGATACTGCATTTACGACGATGTTTTTTGGCGCTAACTCAACGGCTAAGTAACGAGTTAATGCTTCAACAGCCGCTTTTGATACCCCTACTGTCGTATAGTTATCTAAATAGCGGATTGAGCCTAATGAACTCAAGCTAACAATCTTGCCCCCGCCACTTTTTTCCATTCTTTTGGCAGCTTCCTGAGCACAGAATAATAATGCTTTACTATTAATATTCATCGTCCAATCCCAATGGTTCTCCTCTAACTCCATTAATGGTCTTAAAACTCCAGAAGCAGCATTGTTAATAAAAACATCTAGTCGATCAAAATGTTGATCAATTTCTGCAAACATTGCTTTAATTTTTTCTGGCTTGCCTACATTTGCTTTAACAACGATTGCTTTTTGACCAAGGTTTTCAATTTCTGCGGCTGTTTCTAAAGCTGCCGTTTGATTTCTCGCATAATTCACAACAATATCATATCCCTGCTTAGCTAACCGTAAAGCAATTTCCTTTCCAATTCCTCGACTACTCCCCGTTACTAATGCTACTTTTTTTGCCATTTTTATATGCCTCCTAATTTTAAATAAAAGTAAGTGCTTGCCCGTAAGATCTAGATACTTTTGAAATACATCAAAAAAACCTCAAGCCTTAGTTGCTAATCTTAACCCTTTATACGCTCTCTTCTTTGTTGTTATGGAGTATGTATGCTGATTTAATGACTATTCAAAATCACCATTTAAAAATACCACCAGTCAAAAAGCAATGATTAGATGAATGGACGTTGCCTATCTGTTCAATCATTTTTGTTTATCATTTTTAAGGATATTTTTAATTATACTGTATAGCCTCATTCATGAACAGAAAAACTAATACCTAGTACTAATATCTAAGTATGAATGGAGGTTTGATTATGTACAAAGGTCGGGATATGACAGAACTTTCGATGACACTAATAGAGGAATGGTCAAAAGAGGAACTGAGTCACTTTCATTTTCACCTTCAGCAAATGGCTCCCTATCTAAATGCAGAAGGTGTCTCTTTTCACCATCAAATTCAAGCAGAAATTGTAGAACGTGGTGGTTTATAAAAGCTGCTTAAACAAAAAGATTTCAATCAAATCTCTTTGTTTTTCATCAGAAATTACGTATGATGAGAGTATCTATTCAAAGAGGAGTGGTTTTGTGAAAGCATTAGTATATAAACAATATGGCGAACCTACAGTATTAGAAATAGATGAAGTTAGTAAACCAACCATTAAAGCAGACGAAGTGTTAATTGAGGTAAAAGCGAGTGGCATTAATCCTGTTGATACCTATTTTAGAAAAGGTATTCGACAAGTACCTAGTTTCCCTCATATCCCTCACTTTGATTTAGCCGGAGTGGTGAAAGAAGTCGGTGAACACGTAACTTCACATAAAATCGGAGACCATGTTTGGGCATCGAATGCAAAAGGAGCATCCGGTCAATATGTTGCTTTATCAGCTAATATTGCTTTCCCTCTTTCTTTTGATATTTCTTTTGAAGAAGGTGCTGCACTTTCCATGCCTTTTCTGACAGCACACTTAGCGTTATTTCACCGTGGGAATTTACACAAAGATGAAACCGTATTTATTGTAGGTGGCTCTGGTGCCGTTGGACATGCTGCTATACAGCTAGCAAAAGAAGCCGGTGCTAACGTTATTACGACGGCTGGTTCAATAGCTAAAGCCGAAGTTGCTAAAAAGGCCGGTGCCGACCATGTCATTCTTTACAAAGAAGAGAATTTGGTCGATAACATTCTTGAAATTACCAATGGCCAAGGAGTTCCATTGATTTTAGAAATGTCGCTAAGTGAAAATATGGAAACTGATTTTCAGGTAATAGCTAATGAAGGCAGAATCGTAACGATTGGCTCACCAAAAGACAACACGCCTGCTCTTATGTGGAGAGAATTAAATCAAAAAAATGCGTCATTATTAGGACTATTACTATTTACTGCTCCTTCTTTTGCATATATTTCTGCTGGTCAACATATTAGTAAATTGTTTAAGGAAAAGAAAGTAAATGCCCATGATTTCAAAAGCTTTCCTTTAGATCAAGCTGCTCAAGCTCACGCTGCATTAGAAGCAAAAGAGATTATTGGCAGAGCCATTTTAACTCACTCCTAGACTACTTGAAATCATACATGCTTTTTTCCTGTCTGGATATCCTAAAAGCAACACACGGGAAAAGGAGCATAACGAATGGATAAACAATTATATTATGTGAACTTAAATCCAATTAGCATGGATGATATTAGCCCGACTAAAGTAGGCGACGGTCAGCTAATTGAGTATGAGATTGAAGCGACTGAGGCTGAGAAAAAAGATTTATCTGAGTTATTAAGGCAAGTGCAAAAACATGATTTAGAGCGTGGTAATTTGTTTTCTTTAAAGCATTTTGATACGACTTATTCTGATCGTGATCAGGAGGAATTCCAAAGAGGACTTGATGATGTTTTTGAAGCTCTATACCGACTGGGTACGCCTGAAACGAAAAGGATTATTGAGGACATTCATTTAACAAATCATGATATTTAAGGGTAAGGCGCGGAGCTGCTTGGTTAGCAGTACTCCGCGTTTTTTGTATGAAAGTTACATGTTGCCTTTTCTCGAAATAACTTGACCTTTCGGTCAAAAAACACTTGGATCTTAAATACTAATCCTGATGGGTTACTACACACTTTTTTTAGTTGGTGGTGGCTGGTTGTGTGATGCGCTGAATCTTTTTAGGAAAGCTCTTGCGGCTCCTTCCTAAAAAGTGCCGGGGCTACGGCAAAGTGTGAGAACCCTCAAAACCGTTATTGAATGAAAAGCCACCAACAAACCATACTGTCATGTTTGTTGGTTGCGAAGTGGATTGGGCTTTGCCATGTGGGTTTTGTAAAAAAGTTCAATAGATGATGATTGCTCATTCTTCAAGGTAACATGACTTTATAGTTTTTGTTTTTGTCGAAGTTACTCGGCTTCGCCCATGGGTGGTCGATGAAGGGAATGAGGGCTCGCTACCCTCCGCAGGATCTTGGCTTAGCGGCAAAGCTAGCCTTAGTACATAAAATTGATTGCGGCTAATAGCTTAGATAGCCTCCTCAAAAGTTAGCTTTTGATTGGCCTCCATCTACATTTAATGTAGCACCGACGACCCAGCTTGCTTTTTCTGAGCTTAGGAACAAGACTACGTTCGCAATTTCCTCAACCGTTCCAAAGCGACCTCCTGGTATCTGTTCCCTTACAAATTGCTTAATGCCTTCTGGCTCTTGCTCAAGCCGCCTTTGCCAATTACCATTTGGATGTAAAATCGCTCCAGGTGCCACTCCATTTACACGGATACCATCTTTAATCACTTCATCAGCTATGGCTTTCGTAAAACTAATCATCGCCGCTTTGGCACTATTATAGGTTGGTTTCCCTCCCGATTCACGCCCGAAAATAGATGAAATATTAATAATGACACCGCTTCCACGTACCTTCATATTAGGCAAAACGAGCTGACTCATATGGACGGCAGATAAATAATTAAGCTGGAGAGCCTCTTCAAATAATGCAAGTTCCGTATTAGACACTTGCTCCCCATTACTGCCACCAACATTGTTTATTAAAATATCGACAGCACCAAATGTTGATTCAACCTCTTTCACTACTTCTACACGTTTACTCTCATCCATTAAATCTGCCTTTATAAATAAAAAGCGCTCAGAATGGAAGCCATGTAATTCCTTCATCCAATCTGATTCACTTCTTGCTACTACAGCCACAATAGCTCCTTCTGTTAAAAATGCTAATGAGATTGCTTGACCAATACCTTTAGAACCACCTGTAACTAAGACCTTTTTCCCTGTTAATTGTAAATCCATACCTTAATTCCTCCATTTTTATCGTGCATATCTTACAGTAAGATACCCTACTATGACAATGTCAAAGTAGGGATTTAGATCATAATTGCCGCTCAATTATTTTCTGATAAGGTACTGGAAAGGCATAGTTTTCTATCTCATTTTTGTTTACCCATTTCTGTAAGTTCTTAAGCTGCCAAGTATCGTGGTCAACAACTAATCGATACACATCCATTTTCCATTTTAAATGTGAAAATACATGCTCTACCTCTTGCACAGGTCCTTGTAAGGATTGAGCTGATAAGCTTTCGCTAAACTCACTAAGCTCACCTATCCCCGACTCTCGAAAATCCGTCTCTCCCTCTGTCTCTAAAGTGACAAATTGCCATAATCCTGCTAACAAACCTTTCTCAGGGCGCTTTTCAATTAATACTTGTCCTTTTTCATCTTCAATCACACATACATTTAAACGCTTCAATTTTTGCTTTACTTTTTTAATCTTGACTGGAAGTTCTGTTTGTATCCCTTTTGCAAATGCCCGGCAGTGCTCTCGAACCGGACATAATAAGCAGCCTGGTGACGTAGGTGTGCAGATTAATGCTCCAAGCTCCATTAACCCTTGATTAAATGATGAAGGATCCTCTTTGGCGATCAATTCATATAAAATCGCCTCAAACCTTTTTCTTGTTTTCGGTTTCATTATATCCTCATCAATATGTAATACCCTTGAAAGAACCCGCATCACATTACCATCAACCGCAGGCTCTGGTAACCCATAAGCTATACTTAAAATTGCCCCCGCAGTATAAGGTCCGACACCTTTTAAGGCAGCAATTTCTTGACGATTATTTGGTACGACGCCTCCATAACTCTCTACTACTTCACGAACAGCTGATTGTAAATTACGGACTCTTGAATAATAGCCAAGCCCTTCCCATGCTTTTAAAATCCGTTCCTCATCAGCTTCAGCCAAGGCTTCCATAGAAGGAAACTCTCTCATAAAGTTAGTGAAATACGGAATAACCGTATCTACTCGAGTTTGTTGTAACATGATTTCTGATACCCACACACGATAAGCATTATTATCTTCACGCCAAGGTAAATCACGCTTATGAGTCTCAAACCAGTTCAATAAATCTTGCTGAAATGCCGTTACATAAAAATCTTTTAAATCTTGATGCCTCACATTAAAACTCCTTACGCAAAAAAGCCCAACAGTGAACTTTATTTTCTCCGCCTACGACATACGGGATAATCTTTTTGAACGTAGGATTTGAATGAGATTGTCGTAGTTGTTTGATTTTCTCATATAACTCTTGATTGGGAAGCTTAAACATCTCCACATAAAGGCCAGGCTGGTCCAATGCTTCAAACCATCTCACATCTTTTGCACCTAACCGTTCTAAAGATGTAGTTATTTCTGACATCACTTGCTCATATTCCTCTACATGTTCAAGTTTAATTTTATATTCCATAAAAATCTCTAATTCTTTGGTCATGATTTTCCACCTTTCATTTTTAAACTTTGCCATTTCGGGTATAAATAAAATAAGTGTTACCATCAAACTTTTTGACTATGCCCTGCAACTTTTTAGCTATAGAAAATAAAAACTGGGTTTGATATTATGGGGAAATCCACTCTTTCTTAGTCGGAGGAGTATCATTCACCAAGAAGGAGGAAGTCCATATGGATACAGGAACACATGTTGTAATGGGATTTGCTCTTGGTGGATTAGCAATGGTTGATCCGAATGTGGCCGGTGACCCCCTGATGCAAAAAACGGTACTTGCCGCTACGCTCATTGGTTCCCAAGCACCTGATTTTGATACGGTATTAAAGTTAAGAAATAATGCCGTCTATTTACGAAACCATCGGGGAATTACACATTCATTACCTGCAATTCTACTTTGGCCAATTTTAATAACAGGGGCACTTGCTTTATTTGTACCTGAAATAACTTGGCAAACCGTCCTATTATGGTCATTTATCGCGGTTTTCTTACATGTCTTTGTTGACATCTTTAATGCATATGGCACCCAAGCCTTACGACCGCTCTCTAAAAGATGGCTAGCATTAGGTGTCATTAATACGTTTGATCCCTTTATCTTTTTCTCACATATTGTTGCCTTAATCCTTTGGGCACTTGGAGCACCACCTGTCCCAACCTTTATTAGTTTATTTAGTGTATTAGTTCTTTATTATATTTGGCGTTTTATTGAAAAAAACAAAGTTATTCAGCATGCTCGAAATCTTCATCCTAAAGCTACGCACATATTTGTGTCACCTTCATTTAGATGGTACCAGTGGCATTTAGTCATTCGTACGAAGGAGACCCTTTACGTCGCGGAATCTATTCGTAATGAAATTAATTACTTTGAGCACTATGCATTTGAACCTATCCCTCATACGCCAATCATGGATGCGGCACGGAAAGATGATAATTTGCACGCTTTCCTATCTTTCTCACCAACATACCGGTGGGAAATTGAGCACCTTGAAAGGTATACAGAAATTCGCTTTATTGATTTAAGGTATCGCAGCAAAGGACATTATCCATTCGTTGCCATTGTTCAATTAAATGATCAATTAGAGATTTTAAATTCCTATACTGGTTGGGTATATAATGAAAACACGTTAAAAAAGAAATTAAATGTCGTAACTGATAATTAGAGAAGCTAGGGACAAAGCCATGTCCCTACTTCTTTTTTTATTCCAAACGTTTTTAATGCTGAATGCCATCATCCTCATTCAAATGAGCAAACTTCTCATTTCTAGGTTGATATTTATGTAAATGAGGGCCATATTGTTCAATCCACTTTAACACAATCTTTTCTGTAACATCTTGCCCTTTATATGTTCTTCCGGCCTTTGCATTTGTCGCTTCAAAATCTTCCCAAAGGCCTTCCACCCATGTTCTAGCTTGATTGACTGACAATTGTTCATTTTTTTCCAGTAATTTCTCCGTTAATCTTTTAAAAATATCTTCCATTTGTTTTCCTCCATTTACACGTTCATTTCACAAATAATTAAAACGTTTTTTTCTCATAATAAGTATGAGCTCACAGGAAGGAGGCTCACCGATGCGCAATAAAGCAAAAGGCTTTCCTAACCATATTAAGTTCTCAGGAGCATCTGCAAGCGATGAACGGCACGCATCTCAACGTGCGAATGGTTCCATCAACGATCATCCGCAACAAAGGATGCAATCTGCTAACAAAGCTAAATCATGATAACTTGATCAAGGAGGGACTTTTCCTATGGGTAAGGAAAAAAAGTCATATCATTATCAAGACCCTTTTTCATCACCTCGTGCAAACCCAAAACGGGCATTCCATCAGGTGAACGGTGAGACCCAACAAAGCTATCATAATTACGTGTTAGCGATCCAAACTCGGAAACGCTCATAAGTTACGTAATAAGCTTCAGCTCAACCATCAAAACAGCTTCTATGTAATCATCTAGAAGCTGTTTTCCCCCTTATTTCTTTAATAGCGAGATCGGTACTGCATCTAAATTGGCTTCCTGATTCCGATAACCCCATGCAAAATGGCCATTTAAATAGGATATTTGAAACGTGGATTCCCCATCAAACATAGGGTAAGACTTTCCAGGTTCAAAATCCTTAGGATCTAGTAAATACGCTTTTGCCATCCAAACTTTTCGCTCATAGACTGCATATTCATTCATCATTCCGAGCTGTTCTGCTTTTTTTGCCTTCTCATTAAATGTTCGAATGACCGTGTGAAGCTCAGTTTCACCCATTTCACTAAAACGCTTCTCTTCCATCCTATTTCTCCCCCTAATCAACATCGAGCTCTTTTTCTTTTTCTAGCCAACGGTTAATATCCTCAATGGCAAAACCTTTTCTGAATAGCCCTTGTTTTATTTTCTGCTCATATTCAAACGTATTATACTTCATAAGGTACTTTTTTTTCATCTTTTCAGCTTGATATTGCAAAGCCAGCCATTCCTGTCCGTCCTGCTCTTCTAATTCTATACCACTATAAGCTTGTGTTATAGCAGATTGTTGAAAACCTTTTAATTGTAGTTTTTGCTGCTGTTTTTGACGAAAGATAGCTACAGATTCCCTTTCTGAAGGCTTTTGTTTCTGCAACCATTGTTGTAGTTTATCTATTTCCTCATCCAAAGAATACTCAAGGAGTGCGACTTCGACATTTTGTATCGACACACCCTTTTGCTTTAACTCCTGAGCAATTTTAATCGGTCCTTTTAATTGAGTATTTTTCTTTGTACGAACAAAGCTTTTCGCAAATTCTACATCATTTAGCAGTTTCTGTTTTAATAGCTCTTCAATAGCGGCTTCAATATGCTCTACCTTACGCTCTTTCTCTTGTAAGTATTGGCGTAATTCCCACACAGAGCGCATCCGATACGATAAATAATGAATACTTAGATGATATGTTTTTTTTCTCTCATCTTCATCAATAATTCGAAGAAGCTCTTCTTCATCCAGCTCTAACCCTTTTTTTATTCCTCTCTTAATCAACACATCCTCATCAACACTAAAGCCATACTCCTCACCTTGACCTTTATCAAGGTAAAGATGATACCGCTGCTTAAAGCGCTTATGAGTGGTAATTTTCGTAATTGTAACCTTCACATATTCACCTCCACACAAAGATCATCTATTACACAAAGCCCACATGGCCAATTCTCAAGTTCAAAAAACTTTCTTACAACATTCATTAAAATAGATAAGAACAAAAACAAAGTGAATGAAAATCCATAGCAAATCTCATCTTCATGCTTGTTGGCGAAGTCGATTCACTTGCCACCAACAGCTCTAACAGAAGAAGCGGCTTTTTAAACAGTTGGCACGGTAGCAACGCCATCATTAGGAGTCCCACGATCAAAAACGGTGCAGTGTTAGCTAACTTCAAGGTACAAGCTATCGTCACTAGTACACTTTACTCTAATAGTATTTCACTTTCTAAAGGAAAACGTCAACTCAAATCGAATGTTTAATTATATAACTTAACAGGCATAAGTAAAGTGTCATCAACTATAAAGGAGAGTAGTTGCATCAAGCTATTTTTGACCGTCAGTCAAGCTCGCTTATCTGCTTATGCGTTCAAAACATCGACTAGGAGTCAACCTGATTTGAAGTATTCGCACTAGCTTTCAAACAAAACCCACATATCGAAGCCACCAACAAACATGAAAGTCAGCTATCGCCTTAACGATTAATAAAGGTTGGTTCAGATGCAAACGCCAAACCATGGAGCATCTGAACAAAATGGTGGTTAACGTGAAGATGCAGAGGCCAATCCTTGGAGTATCTGCAAGAAAAGGTGCGAAGGTAATCAAGATCCAGCTAACTTCAAGGCACAACCTATCGCCCATAAGTAACTTTCATATAAAAAAGAAAAGAGGTATAAACAATGAAAATCGCTATAACCGGAGGAACCGGTTTTATCGGCACTAGACTCGTCAATCATTTAATAGAACAAGGACATGAAGCCATCATTTTAACTAGAAACCCCCAACAACAGCCCAAAAAAGAAAATGTCACTTACGTAAAATGGCTACAGGAGGATGCTACCCCCGAAAAAGAGCTAGAAGGCATTCAGGCCGTATACCACCTAGCAGGTGAATCAATCGGAAATAAGCGTTGGACAGCTAATCAAAAAGAAAAGATTCTAAAAAGCCGTATCGACTCAACTAGAGCCTTAATGTCTATACTATCTAAACTAAATAAGAAACCAAATACCCTCATCAGTGCATCAGCAATCGGTTTTTATGGCAACTCAGAATCCGCTATCTTTACAGAAAAAGATGAACCTGTTGACGAATCATTTTTAACAACGGTTGTTGGAGAATGGGAAAAAGAAGTTGCTAAAGCACAAGAATTAGGTATACGGACTGTTTATGCACGCCTAGGCATTGTTTTACACCCAAAAGAAGGAGCTCTCAAACAAATGCTACTCCCCTATAAGTTAGGAATCGGCGGTCCACTAGGTTCAGGCAAGCAGTGGTTTTCTTGGGTTCATATTCAAGATGTCATTTCATTATTTTACTTTGTGTTATTAAAAGCAGAAATTGACGGGCCTGTGAATTTCACTTCCCCTAATCCTACACAAATGAATGAATTCGGACGCACAATCGGATCGGTGATAAACAGACCTCATTGGATTCCGATTCCAGGATTAGTGATGAAGTTATTACTTGGTGAAATGAGCACCTTAGTCATTGACGGTCAAAAAGTGTTGCCAAATCAAGCCTTACTTCACGAATACCAGTTCCAGTACCCCCATTTGAAACAAGCACTGACCGACTTGTTACAAGAATAAGGCACTGACAAAAATTCTCACAAAAAATTTACAAAAAAAATGTATCTTTTTTTCTAAAAAAACATTAATATATAGGAGGAATCAAGAGTATATTAGCGAAATAGTTATGTAATAAGGATGTAAATCAATTATAACCTTATCTAAGAGCTAATTATAAAGCTATACACTGATATATCCAATTATATAAACATTGGGAAGGCAATTGGTGCGCCACCATTTTTACTGGTCCTAGTGGGTTCGATTCCCACCCCGAATTTGATAATGTAACAACTATTAAATTCGAGGGTGGATTTTTTGTGATTTGCCCTCGTCTTAAAAGGAGGGCTTTTCTCATGTACTTAAAAAAACGCGATGTTTCCGATTGCCACGTATTGTATGATTATTTAATTGACCCAGCCGTTTATCCGTATGTTCGCCATAAGGCAGCATCATACGATGAGTTTGTTTTCTTAACGAAACAAACGATGGAAGCAGAGGAACGTGGAGAAATCATCTCACGTACAATTACTGACGAATGGGGAGCACCAATCGGAACAATTAACTTGTTTGATATTGATAATAAAGCTGGGTTCTTAGGAACTTGGATTGGAAAGCCCTTCTTTGGTAAGGGCTACAATAAAGTGGCCAAGGAATCTTTTTTTGAAGAGTTATTTTACCATTGCGAAATTCAAACTGTTTTTATGTGCATTCGTAAGGAAAATATTCGCTCACTTCAAGCCGCAAAAAAACTTCCATACTGCACACTAGCTAATGAAATTAGATCAGATATTTATGCACAGCTTAATCAAAGTGCTGACGTATATGACCTTTTTCAAATAGAGAAAGATCATTATTACTTTCATATGGTTCGTATGCAACAAGAAGAATTTGAAATTCACGAAGTGAAAGAAGCCTAATTATAGGCTTCTTTTTCATTTACCTTCATAAATAATGGAATAATTTGTTTATTTTCGTACAAACTAAGACTAATAAGATTTGAAAGGAGTGAGTTCCAATGGCTAAAAAGAATGGACAGCAAAATGAAAAGAAGTCATTAAGAAAAGCACAAGAAATGCAATTTGGTGCCGAGTTTCGAGCCGCAGATCGAGCAGCGAGGAATCCAAAGAATCTTTAGTAATTTCCACTTTAATCCAGGTAGAGTTTAACCATTTCTCCCTCCCAAAAACAGTCACTATTGGAGCATAGCAAAATAGCTGTGCTCCACCATAAGTTTAAAAAGGATTCATGCTTTAACTAATGCCTTTTCATTCATAAACAGTTTTAAGGCTCCACATATTTTGCCGTAGCCCCGCACAAACAATCCTCACCAACAAAAAAAAGTAGTCACTCATCAGGGTTAGTATCCAATATCCACGTATTTTTGGACCGTTCGCATTAACATTCAAAATATATACCCATTTTTTTAAAACATGACTTTGTTCACCTTCCTCCACATAATAACAACAAAAAATTGCGACTTTTTTTAACCTTATGAGAAAACCTAACAATTTGGGAGGATATTCACTAATGGTAACTGTAAGAGACGTTAAGCATTGCTAAGGCTATTCAGAGCACAATAATTCCCGATAAGCCCATTTGCCAGTCATACACGATTCCAATAAGATAAAATATGTAGTTTAGTTACAAAAACGTTGGGGAATAGCAATAACTGAAACGTCTGACCAACATTAAAACTAGAAACGGAGGAAACAGCTATTAGTATTCAAACCGCAGTTGTAACGAAACAAAAGAATGCCACGATTCAATTTTCACACCCCACCAAACAAGACGGCTCAGCAATGTGGGAAATCGTAAACGAGACCTCATTAGATCAAAACTCAGCCTATAAGTACATTATGATGGCAGATTTTTTTGCTGAAACATGCCTTGTAGCTAAACAAAAAGACGATGTGGTTGGCTTTGTTACGGCCTTTAGACAACCTAATCAACCGAATACTCTGTTTATTTGGCAAATTGGTGTTAAACCTTCTGCTCAAGGCTTAGGTATTGCCTCTCAACTATTGCAGGAATTAATTAAAAGTCGACTTTCACCCAAAATTGAATTTGTTGAAGCCACCGTTACTCCATCAAATGGTGCCTCTCAAGCTCTATTCAAAAAACTAGCACAAACGTACGAAACAAACTGTGATATCACCCCTTACTATCAGGAAGATTTATTTCCAGGTGAACATCATGAAGAAGAATTAATGTTTAAAATTGGACCATTACCATCTTAAAGAAAGTAATTAAAAAAATAGGTGTTGTCCACAATAAAATATACCTATACACAGTATTGGTATATAAAATAGGAGGAGTACGAGAGAAATGAAGGAAACCAATATGAAGCTATTTGAACAATTAGAATCAGAGGTTCGTAGTTATGTAAGGAGCTTTCCAACCGTATTCACAAAAGCGACTGGATCAAAAATGTGGGACGAAAAAGGGACTGAATTTATCGATTTCTTCTCAGGTGCTGGAGCATTGAATTATGGACATAACGATCCAAAGATGAAAGCTAAATTAGTCGATTATATTTTATCTGATGGTATCACTCATTCATTAGATAAAGCGACAACAGCTAAAGCACAGTTTCTTGAAGCTTTTAATGAAACGATCCTAAAACCTCGTAACTTAGACTATAAAGTCATGTTCCCTGGACCAACAGGAACAAATACAGTAGAAAGCGCCCTTAAACTTGCAAGAAAAGTAACAGGACGCACAGATATTATAAGCTTTACAAATGGATTTCATGGTATGACCATTGGTTCATTATCTGTCACAGGTAATTCGTTTAAAAGAAAAGGTGCAGGAATTCCTTTACACAACGTCGTTACGATGCCTTATGACAGCTTTGTAAGTAACAATCTCGACACTCTGGAGTATCTCGAGCGGTTCCTCGAAGATAGAGGAAGTGGTGTTGCAATACCTGCAGCCATGATTCTCGAGACAGTCCAAGGTGAAGGTGGTATTAACGCCGCAAGCTACGAGTGGCTACAAAGAATCGAAAGCATTTGTAAACGCTGGGGAATCTTATTAATCATCGATGATGTTCAAGCAGGAATTGGTCGTACTGGCACATTCTTTAGTTTTGAAAAAGCCGGAATTACTCCTGATATTGTTTGCTTATCTAAATCAATTGGTGGTATGGGGCTCCCCTTAGCACTAACTCTAATTAGACCTGATCTAGATATTTGGGCACCAGGAGAACATAATGGGACATTTAGAGGCAACAACCATGCGTTTATTACGGCAACGGTCGCATTATCTTATTGGGAAGATCCAAAGTTTGAACAAACAATTGCTGCAAAATCAAAGAAAACAAAAGACTTCTTAGAAAAAATTGTAATGGATTACCCTGAAATAAAAGGTCATTTCCGTGGTAGAGGCTTAATGGTAGGGATATGCTCTGAAGTAGAAGGTCTGGCTGCCAAAGTAGCGGCAGAAGCTTTTGAACGAGGCTTAATTATGGAAACGTCTGGACCAGAGGATGAAGTTTTCAAGCTATTCCCTGCCTTAACTATCGATGATGCTACATTAGAAAAGGGCTTTACCATTTTAGAAGAAAGTGTCAAAGCTGTTGTAGGTCAAAAAGAAGCGGTGACGAATTAATTAGACGTTAAAACTTGGAAAATATAGATGTGATTAAAAGAATATATAGACGAATACATGGAGGTAATCACTAATGAAAGTTGTCAAACTTGCAGATGTAATCGGAACAGAACATGATGTAAAAAACGAAGATAAAACATGGAATAGTCGACGCCTAGTATTAAAAAAGGATGGAATGGGCTACTCCGTACATGACACTATTATCTATGCAGGAACAGAAACTCATATTTGGTATCAAAATCACCTTGAATCAGTTTATTGCATTGAAGGTGAAGGTGAAGTAGAAACATTGGCAGATGGAAAAGTTTGGCCAATTAAAAAAGATGAAATCTATGTGCTTGATAAACATGATGAGCATTTACTTCGAGCAAAAACAGACATGAGAATGGTTTGTGTCTTTAATCCACCTATTACTGGGAATGAAGTACATGATGAAAATGGTGTCTACCCTGTAGATAACTCAGATGAATAAAACGAGTGATCATTAATAACTAAACTCCACCTCCAATAACTCAAGCTAATAGTAAATGAAAAACAGCAAGTGGTAACCACCAATCACTACTTGCTGTTTTACTTTTTACAAGTTTATTTCTTGTTCTTCCCACTTCTTTACTTCCCGTCGAACTATAGGAGCTACTTCCTTTGCATAAAGTTCAATAGCTCTCATAACATCTTCATGTGGCATCGATCCTACAGGAACATGTAACATAAAACGAGTAATCCCCACATTTTTACGAAGATGGATAATCTTATAAGCGACAGTCTCTGGATCCCCTACATATAAAGCACCTTCTAAGCTTTTAGCTGCATGAAACGTATCTTTTGTATATGGTGGCCAGCCTCTTTCCTTACCTAGCTGAGTCATGACTTGAGCGGTTGGTGGATAAAATTTCTCCACAGCGATTTCATTTGTTTCTGCAACAAAGCCATGTGAATGAGAAGCTACCGCAAGCTTTGAAGCATCATGACCAACATGTTCAACAGCTCGCCAATATAAGTCAACTAACGGCTTGAATTGCTGTGGGCTACCTCCTATAATCGCCAGAACTAGAGGTAAACCCAAGATCCCTGCTCTAGCAACTGATTCTTGATTACCACCACTACCTATCCAGACAGGTAATTTCTCTTGTTCAGAACGAGGGTATACCCCTAGATTATTAATAGCCGCCCGATGGTTACCAGCCCAAGTTACTTTCTCGGAATCACGAATTTTTAATAGTAACTCTAACTTCTCTTCAAAGAGCTCATTATAATCTTTTAAATCATAACCAAACAGGGGGAAGGACTCAATAAAAGATCCCCTCCCTGCCATTATTTCAGCTCTTCCATTAGATACGGCGTCTACCGTGGCAAAATCTTGATAAACACGAACCGGATCTGCAGATGATAGAACCGTAACCGCACTTGTCAACTGTATATTTTTTGTTTTCGCGGCAGCAGCAGCTAGTATAATAGCTGGTGATGATGCCGCATAGTCTTCACGATGATGCTCCCCTACCCCAAACACATCTAAACCTAATTGATCAGCTAGTTCAATCTCTGCCACAACCTCACGAATTCTTTCCGCGTGACTCGTCGTTTTACCAGTATCCACATGTGGTGTCGTCTCAACAAAGGTACTTATTCCTAACTCCATCTATAACTCTCCTTCACTTACTTTTTTATCGTAACTAATCTTAATTAAACAACAGAAGCCCTCAAGATACAAGGATAGTGCCTTTTGTATGAAAGTGTACGAAAAGCGATATGCGTAGCTTTGCTCGTCGCTACCGAAAATCATACTCCGAGGCAATCACGTAGTGCAGAGTTAGTCGGTGCAGCCAGCGGCTCTCAGCTCTGCCACTGCGTCACACGAGAGTCTCGGCATCACTCGTCCGCTGAATTACGAGAAAATCTTTCGTTCATAATATCATTTATTATATAAAACCCACATGGCGAAGCCCGATTTCACTTCGCCACCAACAAAGATAAAAGTAGTGGTGACTGTTCAAACTGTTGGCACGTTTACAACTCGATCACTATCAGGAGTCGGCCTGAACAAACACAGGGAGCACTGTCCTACTAAGGTCATTGATCGCGAGATCGATGACGAGCAAACTTCACGGCACAAACTATCGCCCATAAATAACTTTTATACAAAAAAACACGATATAAGAAGCTGAATGGCTCCCTATACCGTATTCTTATCCAAACTCCACGTTCAATGCAATACCATTTGCTTAAACTCCAAATCATCCTTATTAAATCCAACACTTTGTAAAAACTCAATCATTTCCTTAAAATTACTCACAGGATATTGAGTATGGCATAATCTCTCGACATTATCTAAACCAGCTAAAAACCTCTGATTTTCCCACAAGTCTTCACGAATACTTTTTAAAATATGAATGACTTCTTCATCCTTGGCAAATGTTACATAACCATCTCTTTTATTAAAATAAATAATTAGAGGCACATCTGTTTGAGGGTGTACGGCATGAGCCTTATACAAATTCATAGGTACCAACACCTCTACTTCCATATAATTATAATATATATAAACTATATTACTTTTTTTCTTGAGAGAATCAAGCTTTACTTCACAAAAATAATTTGCCAAACTCTCCTTAGAAAGCTATGATAAAAAGAGTGAAAAGGAGTGAAACATAGAGATGAACTATGCGATTATTACTGGAGGTTCTAAAGGGCTTGGTTCCGCTATTGTCAAAGAGTTACTTCAAGAACCAGTACATATTTTTTCAGTAGCACGATCACATAATGAAGAAATAGCTTTAACTACTGAAGCAAATGATACAACCTTTGAAAATATCTCATTTGATTTAAGTGACATTAACAGCATTCCCGAAGTTGTTTCAAGCATTTTTCAAAAGATTAACCTTGAAAGAGCTCATCGTATTTTTTTAATAAACAATGCGGGTGTGATATCACCCATCAAACCGTTACAAAATGCTGAAGCTACCGATATTTCAACAAACATCTCCATTAACTTAACGGCTCCATTAATTTTCAGCTCTTGTTTTATCAAGCATACTGAAAAATATAAACTAGACAAAAGAATAATAAATATTAGTTCGGGTGCCTCTCGCTCACCAATTTCTGGTTGGAGTAGCTATGGTAGTGCAAAAGCGGGTGTGAATTTATTTAGCCAAACTGTAGCTATTGAACAAAAACAACAACCTTTTCCGGTTCAAGTTTGTGCCTTTGCCCCAGGCATAATCGACACAGGTATGCAGGAGCAAATACGTTCAACCGATAAAACGGATTTCAGCGAATTAGCTCGTTTTCAGGCATACAAAGCAGAGGGTCATTTGATGTCAGCTGAAAAAGTAGCGAAAGTGATTCGTGAGCTTTTATTCTCTGACCAATTCCCGAACGGTGAAGTTGTTAGCATTCAACAATACACATAATAACGTTAAAGCTGTCTCTCAATTATGAGGCAGCTTTCTTATTTGATCGTAAAGAACCGTTCAATTTGTTTAAAAATTTGATTTTGAACGATTTGAACCTCATTTAATAAATGGTGTCCGGCCCCCTTCACAAGATGAATTTCATTATTCGGTACACTTTTTTCTAAGTAAGATAAGTTATATTTCCAATCAACCGTTTTATCTCGGTCACCTTGCAAAATTAGAACATCAGAACTACAAGTTTGACCTTTACTAATTCGCTTAAACCACGTTAACTTTGCTCCGATCCACTTCATTGGTAAAACCCTTGCTTGGAGCGGATCCGATTTAATAAATTCTAAAAAAGCTTGTTCATTTGAGTTAGCCCGGAATACTCTAGGTAATTGACGGATAAATGGTTTTGCAACCCAAAACAGGCATTTTGAAACTCTAAATGATGCTGCTCTTATTAAAGGTGCAATCAAAACAACTCGCTTAAACATATTTTGATGGTTTAATAAGTAAGAAAAACTAATGGCTGCCCCTGTACTATGAGCTACTAAATACAGTGGCTGTGCTATGTTATCCTTAACCAAGTGAATCACATCATCTAACACCTCGACATAATCCTCGAAGTCTTGAATCGAAGCTTTTTCACCTGTTGACAAACCATGACCTGGTAAATCAAATCCAATAACTTGATAATTCTGTTCAATCAAATAATGAATAAAGCGACTTAAACAGCCGACATGATCGAGATAGCCATGCATGAGAAATACTGTCCCTTTTGGATTACTTTTACTAAACGATTGGACAAATATCTTCTCTTTACTGGAGTGAATATAACCATGACAATATTTTATGTTCTTATGAGGTAAATGATAAAATTGCAAATAATGTTGGACTGCTTCTGAATAACTAGTATTTATAAAGGAAAAATCCCTTTGTTCATCTTTTATTTGTTCAAATGCAACACTTGTCCCTTCTCTCAAATTTACCACTCCTACCGTCCTTTTTTCTATATGCTACTGTTTGTATTCCCACTTCCCGACCTTTTTAACTATAAAAAAGAAAGTTTACATAATTTATTTTTGAAAAATAAAAAAAAGAGTACGCTATTCGTAGCACTACTCATTTCACTTAGAAAAATCTGTGTAATTCCTATATAAAATAGGTGGATTAGCTTTTCCACATGTACAATACTTTAAAAGTTATATAAGATTCCTATCATCTCTCCAGACAAAAAGCTAGGGTCTCCCCCTAGCTTTTTGATTCACATGGTTTGGTTTAACTGAGCTTGCTCATCTTTTGTAAACACTTTCGACCTTGTTAAAAATCTCTTGCCCTCTGGTCCTTCAAGGGAAAACATCCCACCACGACCTGGTACAACATCAATGATAATCTGTGTGTGCTTCCAATATTCATATTGAACTTTACTCATATAAAACGGTGTTTCCCCAATCTCGCCTAAACATATATCGCTGTCTCCAACTAGAAATTCACCTTGGGCATAACACATCGGTGAGCTTCCATCACAGCAACCGCCAGATTGGTGGAACATAAGCGGACCATGTTTCTCCTTTAATTCTTCAATTAACTCAATCGCTTCAGGTGTTGCGGTTACTCTTTTCACAGTCATGAGTAGCCTCCTTTAGGGCGAAAAAACGGTTGATTAAAATAATCCAGCTGGACTCGTACCATAACTGACGAGTAAATTCTTTGTTTGTTGATAATGTTCGAGCATCATTTTGTGATTCTCACGGCCAATTCCAGAATTCTTATATCCGCCAAATGCAGCATGTGCCGGATAGGCGTGATAACAATTCGTCCAGACACGGCCAGCCTCAATTTGACGACCGAACCGGTAGGCTTTATTAATATTACGTGTCCACACACCTGCACCTAAACCATATAAAGTATCGTTAGCAATAGCTAGCGCTTCCTCTTCATCTTTATAAGTTGTTACAGATACAACTGGACCAAATATTTCCTCTTGGAAAATTCTCATTTTATTATTTCCCTTAAATACGGTTGGTTGAATATAATAACCATTTTCAAGTCCTTCTATTGCATTTCTACCACCGCCAACAAGCATTTCTGCTCCTTCTTGCTGACCGATATCAATATAGGATAGGATTTTTTCCATTTGCTCCGTTGATGCTTGAGCACCCATCATCACAGACGTATCCAGCGGATTTCCAACTTTTATTTCCTTTACTCTTTTTAAGGCTCGGTCCATAAACACGTCATAAATATCTTCATGAATTAAAGCTCTTGAAGGACACGTACATACTTCCCCTTGATTGAGTGCAAATAAAACAAATCCTTCAACTGCTTTATCTAAAAAATCATCATCCTCGTCCATAATATCTTTAAAGAAAATATTAGGTGACTTACCGCCAAGCTCAAGAGTAACTGGAATAATATTTTGTGAAGCATATTGCATAATTAAGCGGCCTGTTGTTGTCTCGCCTGTGAAGGCAATTTTAGCTATTCTTGGATTAGAGGCAAGTGGCTTACCAGCTTCAACCCCAAAACCATTCACCACATTAATGACACCATTTGGCAATAGATCTTCAATGAGCTCAAGTAAAACCATAATAGATGCTGGTGTTTGCTCTGCTGGCTTTAAAACGACGCAGTTACCAGCAGCGAGTGCTGGGGCGAGCTTCCAAGTCGCCATAAGCAAAGGAAAGTTCCAAGGAATAATTTGTCCGACAACACCAAGTGGCTCATGAAAATGATAAGCGACTGTATCATCATCAATTTGACTGAGCGATCCTTCTTGAGCACGTATTGTCGCAGCAAAATAACGGAAATGATCCACCATTAATGGTACGTCTGCTGCTAAGGTTTCACGTACAGCTTTTCCATTATCCCACGTTTCTGCAACGGCTAACATCTCTTTATTTTCTTCTATTCTATCAGCAATTTTGTTCAGGAGATTCGCTCTTTCTGTAGGGGAGGTTTTACCCCAGGTCTCTTTAGCTGCATGAGCGGCATCTAAAGCAAGTTCGATATCCTCCGCTGTTGACCTAGCAATTTCACAAAACACTTCGCCTGTTACGGGTGTCACATTTTCAAAGTACTGTCCTTTCACTGGTGCAACCCACTCACCATTAATAAAGTTGTCATACTTTGGTTTAAAAGATACTTTTGAACCGTCTTGATTTGGATTTGCATAAATCATCTACTCATTCCTCCAATTCAATAATTTAGACTACTTGTGCTACCTATGCTTCAAGCTCGCTATTCGGTTCACCACTACTACTTAGCAATGGCTTAGACTAGGGATTAACTCTAGGAAACTAGATTAAGTAAGCGTTTTCATAGAGTGTTCCCTTTGAGTTTATCGTCTATTTTTTGAATAGTCAATTAAAACAGTTTAAATCGAAAAACTTAAACTAATTCTCCTGCTTGGTGAATAGAATTTTTACCAAAAATGATTTCCAGTGTCACAAAATTTGTTATGTCCATACGTCACCTATCTTTTTACATTCACTGCTAATCATGCAACTATTTTAACAATGGTTTACTCTTTTTGTCACAGAACATTGATTAAGAATACCCAGAAAAACCAACAAAACAACTAGGTTTTCTATTCGCATTTTCAGCAAAAAGACCTAAAATATGTCATGATTTTTAGTTCTTTTTCATTTAGATGTATCGTTTTAATTTCGACATTCTCACATATTATAAAAGAAACATACCATATTTTTACGAATAATCGTTGACTTATTTGAAATGATTGATTATTATCAAATTTATCGATTATAACTCATAGTATTTTGATAGGAATTATCAAATTACTAATGATTAGGGGAGGAATTGATGTGCAATTGAAAAAGATTTCCATTTTTTTGTTGGTTTTAATACTAAGTATCGCTGTTTTAATCGGCTGCAATAACGATACCGAAGAAACAACAGCACCGTCTAACACAGAACCCGTAGCGACTGGCGAGGACTCTGTGTCCGATGAGATTGCAGATACGGTCATCCCAGCTGAAAATCCTGCAGCTTCACCAGCATTAGCAATTAATCGTGGTGGAACGGTAGTCGTTGGTTTACAAGAACCCGGCGGAGTTTTTACACCTTATTTTAATACGAGTGGTTATGATGGAAATGTCCAATCCGTTATGTTCCCTCCTTTAGTAGAGATCAACGAATTAGGTGAATTTATCCCAGGTCTAGCTGAGGAGTGGACGATTTCTGATGATGAGCTTACGTATACGTTCAAACTTAGAGAGCATTTGAAGTTTGATGATGGAAGTCCTTTAACAGCTGAAGATGTTGCCTTTACGCTAACACTTTTACATGATCCAAGCTATGCCGGTGGTACAGATATTACGGAAGCACGCATTGCTGGTGGACTTGAATACAAAGAAGGCGCTGCGGAGTCCATTTCAGGTATCCACATTATCGATAAGCAAACAGTTGAAATTACAACAGAAGAAGTGAATGCACGGGCATTAAGGTTATTAGGAGGCCAAGTCTTATCAAAAGCCTATTACGGGGCTAACTATGAAAAAGGTGATTTAGATTATTTAAGTGACCTACATCTCCAACCTCTAGGAGCCGGACCTTTCCGTTTTGTTCAATATCTTCCTGGGCAAGAAATTCGCTATGAAGCCAATGAGCATTATTTCGCAGGAAAACCAGACATTGAGTTATTTATTTATAAAACAACAGAAGGAGATTCTCAGCAGTTCTTCCAAACAGGTGAATTAGATTACAGTGGCTTCGCTGCCAATGCTGATAACTTCGAACTACTTCAATCGCTTGGTTTTGCTGACATTAATTTATATACTTCTTCCGCTTATAGCTACATTACATTTAATCACGAAAACCCTATTTTTGAGGACCCTCGCGTTCGTCAAGCCTTAATACATGGATTGGATCGTCAAACGATTATTGATATTCACTTCCAAGGCTACGCCAATGTCGCGAATGTCCCTGTATCACCTGCTTCCTGGGCTTATACTGATGAGGTTGGCCAAACAAGTTATGATTTAGAAAATGCAAAGGCGTTATTAGAGGAAGCTGGTTGGATTGCAGGATCAGATGGTATTCGTGAAAAAGATGGCGAGAAGCTACAAATCTATTATTTCACAACAGCAGGTGGAATTGCTGATACACTCATCCCGATTGCAACGGAGAATTATAAAGAGCTTGGTGTTGATTTCCAAGTCGAGCAAATGGATTTTAACGCCTTATTATCAAGAGTTGATAACGGTGAGCATGATCTTGCTTCCTTCTCAACCCCGATGCTAACTGATCCATATAACGGTGTCGCAAGTTTTCATTCAAAAAATACAACGTCTGTCGTAAAAGGCTATGAAAATGCTGAAATTGATGCTCTCATTGATGCGACCAATGCTACAACCGACCAAGCAGCACGAACAGCAGCATTTAAAGAGCTCTATGAAGCCTTAGATGAGGATCCACCTGTTATTTTACTCTCTTATTCGAAGGTCTTATCTGCAAATAATGCTAGAGTTGAGGGCTTTTTGCCGAATGGCTACCGTGGGATTTCAACAAGCTTGAAGGATTTAAAAATTATGGATGTCAATGAATAAATGATACGTCCACAATCAAAAATCATCTTATGTGAGGGAACCAAATGAAAAAACTATTAATGATTTTAACCATAGTAGGACTTACAGTTTTAGCTGCATGCGGCAATGATGATACAACGACAGCACCAGAAACAGATGCAAATTCTGATCAAGAACAAACCGCGCCTGCCCCTTTGTATGAACTTGTTGAAAATCAGTCCATACCAGCTAGTGATTTGTCCGCCATTCCTGCTAACGCGGTTCAGCGAGGCAATACGGTCGTCGCAACCCTCTTAGAACCTGGCGGTGTTTTTAATCCGTTCTTTTATACAAATGGATATGATGGCAATGTCACCGCCGTCATGTTCCCTCCACTCGTCGATGTTGATGAGACCGGGGAACCTTATCCACGCTTAGCTGAGGATTGGACGGTTTCTGAAGATGGGTTAACGTATACGTTCACATTACGTGAGGGATTACAGTTCGACAATGGCACACCTCTTACAACGGAGGATGTTGCTTTTACTCTAACTTTATTACATGACCCAGCATATGCTGGCGTGACCGATATAACCGAAGCACAGGTCGTAGGCGGGCTGGATTATAAAGAAGGTAATGCGGAGTCCGTTTCTGGTATTCGTGTTATTGATGCCTTGACGATTGAGATCGATACAGAGCAAGCAAACTATCGTTCCTTACGTTTACTTGGTGGTCAAGTTTTATCAAAAGCTTATTACGGTGACCGTTATGTAAAAGGTGAGCTTGATTATATTCGTGATTATCACCTTGAACCAGTTGGGGCAGGTCCGTTTAAGTTTGACCGCTATTTGCCAGGTCAGGAAATCCGTTATGCTGCCAATGAATTATATTATGAAGGAAAACCGGAAATTGATTTTTTCATATACAAAACATCTGAAGGAGACTCTACTCAATTTTTTCAAACAGGTGAAGTTGATTATAGCGGCTTTCCCGCAAATCCAGATAACTTAGAATTACTTGAGCTATTAGGTTTTGCTGACATTAATGTCTACCAATCATCTGCTTATAGCTTTATTAAATTTAATCATGAAAAAGAGAAATTCCAAGATCCACGCGTGAAGCAAGCCTTCATTTACGGACTGGATCGTCAAACCATTGTTGATACAGCTTTCCAAGGTTTTGCACAAGTAGCGAACGTCCCTATCTCACCAGCTTCATGGGCATACACAGAAGATGTTGAACCTTATGCCTACAACCCTGAAAAAGCAAAGCAGCTGCTTGAAGAGGCTGGTTGGGTTGAAGGAAATGATGGTATTCGTGAAAAAGATGGGGAAAAACTCGTTGTCTATTATTTTGTTACACAAGGTGCTCTCTCTGAAGTGTTAATTCCAATCGCCAAGGAAAATTATGCGGAAATTGGCATTCAATTTGAGGCCGAGCAAATGGACTATAATGCTGTTTTAGCAAGAACAGCTGATGGCGAACATGATTTAGCAAGCTTTTCTACAACCATGTTATCTGATCCATCTGATGGTGTTCGTTACTTCCAAACCAATGGTGGGGGTAGCTTCCAAAATACGAATGGTTACTCCAATGAACGGGTTGATGAACTTATTAAAGCAGGTGTTAGCACGTTTGATATCCAAGAACGAACGGAGATTTATCATGAGCTTTACGAAGAACTATCAGAAGATCCACCATACATCTTCTTATCTTATGGAAAAATCCTTGCTGGTACGAATGGGCGAGTAGAAGGCTTTAATCCAAATGGTGTCCGAGGTATTACGCCAAGTTTGCCTAACTTAAAAGTGAAAGAAATCGAATAAAGAACTTAATGAGCGTATCCGCTATGTTTGGTGCGGATACGCTTTCTTTCTATGATAAAGACTACTAGATTACATACATGACTCCGCTTACGGCGTTTTGTTACGAAGGAGGTATGATTTTGAAAGGTTACATTTTAAAAAGGTTCCTCTATTTGATTCCCACATTAATTGGTGCTTCTATTTTAATCTTTTTTCTCTATTCTTTAGTACCTGGGAATTTTGTTGATTCTGACCCTAATTTAACGGCAGAGCGAAAAGCCGAGCTTTATGCCCTTTATGGTTTTGATCAACCTATCTATATACGCTATTTCATTTGGATTGGAAATCTATTTCAAGGTGATTTAGGATATTCTTTACAATTTCAAAGACCTGTAACAGAAGTATTAGGGAATTATATTTGGAGCTCCTTTATCGTCGCACTTGCTTCCCTGTTCCTAACATGGCTTATCGCCGTTATTATCGGTGTTGTTTCAGCAACTAAGCAATATTCATTATTTGATTCTGTTGTCACGGTATTAGTTTTTGCCGCTATGGCTACTCCATCTTTTTTTCTTGGACTTATATTAATTAAGTTTTTTGCCGTTGACCTAGGATGGCTACCCGCTGGAGGTATGATTACGACCGGAAGTGATTTGAGCGGATGGGATTATTTTATCGATGTTGCTGAGCATATGATCCTCCCCGTCCTTGTCTTAACGATGTTAGGAATCGGGGGATTAACTCGGTACTTCCGAACAAATATGCTTGAAGTGATTAAGCAGGACTTTGTTCGAACAGCTCGAGCTAAAGGATTAAAGGAAAAAGTCGTCATTTACAAGCATGCCCTACGTAATGCTATGCTGCCAGCTATTACATTATTTGCTTTTGAGCTACCTGCTTTATTTAGTGGAGCGATTATTACCGAACAAATTTTTAATTGGCCTGGAATAGGGGCGATTTACATGCAAGCCTTTACGGTACGAGATTATCCATTGTTAATGGGCTTTACGATGTTTATTGCTCTTCTAACGGTAATCAGTAATTTAATTGCCGATATTTTATACGGGGTCGCCGATCCACGTGTTCGGTTAAAGTAAGGAGATGAATAACTATGGAAAAAGCTCCCGTTGTTAATCCAAACGCACCTATCCAACCTAAAATAGCCCATAAATCATCGATTTGGCGGCAAGTTCTTAGGCGATTTTTGAAAAAGAAGATGGCGATTGTTGGACTTAGCTTCCTCGTCTTTATCTTTCTATTTTCATTTATTGGTCCTTACCTATCACCTTATAGTAATACGGTCAATCCAACCAATCTTCATCAATCACCCAGCCTCGAACATTGGCTTGGCACCGATAATTTAGGACGTGATGTCTTAACACGCCTCATGCTAGCCGGACGTATTTCACTCACAGTCGGTCTTGGAGCGATGGTATTATCGATTGCTATCGGAGCGACACTTGGTATGATTGCTGGTTATTATCGCGGAATTCCCGACCAAATTGTAATGAGGACAGCTGATATTTTAATGACATTACCTGGTCTTCCATTACTTTTCATTATGGCCGCCGTCATGTCTGAATGGAAAGTCCCAGCGGAGCAACGTTTGTACATTGTCATGGTGATGTTAAGTATCGTCGGATGGGCCGGCCTCGCCCGCCTTGTTCGTAGCCAAATCCTAAGTCTACGGGAAAGAGAATTTATGCAAGCAACCGATGCTCTAGGGTTAAAGGATCGGCGGAAATTATTTGGTCACCTTTTCCCTAATATTGTTCCCATCTTAATTGTCAGTGGAACATTAAGTGTTGGTGGTGCGATTCTAAGTGAGTCAGTCCTAAGCTATTTTGGGCTAGGTGTTGTTCCTCCCACTGCATCATGGGGGAATATGATCAATGCTGCGAACTCATTAATCGATTTTCAGAAACGTCCATGGCTCTGGATTCCTCCAGGAGTCGCGATTTTCTTAACGGTTATTAGTATTAACTTATTGGGTGATGGCTTACGCGATGCGATCGATCCTAATATGAAAAGAAGGTGAGAACAATGATTGAAAAATCTTTATTGGAAGTAAAAAACCTCTTAACGCAATTTACGAGCGAGAGTGGCATCGTCAATGCTGTGAATGACGTTAGTTTTCAAATAAAAGAAGGGCAAACCGTCTGTATAGTCGGTGAGTCTGGCTGTGGGAAAAGTGCAACAGCTATGTCAATTATGGGATTAATTGAGCCTACTTCAGGTGGAGTGACAGGTGGAGAAATTTTATTCGAAGGTCATGACCTATTAAAAATGAGTAAAGGTGACTTACGTCGTTTGCGTGGGAACGACCTATCGATGATTTTCCAAGAACCGATGTCATCATTAAATCCTGTTTTAACCATCGGCGAGCAGATCACTGAACCACTTAGAGAACATGAGCTTTTATCAAAAAAAGAAGCGAAAAGAAAAGCAATCGAATTAATAGAGCTTGTAGGTATTGGGCGTAGTCATGAAATTTTCCACTCCTATCCACATCAATTAAGTGGCGGCATGCTTCAACGTATTATGATTGCGATTGCTCTTTGCTGTAATCCGCGACTCCTCATTGCCGATGAACCAACAACCGCACTTGATGTCACCATCCAAGCTCAAATTCTTGAGTTACTACGGACACTAAAAGAGCGGAGACAAATGGCCATGTTATTAATCACACATGACTTAGGTGTCGTAGCAGAAGTTGCCGATTATGTGATCGTAATGTATGCAGGCAAGGTCATCGAGCATGCCCCTGTTGTGGAATTATTTAAAAACCCTAAGCATCCATATACAAAAGGCTTGCTCGCTGCTAAACCCGTTATTAATCAGCGAAAAGAAAGTTTATATACAATCCCAGGCCAAGTCCCTAACTTAGTTGATTTGAAGCCTTCCTGTTATTTCAGTGCTCGCTGCCGGCAATGTATGGACATTTGTACAACGAAAATGCCCAGATTAGTTGAAGATGAGGAAGGTCATTCTGTCGCTTGTTGGCTATATGAGGAGGCAAAGGTTCAATGAGTACAACGCCTTTAATAGAAGTCAAACATTTAAAGAAATATTTCCAAGAAGGGAAAGGCTTGCTGAAGAAAAAGAGCCATATTGTCAAAGCCGTTGATGATGTTAGTTTTACGATCAATCGCGGTGAAACATTTGGACTCGTCGGTGAATCCGGGAGTGGAAAAAGCACAATCGGACGAAGTATTTTAAAGTTGCATGATATTACTAGCGGAGAAATTCTATATAAGGGTCAAAATTTGCATGAACTCCGAAAGGATCAAATGAGAGGTTTACGACCTCACTTACAATTTGTTTTTCAAGATCCGTATAGTTCGTTAAACCCGCGTATTCGTGTCGGTGATGCCATTGGGGAAGCATTACTCGATCACGGGATAGCAACAAAAAAGGAAATCAGACAAAAAGTCATTGAAGTCATGGAACTATGCGGCTTATCTGAATACCAGATTGACAGATATCCACATGAATTCAGTGGCGGTCAACGCCAACGTATTGGCATTGCTCGTTCGATGATTTTAAATCCTGATTTTATTGTTGCTGATGAACCTGTTTCTGCTTTAGACGTTTCGATTCAAGCTCAGATTATTAATTTATTTAAAAAGCTTCAAGAAGAACAAGAAGTGACTTTATTATTTATTTCTCATGATTTAAGTGTTGTTGAGCATCTTTGTTCCAAGATCGGTGTGCTGTATTTAGGCTCAATGATGGAACTTGGTTCAAGAGATCATATTTATCAAAACCCATTACACCCTTATACCAAGGCATTGCTATCTGCTGTTCCAATACCTGACCCCCTTTTAAGGCGTGAGCGCATTCTTTTGAAGGGTGATATTCCAGACCCGAGTAATCCGCCTTCAGGTTGTAAATTTCATACTCGCTGCCCATTCGCAACTGAACAGTGTCGTATTGAGGTACCTCAATTTCGTGAGGTAGAGCCAAACCATTATGTAGCTTGCCACCTTGTATAAAGATTGATTAAAAAAGACTGTACGAATCATCTTTTGATTGTACAGTCTTTTTAATAATAGTTGGAAAGTGCGTTCCCATTTCGAATGGCCTTCTTACTTAAACAACCCTCTTCTGATTAGATTTGCTGTGACTGGAGTTTCCCCTATTTCTCTAGCCCATACGGAAATCTGCCCGATATGATGGATTTCATGAGCAATTAAGTGCCTCAATATTTCGCCAAAAGTATAAATGGAATGTGTACCATCTGATTCAGGACAAGATACAATTTCATAATCTCTCTCGCTGTTGTAAGCTTCGAGTACCGCAAGTGTAGCCGGCTTTATGCTCTCGGACAATTCGATGAGTTGTGCTAAAGTTTTAAAATTCTCTTGTTTGAATTCCGGGATTGGTTCACGATTCACATCATGAATCCAATTTTTTTCTACTTCGATGATGTGAAGCAAGGTTAAATAAATACTTCCTACTCCACCTACTCTCGTTTTATGTAATTCTTCTTCTGGTAGCTTTTCACACCATGCGAACCAGTCATTTCTTACTTGCCAGTTATATTCAAATAGCTTGAACATATGATTGCCTCCTTTTGTGTGAAAGTTGTAAGGGGCGATGGGTTGTGCCTTGAAGTTAGCTGGTCATCCATCTTGCGATAGATGACTTAACAGGCCACTGCTCCCTTTTTGTGCGTGCGGACTCCTAGTGGTAATGGAGTTGTATGGAGTGCCAACTGTTTAAGATGTCGCCACTACTTTGTTTTTGTTGGTGGCAAGGTGAATCGGGCTTCGCCATGGACGTTTTGTATGAAAGTTAGTGCGAACATGGAGCGTTACTCGTCGCTACCGAAAATTATGCTCCGCGTCCTGCGGGGTGGCGCTGAGCTAATCGGCCACCACAGTTAAGATAAGTAATTGCTTTTTAAACTTTGCCAACACTTAACATGACCTCTCGAATACAGACATTTCTTATTATTACCTTCTAAACCCACCTTCTGAATGAATAATTTGACCGGTTATCCACTGAGCTTCTTCACTGACTAAATACTTAATTGTTCTTGCGACATCTTTCGGTTCTCCTATTCTTCCAAACGGAAACCTTGGAGCTAATTGTTCTTTGATGTCCTCTGTCATCCACCCTGTATCGGTCGGGCCTGGATTAATAGAATTAACGGTAATGCCCAAAGGAGCAAGCTCAGCAGATAATGTAATTGTTAATGCATCAACCGCTCCTTTTGTTGTAGCGTAGGCAACCTCACCAGGCATAGGTCCCTGAAATTGCCCCGAGGTAATATTCACAATCCTACCACCTTTGTTTTTATCAAATCCGCGAGCGAAATGACTACTTAACATTGCTGTAGCTCGGACATTAATTAAATAATGCTTATCCAATACTTCAGCCTTTAGATTACGATAATCATTATTCGTCGAGTAAGCAGCATTATTAATAAGAATATCTGGGTAACCAAGCTCTTTACTTACTTGCTCTACCAATAACTTTGGTGAATCAACAAGCGACAAGTCTAATTCCATTGAAGCTACATTGACACCCAAATCCATTAATTCCTGCTTTAAACTAGCCGGTTCATTTTCCTGTACTTCCCATGGCATTTCCTTGTCATATTCCTTCCAATAAGTGAAAAAAATATCACAGCCTGCTGCAGCTAATTCCTTGCAAATCGCAGCCCCAATCCCTTTTAACCTGCTAGCACCCGTAATGATGGCGATTTTACCTTGTAATACCTTCAAATTATCTACCTCTTTTTGCAAAAATTTCTATCTATTCTTATAGCTTTCTACCAATATACATTAAGTGGGAAGAGATTCCTAGTAGATGGGGGTCTGTCGCTTTTTCCTTTAATAGCTCAATCAGTGCCTGCTCTTCCCCTTTGTCTTGCCAATAGGTCCAGCTCTCTTTACTTAAGCTTGCTCCCACATTTGAACCGATCAACTCTACCGTTTCGAATCCATTAGACTCCATAAAAGGCTTAATTTCTTCAATATTATAATAAAAGGCACCCGTAAATCTGCCAGCATCAGCATGGTCAAACCGACCTGTTTGAGAAAACTCTTGAATGGTTGCTAGATGATGATGGGGCTTCCAGTTTTCAGGAGCTTGTAAGGATGTCAATATATGACGTACCCGCGACATAAAAGCAACAAACACAATTCCCTTCTTTTTGGTAACTCGGTTTAACTCCTGAACCGCCTTTAATCTATCACTCTCTTCTTGCAAATGGTATAAAGGACCAAGCATAAGGGCGCAATCAAAAGTTTCATCGCCTAAAGGTTGAAGTGACCTCGCATCCGCCGTATAAAACACATCAAACCTATCCTCAGGCTTTAGTTCTTTCGCTTTAGCCTTAGCCAGTTCAACCAACTTTGGCGTTAAGTCCGTTAGGGTAACCCTATGTCCACTTTTCGCCAACTCCATCGCATACTTGCCAGGACCAGCACCATTATCTAAAACCGTACCCGCATTTGGTAAATATCGCTTTATAAAATGCCAGTTCACTTGAAACTCAATCGGTTCACGATCAAGCCTCCCCCATTCATCAAATTGATTATAATAGTTAATGATTTCGTTCATTTTTAGCACCCACTTTCTACGATTCTATTTGCTGAGGAATGCTTTCATACGATCGCAAAAAACAGCGACCTCCTCCTCACCTACTATCGGCGCCTCCTCCCATTGATAAACTTCAGATGCCCCCCAATATTTTCTAGGCGTATTCGGGTATCTTGGCACGATATGCATATGAAGATGTGGTACCGCATCCCCTGCGACAAAGGTATAAATATGCTCTGCCTTGGCAACTTCTTTTAAAGCTTTACTCACTCTCATTAACGTGACGCCAAATACTTCAGCCTCTTCCTCACTCATATCCGCTAAAGATGGAACATGTCTTTTTAAATCAATCATCATATGCCCCAAATAATTAGGTTGACCATTCCGATCAATATGACCGACATATACAAAATCATCTTCATAAACACTCATACTTGCCGTTGTTATTCTCCCTTGATGCTTATTACAAATAAAGCAATCTCCCATAATACATAACGCCCCCTTATCTATAAAAAAATAAAAAACCACATCATCTCCACGAAAGAGACGATATGGTTAATCGCGGTACCACTCTTTTTTGTTTCACTTTGACAAGGAAACATCTTCAGACTTGATGACGGAAGTTAACCGTATAGATTTACTTATCAATCTATCCACTCCTAGGCGAGTTCGGGAATCTATTTACTGTCTTACACCCGCCGACAGCTCTCTAAAAAATAGAGGTTCCTTATTAATCCTACTCATTGTGTTTTCATATGATTTTAAAATATTCTATCACAAATCAACCACTTGTCAATACCTCCCAACATTGATGATGTTTGGTAATGACTAATCTCATAATGATTGAATAATCATAGACAACCGATTTAAAATAGAAAGATGGAATATGTTCGAAAGGCGGGATCGTATGCGAACAAGTACAATCGCAGCACTCACCCATATCCATCCTAATACCGTTCGACTATATGAAACATGGCATTTCATCTCTCCTGTACCAAGGAAGGAAAATGGCTATCGAGAATATAGTGAGCTACATCTCAAACAAATCAAAATAGCGAGACTGGCTTTTAAACAGGAATTTGTTCAAAACAATCTACGTAAAAAAGCAACTGAAATTGTCCAATATAGTGGTCATGAACAATTTAAGAAAAGTATACAAGCAGCAACATCATACTTAGCTTTTTTGCAAACGGAATATGAGTTTGCCTTACAGGCAATCCAAACAGTCGAACAGAATTTACACGTGGCGCCCTGTTCAGCTCAGACATTTTCACATCAAGAAGCCGCTGCCACCCTCCAATTAACAGAGGGCACATTACGGAATTGGGAGAGAAATGGTTTATATTCTGTCGAAAGAAATAAGCAAAACCGTCGAATTTATCGTGAGAGTGACATCCAAAAACTACTTATAATTCGTACATTACGCAGTGCCCATTTCTCCCTTACGAGTATCTCTCACTTATTTTCTAAGCTGAATGAAACAAATGAAATCTTAAATATCCATGACTTATTACAGTCAACTTCATTTACAAGCGAATTCTTCCATGTTACGGATGATTTATTGAACCAATTAAACATAGCGATGAATAACGTCAAACAAATCATCACGATTTTAAAGGAATTACAATAAGCTTGAAGGTGCGGTCGCATCCTTTAATATCGTTAAATCATGCATGGCCCTTGTAACAGCAATATACAATAATCCACAATCAAAGGCAGTATGATAATTCTCATCACTGACAAAAGGAACAATAACCGCATCGAATTCTAATCCTTTCGCATATTGAATCGTCGTTAGGATAATACCTGTTTGGAACTTTTTCGTTTGACCATCAAGCACGGAAAATGGAACATGCAAGTGTTTTTGAATAGCATGAAGATCACTCTCGTTTTTACAAATGATCGCCGTCGATTGATAACGTTTTGTAACACTTTGATGGATGAGTGCCATCATTTGTCCGAAGTCTGAATAAGCGATTTCCTTCGGTTTTTCCCCATGTCGAGCGATTGGCTGCATAGGTCCATGACGTATAAATCGGTTCGCATATTCGGCAATTTCAAAAGTAGAGCGATATGTGGTAGTTAACTCTACATATTCAGTCTGTTTGAATAAAGCCTCAAATGCCTCTTTTGAAATCGTTACATACGGAAATAATGCCTGACCAAAATCCCCAATAATCGTTCGTTTACACGTGAAAACTTTAGATAATACCGCATATTGAATCGGTGTATAATCCTGCATTTCATCTAAGACAAAATGCTGTACATGTTCATATTGCTTCATCCCCTCAACATATAACTTCACGTATAAATATGGATAGACGTCATTAAATTCAAAGCTTTTATCCTCGAACTGAAACAAGCTTATTTGAAAACTTGCATGAAAAGCCTGATAAATGGCTAGTGTCGATGAATACAGAAGGCGTTTTTTTAATCGTTTCATCATTTCATTTTTACTCGGAATCTTACCTTCTAGAAATGACTTTGATTTAAGGACTTGCCAAATGTCTTCAACCATTTGCTTTAAACGGTCAAAAACCGGCTCCTTGCGATAATGAAGAAAACGACTTTGCAAATAATCATAAGAAAGTTCTACTCCCGCTATCTTGATATTCTCTTTTTTTAATAATGTCAGATCTAGCTCTTCTAAGAAAGTTTGTAATTGGACAACGAACGAGTAATCCCCCTTCGATTTCGCCCGTTTAACTAAAGCACTATCTGGATTCGCCAGTATCTCTCTCGTTTCATCCTCAAATGAACGAAATAAGAAATTACTAGGCAATAAACTTTTTGTAAGCTCATCAAGAGTCATGGAACGAACCGGCTCCTCACCAAGCTCAGGTAAAACCGTTGATATATAATCTCCGAATACTTGATTAGGTGACAAAATAAAAATACGTTCAGCCCGTAACGTATCACTAAATTTATATAAATAATAGGCAATCCGATGAAGAGCTACAGCCGTTTTCCCAGAGCCAGCTACCCCTTGAATAATGACATTATAGGCTGATTCATTACGTACGATTTTATTTTGCTCACGCTGAATCGACGTAACGATCGTTTTCATTTTTTCACTAGCATAGTGATTTAAAGTTTGCTGTAAAATTTCATCCTGTATCGTTAAAGAGCTATCCAGCACATATTCTAGTTCTGAATTTTCTACTTTAATTTGCCGCTTCAAAGTGAGTTCTCCTTCGAAATGGCGCTCGTTTGTCACATAAAAGGCTTTGCCTAGCTCAAATTCATAGTACATATTACAAACAGGAGCTCGCCAGTCATAAATCAACGGTAAACCGTCCTCATCAGAAAAGCCGAAACGCCCAATATAAAACGTTTCTGCCTCACTCTTGTCATCTCCATCATATACAAAATCAAAACGACCAAAATAGGGTGATTGAATCAACTTTTTCACTTGCTCGCGTTCTATTACCTCAGCAAAACCCCGTTTATCAATCATACTTAATGACTGTTGATAATTATACACCTCAAACTTATCGAGTTCATTCTTATAATCAACCATATATTTTTGTAAACTCTTAAAATTTTGATCTTGTTCATCTATGTTACTTGTTAACTTTAAATAAGCTTTTTTTAATTGAATGAGCGTACTTTCTAGATGAACTTCTTCTATTTTATGATTCATCAATGACCCCCCTTTTGAAATATAAAATCAAGTCTACCAAAGAAATTCTCGCTGGTGTTTATATGGAGGGTTTGTTTTTTCATTGCCACTTTTATACAGTGTATTTCCAACACAAAGAGGCAGCACTTAAAGTCACTGCCTCTTCTAACTATTATGTTCGATTATGATTGTATCGCTAAATAAACCTCTTCACTTTCTACTTCTAATCGCTCCATTCCTGCCGTATCTTCTACAAATCGGTAGGATTCTATGATTAGATTCTCATACAAGAAAGCGTCAAAATCATGTAATACGTTTTGCACGGTCTCACTTGCATGAATATTTAATACGACTCGTAATTCTACGGGTAAATTAAGCTCTTTACGATAGGTTTGAACAGCACGAATAAACTCTCTCACAAAGCCTTCTTGCTTTAATTCATCCGTTAAAGTCGTATCGAGTAATACCGTGAATATATCCCCTTCGGCTAACGCTAAACCTTCTGGAGCACGAGTTTCAATCAGAATATCCTCTTCCCCTAATACGACCGTCTCACCTTCCGTCACGGAAAACTCTAGCTTTTTGGTTTGAACAAATGCTTGAACTTCTTCTGTTGAAAGCTGAGCCACTTGCTTTTGCACGAGACCGACCAGTTTACCTAATTTTGGACCAGCAACCGGGAAGTTTAACTTCAATTCATATGTCACATAATCTTGCAGCGATGTTTCAAATTGAATCTGCTTCATATTTGTCTCATCAGCGATGATTTCACTATATTCATCAAGCCCTTCTAATCTATGACCGCTAGAGGTTACGACCGTTAATTTTGATAGTGGCTGCTTCGTTTTGATCGCAACTTGATTACGAATCGAACGAGTTAACTCAACAATCTGAAGAACAGACTGCATTTTTTCCTCTAAGTTAACATCAATCGCCTCTTCATTTACACTTGGGAAATCAGACACATGCACACTCTCACCAACTAATGCCCGATAAACTTCATCACTCATAAACGGAGCAAACGGAGCCATTAGTTGAGCCGTTTTAACAAGCACTTCTTGTAACGTATGATAAGCGGCTTTCTTATCGGCTGACATACCACTACTCCAGAAACGCTGTCTTGAGCGACGGACATACCAGTTACTGACCTCATCAAGGAAAGTTGCAATTGCTCTTGCCCCTTTTGTGACATCATAGGCATTTAAACTATTCGTTACTTCTGCTACAACCGTGTTTAATCTCGATAAAACCCACTCATCTAACCTTGAACGCTTTCCAACAAAATCAGTCTCAACTTCAAATTGGTCAATTTTTGCATACATCGCATAAAAAGAGTACACATTTGCAAAGGTATCAATGACTTTAGACTTCGTTTGACTGACTGTTTTTTTCGAAAATCGTTTATTATTCCATGGTGCACTGTCACCAAGTAAGGCCCATCTTAAAGCATCTGCTCCAAACTCATTGATTAACTCGGTAGGGTTTAAGGCATTGCCCTTACTTTTGGACATCTTCTGACCATTCTCATCTAAAATATGCCCGAGTGAGAGGACGCGTTTGTATGGAGCTTTTCCTGTAAATAATGTTGAGACTGCGAGTAAGCTGTAAAACCAACCACGCGTTTGGTCAACCCCCTCAATGACAACATCAGCAGGGAATTGGCTTTGCATCAACGCTTCATTTTCAAAAGGATAGTGATATTGAGCAAAAGGCATCGATCCGCTATCAAACCAGACATCAATGACTTCTTTTGTACGCTTCATCGTGCCACCACATGAACAGCTAAACGTGACTTGGTCGACATACGGCTTATGAAGCTCAAAATCAGCTGCAAGTGGTTGCTCAGACCATGATCGTAACTGCTCAAGTGATGCCGGTGATTTTTGCTCCTCACAATTATCACACACCCAAACATTTAACGGGGTTCCCCAATAACGGTTACGACCGATATTCCAATCGACTAAATTCTCTAAGAAATTTCCAAATCGTCCATTTTTCATGTGATCTGGATACCACTCGACCGTTTGATTATTAGCTAAAATTTGTTCTTTTACCTTCGTTGTCTCAATGAACCAGCCTTCCATTGCGTAATATAGCAGCGGACTATCACAACGCCAGCAATGTGGATAGCTATGCTCGTAACGTTCTTTTTGGAATAAACGGCCGTTATGTGCAAGCATTTTGACGATCTCGACATCACAATCCTTTACAAACTTCCCTGCAAGTGGAACGATGACATCCTTATACTGACCTTTTTCATTGACAACATGAACAAAATCAAAGCCATTTTCTTTAATGACATGGTAATCATCCTCACCGTAAGCTGGTGCGATATGCACGATCCCAGTTCCGCTTTTATCGGTAACAAAATCAGCTGCTACGACTTCATGTCCTTTTTGTACCGAGATGAAATCAAATGGTGCGACGTATTGGACACCTACTAAGTCACTACCTTTTACCTCTGCTACGACTTGATACCCTTCTGCAAATAAAGTCGGTGCTAATGTTTTGGCAACAATAAATGTTTCATTTTGCTGTTGAACTTTCACATACGTCATATCACGATGAACAGCCAAGGCGACGTTAGCTGGTAATGTCCACGGTGTCGTTGTCCATCCTAAGAAAAATTCGTTAGCACTATTTGCTACTTTGAATTTTGCCGTTGCCGATAAATCCGTCACGTCAGCATACCCTTGTGCGACTTCATGTGAGCTTAACGATGTTTCACATTGTGGACAATACGGCACGACACGATGTCCTTTATATAACAAATCCTTTTGATGAATGTTAGCAAGAATATTCCAGACAGATTCAATATAATCATTGTCTAGTGTTACGTAAGGATCGTCCATATCCACCCAGTAGCCTAAGCTTTCTGTAAACTGGCGCCATTCCTTCTCATACGTAAAGACACTATCTTTACACTTTTGGATAAATTTCTCCACACCGTATTGTTCAATTTCATCTTTACCTCGGATTTTTAATTGCTTCTCTACTTCTAATTCAACCGGCAAACCATGTGTATCCCAGCCAGCTTTACGTAATACTTGGTAACCTTGCATCGTTTTATAACGAGCAACAAAATCCTTCATCGTTCTTCCTAACGCATGACCAGCATGTGGCATACCATTTGCTGTTGGTGGTCCTTCATAAAACACATAGCTTTTTTGACCATGACGGTTTTTAATAGACTGTTGAAACGTCTTTTCCTCCTGCCATAGCTTACGTAAACGACTTTCTCTTTCTTGAACCGTTTCTTTCATCAACCTCAGCTCCATTTCTGCTTTTTCCCAAACAAAAAAGCCCGATCCCGGACGTAGGATCGAGCTATTTATACAAATAACATTCGATTAGTAGAAAAATAAAAAAACCTCATAGTAGTGGGGTTTTCAATATTTCATCATCACTACGTACCATCATACGCGTCCTATATATCGGTAGAATACCGTCGAGACTTAAACACCGTTCAGTCTCGCTTCTCGGAGAGGATTTTCATCATGGTCTTAACGTTGACTTCCAGCATATCGTCAACTCTCTGTAGATAAGTACCCATCATTACTCTTTCTCGTCATCAAATTTCATTTGTAATTATCGCAAGTGTACCCCTATTCTATGCAAAAGTCAATGCGGCGCTACAGACCATTGCTTTTACTGTTCATTTTGGACAGCAAGATTCTTTTTTATACATAGAGCATAGAGAGTTCAAGGGGGCTACTCATACTTAAGTAAGAAATAAAAGCTGCCCTCTCACATAAGGACAGCTTTTATATTATTTCTTTTTCACGGTAATCGTCCATGCTGCTTCGCCAACTTCTTCATAGTTGGTAACTGTGTGCCCGCTTTCAGCAGCCCAGCGCGGGATACTTTCTGTTGCTTGTGTACAATCAAAGTTAATGACAAGCTCTTCTCCTGATGTCATTTCTTCGATTTCTTTTTTTGCTTCTACTAAAGGGAACGGACATACCATACCCATAACTTCTAATTTTCTAGCCATTTGCAATTCCTCCTGTTTTATATGAAAGTTACTAAAGGCGATTGAATCGCTCTGGGAATGGGGGCACGCACCCTCTGGCGGGCGCTGAGCTAACTTGCTTACGCAAGTGGACCTAAAGCCTGCCCTTTCCTCTTGCAGGAGTCCGCCCCCATTCTCTCCGCTACGGTTGATGCAGGCTTCTTGGTTAGTGATCTTCTCATACAAAAAAATGATTTAAACAATAATGAACTACCCATAGATAAAGAAGCAAAACCAAATTGAATCAAGAGCTGAGTTGGAAAGGACTTATCCTCACTTCCATTTATAATTCAAGATTTGGCTTCAGTATCTGCACATTAACCCCTTCTTTGTGTAGATACTTCAAGGTTTGGCCTCAGTATCTGCACATTAACCGCCTCTTTGTTCAGTTACTCCAAGGTTT